>NZ_JBIVXF010000002.1:0-966017 GCF_044769045.1 Streptomyces sp. NPDC090741 | reverse complement strand
CCAGTGGCTGCACACCTACAATCACCACCGCGGACACACCGCGCTCGCAGGCAAACCACCCGCCAGCCGCGTCCCCAACCTCACTGGGCAATACAACTAGGCCAACGCCCCGGGTGCCGTGCCACAGCCAGCGAGGAAGTCGGCCAGGGCGCAGCACTGCTCGTCCTCACGGGCGGCGAGCTGCCGGGTAAGGACGTCGCCGTCGCCCTACGGTTCAACGGCAGCAAGCGCCAAGCGCTGGAGCTCAGCCGGCTTGAGCGCCTCCACTTCCCACTGCACGGGTCGTGCGGGATCGAAGCCGTAGCGACGCGCGCACCTGGCCGTAGAGGCCGGCGTGCGCGTCCAGGTCCGCGTCCTTGCGGACGGGAGCGCGGCCGGCGAGCCGGCCGGGGCCGGCCTCCTCGACCGCTTCCTTGCAGCACCCTCGCCCACCATGCCATCGAGGCAGAACGCGAGCTGCCCACCCTGAGGGGCCCGTCTTGATGCCGGCGGTGTCGCCCTGCTGGTCGACGAGCCCCGCTGAGCCGACCGCGCCGTTCAGCAGTGGCCCCGACACCGGGACCTGGGCTCTCGACGGCGAGGCCGTACTCCTGCCCGCCGACGAGGCCGAGGGCGTCCAAGCTCCGTATCCGGGTCTGGTCACCCTGGGCGCGACGGAGGCGGGTCTGCTGCTGGCCGACCCCATGACCCTCCTCCGTGTTCTGCTCCTGGACGGCGAGGCGGAGGAGGTGCTCGAAGTCGCCCGCGCACTCGCACTGGAGCTCGGTACGTGCGCCTGGACCGACTACAGCGAGATCCTCACCGCCGGGCTCGGCACCCACCTCACCAGACTCCTGCCCCAAGGCCGCACCCGCACCGTCCCCCACCTGGCCGCGATCGCCGCCGACCTGGGCGAACTCCTCCCCGAAGCCCACCAAAACGCGGAGCAGGTCCCGCCCTGGCTGATGGTCGAGCGCCGGCGACAGCGTCAGTGACGAGGGACATCTCACCCAGCTCGCCGACGCACTCGCTGCGGCGCGCGGCCTGGACACTGCAGTCGTTCAGCCAGTCAGCGTCGCCACACGGCGCGCGTTCCCCACGCCGAAGTCCTTGACACCAGCCGCGGCCAGGACGCCCGCCTCTCGCTGTTGGGGGGCCGGTGCGGGCCGGGCGGGGCGGGATTGGTGAGGTCACACGCCGTTGACGCGGGGCACTGACGCGATCACCCCCCGGATACTGCCGGTAGTGGGGGCTGGCCCCACCCCCGAACAACCGGGCAGCCGGATGGCCGGGAGACCGCCGTGTCGGCGACCGTGGGGCTTGTCCCGAGCAAGCGCCTACAGAAGAGGCAAGATCGTGCGTACTGTCGCGGCCACCGCCGTCACGCTGGCCCTCGCCGGCGGAGCCTCGCCGGCCGCCACCGCCCAACAGCCGACCACCGACGGAATCTGGCGCATGGACGGCTACGGCACAGTGCTATCCATCCGGAACGAAACCTTCCAGGCGTATCAGACCACCGCCGTCAGCTGCCTCAAGGGCGAGACCGCGCAGCGGACGGGCCCCGGCACCTACACCACGCCCGACGGCACTGTCCTCACCGTGCGCACCCAAGGAGGCCACGACCGCGCGTCCATGCGGGTGGACGGCTCCGTCGGCGACCGGAACCTGATCCGGATCGCGGAGTTGCCCGAGGCCTGCACCCGTCCGGCCCCCAAGGGTCCGCTCGCTGCCTTTGACGTCTTCTGGCAGTCCTTCGAGGAGAACTACCCCTTCTTTTCCGCCAAGGGCGTCGACTGGCACGCCCTACGCGACCAATACCGGCCCAAGGTGCACGCGAAGATGACCAAGGACGAGCTCTACGCCATCTTCAGCGAGATGGTCAGGCCTCTCTACGACGCCCACGTTGCCCTTCAGGACGGCGACCGCGTCTTCGCACAGGTTCGCCCCGGCACCGTCCTGCCCACTGAGGAGTTGGACACCAAGGTCAAGGAGTTCATCGTGGCGCACGACCTCGAGGACGCCCGGAACCTCCAGGACTTCGCCAACGGGCGGATCACCTACGCCGACCTCCCCGGCGGGCAGGGCTATTTGCGGATCTCCGGGTTCAGCGGGTACGCGGGCGATGGCGCCCCCTACGCCGCCCAACTGGCCGAGCTCGACCGGGCGCTGGATACGGTCCTCAGCCAGGAGCGCACCCAACGCCTGAAGGGCCTGATCATCGACCTGCGGATCAATGGCGGCGGCTCCGACGCCCTGGGAATCCACATCGCCGAGCGCCTCACCGACACCCCCTACGTCGCCTACTCCAAGCGCGCCCGCAACGACCCCGCCGACCCCACCAGGCACACTCGCCCCCAGCCCGCGTATGTCACGCCCGTCCAGGGCCCCCGTTACACCGGGCCGGTCGCCGTCCTGACCGGCGGCTCGACCGTCAGCGCCGGGGAGACCTTCACCCAGGCCCTCGTGGAGCGGCCCGGCAAGACGGTCCGGATCGGGCAGCCCACACAGGGCGTCTTCTCGGACGTCATGCTGCGCGAGCTCCCCAACGGCATGTCGGCCTGGCTCCCGAACGAGGAGTTTCTGACCCGCTCGGGCAGGACCTTCGACGGCACTGGCATTTCGCCGCACCTCATTGAGCCGGTCTTCGCCAAGGAAGAGTTCGACAAGAAGAAGGATTCGGCCTTCGACAGGGCTCTGAACGTCCTGCGGAACTACGGCGGCACCACAAGCTGACCCAGCGTCGGGACGCGTATGGCGATGCCCTGATGGAGACGATCAACGGGGGCTTCAAGCCGGAGTGCATCCGCACCGAGGAGCTTCGTGCCGACCCAACTCCCGGCATGGGTGCACTGGTACGAGCCGTCGGAGGGCATCCGGTGCGCCGGATCCCCATCCGCCTTGGACAGGTCCACCGAACCGAGACGACGGTGCGAGCCAGCGGATGGATGATCCGCGTCGTGCCCAGTTGCGGCCCGGCCCAACTTTGCACCGTGGGTCGGAGAAGGGACGGGCACTCCGGCTGGTACATGGCCAGCGGGGCCGGTCGGTGGTACACGAGAGCACCTGTCGCCGCGCGGAGGGCTCCCGCGCGGACCCTTGGACCGAGGAGGTCCTGGACGCCGGATGAGGCCCGGCGCCGACGCCTGCCACGACTGCGACGCCGCCACCGCCCTCATCCCCGCATTGCAGTTGGGTGAAGGGTACGGATGAGGCTGCCGGGCCGCTCCCGGGGGCCGACACCGGCGGGCAGGGCTTCATCCGTCCGGGAGGCTCGCGATGTCTTGGATCGTCTGATCGAAAGTCACGTTTACCGCGACCTGATACGGCATGATGTGCACCGTTCTGTCTGGGAGTGGCACACGGGCTTCGCCGCACTGCCAGCGCTCGCGGCCGGCCTTCAGGCTGCGCCTGACAACGGGGCAGAGCCGGCACGCACGGTTGTCGACCAGCCGTACCTCCTCACCGAGCCGTTCCTCGACGCGCGTCATCGGCTTTGGTTCCAAGAGTTCGGCGGGTACCACGGTCCGCCGTGCGGCCTTCACCTTCCTCCAGTACGCGTGTTCAGCACGCCACAGGAAGCGACGTCTAACTGGTGGGCTTCTCGACCTTCCGCGCCGCGGCCTTCGCCTGCGCCCGCGCCCTCGCAGCCGCTCGCCCGGCCTCCCGCTGTCGGGCGGCCGCGTCCACGCTCGCCGCACGTGCCGTCTGCAGCCGCTCCTTCGCGGCCTGTACGTCCTCCTCGGCCACCGCCACGGCTGCGGCCGCGCGGTCCAGCAGTTCCTGCGCGGCGGCCTGCTCCGCCTCCAGACGCTCCGCCTCCGCCCGGGTCTCGGCCAACTCCGTCCGGGCCGCCTTCACACGCTCACGGCGCGCCTCCCCCGCCCGCCTGTCCGCATCCGGTTCCGGGGACCGGAGGCGCTCCGACTCGGATCCGTCGGGCCGCCCAGCGGCCTGTGCCCGTCGAGGAGGAGCGGCGCCGGGCAGCGGCTCCAGGCCGGTGAAACCCGACGCCACGTCCGGCGCCTGCACCAGCCGACCTCCCGCCCACCGCGCGGCAACGCCGGCATCGGCGAGGACCGCGTGGAGGATCTGCTCGACCTCGTGCAGCACCGGCTCGCTCACGGTCTGCCCGGCCTCGGCCGCCAGAGTGCGTGCCGTGCGCGCGAGCTCGCCGATCACCACGTGCTGATCACGTGACAGCTTCCGCAACTGCCCGGGGTCCAGTGTCCGGTGCGCGGTACGAAGCTCCTCGCCGAGCTGGACCAAGCGGTGCGCCTCTTTCGGCCGGCGCCGGGCCAGCAGGCCCGCCGTCCACACCGCGACCGTCGGCCTCCGCAGCGCCGCGATCGCGGCGGCGAGGTCTTTGTCCCCGGCCTTGCGCGCCTTGGCCACGTACTCATTCCTGGCCGCGGTGAACTCCGACAGCCGCAGCCCGTACAACTCCACCACCACCGACTCCACATCCATGACCGGAAGTCTCCCGCCCACGCCCCGACCCGGCCGACACCCCGCAGGACACCGCGCGTCGGCCGGCCGCACGACGCGGCCGGCCCGCGGGGCGCGGCGATCCTCGACATCCGAATCGTCCAGTACCTGACGAACCTCCGCCATCTCGGTGGACGCGGGAAGGACTCCGTAGGCGCGCGGCGGCGGGCGGCGGCCCGCGCCGTGCGTAGCGCGGAAGGCCCCGGGGCCTCGGTGGCAACGCGGCCGGGGGCGTGCCCGGTGTCGCGCGACCACAGTCGACGCAGGGCGTTGCTGAGCACGTCGGTGAGGGCCGGCCGCATCGGCCAGATTCGCCAGAAGGCGCGAGCCGCGGCCACGAGGGCACCGTCATGTCCGACCTCACGACGGCCATGGGGATGAGTGCCCCAGCATTTACGCGGCGTTCGGAGACAAGGAGACGCTCTACCGGCAGGTCGTCGAACGCTATACGGCCGGCCCCGGTTCCTATCTGCGGGCCGCCCTCGACCAGCCGACGACCGAGGCGCTGGCGCGCGCTCTCCTGCACTCCGCCGTGGACGCCGTCGCAGGCGACCACATCCCGCACGGCTGCCTGATCGTGCAGAGTGCGCTCGCGGTGAACCCGCGCTCAACCACGGTGCAGGAATACTTGACCGGGCTCCGGGAGGACGGGGTGCAGTGCCTGGCCGACCGGTTCGAGTCCTTCTCCGACGCCGGCGGACCACCTCCCGGCTCCGGCTCCCTGGCCCTCGCGCGACTCCTGGTCACAGTCGTTCAAGGACACGCCGTCCAGGCCGCTTCGGGTGTACCGCGCGAAGCACTCCACACCGTCGCCGACCAGATGGTGACGTGCTGGCCGCGTCACGCGGATCGAACCGGCAGAGACGCGGCGTACGAGGCCCCGAACGATGAGGAGCGGTGGCCGGTCTGCCGGAGGTCCCAATTCAGCCATCAGCACACTTCTAATGACGTAAAGCTGCTATCCCGAGAGCTGCCGAAACGTCACTCCCCAAGGTGCTACTGAAACATTTAAAGTAAACCATTTTCACTCGAAATGACTAGAGCGAGAGTGAACGTAGACAGGCTGGCAATCGGGGCGTCTTGTCACGCATATCCTGTGTGCCGCGAGGCCCCGTACAGGGCGGTCGAACATGGCAACTGCCGCCGTTTACGCAGGCCAGCATCCCGGTGACGGGTTGCTGGCCGCCCGCCGCACGGCGTACGGGCGCACAACTCTCGTGACCGCTTTCATCTCTTCAGATACGAGCATCTGCCGAAGCCGTTGAAACGTTGCCTTTGCCGTCCGGTAGCGATCCAGCACCTGAATCCCGCTTCGAAAAATTGCTCAGAATCGGACATGGAATGATTACCGAACACTCCGATACGCCTGTGGCGACGCTGCCGGCCAACGACGACTACCGGTTGGGTACCGACGCCTACAGCGATGAGCAGCGGATCGCGGTCCTCGCCAAGCTGGAGGGGTACCTCGGCGAGCGGAGCGGGCGTCTGCTGGGCTACCAGGTCAACCTGTCGCTCAACGGCCACGCCGCGCTCGGGCGGTTCCTGGGCTACCACATCAACAACATCGGGGACCCGTTCGTCGACAGCAACTACAGCCTGCACTCGCGGTGGCTGGAGCGGGCGGTCCTGGAGCACTACGCCCGCCTGTGGCACGCCCACCTGCCCCACGACCCGGCCCACCCTGGGAGCGAGGACGGGTGGGGGTACGTGCTGTCCATGGGCAGCACCGAGGGCAACCTGTACGCGATGTGGAACGCGCGTGACTACCTCGACGGCAATGCCCTGGTGCGTGACGAGGTCTCCGGCGACGCCAGCTGCCGGACCAGCTACCTGCGGGCCAAGCACCCCGACGACAACCCCAACGCCTACGCTCCGGTGGCGTTCTTCTCGCAGGAGACGCACTACTCGCACATCAAGGCGATGCGCGTGCTGGACATCCCGACCTTCTACGACCTGGGCGGCAGCCTCTACCCCGGTGAGTGCCCGATCGACGTGGCCGACACCGGCATGCAGACCTACAACGGCTGGCCCCTCGGAGGAGTGCCGACCACCGGCGGCGATGAGGGACCCGGCACCGTCGACGTCAATGCCCTGGTCGCCCTCGTGGACTTCTTCGCCGCCAAGGGCCACCCCGTCCTGGTGAACTTCAACATCGGCAGCGTCTTCAAGGGCGCCTACGACGACGTCCAGACCGCGTGCGAGCGCCTGCGCCCGGTATTCGAGAAGCACGGGCTCGTCGACCGCACCGTGCGCTTCGACCCCGACGACCCCGAGCGGGTCAGTGTCCGCAACGGCTACTGGATCCACGTCGACGGCGCACTGGGCGGCGCCTACGCCCCGTACCTGGAGAAGGCCCGCGACAGCGGGCTCATCGACACCGCGCCCCCGGTCTTCGACTTCCGGATTCCCGAGGTGTCCTCGATCGTCACCAGCGGCCACAAGTACCCCGGTGCACCCGTCCCTACCGGGATCTACATGTCCCGTGCGGGATCCAAGCTGCGGCCGCCGTCGGACCCCGCGGTGGTCTCCTCCCCGGACAGCACGTTCGCCGGCTCCCGCAGCGGATTCGCCTCTCTGGCCATGTGGAATCACCTCGCGCAGTTCAGCGAGGAGCAGCAGGTACGGCAGGCCGCCGAGGTCCTGCGGATCGCCGAGTACACGGCGGAACGCCTCAGGAGCCTCAGCGCGCAGTTGCAGGAACGCGGCGAGCCCTGGGCCGAGGACGGCATCGAGGTGGGCCACGGCGACCACGCGCTCAGTGTCTGGTTCCAGCAGCCCCGCGCCGAGATCACGCAGAAGTACTCGCTCGCCTGCGTGCCGCTCAACCTCGGTGGCCGCCGGCACGACTACAGCCACGTCTACGTGATGCCGCACGTCACGCAGGAACTCATCGACGAGCTCCTTGACGACCTTTCCCGCCCCGGGGCATTCGACCGCTCTGCCGAACAGGACGCCGAACGGCCCCCGATCCCCCACCAGCGCTGAGCCGCGGGTGGGCAGCCGGACCGCAACCGCCCGCCCACCCGCCCACCCGCCCGCCTCCTGGCAATGTTGCCCCGCACATCCCCACGTGCGGGGCAACGGGCCGGGGGCGCAACCCGCCGGGCCGGCGGCCGGGCCGGCGGACCTCGTTGCCGAGTGGGCAGGGGTGTCCGGCTCCGGGATCGCTGGTAAGTCGTCAGGCGGATTCGTCGTTCCATCCGGCTCGGCGGACCCCGTGGACGCCCAGTGCGCGAAGAGCTCGGTGGCCGCCGGTTCAACGGCGGTTCCCCCCGCCCACCCCGCGCGGTCCCCGCCCCCCGGGTCCCTGGAAATCGACGAAGACTGCCTGCGAAGCAATTCGGGAGGACGCATGACCTCGTTCCTGGACACGATCACGCCGGAGGCGCTCCACGCGGATCCCTATCCGATCTACCAGCGGCTTCGACGTGACCACCCTGTGGCCGAGATCCCCGCGCTCGGCTGCTGGCTCGTCACGCGCTGGCAGGACGTGCGTCAGGTGATGAGCCACGGCCGGACTTTCACCACCAGATTTCCGTCCGCCATGTCGGAGATTTACGGACCGGAGAACATCCTGTCGAGCAGCGGCGACATCCACACAGGGATGCGCGCCAGCGTCGAGGAGCTCTTCGAGCCCGAACGGGCCGGTCTGGCCCGGGAGTACGCACGGAAGCTGGTCATCGAGCGGGGCTCCGGTATGCACGGGCAAGCGGACCTCATGGGCGAGGTCCTGCAACCCGCTGCGGCAGAGGTGTTCCGGTGGATGCTGAGCCTCCAGGTCGACAGCACGACCTTGCTGCGCATGGCACAGGACCTGTGGCTGGGCGTCCTCGATCCGGGGGACCCCGCCAAGCTCGCGGTGTCGGCAGCCGCCATGAACGAGCTCGACGCCGCGCTTACCCCCTGGTTTGAGGGCCTCGGCCCGGACCCGACCTCGGCGATCGCACGGTGGCGGCACATCACCCCTGGAAGCGCTTGTCCGCGAGGCGTCGCGGAGGTCCTCCCGACGATCCGCGTGGTCCTCCCGTCCCTTCCCGAACCGGGGTGGGCGGCGGGCAGCCTCCTGATCGCGCTGTTCAACGACCCGGACCAGCGGGGACTTGTCCGGGACTACCCGGAGCTTCTCGGCGATGCCGTCCACGAAGTCCTGCGCTGGATGCCGCCGTTCGGGCTCGTCGAACGCGTGACCACCCGACCGGTGGAGCTGGGCGGCACACGGCTGCCCGCCGGCGCACACGTCCTGGCCGCGATCGGCTCCGCGAACCGCGACGAGATGGTGTTCGATCAGCCCGACGCCTTCGATCTCCGCCGCCGACGGCAGCCTCTGGCCACCTTCGGACACGGAGAACACACCTGCCTCGTACGCGCGTTCATTCCCGCCATCGTAGAAGGCCTGGTCGCCGGCGTCCTCGACGTCCACCCCGGCGTCCGCGCCGACCCTTCGGAGCAGTTCCGCGTAACCGGCTGGGGCGCCCGCTACACCGCACGCCTTTGCGTGGACGGCCTCGGCGACTCCGCGAACGAGTACACGTCAGGCCTCCGCCAGGCGGTGGCAGCACAACCGGGCGTGGCGAGTCGTTGACGCCCGCCACCAGTGAGGGGCCGGCACAAGGCTGACCACGCATGAGCAGCATTGGTTCCGGCTTCTGCCATTTCCTCTCTGCCAGTCTGGTGGCGGGTCCGCGCGAGGAGCGGCGGCTGGCCGCCATGCGGCTGGAGCTCCTGGCCGGCAGCGCGCTTCTCCCGGGCTGGTCCAGTTCGGCCAGGCGCCAGGGACGCCCTTCTTGCCGCCCGCACGGTCAGGTGGTCCACAGACTGGTACCGAAGACCACCGCCGCCTTCGCGCTCTCGCCGATCCGCCACCAGGTCAGCCCGAAGCCGTGCAAGGCCCGGTCAGAGCCCAGGCGCGAGCAGGGTCAGGCGCAGGGTCGCAGCAAGGGCCAGCACCGCCGGAGCGGCGAACCACCATCGGCTCAGCCACTCGGCCTTCACGAACACCCACGACAGCAGCGCCGTCACGACGGCCACGACCAAGCCCAGGCCGGCCGCGAAACCGGAGTGAGCGACGGCCTCGCTGTCCCAGGGACCGGCCGGTTGCGCCGCGTACGCCAGCAGCGCCAGGTAGCCGACCCCCACGTTGCCCAGGATGAGTATGAAGGCGCACACGACGGCGCCCGTGCGACGGGACTCGCCTCCGGAGCCCTGCCGGGCCTGGTTCCCTGTCTCGCTCACCGCAACTCTCTCCCCGCGTCGTCCGGATTGTCGTCGAACAATCGACCGTACGCCTGGGCACCGTCGCCTTCGTAGCGGGGACCGCAGTTGTGGCTCCGGACCGTAGCCCTCGCCGTCCTGGGAGCCTGCCTCACTCCCCTTCGCGACCCTCCTTCTCCAGCCGCGGTGAAGGAGGGTCGGACGCCGTCCCGGTACATGACAACTGATGCGCTGCGGTCCGGTCGGCTCACGGAGACGCCGAAGGCACCCGGGCCCTGATCCAGGCGTGGAGGCGGGAGTGCACCCCCGCACCGGCCAAGAAGCGCACACGCACCGCGCCGGAGAACCGGAGAAGACGGGCCTGGAGCGACTCACCAAGGCCGACCTGTACGAGAGGGCCGCCGCCGCCGGCATCGCCGGGCGCTCCACCATGACCGCCGTCCCCCCTGGTTCACGATCCGCCGGTAGAGCAGCATGGTCCGTCACGGACGACCCCGAGCGAGCCCCCGGGACGGGGCGTCCGCGGCCGGCACGGCGGCGGGGCCAGATGTACGGGCCGCAGCCACTGCCACCGTGGTTGCTACGTGATGCGCACGGTCCCGTGCACGGTGATCTGGTCGATGTCGGAGGTGCGCACCGTGAGATCGATGGTCCACTCGCCGGGCATGGGCAGCCGCAGGTCGTATGCGGCCCAGTACCCCTTCTGGTTCTTGAGCTTGGCATCGAGCGGGCCGATCGCCAGGTCGGGCTGGGTGAGGGCGAGGCGGAGCTCGGGGACGGTGGCGATGCCGCCGTCGTCGGTGTAGACGACGGCCTCGACCGTGTTCTCGCCTACGCGTCCTGGGGCCAGGGTGATCTGGATCTTGCCGCGGTGGCCGGCCGTCCCCATGTCGAACGGAAGCGTGACCACCTTCACCTGCGGCTCCTGCCCGACGGCAACCGAGGCCGACTCGGCGGCCGCGGCTCGGCTGGGCTGGGTGCCGGTGAGCAGGGTGGTGATCGCCAGGACCACCACGCCGAGTGCGGCTTCGGCCATCACGGTGCGGCGCAGGCTGCGCCGGTACCGGTCGACCCCGTCGACGGGTGGAGACCCGGCGGCATCGCCCGCCTGGCCTGCGCCAGGGGCGTCGGGCCCGCTGCTGAAGCCCGTCACCCCCGGGGAACCGGGCGCCCCCACCATCTCTGCCACTCGCACCTGATTGTGGTCGGGCGTCCTCGATGCCTCGGCGGCCGACGGCGGTTCGTGGCGCAGGCGGGCGCTCCACCGGCGGGAGTACGACGCCACGTACAGCACGAGGACCACGACGGCGACCTTCACGATGAGGGTCCTGCCGTACGACGTGGTGGTCAGCGCCTCCCATGAACCGACCTGCCGCCAGGACTGGTACACCCCGGTGCCGACCAGAACGGCGACCGCGGTGAACGCCAGTGTCGAGAAGCGGCTCACCGCGGGCGCGGGGACGCCGCGGCCGCCGGCCTCTGGGGCTCGCAAGGCGATCACCAGCGTGACCAGGCCACCCAACCAGACTCCCATGGCCAGGAGATGGAGCGCTGCGACCGGAACGGCGAGCGGCACCTGGAGCCCGGCGGAGGCATGCTCGGCGGCGGTCCAGGTGAACGCCAGGCCCAAGGCGAACCCTGCCCCGGTCAGGCGGACACGGAGATCGAGGTCCGGCGGTTGCGCTTCGTCGTCCTGGACGGCGAGTCGCACAGGCGGACGCCACCGCATCACAGCGGCGGCCGCGAGCAGCAGCGCGAGCCGTACGAGCAGTGCGGTCCCGGGCCTCCCGGTGGCGGTTCGGCCCAGCTGGGCCAGGTCGAACGCCGACGTCAGCGGGTCCGCCGCCTCGTACGGGCCGCGCAGGAGGAACAGGGCCACGGTGGATGCTGCCAGGGTTGCCCAACCGGCAACCAGCAGCCGTCGTACCGGGCGGAGCGCAGCTGCCGCGGACCAGCACATGAGGATGAACGCGGCCGCGCCCACGAGGAGGGCGAGGCCGCTGTAGGCGACGTAGCGGAAGAAGCCGTAGAGGCGGCCGACTGCCGTGTCGTCCGGCGAACCGGTCGTCACCGCGGCGGCAGTCTCGGAGGGCTTGCCGACGGAGAAGGTGAAGGCGCCGGAGATCGGGTGGCTGTCGGCGGAGACGACCCGCCAGGCCACTGTGTAGGTGCCTTGGGGCAGCTTGTCGGACAGCTCCACCCGGGCCGTGTTCCCCTTGCCGTCGGCATGCCGCGCCGGCCCGGGATTCACGCGTTCGTTGGCCGGGGACAGCACTCTGAGTGCGTCGTCGGGAAAGCTGACCGACTCGGTGTACGTGAGCGTGACCTGGCGGGGCGGTGCGTCGAGGACGGTTCCGTCCGCGGGATCGGAACCGCTGAGAGCGGTGTGCGCGAGGGCGGGGCCGGCCCCGCCGAGTATCAGGGCGAGTACGCCGCCGACCAGTATCAGGACGGTCGGCGGCTTCCTTGCAGGAGGTGGTCCTGTGTACATGACGGGCGGTCTCCGGGGTGGCGTTCGTGAGCGGGGGCCGTCGCCACCGGGGACTCGATCCTGCGAAGGCGGCGGACGGACGGTGTGACTCACGGGAGCGACACGGCGGACTCCGGCAGGGTTGGGGCTGATGACGAGATGTGGACGATAGTGCTGCCGGACAGAGACCCGAGCCGGTTGAGCAACTTCCGCTAAAGCCGGGTACGTGCGTCTCGGATCGGGCGTTCTCCTTGTACATTGCGCCCGCTGTTCCGAACTCCCCGCCCCGGGCGCGCCGGCACGCGGGCACACCGGCACCCCGGCATACCGGCACTCCGGCACCCCGGCACGGACCTGCCTGCCACCCGTCCCTGCCTCGCCTCCTGTCGTCGCACGGGTTCTGGTTCCCGGGCCGTACCAAGCGGCAGGGGCGGGTGCACCGTGCAAGCCAGGCCCCGCCCCTGCCACTTCGATCAGGCCCGGCTGCGGCTGCGGCGCAGCCACCAGAGGGTGCCGGCGGCGGCCAGCGCCACGACGGCCGCCACCACGCCGAGCACCGCTCCGGTATTGCTGCCCGCTTCCTTGCCGCTCGCTGTCTCCGCGCTCGCGGCAGCGGCGGGCGTAGAAGGAGCCGCCGCCGACGGCTGCACGGACGGGACGGCGCTCGGCGTCTGCGAGGGACTCGGGGCGATCGGCTTGGCCCCGGGTGCCGCTGCCTTCAGTTCGAGCACGGGGGCCGGGTTGTCGACCTTCTGACCGTCGGTGGGTACCTCGATCCAGCGGGAGATCTTTCCATCGCCGTAGGTTTCGAGGGTCTTGAAAGCCAGCGACTTCTCGTCGGGTAGCTGGCGCACCGTGATGCTGTACTCGGCGTCGACACCGGTGGCCAGAGCAGTGCCCCCGACGGTGTAGCCGTCGGGGGTGGCCGTGAGTTTCCACTCCTTGGGGGCCTCCTTCAGCGTCACTGCCTCCGGGGTGATGCCCTTCGGGAGTACGACCCGCAGCTCCGAGATGCCTGCGCTGTCCGACTCCGCCTCGGAAGTGAAGGAGAGGGTGACGTTCTCGGCGAGGGCGCGTGGGTCGGAGGCCGTGACCTCGGCGTGTGCGGCGGCCGGCCCGGCGCTCACGCCGACGGCCACCAGGGCGCCGAGGCCCGCGAGTGCCAGGGTGCGAAGACCAGGGCGGGTGTGTGTTCCGGTCATGATGGAGGAGCCTCTCGGTACGGGGCGAGCTTCATCCCGCAGGGGCGCTGCCCGCCGGGATCAAGGGGAACGTCTCCTGCGCACCCGGCAGGAGGCCCCCGACGTACCACTGCATGGCAGAGCATCGCTGCCGCCGACGGACTTGGGGCAAGTCCGTCGTGCCGCACGGGCCCGGTGTGTGAGTGCGGCCTGAGCCACGGCCGGCAGAGGGCGCCGAAGGCCGCGGCCGCGGCTGCGGCCGCCACCGCCCTCTGGGCCCATCGGCTCATCGTCTCCGGCAGGCGGCTGAGCGCCCGGTCGGCGCGGTACATGAGGAGAGCCATGACGCATGCGGCCACGCAATGGGCCGCCGCCATCGCCCACATGCTCTGGTGTGCGGCGCGCGCGATGTGCGGTACCGCGCCGTGACCTTCGGCGGGTACATGACATGCCGGCTGCTGCGCGGACAGATTGCGGTGCAGGACGAGTTGTGCGATTCCGGTGGCCGTGACCACGAGCCACCAAGGGCGGGCTGTCCGAGCCACGAGCCACGACAGGACGAAAGCGATCGCCGCCCCACCCGCCACCCGGTGCCAGGCGATCGGATCCCCCGATGCCAGGTGATGGCTTACGACCGCCAACGCCGAGCTCAGCAGCGTGAACACGGCAGCCCGCAGCCACCGTCCGCTCCGCCGCTCGGGCTGCGGACACGAGCGCATCCTTGCGTGGGCTCCGGTCATGTCGGGCCCATCTTCCACGGCTTCCGCCGCCGTGAGGCCCCAACTATCAATTGACGAGCAGCTTTCCAGATCGGGTCCAGTGCAGTGGTGGTGGGCTGGCTTTGGGCCGGGCAGCGAACGGCTGCCGAGCCGCAAGGACACGTCAACCGGATCAAGATGCTCAAGCGCCAGATGTTCGGCCGGGCCAGCTTCGTCCTCATGTGGAAAAAGGTGCTTATGGCCAGCTGACGACAGCCACCCATAGGGTGACGGCTTTCCGCCACCGACTTCCTCGACTGGTGAGCCAGAACGCGAGTTTGGGCAGCACTCGACACTCTGCAGGAATCGAACGGTTCATGACTTCAGGCAGCACGGGCCCCTGCCGAGAGTTCAGCAGGGGCCCACGGTGTAGAGAGCTGCGGAGGGCCGGGACCCGTCCTCGATGAGCGGGATGCCGGCCGACATCAGCTACCGTCTGTTGCCGGTCTGACGGCCCGGCCTCACTTCAGATGTCGGGTGAGGAACTGGGCCGCCGCGTCCCCCGCGTGCTGCGGGACGCCGGTGTGCCCGCCGAGATGGGCGTGCAGGGACTTCTCCTTGGAGCCGAAGGCGTCGAACAGGTCCAGGGCCGCCTGCCGGTCGTTCCCTTCATCGTCCCACTGCAGCAGGACGTGCAGTGGAATGGTGACCTGCCGGGCCTCCTCGAGCACGGCGCGAGGCACGAAACTCCCGGCGAACAGAACGGCCGCCGAGATGCGAGGCTCGACCACCGCCAGCCGGACGCCGATGGAGATCACTCCCCCCGAGTACCCGACCGGGCCGCCGATCTCGGGCAGCGAAAGGAGGGCGTCCAGGGCGGCCTGCCATTCGGGGACCGCCTTGTCGACCAGCGGAAGGACGAGGGCGTCGACGATCTCGTCGCTGACCGGCTCGCCGGCCCCCATCGCCCGGCGCAGGTCGGCGCGGGCCTGCTCGGCGGCCGGCCAACGGGGCCTGTCGCCGCTTCCGGGGAGCTCGATGGTGGCCGTGGCGAAGCCCTCCGCCGCGGAGTGCCGGGCCCGGGCCACCAGTCGGGGATACATCTTGCGCAGCCCGAGGGGAGGGTGGCCGAGCAGGATTAGCGGTGCCGGTGCTGATACGGATGCGGATGCGGGTGTCCACAGGATGCCGGGGATGTCACCGAGGGTGAATTCGCGTTCGAGGACGCCGTCGTCGAGGCGTTGCTCGGAAGTGAAATGCATGGTCGTGCCTTTCGGGAGTGCACTGGAACGGCGCTCCCGGACGACCTGCCTATCGCCCGACCGTGACCCCGGAGGGGAGCACCCATGTCGATACTGCGTTCACGGGTACCACCTCCTCGATCTCTCGCACGGCCTCCAGAAACGTAGCAGTGGTCGCCTCGTCCGCCAAACGGGTTTTGCTGTCGTTTCTCATGAACATCGAACACGACGCACCGCCGACGCCTCCCAACGCAGACACAGGTTCGAAGTTCCGCGCGGGCGGCGGCCACCTCCTCTCGGTGACGCAACGCGCGGCTACCGCCTCGCGCCGACGGTTGGGGGACTTCGCCCGTACCGCTTTCGGTGGATCCCGCTACGTGGACGGCCCGGTCGGGGCAGCCTGGACATCGTGGACCGGCCGGCTGGCCGGCCCGATCGCATGCTTCGGGGAGGGGTTGATCATCGTGGACAGGGTGCTCAAGGCGTTGGGGGCGGCGCACGAGGGGTCGGTGGGGGTGTTGCTGGCTGACGACAGTGAGCCGGGCCCGGTCTATTTCGACGTGGGCAGTGGTTCGCATGTGCCGTCGTCGCGGGAGTGGCACGTCTACGACGGCCGGTTCGGCCGGCCCCGGGCCGCGGTCCTGCGGGGCAGTTGCTCGTGCGGCTGGCGGGGGATGGCCGAGTATCCGCTCGACTGGACCGAGCTCCTGAAGCACAAGTCGCTGGTCGAGGCGGACGTCGATCTGTCCGGGCCGATCGCGGACTACGACGCGCACCTGTCGGTCATCCGGGACGCGGCCGTCCAACTTCCTGCGGAACTCACCGAGCTGCTCACCGAACTCGTCCGCCGGCTCGACGGCTTGGCCGTCGACGAGCCGTTGGTCGCATTGAAGGCCTTGGCCGATCTGCGGTACGTCATCGCCAGGTCGGGCCGGGACGCGGCACACGAGCTCGCCGCCTCCGATGTACCGATTGAGGAGGTGGCGGTCGCGCTGGGCACGAGCGAGGCCGCAGCACGCATCTACCTGGGGAGCTACCTCCGCCCCTGACCCCGCCCCACCCATGCCCGGCGGCACACGGAGTGCTCCAGTGCCAGCGCGCCACAGTACTCGGCGCTCTGGACTGCCGTTCTCCGGTGAATAGATCGGTGCGGCCGCCGCAGGACCGCCGTCCGCCTCCCGGAGCCATCTCCGGCCCGTCCTGCGGAAGATGGCCTGCGAACTGGCCGGGCACGGATATTACGTGCTCGTCCCCAATCTCTTCTACCGCCACGGCCCGGCGCCGGTGATCGAGCTTCCCGAGTACATCGGAGAAGAGGTCCGCTCCGCGGTCTTCGCCCAACTGATGCCCCTGATCGAGGCACACACCGCCGACCGTGTACTGAGCGATGCTGACGCCTACCTCAGTTTCCTCACCACCCAGCCCGAGGTCGCCGCTGGACCGGTCGCGGTGACCGGCTACTGCATAGGCGGCCTTCTGGCGATGCGCACCGCCGCGGCCCACCCCGGCCAGGTGGCCGCCGTCGCCGCGTTCCACGGTCCCGTGGGTGCGGACGGGCCCGACGCCCTCGCCGAGATCACCGCCGAGGTCCACTTCGGCCACGCCGAAAGCGACCTGACGCCCGAGGCCCTGGGTGAGCTCAACCAGGCCCTGGACTCCGTGGGTGTCGGCTACACCTCCGAGATCTACCCCGGCACCGTCCACGGGTTCACCATGTCCGACACCGACGCCTTCGACCCCGCCGGACTGAAGCGCCACTGGGACCGCCTGCTCCCCCTCCTCGACCGCACGCTAAGGGTGCCTCGTAAATGATCGGTGAGGGATCGCGAGTCCGATGGTCAGGGCCCGAAGGCGGTCGGCGGTGACCGCGCTGGTGTCGCCCCGGACGGCGTGGTGCAAGGCGACGGTGAGGACGCAGGAGGCACGAGGTCCCGGTGCCTGAGCCCGGCTGGCAGCCGGGTACACAACCGGCCAACTGCACTGGCAGGAACCCTGGTTACCAGTACAGCGTCTGGGAGTACTCCGTCCCGCTGTTCCAGATGATCGGAGCGCCGGCGCTGCTCGTGAACCGGCACCCGCGTCCTCCAAGTTGCGGCGCCGCGCCGATCGACGACTACGGCTTGGTGTCGTCGATGAGCGCGTTGAGCTTGTCGAGAACCCACAGCGCCACGGCGGCGGTTGTGAGCGGACCGATGCTCGGGACGTGGCTTGCGATTGTCTCGGCGACGGTTCCGACGGTGGATCCGGCGGCGACGGCGGCGCCGCACAGGACGGCCTGGCGCAGGGTGAACGGCTTACGGCTCATGGCATCTCCTGGGGACTTGAGGGAACGGACGGCTGATCCGCCGCGGGCTCCAGCCAAGGCGATCTGGCGGCGTTCACGACGAGACACCGAACGCCGCGTCCATGTAACGGCCGTTGACCTGGCCGAACGGACGAAGACCGCACTGTGTTCAGTGAACTGAGTGAACAGCGCGATCGCGGCCGATACGCTGCCCCGCATGGATGCGAGGGTGCTCAAATGACCACACCGGGTGGTCCCCCGGTGGGGTACCACCGCGAACTGCTGAACCTGTTGAAGCGGTTGCGCGAGGAGCGGGGTGATCCGTCGCTACGTACGATCCGGCAGAAGGCGAACGTGTCGCTCGCTCATCTGAGCGGCATCTTCGGCGAAAAGGCTGTCCTGCCCAGCCCGGAGACGGCGCGGGCTGTCGCACGGGCGTTGGGGGCCACCGGCGATCAGCAGACCCATGCGTACAACCACGCCGAGCGTGCGGCTGCGGATCGGTCCCCGACCCGGAGGGGCGGGCAGGGTCGTAAGGCGGTCCTCGTGGACAAGGGCGCCCAGCTGGAGGCGTACCTCGCCGATGTCTGCCGCCACGCGGAGGCTTCGGAGCCCTACGTTGCCCAGTCGGTGGTGAGCTGGCACGACGGGCGGCCTGCCGACCGTTCGACGGCCCGGCCGGCGAGCGCCGCGGTCTTCACCACCGGACCGCTCGTGGTGCTGCTCGGTGATCCCGGTGGCGGCAAGTCCGCGCTTTTACGGCGTCACCAGCTCGACGTCTGCCGCCAGTGGTCGGACGGAGTCCGGTCTGCCGCGCTTCCGGTCCTCGTTCCGGCCACCTCGCTCAGCGAAGCCCCACTCGCGGCGCAGTTCTTCGCCCGCCCGCCGTCGCCCGGCTCTCACTGGCTGGTCCTGCTCGACAGCCTCGACGAGATCACCAACGCACAGGCACGCCGGGAGGTGCTGCGGGATACGGTCCGGTGGGTCGCAGAACGGCGGGAGACCCACCGCCTCGTGGTCGCGACGCGGCACCTGTCCGAGCAGGAGCACAGCGATCTGAGGGAGGCGGCTCCCGTCCATTTCGAGCTTTTGCGGTTCGAGGCGGGTGACGTCCGGGAGCTGGCCGCGGCATGGCTCGGTCCGGATCAAGTCGATGGCCTCATGGCTGCGATCGCCGAGGCACGTCTCGCCGACCTGGTCAAGCTGCCCATGATCGGCGCCATTCTCTGCCAGTTGTACCGGGTCCGTCCCGACCGGCCTCTGGGCAGCACCCGTGGGGAGATCTACGACGCCTTCATCAGCCAGCTGATGGCGACCACGCCGCGCACCGATACCCGGCCGGAGCATCACGCGGGCAGGCAAGGCGACACCGGGGCACCGGCCTGGCGCAGCCCCACGGTGAGGGAACATGTCGTCGCTCTGGGCACTCTGCCGCCCGCGGACCTTGGTACGTTGCTGGCGCGGGTGGCCGCCCGTCGGCGGGAGAGCAGCGCCGTCCGGTCGGTCTTGGACGTACTGCTGGAGGAGGATCTCACGAAGCCGCCCAGCGGAGTGCCGGTGAGGTGGTGGAGAGAGCAGCTCATCGCAAGCTTCCGGCGCAGCGGGGTGCTCCAGCAGCATGGCGAGGAGCTGGAGTTCGCGCATCGCACGTACGAGGAGTTCTTGGCCGCCTGCGCTGTCTGTGATCCGCGCGAGCGCGGCCTGGCGGAGCTGCGGCTCGTCCTCGACAGCCACCGGCGCCGGCAGTGGCCGTGGCGGCCGGCTCCCGGCTACCGCCCCGTGGGCGGTTGGGGCCGTCGGATGTGGGCGGCTGCCGAGGGTGAGAACACGTCCTACCTCGGCTTCCTCATCGACCGGCTCACCGGTGCCGCCGCGGCGGATCTCGACAAGCTGCCGTCATCGGCCGGCATCAGCGGCTGCACGTTCCTCGCCGCCCAAAAACGGCTCGGCACCTACCTCCCGGCCGAGGTGCAGGACCGGGCGGTGGAGAAGCTCAAGCGGCACATCAAGGTCGGTAGCCGGGCCTGGTTCGGGGCCTCGATCGACATCGACGGGGTGAATCAGCTGGATCCGAGCTCTGTGGCGATGGCCGAGGCCCTCGCCGGCCTGGCGATCGACGACTCCCGGGTCGACGCGGCCAGTGCGCTGCTCGCCTTCGCGGAGAGCCGGGCCGAGGGCCTGGCGGCGCTGCGAGAACTGGCCCGCTCGCCGAGGCTGACCAGTGTGCAGGGCCAGGTGGCGGCGGCGACGGCGATGGTCCGCGCCGGCGACGAGAGCGGGCTCGACCTGATCGTGGAGCTGGCGTCCAATCCAGGGCTGGACCACGACACCCGGCTCGGCATCGCATGGCGGCTCATCGATCTTCGCCGGCAACGCGGCCTCGACCTCCTCGTCAGCTGGATCGACGCCCGTGCCGGGGGCGAGTTCTGGTTCAAGGCGGTGCTTGTCGTGGTTGCGGTCGACGAGGCATACGGCATCGCGCGGTTGCAGGCCATCGCCGACGATCCCGCCTGTCCGGCCCTGAAGCGGATCAACGCGGCCTACGTGGTCGCGCTTCACAGCGATCCGCGGGGTGCGGAGGATCTCCTGCGCTTCGCCCGCGACCCTGATCTGGAAGAGCCCTTGCGTGTGGTGGCGGTGCACCTCGTGGCCAAGGTCGGCCATCCGTCAGCAATGGCGGTGCGCGACGAGCTGGCCCAGGACCCGAACCTGACACCCCGGGGCCGGAAGTCCCTACGCCGGCTGCCCTCAGCGGAGTAGCTCTGGACTCGGCCGCGTATGCATCACCGCATCACCGCATCATCGACCACCCCGGCAACCACGACCGCGTCTCGCCCGTGGATACGAAATACGGACGCCGCCCGCAACCGGGCCGCGCTGCTGGACGCCCGCGAGCGCGTGCTGAACGAAGCGGTCCTGAGCGGGCCGCCGCCCCTGGGCCCCGGGGCATCCGCCGACGAGCGGCTGGCCACGTTCCTCAACGCGTACGCGTCGACTACCTGCTGGACCATCTGGCGTTGGTCCGGATGTCCGAGACCGCGACCGCCGGTGCCCGGTACCGGATCGGGGCCTACCGGTTCTGGCAGCGCCATGTGGCGATCCTGCTCGCCGGCACACCCGACCCCGACCACGTCGCCGCACTCCTGCCAGAACTCGGCGAACAGCGGACCGTACCGGCCTGCTCCGCTTCGCCCGCTCGGTGATGTGATGATCCCGTCCTGGTGCGCGCGTGGAGTTTTGCGGGGCCGGGTTCCGCTCCTGGAAGTGGCGTACGGGTTCCACCCGTACCGGAAGTGCGTGCCGGGTTCCCGCGGGTGCCGCATGGACGATGCAGCCGGCTGATCTTCGAGATGTCTCGTCACGAAGGAGGTCGGCACCATGACCGCACCCGACGGTCCGCCCCTTCACGCCCTCGCGCAGGACCAGCTCGCCGCGAGCCGACCCGTGCCGCAGTGTCATGGCAAGATCAGGATCTTTCCCTGGACCTCGCCCCGGTGGAGCTGATCGATGGCCTCCGCCGAACCGGCGAGGGGGCAGGTGCGCCAGATCGCCGGGGTCAGGGTTCCGTCCTCGACGTGCTGCTTGAGCACGTCGAGGTCCGCCTTCAGCTCCGAGGCCATGAACGGCTTGAGGCTGTGGCGCACGAAGGGGTTCAGCAGGGCGGCCCACAGCACCCGGCCCATGCCGCCGAGCCAACGGCCCCCGTTCTCACCGCCGATGATGACGAGGGTCCCGCGCGGGGTCAGGGATCGTCGCAGGTGGGAGAGGGAGCGGTTGCCGGCGGTGTCGAGGATGAGGTCGTAGGACACATCGCCTTCGGCGAAGTCCTCGCGGGTGTAGTCGATGGTCTCGTCCGCGCCGAGGGAGCGCACCAGCTCCGTCTTCGCGGTGCTGCACACTCCGGTGACGTGCGCACCGTAGGCCTTGGCCAGCTGCACCGCGAAGGTGCCGACCCCGCCGGCGGCGCCGATGACGAGGACCCGCTGCCCCGGCCCGACGCGGCCCGTGTCGCGCAGGGCCTGGAGCGCGGTGAGCCCGGAGATGGACAGCGCCGCCGCTTGTTCCAGCGAAAGACCGGCGGGCTTGAGGGCGAGCTTGTCCTGCGAGGCGGTCGCGTACTCGGCGAAGGAACCCTCACAGATCCCGAACACCTCGTCCCCCGGCCGCAGTCCGGTCACGCCGCCCCCGACGGTCTCCACCCGCCCGGCAACCTCACGGCCCCTCACTCGGACGTCGGGTGCGCGCAACCCGTACCCCATCAGCCGCAGCAGATGGGGCTGCCCGCTCATGAGGTGCCAGACCCCGGCGTCCAGAGCGGCCGCCCGGACGGCTATGAGCACCTCGCCGCGGCCCGGCTTCGGCTTCTCTATGTCCCGCAGCTCCAGGACATCGCTGGAGCCGTATCTGTCCTGCACGATCGCCTTCACGGCGCCGCCCCTTCGTCGTCCGAGTACTGGAATACCTGCTCGAGTGGCACCGCGAAGACGCGGGCGATCCTGAACGCCGTTTCGAGGGAGGGCGAATAGCGGCCCTTCTCGATGGCGATGACGGTCTGGCGGGTCACACCGATGCGCTCGGCCAGCGCTGCCTGGGTCATCTCCGCGTGCTCGAAGCGCAGAACGCGGATCCGGTTGGTGATGCCGGTCGGCCTCACCACGACTGGAATCCCCACCGGTAGGCGGCGAGCTTCACGACGGAGGCGAGCACCGCCGAGAGCACGAAGCCCAGGTAGATCACGTTGGAGATCCAGAAGCGGTCCGCCTCCGCCATGGAGAGGGCCAGCGCGGTCACCGCGCCGAGGACGAGGAAGGACTGCCCGGTGTACTCGCCGAGGCGGGCGATCTCCTTGTCGCGCTCGTCCTTGATGTCGGCCTCACCGGGCGAGGAGATCGCGGCGGCGATGTTGAGGGCGATCGACGCCGCGATCGCGCCGCCGACCGTCCACAGCAGCGGCACGACGTACGCGACCTCCGGAAGGGGCACCCCACTCCCGGCCCGGCCCAGTACGACGGCCAGGTAGACCGCGTAGCCGGCGATGGCGACCACCCCCATGATCCACGCGCGCTTCTCCTGGAAGGCCACGTCCGCACCCCGCTCCCATGTAAATAACTTTTGACATGGGGAATGTAAAATTATTCACGCACGATGTCAAGAATTTCATACACCGCCGAACCCGCGGAGAGGCAGCGGAACGCGTCCTGTCACGCGGCCTTCGGTGTGGGGGCGCCTATCCATACGCACGGATGACGCGTGGTGTTCGCCGCCGCCGGGCCGCCGACACCCCGCGACGTCATCGACCGGCTGCCCCACGGCCCGGACACCCGTCTGGCGCGCTCCTGGTGGGGTGGCCGCGACCCTTCCGGGGGCCAGTGGCAGCAACTGGCCATCGCCGGCCTCGCGGGCCGGATCATCGTGCCGGACCGCGGCCGGATCGCCGAGCAGGGCGACTTCGCGTCACGCATCGCCGCCGGGGCTCTTCGCTGTAGACGCGGCCGGCAGTGTCCCTGGACCCACCATCGCCATCGGGACGCTGGTCGTCGTTGATGTCGTTGATGTCGTTGACTCGGTCGGCGCACACCCCGTACCGGTCCTTCGCCAGGCGGCCGCGCCGGGCGACGGCCCAGGTGTGCTTGATCTCGTCCCAGTCGGTCTCGGTGTACGACAGGCGGCATTCGAAGCCGTCCGCTACCCGGAGTCGCCTGAAGGAGGAGAATGACCGGTACGACAACACCCTACGAACCCGTGGCCCGACACGGTGCGCACCTTCGAGGCCCCACCGCGTGACGGGGTTCCGGCGCTGCAGCGGCGCTCGGCTGCAGCTCAGCTCCGTGGACGGCATCCATCCGCAACAGCCGCCCGGCCGGCATGAGGACTTGCCAGAGGACGTGAGGTCGATGTCACTGTCGCACCCTTCCGGCGCACCGGCGCGCGCTCGGCTGTCGGCCCGGCTGGCCTTGGCCTGCGCACTGGGCGCAGTGGCAGCGTTGGTGGCGGCGAGCGGCCCCGGCGGTCTGCTCGTCCTCGTGACCGGGGTGGTCGGCATGGCGCTCACGGCCGTGGGTACGTGGTGGATGCTGGCCCACCACGGGGCGGTGCGGGTGGTCGGGGCGCTGCTCATGGCGGGCGCACCGGTGGCCGTCCTGATCGTCTACGCCCGGGCGGACCTGTGGCCCGCGGCGCTGACCGCCGTCGCGCTGTGGGGAGCCGCCGTGGTGTGCGCGCGGTCGGCGTTGCGCGGGGCGCGACAACCCCAGGGCATGGTGGCGGTCGCCTGCTCCCTCCCCCGGCATCCGGTACTGATCATGAACCCGAAGTCCGGCGGTGGGAAGGTCGGCCGGTTCGGCCTGGTCGAGAAGGCCGAGGCGCTGGGCGCTCGGGTCGTGCTGCTGGACGCGTCGGTCAGGACGGACGTCGCTTCGATCGCCCGTCAGGCGGTGGCAGAAGGCGCGGACCTGCTCGGGGTGGCGGGCGGCGACGGCACTCAGGCCCGGGTGGCCGAGGTGGCGGCCGAGCACGACCTGCCGTTCCTGGTGGTCGCCGCAGGCACCAGGAACCACTTCGCCATGGATCTCGGTCTGGACCGCGAGGACCCGGCCCGGTGCCTTGACGCGCTGGCCGACGGGGAGGAAGTCAAGGTCGACCTGGGCTTCGTGGGCGGCCACACCTTCGTCAACACGGCCTCGTTCGGTGTGTACGCGGAGATCGTGCAGCGCCCGGACTACCGGGATGCCGAGGCACACTCGGCACTGAACGCGATGCCCGACCTCCTGCTCGGATACACCGGTCACACTCTCGACGCGGTGACGGACGAGGCGCGTCTGGAGTCCCAGCAGGCGCTGCTGATCAGCAACAACCCCTACGCCGCCCCCGAACCGATGACCACGGGCCTCCGCAGATCCCGGCTCGACCTCGGAGTTCTCGGTGTCCTCGGGATCCGGGTGAACAACGCCGCCCAGGCCGCCGATATCGCGCTCCGCGGCACCAAGGCGGTCGGCCTCAACGTACTGACCTCCCGCCGGGTTGTCATCGGATCGGACGCGGGGTCCATCCCGGTCGCCGTGGACGGAGAGGCCCTGACCATGCCTGCGCCCGTCACCTGTTCCATCCGCCCGGGCGCATTGCGCGTACTGGTCCCGAGGCGTCGCCCGGGGCCTCCGGCGGCCGGTCCACGCGGGCACTGGCGTGAGGTCGTCACCCTGGCCTTCAACCGGCCACGGCCGGGGCCCGCGGCGGAGGCCCGAGCCGGCGGCGAGCGGGCCTCGTGACTCCCGAGTGCACCACCCCGCACCACCACGAGGCGGCGGACGGAGAACGTCCGGTCCCACCAACAAGGTGCCCGTCGGTCTTGGCCGGCCCGTCGGAGCGGAGCGTTCCGGCTGCCTCCCGCGCCCGGGGATGCCCGACATGCCGCGCCGCGTCACAATGAGCCTTACCTGCTGTGCCCGCCCGCTGTTCGCAGCGGATTGGAGACATCCGTGAAGGACCTCAAGTTTGAGCAGAAGAGCTCCCTGTCACGCCTTGAGGCCGCCGATCAGCTCTCCGCGCTCGCGGAGGCGCTGAGGCACGGCGGCAATGCCCAGGTGGAACTCGGCCCCGGGACCCTGAGCCTGCGGGTTCCCGACGAACTCCGCACCGAGATCGAGGTCGAAGTCGGCGACGGGCAGATCGAGCTGGAGATCGAACTCAAGTGGCCCACCGCGCAGACCGGGGCCACGTCATCGCGGACAGCGGCCGACAAGGAGTAGGGGCTCGGCCGGCCACCCGCAGAACAACCGGCGACAGGTTTCCGGGGGTCTCTGACGTTCCGGACGGACCAGGCCACCGGACGGGCTGCGGCCGCACATCAGGTTCGAACCCGTCGGGGCCATGCCCGTCATGTGGAGCCGCAGCGAATGGTGATCGCCGACCTGCGGAGGAGGTGCATCCCTGGACCATCAGGACGGATGCTTGACCTGGTCGATGAAACCCGTAATGCCGGCCGCGTCGATTTGCGACCCGACGGCGGCGACTGCCGTGACGACGACGTTGACCTGTTGGTGGTTCACCAGTGTCATCAGGGTTCTCCAAGGATCCGCATGAAGATCTGCTCTTGGCCTGGCCGACGTGGTGCTGATCAGCTGCACTGCCAGGTGAACATGGCTCGGTCAAAGCGGCACTCAGCCAGGTCCTGTGGGCGGATGAGCCAGTACAGAACGCCGGCATCGCCCCACATCATGTCGGCAGCATCGTCAGTGTCGAACGCCCCCTGGGGCATATCCGTGTTCGGTGCGGCGAGCGTGGATGCCGCGCCCGATGTGGCCCGGCTTCGCGTGGCGGTCAAGCAGACGAGGCAGAAGGCGAGCGAGGCGTTCGAGGTCACACGGGGCAGTGTCAACCAGGTCCGGGAGGTTCTGCGCGGCCACGGGGTCCCGGACACGGCTGTGTCCCGTCGCGTCTGAATCTGGAGTCCTCATGGAACTTCGGCAATGAGCGCAAGTTCCTCGGCTACGAGTGCACGGCCGCGTTTGTGATCGAGCTGCGTGAGCTGGACATCCTGGAGACGGTGCTCGTCGATGCTGTCGAGGCCGGCGCGAACCAGGTTGCAGGTGTCGAGTTCAATGTGAGCACGAAGAAGGAGCTGCGAGCCCGGGCGCGCACGGCCGCCGTCGCTGCCGCACGTGAGAAGGCTGCTCTGTATGCGGAGGCCGGCGGTGTCCGACTCGGTCCCGTCATCCACATCCGGGCACCGCGTTGTTTGTCTGCATAGGAGCAAGAGGGCTGCCCCGGGCGCAGCAGCCAATCGATTGTCAGCGGATCTGGACGCTGACACACGTGAAAGAGGTGGTCTGGAGCAGCTCGGGCGTGATGGCGACACCGGCTCCAACGATGTGCGGCAGCAGCGACGCTGAACCACTGGATCCGGTACCCGGCCCCGGGTGGAGGTCAGTGAACCAACGGATCAGGTCTGGACACCACTGGTTTCGCGTACGAATATCCGCCGCACGAAGTGGTCTGTGTTCGTGGAATCGACCTACATCCGCTTGACCGATGAACCTGCGGCAACGTAGCTTCGACCGCACCGACTCGCGAGCTACTGGTGGAAGGAGGCGAAGCCGGATGTCGACCATCTCCGAACTGCTTCGCCTCGCACACCAGATCGCCTGGGCTCCCGGTCGTGTCGCACACGGCTGCTGAGCAGCCCCCTTCCCGGCGTGCCCGATTGCGGCCCCGGCACCTTCCCATCTCTGTCAGCATCTACGGCACGTCGTTGCGTGCCGATTTGTCGCGCTCGGGGTTATCGAGCTGCGACCACCGGAAGAGAAAGCTCCTGAAATGGCGACTTGGACAGTCACATCGACCGCGCGCCGAAATGCGAGTGCGCCGTGGTAGCGGCACGGATCACGGTCAACGGGAAAGAAACACCGATTTCACCGGCTGCACCCCACACCACAGTGCTCGATTTTCTTCGCGAGCGTGGCCTCACCGGCACCAAGGAGGGCTGCGCCGAGGGTGAATGCGGCGCCTGTTCAGTCCTGGTGGCCCGTCCCGGGGTGAACAAGCCCACTGACTGGGTGGCGGTCAACGCCTGCCTGGTCCCGGTCGCGGCGCTCGACGGTCAGGAGGTCATCACCTCCGAAGGTCTCGCCACCGCCGGCGAGTCCGGCATGCCGGTCGCGTTGCACCCTGTGCAGGAGGAGATGGCCGTCCGCGGTGGTTCCCAATGTGGTTACTGCACACCGGGATTCATCTGCAGCATGGCCTCCGAGTACTACCGGCCCGACCGCTGCGCCCACCCGGACTCGGCCGGCGGCACCGGCACCGGGACCGGCACCGAGCACGGTCCGAACGGTTTCGATCTGCACGCGCTGAGCGGAAACCTGTGCCGCTGCACCGGCTACCGCCCGATTCGCGATGCCGCGTTCGCCGTCGGTACGCCCACCAGGAACGACCCCCTGGCGCAGCGTCGCGAGCAGTCCCCGCCCGAACCGGCCCCCACCGAATACACCCGGGACGACAGCGCGTTCCTGCGGCCGAGCACCCTGTCCGATGCGCTGCGGCTACTGCGCGAGCGAACCGACGCGGTGGTCGTCGCAGGAAGCACCGACTGGGGTGTGGAGGTGAACATCCGTTCCCGCCGGGCGAATTGCGTGATCGCGGTCGATCGTCTGCCCGAACTGCGGGAGATGAGAGTCGAATCCGACCACATCGTGATCGGGGCGGCGCAGACGCTCACAGAGATCGAACGCCGCCTCGACGGCAGCATCCCGCTGCTGGCAGAGCTGTTCCCGCAGTTCGCATCCCGGCTCATCCGCAACAGTGCCACCCTCGGCGGCAATCTGGGTACCGGGTCCCCCATCGGTGACAGCCCGCCGGTGCTGCTCGCGCTGGAGGCATCGGTGGTGCTCGCGGACGCCGACGGTGAGCGCGAGGTCCCCCTCTCCGACTATTTCACCGGCTACCGGCAGAGCGTGCGCCGTCCCGGCGAGCTGATCCGCGCGGTGCGCATCCCGCTGCCGCTGTCGCCCGTCGCGGCCTTCCACAAGATCGCCAAACGTCGCTTCGACGACATCTCCAGCGTGGCGGTCGCTTTCGCGCTCGACATCGAGGACGGGATCGTGCGCAAGGCACGCATCGGCCTGGGCGGCGTGGCCGCCACCCCGATCCGAGCCCTCGCCACCGAGGCGGCCCTGGAGGGCAAGCCGTGGGCGGCGGAGACCGTCGAGGCCGCGTCCCAGGTACTGCAGGCCCAGGGCACGCCCATGGACGATCACCGCGCCAGCGCCGGATACCGCTCCGCGATGCTCGGTCAGAGCCTGCTGAAGCTGTACGCGCAAACCACCGAGGCGGTGTCGTCATGAGTCATCTGTCCGAGCGCCCCGAAATGCCCGTCGTCGGCGTTTCGATGCCACACGAGAGCGCCAGCCTGCACGTCACCGGCGCCGCGCTCTACACCGACGACCTGGTCCATCGCACCAAGGACGTACTGCACGCCTACCCGGTCCAGGTCATGAAGGCCCACGGCAGGATCACCGCGCTGCGCACCGAGCCCGCGCTCGCCGTGCCCGGTGTGGTCCGCGTGCTGACCGGTGCCGACGTACCCGGCGTCAACGATGCCGGTATGAAGCACGACGAACCACTGTTCCCCGACGAGGTCATGTTCCACGGCCACGCCGTCGCCTGGGTGCTCGCCGAGACCCTGGAGGCGGGCCGGCTCGGTGCGGCGGCCGTCGAGGTGGAACTCGACGAACAGCCCTCCGTGATCACGTTGCGGGAAGCGATCGCGGCGAACAGTTTCCACGGCGCCCGGCCCGTGATGCTGACCGGCGACGTCGATGCCGGATTCGACGACTCCGCGCACGTGTTCACCGGCGAGTTCCAGTTCTCCGATCAGGAACACTTCTATCTCGAGACGCACGCGGCGCTGGCCCATGTCGACGAGGGCGGGCAGATGTTCGTCCAGAGCAGCACCCAGCATCCCTCGGAGACGCAGGAGATCGTCGCGCACGTGCTCGGCCTGCACAGCCACGAGGTGACCGTGCAGTGCCTGCGGATGGGCGGCGGCTTCGGCGGCAAGGAGATGCAGCCGCACGGGTTCGCGGCCGTCGCCGCGCTCGGCGCCAGGCTCACCGGACGGCCGGTTCGGGTACGGCTCAACCGGACCCAGGATCTGACCATGTCCGGCAAGCGCCACGGCTTCCACGCCACGTGGAAGATCGGCTTCGACGCCGAGGGCCGCATCCAGGCCCTGGACGCCACCTTGACCGCGGACGGCGGCTGGAGCCTGGACCTGTCCGAGCCCGTGGTGGCCCGCGCGCTGTGCCATATCGACAACACCTACTGGATTCCCCACGCGCGCATCGCCGGTCGCATCGCCAAGACCAACAAGGTCTCCAACACCGCCTTCCGCGGCTTCGGCGGACCGCAGGGCATGCTGGTGATCGAGGACATCATGGGCCGGTGCGCTCCGCTGCTCGGCCTGGATCCGATGGAGTTGCGCGAGCGCAACTTCTACCGGCAGGGCCAATCGACGCCGTACGGACAGCCGGTCCTCCACCCCGAACGGATCTCCACCGTCTGGCAGCAGGTACGGAACGACGCGGGCATCGCCGATCGCAAGCGCGAGATCGCGGCCTTCAATGCCGCGCACCCGAACACCAAGCGGGCGCTCGCGATCACCGGGATCAAGTTCGGCATCTCGTTCAACCTCACCGCCTTCAACCAGGCCGGCGCCCTGGTGCTGATCTACAAGGACGGCTCGGTCCTGATCAACCACGGCGGCACCGAGATGGGGCAGGGCCTGCACACCAAGATGCTGCAGGTGGCCGCGACCACACTGGGCATTCCGCTGCACAAGGTGCGGCTGGCCCCGACGCGAACCGACAAGGTGCCCAACACCTCCGCAACCGCCGCCAGTGCCGGGGCGGACCTCAACGGTGCGGCGGTCAAGAACGCCTGCGAGCAGTTGCGCGGGCGGCTGCTGCAGGTGGCCGGAACACAACTGGGTGCGAACGCCTCGGACGTGCGCATCGTCGAGGGCGTCGCACGCGTCCTCGGCAACGACAAGACACTGGCCTGGGACGACCTGGTGCGCACCGCGTACTTCCAGCGGGTCCAGTTGTCGGCGGCCGGTTTCTACCGGACCGAGGGCCTGCACTGGGATGCGAAGACGTTCCAGGGCTCGCCGTTCAAGTACTTCTCCTACGGCGCCGCCGCGACCGAGGTGGAGGTGGACGGCTTCACCGGCGCGTACCGGATCCGGCGGGTGGACATCGTGCACGACGTCGGCGACAGCCTCTCCCCGATGATCGACATCGGTCAGGTCGAGGGCGGTTTCGTGCAGGGCGCGGGCTGGCTCACGCTCGAGGACCTGCGGTGGGACGCCGGCGACGGGCCCAACCGCGGTCGGCTGCTGACCCAGGCCGCGAGCACCTACAAGCTGCCGAGCTTCTCGGAGATGCCCGAGGAGTTCAACGTCAGGCTGCTGGAGAACGCCACCGAGGAGGGTGCGGTGTACGGGTCCAAGGCGGTGGGTGAGCCTCCGCTGATGCTGGCCTTCTCGGTACGAGAAGCGCTGCGGCAGGCGGCCGGGGAGTTCGGGCCGTCCGGAATCAGCGTGGAGCTCGCCTCCCCCGCGACACCGGAGGCGGTGTACTGGGCGATCGAAGCAGCCCGCAAGGGGGGCGTGCGGCACGACGGTCGCGCCCCCGACGGCAGCGAGGTCCCCGCCGACGCAAGCGCTTTGAGCAATGCCTGACATGGACTGGGTGGCCGCGGTCGCGCGGTTGCGGGCACGCCGGGAACCCGGCGTGCTCGTGACCGTCGCGACCGTGCGCGGCCACGCACCCCGCCGGGCCGGTGCCAAACTCGTGGTGGGACGGACCGAAACCTGGGGTTCGATCGGCGGCGGCAACATCGAGGCCGTGGCCATCGATCGGGCGCGCGAGCTGAACGGCGCGGCCGGTCCGGGGTCGGAGCCGGGGCCGGGGCCGGAGCCGGAGCTGATGGAATTCGCCCTCAACGACAAGGTCACCGGCCGGCACGGCGTGCAGTGCTGCGGCGGAGCCGTCACCGTACTGCTCGAACCGCTGCCGGTGGTCCAAGCGGTGGCGGTCTTCGGCGTCGGGCACGTCGGACTGGAACTGGCACGCATCCTGGCCCGCCACCACCTCGACCTGCACCTGATCGACACCCGCCCCGACATGCTCACTCGCGAACGACTGGGTGTGCTCGCGGATGCGGTGGCGCAGATCCATGTACACCACACCCCACTGCTTCCGGAGGAGGTGCTCACGGAGCTACCACCCGGCACCCATGTCATGATCATGACCCACGATCACGCCGAGGACGCCGCACTGTGCGACGCCGCCCTGCGCACCGCCGGTCTCGGCTCGATCGGATTGATCGGTTCGTCCGCCAAATGGGCGCGGTTCCGGCAGCGCCTGGCCACCGAGGGCGGCCACGACGCCGCCGCCATCGACCGGATCAAGACCCCGATCGGAATCGCCGAGATCACCGGCAAGGAACCCGCCACGATCGCGGTGAGCGTCGCGGCAGACCTGCTCCGGTCCTTCGAACAGGACCGCCACCGGGCAGTGCCGAACCCGGTTGCCGCAGTGGCGTACGCTCCGGTCGCCGGCAGCGCGTGAGACAGCACGGACGGGGGCACCCGGGCGACCCGTGCCAGGCCCGGAGTTGAGGGCGCCGCCCCAGGACGAGGTTCTCCTCCGTACCGAAGCTCGCGCTCCGACGTACCGAAGGCTCGCTGAGGCCGCACGTCGGGCGGAGCGCACACCCGTTGGGCTGTCACGAAACGGTCATCATCCGGTCCCATTCCGACATTAAAGGTCGGCAAGTATTCCGGTGGAGAACGTTCAGCCCAGCAAAGGATCTACCGATGCCCCGTTCCCGACGGGCCAGGGTCAGGGAGCCGAACCGGCCTGCCGGCCCGTACCGACCGGCGATCGCATCCGGGCGTCGCGGCGGGACCTCCGCTCCCTGCCCTGTACGTCCGGAGCCGCGCGCGTGACCCACCGCAAACCGAAGCCGCGACTGGTGTCGCGCCGCACCGCCATCGCCTGTACCGGCGGCGGACTCATCGCCGCCGCTCTCGGCGTCGTCGTCGATGTCGACGTCAGCAGGGACCCCGGGCCCGGCCGAGCGGAAACGCAGGACGAGGGTGGAGCGGGGCCACCCGCGCAAACGACTCCCGAACAGGGGCAGGCGTGGATGCCGGACGTCACCCACAAACCGCTGACGGTGAACTTCACTCCGGGCGGGATCAGGGAGATGCGGGGTCTGGTCCTGCATGTGCAGGAGGGTGAGAACTCGCTCCACGATCGCTTCAGCGACCCGGCAGTGGAGTGTTCCTCGCACTTCTGGGTGTCGCAGTCCGGCGAGATCGAACAGTACGTCTCCGCGCACGACCGCGCCTGGGCGCAGGGCGCCGGGAACCCCTCGTGGCTCTCGGTGGAGACCTCCGGATTCGCGAGCCGGCCGCTCACCGTGCAGCAGGTGGACGCCGTCGCCCGGATCTACGCCTGGGGTATGGCGCAGCACGGGTGGCCCCTCGAACCCGCCTCCACACCACTGGGCCAGGGGTTCGGCATCCACAGCATGGGCGGCCAGGACTGGGGCGGCCACGCATGCCCCGGCCCCCTCCGGTCCGCCCAGACGGGGGCGATACTCAGCACGGTCCGGGTCAGGCACGCCCGGTAGGCGTAGCAGTGTTGGCGGCGGTCCGAGCCGACCGTGGAGCGACGCTCCCGGTGCTGTGACCGGGAAGGTTCGCCGGAGGGCCCGGCGCGGGTGTCCGCGCCGGGCCCTCCGGCGAGTGGGCCGAGTGCCTCTTCGCCAGGTGCAGTTGCACGGGCCGGATCATGCGTGGGTGCTCCGCGAAGAGCTCGCCGGCGTGCACAGCCCCCGAAGAATGGGGGGTGCGCCCCACCGGCTCGCCCGTGCGCTCATCCCAGGGTGAAGAGGAAATTGACGGAGTTGTAGTAGTTGGGCAGCTGCACCAGGGCCGAACCCTGGCGCGGAGGATCGGCCTTCGGCCAGTTCCGCGGGCCCAGCAGGTGGTCGGCGTAGTCGCTCTTCGGGACCCGTGGGACGAACCAGAGCCGGAAGGCGCCGGACCGTCCGACCTGTTCGGACCTCCAGAGCTGCGTCTCACGGCCGGTGCCGGAGCGGCAGGTGCGAAGGGTGACGTCGACGACGTTTCCGCCGGAGGTGGTTCCGTCGAGGCAGGTACCGGTGCCCGCGTTCCGCAACTGGTACGTGTCCCGGCCGGCCGGCAGGCGCTGCCAGCCCTGGGATGCGTCGCCGGTGCACGGCTGGAGCTGCAGCGGCCCCTCGGAACCGCTGCCGGCGAAGCCGACGCACAGCCCCGAGCTGGTGTTGACCAACTGCATGCCGGTGGGGGCGGGGGTCGGCGAGGGCGACGCGGAGGAAGGCGCGGGAGCGACGGGAGCCGACGGGGCGGCGACGGCCGACATGGCGGCGCCGATGGACACGATCGGTGGCGCCGAGTCCGTCGGGGAGGGAAGGAGGTACGGGTTCGGCTCCTGGATCGGGCCGGGGCTCGGGCTCGCGACCGTGGGCGTCGGTGCGGCACGCTCGGGCCGCTCCTCGGCCGGAAGCAGGACGAACGCGGTCATCGTCGTGCCCGCGACGGCCGCCGCCGCGGTCCACTTCCCCGCACCGAACCGCGCTGCGGCCAGCTTGAGCCCCATCAACTTGCCCGCTGCCAGGTGGTGGGCGCCGTGTACGCCGGCGGAGAGCGCGGAGGAGCCGGGATGCCACAGCAGGATTCCGGCCGGCAGCAGCGCTCCCAGTCGGCTGTTGACGGCTCGCAGATCGCGCTCGGCCCGTCCGCAGTCGTCGCACGCCCGCAGGTGCCGTCCCAGGTCCCGGGTGACGCGCTTGCCCGGTCGGCGGAGCGCGGCGGCGAGCATGCCGCCGTAGTGCCGGCACTCGTCACTCGCACTCTGGTCCAGGTGGGCGCGCAGGTACGCCTCGCGCAGGCCTTCCCGGGCGCGCGCCGCCAGGGAACCGACTCCGCCCGCCGAAATCCCGAGGCGCCGGGCGGTCTCTGCCGCGGGCTCGTGTTCGACGACCACGTGCCACAACACGGCCTGCCAGCGCTCCGGCAACGACCGGTACGCCCGCAGGACCAGCGAGCCCTCCTCCGCCAACAGGGCGGCGCCCTCGACGTCCTGACCGTCGGACAGGCCGGCGGCCCACGTGTCGAAGTCGTCCGACAGCTGTGTGCGGGCACCGCGGCGTGCCCATTCGGTTGCCAACCGGCGCACGCAGGTCAGCAGGTACGGCCGCCACGCGTACTCGGGGCCGGCCCCCCAGGCGACCGCCCGGTAGGTGCGGGCGAAGGCCTCGGCCGCGAGGTCACTGGCGGTGGCCAGGTCGCGGCAGCAGGTGCGGGCGTAGGCGAGTACGGCGTTGTGGTGACGGGCGAACACCTCGCCCATCACGTCGCTGACATCGGCACCGGGCGCCGAGTCGCGCTCGCGGAGCAGCGCGCACAGTTGTGCCTCGCTGAGGTCGTGGAGGTCCTGCTGGCGGGCAGTTCCCGATGTGCTCAACCTTGCTCCCGTTGACTTGCTGATGGCCGGCACGGCGAATGCCAGGCAGGTGGGCAGTGGGGTGCGACGCTGCGCCCGGCCGGAATTCGCGCAAGTGTGCACGTTCTGAGGGCCCGTGAGCAACCAGACTCCCCCGGCGCTGTCCGGCTGACACGACTTCAGCAAAAGCCTGGCAAAGTCGCGGGACCGTGCCGCGGCCACGCCGTCTCCCACGTACCAACCACAGGCCAGGAGGCGCGAGTGCGGTACCGCGGGAACCGTCCATTCCGCTCGACCCCGACCCGGCCCGGGTGCTGGTGGCCGAGCCGGGCCGGAACCTGTCCTCGATGAGCGGCATCCTGGCCGACACCGACTACCGTCCGAGGTCACCCGCCGCCACCCGCAGCGTCCAGGGACTGCCTCCGCGTCGAACGCGGAACGCTAATGCACTGGAGGATAGTAGGGCTCTGGTTGCGGCTGGCTTTGGCAGGAGTTGCGGTCCCACTCGCGTTGATGGCTCCTGTCGTAACCAGACTTGTAGCCGCGTTCCCGGGCACGCTGCGCCTCGCTGGGATTGGGCCACCACAACGGATAGTTCTTCTGGCGGCACTGTCGGCCGTCCTCTGCCCCACGGGCTTCGCCCTGCCTGAGTCCCGCGCAGTAGGCTTGGGCGGTTTGATTCGTGGAGAGACGTCCTGTGCTGTAGTCCCAGACTGTGCCGTCCAGTCTGCACAGTGTCGTAATCCGTGCCAGGGGTACCTGGCCGGGCGGGGGTTTCGCTGCGGCAGCGCCCGGCGCGAGGGCAAGTGCAGCCGAGAGCGTAAGACCTGTTACGGCAAGTAGCGGTGAGTGTCGCACGGCTCTCCTCCGTTACATCTACATCCTTTTATGGGCTGCCATATCCAGTGCACTCCTGCAGGTAAGGCCTCGCCACTTGGCTTCAGGCAGGGATTCGGCGGTAGCACACGTGCGCCCTTTGCCGCAGGTCGGGGCGATTGCCCGGATTGCCCCTGCGCCGATCCTGCGGGCTTCCTTAAGGGAAGTTGAAGAACCCCTCCAGATCGCTCTTTTCGCTGGTCACCAGCCTAGGCTCGGACGGAATCCGCTCCTCCCCTGCCTTGTGAGGTGTTACCGGCATGAGCCCCAGCCGTACTCCCGGACGTCCGTCCCGCGTCGAAGCACGACGGAGGAAGACGGTGCGCACGCGCATCGTGCTGTCCGTCACCGCAGCCGCCGCGGCGGTGGCGGTCGGCGTCGCGGTGGCCGACTCGGACGGTGCTGCGCGCGGGGGCGGGCACACCGATGGCGCCGCGGGACCGTTGTCCGCGAAGGCGAGTACCGGCGCCGGAACGGCCGCCCCCACCCCTCCCGCCCCCACCGGCGAGGCCTCGGCCACGACGAGCCCGAGTCCGTCCGGGACGCCCGGAGCCGACGCCTCGGGGTCCGCCACTCCCGCGCAGCCCTCGGCGGCGGAGAGCAGCACTGCGGCCAAGTCGGCATCGGCCCAGAACGACAAGCCCACGCGCAAGCCAGCGACCACGGGCGGCGGCTCCGGGGGGTCCGGCGGCTCGGGGGGCGCCGGTGGCTCCGGTGGCTCCGGTGGCTCCGGTGGCTCCGGTGGCTCCGGCACGGTCGACAAGGACAGCGAGTCGGCGGTCCTCGCCCTGGTCAACAAGGAGCGGGCCGCCGCCGGGTGCGGCCCGCTGACCTCGAACGGCAAGCTGAGCGCAGCCGCACGGGCCTACAGCGACACCATGGCCCGCAGCGGCATCATGTCCCACACCGGGCCCGACGGGTCCACCATGACCAGCCGGGTGGAAGCCGCCGGTTACTCCTGGTCCAACCTGGGCGAGAACATTGCCCGCGGCCAGGCCGACGCCGACGCGGTGATGAACGCGTGGATGAACAGCTCCGGCCACCGGGCCAACATCCTCAACTGCGCCTTCAAGGAGATCGGCATAGGCGTGCACAAGGGCGACGGCGGCCCGTGGTGGACGCAGGACTTCGGCGCCTCCAGGTAGCCCGCCCACCGAACGCCCCCACGTCCTCCGACCCGTCCACGGGTACGGAGGACGTCGGCGTTCGCCGGCCCGGCCGCCCGTACCGGCCCTGCGGAACCCCGAGTTCCGCGGAACGGGGAGGCGGTAACGGGCCTGCGGGCGCGTCCGCCACTATGGGGCCGTGCCCCGACTTCCGCGTTACCTGCTCATATGGCTGTCGTGCACGGCCGCCAGCGTGACCGCCGTGCTCGCCACGGTCCAGTTCGTTGTCGGCTCGACCCGGCATACGCCCCCGGTCGCCCGGTCCGCCCCGACGGTCATCGAGACGCCGCCCGCATGGCAGGCCGGCACCCCGTCGCCGAGCACGCCGCCCCCGAGCGCATCCGCGAGCCCCTCACCTCCGGTGACGCAGCGGCCGTCCCCCTCGGCCGTGTCCGCCACCCCCGCCAAGGCCTCGCCGGGAACCTCCCGTACCAACGCCTCGAAGAGCGCCGTGGACTGCGCGGAGGGCGGACCGGGCCTGTACACCGTCCCCTCGCAGGGCGGCAAGGTCACCGTGCGGTACGGAAGCCGCGGCGTGTGCCTGATCTCCGCGGTCCCGGACCGCGGCTTCAAGACCACCACCTCGCAGACCTCGGACGACACCCTCTCGGTCACGTTCACCAGCGCCGATCACCGGTCGGTCGTGACGGCGACGATCGATCCGTCGGCGAAGGCCACCGTCCACGAGTCTTCCCTCTGACACCTGGTCGCGCCGGACACTCCGGCCGGCTCGGCGGTGACGACACGGCGCAGCCCCGCCCCCTTTGACGGGATTCATCACCCTGCGCCCGCCCCCGCATCGCGCTCCGACGAAGCGGAAGGTGAGCTGTTCCTTAGGGCATCCTCAAGATCGGGCAGAGCCGGTTCCGGCGGCCCGGAGCGGTCCTATGCTCGCCTCAGCCGAGCGGCCTTCGGCGCCGGGGCGTGACCCCGACGATCCGTCGGCACGCCCGTTTCGCCGCGCCGGGGGGCGCCCTGCCCTTCCCGCATTCCGATCCGCGCCTGGGGTGTCTTCGCCATGACTTCTCGCATGCTCCGACCCGTCCGCTCCGAGCGCCGTACGCAGCCGCCCCGCCCCGGCACGCCGCGGGGGATGCGACTGCCGCTGGTCGCCGCGGCCGTGGTCGCGGCGGGTCTGACCGCCGCCTGCGGGCCGTCCACCCAGCCCGTCGGATCCGCCGCGCCGACCGCGGCCTCTCCATCCCCGGAGCCTTCCGCCGCCTCCGCCACCGAGTCCGCCACCGCGTCACCCACGGCGTCCCCGACCGCATCGGCATCGGCATCGGCCTCGGCCTCGGCGTCCGCGCCCTCCACCCCCCGGCCCGGCTCATCGCCCGTCAAGACCGGGTCCGCCGCCACCGGAACGTCGGCCAAGCCGTCCCGTACGTCCGCCGCGGCCCAGCCGGCCGCCGTACCCGGACCCGGCTACGACAGTTCGGCCGACGCGCAGAAGCTCATCGACGCGGCCCTGCGCACGGCCAAGTCCGAGGGGCGGACGGTGCTGCTCGACTTCGGCGCGAACTGGTGCGGCAACTGCAAGGCCGCCGACAAGGTGTTCGCGCAGCCGCAGACCGCCGCGATCCTCGGAGCCTCGTACCGGATGGTCAAGATCGACATCGGTGGCAACAGCTCCGCCAACTCCGCGCTCCTGCGCAAGTACAGCCCGTCCGGCGGCACTTACACGATGCCCGTGCTGGTCGTCGTCTCCCCGTCGGGCACCGTACGCACCGACACCCACCTCACCGGCAACCCGTCCCTGACCCCGGAGGGCATCAACTCCTTCCTGCGCCAGTGGGCGTCATGAGACGACCGGCCCGGTGCTCGGTCGTCGTCCCGGCCGGGGCCGGACTCGCGGTGGCCGCCGCTCTGGTCCTCGCCGGCCTCGCCACGGACGACGCAGGACACGGGGCGCCGAGGGAGCAGGCGGGCACGGTCGTGGGAACCGCGGCCGCAGCCGCGGTCATGGACCCGGGCTCCCGATCGGACGCGCCCGAACTGACCGGCGAGGACCTGGACGGGAAGCCGGTCAGCCTCGCCGGGCTGCGGGGCAACGTCGTCGTCCTCAACGTCTGGGGTTCCTGGTGCGGCCCCTGCCGGGCGGAAGCCGACGACCTGGAGCGGCTCAGCCGGCAGACCCGGGCCGACGGGGTCCGGTTCCTCGGGATCAACAGCCGGGACCGGGACCGGACGGCCGCCCGGTCCTTCGTACGCGCACACGATCTGACCTTCCCCAGCCTGCCCGACCCCACCGGCGAACTGCTGCTCCGCTTCCCACCCGCGCTGCTCAACCCGCAGGCGGTCCCCGCGACCCTCGTGATCGACCGCCGCGGACGCATCGCCGCCAGCATCGGGGGCGCCGTCACCGAGGAGCAGCTGCGGCCCGTGCTCGCGCACGTGGCGGAGGAGGGGTCATGAGGCTCGCCTCCGCCGACGCCCCCGCCCTCGTCAACGGGACACTCCTGATCGCAGCCCCGGTGGCGCTCATCGCGGGACTCGTCTCCTTCCTCTCGCCGTGCGTCCTGCCGCTCGTACCGGGCTACCTCAGCTACGTGACCAGCCTGTCGGTCTCCGACCTGGCGGACGCGCGCGGCGGGCGCCGCAGCCGCATGGCGACGGGAGCCCTGCTGTTCGTCCTGGGCTTCACGGCGGTCCTGGTCTCCGGAGGCGCCCTGTTCGGCCACTTCGGCCGTGTCCTGCTGGCTCACCAGGAGGCGGTCACCCAGGTGGTCGGCGGGTTCACCGTGCTGATGGGCCTGTCCTTCATGGGCTTCCTGCCGGGTTTCGCACAGCGGGAGTTCCGCAGCCACCGACGGCCCGCGCTGGGGCTGGCCGGAGCCCCCGTGCTGGGGGCGGTGTTCGCGGTGGGCTGGACCCCCTGCATCGGCCCGACGCTGGCCGCCGTCCAGGCACTGACCTGGACCGAGGCGAGCGCGGCCCGCGGAGCCCTGCTGATGGCCGCCTACTGCCTCGGGCTGGGCCTGCCGTTCGTCCTGGCCGCGCTGGCCTTCCGCCGCGCCCTGGACGCCTTCGGCCTGGTCAAACGCCACTACCCGTGGGTCCTACGGACCGGCGGAGGTCTGCTCGTCCTCGTCGGCGTACTGCTGGCAACCGGGGTGTGGAACGACCTGGTCTACACACTGCAGCTGTGGAGCGCGGACTTCACCACCGCCCTCTAGAACCGAACCGATCCACAGAGATACAGAGACGCACATGAACGTTTGGCTGCACATACGGCATTCCCGGACGGTCCGGGTCGCGGCCGCCCTTCTCTCCTCCGCCGCCCTCGCGGCATGCGGCAGTCAACACGCCGAGGGCGCCCGCGACTCCGCACCCACGACGAGTTTCACCGAGCAGGGCGTCACGGTCACGCTCTCGGTGTCCGACTGGCACGCCTCGAAGGGCACGCTCACCGCGGTCTTCACGCCCGAGCGCAAGGGTTTCCACCTCTACAGCACCGATCTGCCGGCCGGCGGCGTAGAGGGCGTGGGCAGACCGACGGCGATGGCCGTCACCGGGCCCCTCAGGGCGGACGGCAGGCTGGCGGCCTCCGCGGAGCCACGGTCGATCACCGTGCCCGGCGTCGAAACCCCGGTGCCCGTCTACCCGGACGGCCCCGTCACCACCACGCTGCCGGTCCGCGCCGACGGAAACGGGGACGCGACGGTGCTGATCGGATACGCGAGTTGCAGCATGCAGGACGGCTGTACGATTCCGGTCTCCGACCGCCCGGTGCACCTGCACGTCACCGGCGACCGGGCGACGTTCAGCCCCCACTAGCCGCAAGTCACGCGGCCGACCCTAAGGTGTCCCCCATGCCCAGCGTCCTGGTCGTGGAAGACGACCCCAGCATCCGCCAGTCACTGATCGAGGTTCTGGCGGAACACGGGTATGCCGTACGCAGCTCGGCCGACGGTTTCGGAGCCCTGCGGGAGATCACCCAGACGCCCTTCGACGCGGTGGTCCTCGACCTGGGCCTGCCCGATCTGGACGGAGGAGACGCACTGCGCATGATCCGGGGCATCTCCTCCGTACCCGTCCTGGTGGCCACCGCCCGCGACGACGAGCGGGAAATCATCAGCCTCCTCAACGCGGGCGCCGACGACTACCTGGTCAAGCCCTTCTCCGGCGGACAGCTCGTCGCGCGCCTCTCGGCCGTCCTGCGGCGCACCGCTCACGTTCCCGCAACCGGACCCGCGCCGGGGACGCGGGGAGCACCGGTGGCGCGAATCGCTCCGGCGGCCGACCTGCAGCACCCCACCACCGTGGGTGAACTCGCCGTGGACCCGGGCGCGCGCACCGCGTACCTGGCAGGCGTGGAGCTGCGCCTGACCCGCCGGGAGTTCGACCTGCTCGCGTTCCTCGCCCGCCACCCCGGCCAGGTGGTCTCCAAACGCCGTCTGCTGACCGAGGTCTGGCGTGAGCCGTACGTCGACGACCAGACCGTCGACGTCCACCTGTCGTCGCTGCGCCGCAAGCTCGGCGAACGGGCGGCGGCCCCCCGATACCTGCTGACCGTCCGCGGCGTCGGCATCAAACTGGTGGCACCGCGTTGAGACGATCGCTGGCCGGAGTGGCACTCGCCGTGACCTCCATGGTCGCCCTCTCCTTCCTCATACCGCTGGCCGCACTGGTGATGTCGCTGGTCAAGGCACAGGCCGTCACCGCGGCCGAACAGCGCGCCGCCGCCCTGGCCCCCGTCCTCACGCTGACCACGGACCCCTCCGCCCTGCGGGAGTCCGTCGCCAGCCTGGACCCGGCCCAGCAGCTGGTGGTTCACCTGCCGGCGGACGCCGGGGCCCTCGGCAGCTCCAAGGCGCCCGCAGCGCTGCTCGAACGGGCGCAGCAGGGGCGGGAGTCCATCTCCCAGGCGATCCCCGACGGCTGGATATGCCTGCAGCCGGTGGTGCTCCCCGGCGACCGGGTCGCCGTGATCGAGAACTTCGTGCCCGAGGAGGAACTGACCCACGGGGTCAAGGAATCGTGGGCGGTCATGTCCTTCCTCGCGGTCGCGCTGATCGGCGGTTCCGTCCTGGTCGCCGACCGTCTCGGCTCGAAGGTCGTCACATCCTCGAGGAAGCTCGCCCAGGCCTCGCGCGCACTCGGCCAGGGCGACCTGGACACCCGCGTGGACCCCGTGGGCCCCAAGGAGCTGCGGGACGCGGGTGTCGCCTTCAACGCGATGGCGCACCGGATGACCGAGCTGCTCGCCGTCGAACGCGAACTGGTCGCCGATCTGTCCCACCGGCTGCGTACGCCGCTCACCGCACTGCATCTCGCATCGGAGCGCATGGAGGGCACACCCGAGTCGGCCAGGGTCGAGGCGGCCGTCGGTGAACTGGAGGCGGAACTTCGGGCCATCATCGCCGCGGCGCGCACCCCGCTCGCCGTCGGCCCCATGGGCCAGGGCATGCTCGGCACGGAACCGACCGCCGGCCACGACGCCGGGGCCGGGGCGTCCGGCCCGCGCTGTGAGGCTGCCGACGTGGTCCGCCGCCGTACCGCCTTCTGGTCGGTCCTGGCGGAGCAGCAGAACCGGTCCTGCTCCCTCGACCTGACCCAGGAACCCACAACCGTCGGCCTGTCGGACGACGACGTCGCCGCCGTGGTGGACGCACTCATCGGCAACATCTTCCGCCACACCGCGCCCGGGACCCCGTTCGCCGTCCAGGTGGTACGCACGGCCCAGGCCGTGGAGCTGGTCGTGGCGGACGGAGGACCGGGCATCCCCGAGCCGGACCTGGCCCTCTCCCGCGGGAGCAGCACCGGTTCCACCGGGCTGGGCCTCGACATCGCGGGGCGGGCCGCGACCGCGACGGGCGGCTCGGTACACATCGGCCGGGGCCCGCTGGGAGGCGCGCACATCACGGTGTCGTTCGCCCTGGCGGCGCGGGCTCCCGCCGGACGCAGGCCGCGCATCTCCCGCCGCCGGCCGGCCTGGCCGCGCAGACGGTAGGGCCGATTTCGCGGGGCCGGCTCACGGTGACCTCCGGGTCGTCGTCGTAGCGGGCCGACGATGCCCACCGCCTCGGGCTTGGCGCTCCCCACGACTCAGCGTCCCGGGGGCCGGGCGCTCCTCACGACTCAGCGCCCGGGGGCCCTCTGGGGCTCACGGACGCGGATCGCGGACGAGGTCGTGCGTGCAGGAAGGGGATGCGGTCAATCTGCGTTTCGTTCGGCGGCGGTTGACTGCCACTTGCGGCCGATGCCCCGAATCAGGTCCGGGTAGACGCCGAGGTATCGGAAGGGCTTGATGGCTGCCATGTATACGGTGCCGAGGGGACCGTTCGGCTTTACCAGGACAGCCATCTGTCCTCGGTAGCCGCCGGATCCGTCGGGGACCCAGCCGATGTGCAGCAGGCCGTGCACTGTCCGGTTGCCCATCTCGGCCACCCACTCGTCGTGGGTCTGGTAGACGGAGGTGAAGGGGACCGAGCCGGGGTCGGCGCCCCGGGGGCCCTCGCGGAGGTCTTCGGGCAGTCGGTCCCGGAGCGATTGCACACGGGTGCCGACCCCGGCACCGGGCTTGTCCCAGCCGAAGAGTTTGCCGAGCTTCCAGCGGATCGCGAAGAGCATGCGCGGGATCGGGGCGGAGACGGGTTCCCCGGTGCCGTGGGTGAACTGGTCCACCAGTCGCGCGAGGTCGTCGGGGCCGCCTGGGGTCGGCAGTGCCCACACGTCTTCGATCTGGAAGTCGCCGGCGATCTCGTGGATCCGCCAGGGGCGGGAGGTGTGCGCGGTCATGGGGAGTCTCATCTGTTGGCCCCTATCTATACGATGCCGTATAGATCAAACTAGCACCATCTATACGGCACCGTATAGACGAGGGAGGTACATCATGGGCGTGACGCGGACGCCTCGCGGCAAGTGGATCGATGAGGGCCTCAAGGCCCTGGCCGCCGGCGGCCCGGAAGCCGTGCGAATCGAGCCGCTGGCGCAGGCGCTCGGCGTCAGCAAGGGCGGTTTCTACGGGTACTTCGACAACCGGGGCGCGCTGCTCACGGAGATGCTCGACACCTGGGAGCGCAGGGTCACCGAGTCGGTGATCGAGCAGGTCGAGAGCGGCGGAGGAGACGCGAGGGCCAAGCTGGAGCGCCTCTTCGCGATCGCCTCGTCCGCCGACGGCCCGACGACGGGCGTCGCGGCCGACCTCGCGATCCGCGACTGGGCCCGGCGCGACGAAGACGTCGCACAACGCCTCCGGCGCTGCGACAACCGCCGCATGGACTACCTGCGTTCCCTGTTCCGCTCTTTCTGCCCCGACGAGGACGAAGTCGAGGTCCGCTGCATGCTGGCCTTCTCCCTCCGGATCGGCTACCACTTCATCGCCGCCGACCACCCCGGTCGCTCCCGCGCCGAGGTCATGACCCGGACCAGGCAGTGGCTCCTCCGTTGATGTCAGCCAACTCCGAGCGGTAGGCCGTGGGCCGGGCGGCTTGGGGGAGCGAGCCGATCAGGCGGGGAGAGGGCCGGGGCCTGGTACAGCGGGCGGGCGGGTGGCGAGGGCCTGGAAGTTTCCGGTGGGCTTGCATGCAGTCGCGGTCGAAGACCGGGCCGGTGATGCGGATGCGGCGGCCGAGGATTCGGGCCGCCCGTACCGCGTGGTGGGGTGCTTTCGTCTGGTCGATGCGGCCGAGCCGCACCAGGTCGCGGCCACTGGTGGCGCGGGGTTCGTCCTCGTTCAAGCCTTGGTGGACGGCGAGTTCCAGGATGGGGTGGCGGTCCTGGTAGCGGCCGGCCATCTCGGGCGAGTAGCAGTCGAGGCGGGGAGCGGTGGCCGTCGAAGTCGCCGGGCTCGTGGGGGGGGGGTGACGGCCCAGTGCTGGAAGGTCGCCAGGTCGCGCCTGCGGCGCGGGCATCGACCGCGGCTGCCCACAGCCGGCGTTCGGTGCCGCCGTAGGCGTCGGGCGGGAAGGCGAAGTTGCTGGGGAAATCGCAGATTCCTACCAGCACGGCTGCCTCCTGGCGCGCTGGAGCGGAATGGTCGTACGAGGTGGCGGTGGGCTGTGGGCGGCGGGCTCAGTCGGCTGGTGATCCTGCGAGCCGGCTGTAGGCGTTGCAGAGCCGGCCGGTGGTCTGCTCGGGTGAGAGCCTCAGCTCCAGGCTTCGCCGTGCGTTCTCGCCGAGTGTCCGCACGGCGGTGCGGTCGGCGGCGGCTTCGGTCAGCGCTGCTGTCAGGGCCGGGGCGTTGCCGGGAGGGACGAGGATGCCGTTCCAGCGGTCGATGATGAATTCGCGGGTGCCGCTGCCGGTGGTGGTGACGACGGGCCTGGCGTGGGCCATGGCCTCGACGCAGGAGTAGGGGGCGTTGTCGCAGAAGGAGGGCAGGACGACGAGGTCGGCTTGCCGGATGGCGGCGTTCAGGCTGATGCCGCACTGTTCCGGAAGGAAGGTGCAGCGTTGGGCGTGGCGGCCGAGGATGGCAGCGATGCGTGCGGCGCCGTCCGCTTTCCAGTGGTTGTCCTGCCCGACCCAGGTGACGGTCCCTTCGCCTCTGGCGTCGAACCAGGACCTCAGAGCCTCGGCGAGGGTGAAGACGCCTTTGCGGCGTTGCAGCATGCCGAGAAAGAGGATCCGCAGACCGCGGTCCGGGCCTTCGTCGCGTTGCCGGGGCGGGGCTGTCCGGGCTGGGGGTGGTTCGTAGGGGTTGGGGATGACCTCGGGTGTGACCTGCAGGTTCCACAGCATGCGGGCCTGGTCGGCGAGCCAGCTGGTGGGACTGGTCACCAGGCGGGAGCCGGTCGCCTGGAGGTGTTCGAGCCGGGCTGCCTGGTCTGCGTAGGCGCCGGGCGGGTCGTCCTCGTGGCGCCGTCGCAGGACGAGGGCACGTGGAGGCGGGTGGTGAGCGGGACGGTACGGTCGAGCAGGCCGGCGCGGCCCAGGAAGTCGGCTGCCTCGATGCGGTCCAGCTGGTGGCCCCGACCGTGGTGCCGTCGTACCGCGTCGCGGAAGGCCTCGGCGCATGCCCAGGGCGACGGGCCCGGGTAGGGGACTTCCACGACGCGGATTCCGCCGGTGAAGGGCGGCGTCCGTGCCTGCGCGGGGCCGCCCGTGATGACGAAGACCGTCACATCGTGGCCGAGGCGCGCGGCTTGGCCTGCCAGGAGCCGGCTGTAGGTGGCGATGCCGCCGGGGGCGTTCCGGGCGAGGCGGGGGCAGCCCACGGCGGAACCGGTCGAGCAGACCGGACAGTGCCTCGTCGGCCTGCTCGACGGTCAGTGGCGACGGCAGGCCGGGGACGCGCGGTACGTCGTGGACCGGGGAACCGGAGCGAGTCGCTGTCCAGGCCGGTGCGTTCGGCCGGTTCCATGACAATGATCGGGGCGGGAACCCGGAGCCGCCGGTTTCGGAATCTTCAATTCCGGGGACGGTGTCCCAGCATCGCCGTGACTGTACCCCGCGCCATGACGGCGCCAGACGCGACAGCCGAGGGAGACCATGGGTTGGAAAGGCACACGCAAGACGGCCACGTCGGCCGCTCTTGCCGGAGCGGTCGCCCTCGTCCTGGCAGCTCCGCCCCCAGGCGGCAGCGAGCCCCGGACCGGGACCGCGCCGCCGTTCGTGACGGTGGCCGCACGGCAGGACACCTCCGCGACGCCGCCTCCGCCCCGCCTCCCCCGTGACTTCCGCGGCAAGGGCAAGTGGATCGTCCAGGACCTGGACATCACGGTGCCGTTCACCTGGGAGGGGAGGGACGGCGACAGCCAGATGACCGCGGGGGGACCGCAGTACCCGATCTGGTTCACCAACCTGATCTACCACGACACGCTCTACACGCTGACGTACAAATGGCCCGGTCTGACCGAGCATCCCTGCTCACGCATCCCGGACTTCAATCTGGAGGCGCTGAACCAGGGGTTCGAGGAGGCCCGGTTCGTCGGGCGGGAGACCCTGCGGAGCACCCACCCGCAGCGGCACGTGAACCACTGGAGGGTGGGCGTGGTCCTGCCGCAGCTGCCTCCCGGGAATTATCCGCGTCTGCCGCTCGCACTGGGTGACATCTACGTCGACGAGGACAACCGGGGAACCTTCTGGCAGGTGCTGCAGTTCGGTATCCAGAACCTCTACGACCCCGAGCTGGACGAGTGGCTGGTCATGGACACCTTCGAGCACCGGCCCGGGACCGTGACGCTCCCCCAGCAGTGTGAGCCGCCCGAGTGAGCACCGGGCGGCTGTGTCAGCGGGCGGCTTCGCCGAGGTAGGCGGCGCGGACTCGGGGGTCGTCGAGGAGTTCGGAGGCCGGGGCCTGCATCGTGATCCGGCCCGTCTCCAGGACGTAGCCGCGGTCGGCGACCTTCAGGGCCTGGGCGGCGTTCTGCTCGACCAGCAGGACCGTCGTTCCCTGTGCGTTGATCTCCTTGATGATCTCGAAGATCTGCGCCACGACCAGCGGCGCCAGGCCCATCGACGGCTCGTCGAGGAGCAGTAGTTCGGGACGGCCCATCAGGGCGCGTCCCATGGCCAGCATCTGCTGCTCTCCCCCCGAGAGGGTGCCCGCCTGCTGGGTGCGCCGCTCGGCCAGACGGGGGAAGAGGGCGAACACCCGCTCCAGGTCCTCCTGCCGCAGCCGCTTGAAGCGGTAGGCACCCATGTGGAGGTTCTCCAGGACCGTCATGTCGGCGAAGACCCTGCGGCCCTCCGGCGAGTGACCGATGCCGAGGCCCACGATCGCGTGGGAGGGGAGCCCGTCGATGCGCTCCCCGCAGAACCGCACCGCTCCCGAAGCGGGCGCGTGCAGGCCGGAGACGGTGCGCAGGGTGGTCGTCTTGCCGGCGCCGTTGGCGCCGAGCAGGGCGACCACCTCGCCCTCACGGACGACCATGTCGATGCCTTTGAGCGCATTGATGGCGCCGTGGGACACGTGAAGGCCGGCGAGCTCCAGGATCGCGGTGGTCGGGGCGGCGGTCGCGGTCTGCCGCTCCCGCTGTGTCGCGACGGTCATCGGGTCTCCCCCTGTGATGAGTTCGTGTCGGAGGCGCCGAGGTAGGCCTCCACGACCGCCGGGTCGCGCTGCACCGCGGAGGGCGAGCCGGAGGCGATCACCTTGCCGAAGTTGAGCACGGTCACCCGGTCGGCCACCGAGGTCACCAGCGGCATGTCGTGCTCGATCAGCAGCACGCTGATGCCGAGTTCACCGTTGATCCGGCGGATCAGCGCGGCCAGGTCCCGCTTCTCGGTGGGGTTGGTGCCCGCCGCCGGCTCGTCCAGGAGGAGCAGCCGCGGTCCGGTGGCGAGGGCCCTGGCGATCTCCAGGCGGCGCTGGTCCCCGTAGGAGAGCGAGCCGGCCGTCTCGTCGGCCCGGCCCTCGAGGCCGAGCAGTGCGAGCAGCCGCTGCGCCGTCTCCTCGGCGGCGCGCTCCTCCGCCTTGGCCCGGGGCAGGCCCAGCATGATGCCGAGCGGCCCGGAGCGGCTGCTGCTCTCCGCGGCGACCTTGACGTTCTCCAGGGTGGTGAGCGCGGCGAAGAGGCGGATGTTCTGGAAGGTGCGGGCCACGCCGAGCCGGTTGATCCGGTGCGGCTTGCGACCGAGCAGGCTGTGTTCCGTACCGTCGTCGGCGCGCAGGAGAACGCGCCCCTCCTGCGGTGTGTAGGCACCGGTCAGCGAGTTGAACAAAGAGGTCTTCCCGGCGCCGTTGGGGCCGATCACCGCATGGATCTCGCCCCGGCACACCGCGAGGTCCACCCCGGACAGGGAGACCAGGCCGCCGAAGCGCAGGGTCACCCCCGATGCCTCCAGGACGGGGCCGCAGGAGGTGCGCGCCGCCGCCGTCCGTTCCGGCAACGTGGTCGTCATGACTGTCCCCCCGTGGGTACGGTGCGCCTGCGGCGCCTGGCGGGCAGCAGTCCCTGCGGGCGGTAGATCATCATGACCACCAGCAGGGCGCCCAGGTACATGAACCGGTCCTTCTGGTCCACCACGTCCTTCAGGCCGTGGGGCAGATAGGCCAGCAGCGCGGCCCCCAGCAGGACGCCCGGGACGGAGCCCATCCCCCCGAAGATCACGTAGGCGAGGACCAGCACCGAGTACAGCAGCGGGAAGTTCTCGGGGTTGATGAACCCGACCTTGCTGGCGTACACGGCGCCGGCGATCCCGGAGGTGGAGGCGCCGATGGCGAAGGCCATCAGCTTGTACTTCACCGTGTCCACGCCGTGCGCGGCCGCGGCGACCTCGTCCTCCCGGATGGCCTCCCAGGTACGTCCGATCTTGGAGCGCTCCAGCTTGCGGAAGAGCAGCACCAGACCCGTGATCAGGCCGATCAGCAGCCACAGGTAGTCCAGCGGGTCCAGGCCCCAGCGGTACTGCAGGGGGCCGAGGTCCACGGAGAAGTGCGGGATGCCGAAGACCCCGAGGGAGCCGCCCGTCACCGATTCGGCGTTCTTCGCGATCAGGTAGATGATCTCGTGGAAGCCGAGGGTGACGATGGCGAGGTAGTCGCCGCGCAGGCGCAGGGTGGGGGCGCCGAGCAGGATGCCCGCGAGGAGGCAGGTGACCATCGCGACCGGGATGGACAGGAACGGGTTCAGCTCGAACGGTGGCTTGATGGGCAGGTGTCCGCTCCAGAAGGCGGTGCTGTAGCCGCCGATCGCGAAGAACGCCACGAAACCGAGGTCGAGCAGGCCGGCCCAGCCGATGACTACGTTGAGGCCGAGGGCGAGCAGGATGTAGATGCCCACCCAGTCGACCAGCACCTGGTTGGTGGACCGGTCGAACAGCAGCGGCAGGAGCACGGCCGCGGCGAGACCGGCCACGACCAGCGTCACGCGCAGCCAGGGGCGGCGTTCGAGCGCGGGACGGATCCTGGTCAGGGGCGCGGCGGCGGCCTTGGCGCCGGAGGCGACGACCCGGCGCGGGGCGGCGCCGAACTCGGCGACCGCCCAGAGGGCGACGGCCGCGGCGGTCCAGGCCCACAGGGCCGTCCCGGTGAAGGTCGTACGCAGGGAGAACAGCAGGTCCGCCCCGGACCCCTGCTCCCCGGTCATCACGGCCAGCAGGACGCCGACCGCGGTGAGGGTGCCGAGCCTGCGCCAGCGCGGAAGCCGGTACCAGCGCACCCGGCGCAGGGCGGCCAGGGCCTCGGCGGAGGGGCGGCCCGCGGCGGCCGCGGCCGGACCCCGCCCGGGGGCCACCGCGTTCGTGCCGTGCAGCGTGGTGCTCATGCCGTCCTCCCGAGCTTCGCGCCGAGGATGCCGGTCGGGCGGAACATCAACACCACGACCAGGACCACGAAGGCCGCGACGTAGCGCCATTCCTCCCCGAACAGCGGAACGTTGTAGGTCTCGACCAGGCCGAGGAGCATCCCGCCGAGCATGGCTCCGCGGATGTTGCCGATGCCGCCGAGGACGGCCGCGGCGAAGGCCGTGATCCCGGGGGCGAAGCCCATGGTGAACGACACCTGGCTGTTGAGCCCGAAGAGGAAACCGGCGATTCCACCGAGGACACCGCCGATCACGAACGTACGCGAGACGACCCTGTCGATGTCGACGCCCATCAGGCCGGCTGCCTCGGGGTCCTGTGCGACGGCCCGGATGGCGGACCCCAGCTTGGTACGGCGCACCAGCAGGTCGAGGCCGACGATCATCGCCGGCGCGGCGACGATCAGCAGCAGCTTGATGACGTCGACCGGTGCTCCGAGGACGTGGAAGAGCACGCCGTTGTCGAAGAGCGCGGGCATGGACTTGGGGTCGCGCCCGAAGAGCTTGCCCGCGAGGTTGTAGAGGAAGAACGAGGCTCCGATGGCGCTGATCAGGAAGATCAGGGCGGGGGCGTTGCGCTTGCGCAGCGGCCGGTAGGCGACCTTCTCCAGACCGAAGGCCGTGCCCGCCCCGACCAGACCGGAGACGACCAGGCCGAGGAGGACGAGCAGGGCCGAAACCAGCCCGGAGGGGTGGCCGGGGGCGACCTCGGTGAGCACGATCAGCGCTCCGAAGCCGCCCAGCATGAACACCTCGCTGTGGGCGAAGTTGATCAGCTTGAGTACGCCGTAGACCAAGGTGTAGCCGATGGCGATCACCGCGTACAGCGCGCCGAGCGCGAGGCCCGGGACCAGGTAGTCGCGGAATTCCAGCAGAGTCATCGGTCCTCAGCCCGCGTTCACCAGGGTGTCGACGTTCCCCTTGAGGGTGATCGCGCCGCCCTTGACCTCGCTGAGGTAGATGCCGTTCCCGGCGAACTCGCCGTTCTCCTTGAACGAGAACTGCCGGGTGAGGCCCTTGTAGTTGGCCTTCTTCACCTTCTCCAGGACGGTCTCGCGCCGCACGTCGCCGCCGTCGCCGCCGCCGAGCGACTTGATCTGCTCGATGATGAGGTTGGTGGCGTCGAATGACTCGGCCGCGTACAGGCCGGGAGCGGTCTTGTACGCCGCCTTGTAGTCCTCGGCGAACTGCTTGGTGCCCGGGTCGACGTTGGCGTCCAGGCACTGGCAGGTCAGCATCCAGCCCTCGGCCGCGTCACCGGCCAGCTCGGTGAACTTCTTGTCGTACGTGCCGTCGCTGGCGATCTTCGGCTTGTCGAAGCCGACGTCCTTGAGCTTCTTGGCGAACGGTGCCGCGTCCGCGTAGAGCCCGTTGTAGATCAGGGCGTCGGCGCCGGAGTGCTTCACGGCGGTCGCGGCGGCGGTGTAGTCGGGGGTCTTCGCCGGGACGCTGGCCTTGACGACCTCGACACCGGCTTCCTTGAGCTGCTTCTCGGCGACCTTGGACAGGCCGACGCCGTACTCGCTCTTGTCGTCGACGAGGTAGACCTTCTTGGTCTGCAGCTTCTTGGTGAAGTACGTGACCATCGCGCCTCCCTGGGCGTTGTCGTTCGGGACGGAGCGCACGAAGGAACGGAAGCCCAGCTCGGGCAGGTTCGGGTTGCTGGCGTGGGAGACGGTGACCAGGTTCGCCTCCGAGTACAGCCGGCCCGAGGCCTTGGCCGCGCCCGAGAAGGCGGGTCCGACGAGGCCGACGACGCTCTCGTCGTCGATGAGCTTCTGCGCTGCGGCCGGGGACTGGTCCGGGGATCCGGCGTCGTCGGAGGGGGCGTAGTCGACGTGGAAGGGCAGGTCGCCGCGGGCGTTGGCCTGCTTGAGGGCGAGCTTGACGCCGTTCTCCATGTTGATGCCGATCGCGGAACTCTCACCCGTGAGCGGGCCCTGGAAACCGATCTTGTAGATCGCCTTGCCGTCGCTTCCGACGTTGGAGGCACCGCTGTCCTTGCTGCAGCCGGTCAGCGCCGTCGCGCCCGTGACCACGAGTGCGGCGATCATCGACATCTTCCTGCGGTTCACTTCTACTCCCTGCAGCCATCCGTGGATTGACCGGGGAGGCTTTCTCGACCCCCCGAAGCCGCACGTCGATCCCGTGCGACTGGGGCACAGTAGGCAGCGGTGCCGCGCAGGGCCGCGGGTGCGTCTTCATACCTGTCAGGTCCGGCGAGGGTGTCAGGTCGGCGCCCGCATCCCCGACGGCGCATGGCGCGACCCGGGCCGGGTAGCCGGGCCGTGAAAGGTCTGGAGGCGGCGCGACCGCACCCCGCGGTGCCGGGCCGCCGACGATAGGGAAGGGGTGCACGTGTCACACGTCGAGGAGTATGTCGAGGTCAACGTCCCCGTACGCACTGCCTACAACCAGTGGACGCAGTTCGAGGACTTCCCCGTCTTCATGGAAGGGGTCGAGCGCATCTACCAGCGCACGGACACGCTGACCCACTGGGTGACGAACGTGAACGGTGTGCAGCGCGAGTTCGATGCGCAGATCACCGAGCAGCTCCCGGACCGGCGCGTCGCGTGGATGACGGTGGACGGGGAGGCGCGCCAGGCCGGTCTGGTCACCTTCCAGCCGATCGACGCGACCACCACCAAGGTCGTCCTGCGCATGAACTGGGTGCCCGACGGCCTGGCCGAGACGGCCGCCGACAAACTCGGCTTCGTCAAGCGCCAGGTGGCCGGCGATCTGAAGCGGTTCAAGCTGTTCATCGAATCGCGCGGAGTCGAGACGGGCGCCTGGCGGGGCGAGATCTGAGACGGGCCGCCGTTTGCGCCGGGCAGGCGGGGCGGAACCGGCCGCTCAAGGGCGTTACCCGCCGAAGGGAAGCGGAATGCGTGGGTATCTCGGCCAACTTGCCCGTACGCCCCTGAACGCCCCCCGCAGTGACGTTCCATCGGCCCTGTATGGGGGCACCCGTGGTGCCGTTGGTACGTCTACCGAGGAGCGCACACGATGACGAAGGTCCTCGTCCTGCACAGCGTCAGCCTGGTCAGGTCGGCACTGGCCGCCCTGCTGAGATCCGAGGGGCGCTTCGAGGTCACCTCGGCAGGCTGGCGGGCTGCGGCACGCCAGGCCGAGTCGTTACGACCAGACGTGACGGTCGTCGACCTCGACTGTCCGGGGACGACGGCCGTCTTCGCCGATGACGGGTGCGCGGAGGACCGCCAGGTCTTCGCGCCCGCGTCCCCGGTCCTGGTGCTCGCTTCGACCGGCGCGCCCGGGCTGCTGCACCGGGCCTTCCGGGCCGAGGCGCGCGGCTACGTCGACAAGGACGGCTCGCCGGGGCGGCTCGTACGGGCGGTACGGAAGGTCGCCGCGGGGGAACGGTTCATCGACGCCTCGCTGGCTTCCGCGTTCATGGAGGCCGACCCCGTTCCGCTGAGCCCTCGGGAGCTCAGCGTGCTGACCCGGGCCGCTGAGGGCGATTCGATCGCCGAGATCGCCTGCACGCTGCACCTGGCGAGTGGGACGGTACGCAACTACATGGCCGCGGCGACCCGCAAGACCGGCGCGCGCAATCTCATCGACGCCATCCGGATATCCCGGCGGGCCGGCTGGGTCTGATCCGCGGGCGCCGCAGGTGCCGCGGACGGGCACGAGGGCCGTGTCGTGTCACTCCTCCGCGGCCGGGTTCCACCTCCCCACCAGATCGCGGTACAGGGGTGACCTGGCGGGGAGTTCTTCATGTGTGCCGCAGACGGCTCGGGTCCCGTCGAGGACGAGGACCCGGTCGGCGCGGGCGGCGGACGAGACGCGGTGGGCCACGACGACGAGGGTGCCGGGACGGTCCGCGAGGGCTCGTTCGGCACGCTCCTCGGCGGCCGGGTCCAGGTGGCAGGTGGCCTCGTCGAGCAGCAGCAGCGGAGCGGGCGAGAGGTAGGCGGCGGCGAGCGCGAGCTGCTGGCTCTCGCCCCGGGACAGCTGCCGGGGGGACACCTCGGCGCCCAGGCCGCCGAGCCGCGCCACCAGGTCCTCCAGCCCGAGGGCGCGGACGGCGCGCTGCACTCGGACGTCCCCGGGCCCGGCGGCGCCCGGGGCCGCGGCGAGGTGGGTCAGGTTCTCCCGTACGGTGCCGGTGAACACGTAGGCCTGCTGCGGCAGCAGGGTCCGCCGCGGGTCCGGTCCGGTGGCCCCCGGATCCCGGCGGGCGGCCGCCCCGGCCACGAGGACCGATCCCGCGCCGGGCGACAGCATTCCGGCGAGCAGCGCGGTGAGCGTGGACTTGCCGATTCCGCTCGGTCCGACCACCGCGAGGTGCTCCCCCCGGCGCACCACCAGGTCGAGGTCGTCGAGTACGGGAGCCGCGCCGGGGCCGTACGCGAAGGTGACGCCCCGGAGCTCGGCCGCGGCGTCGGTCGGCAGGCCGACCGGCCCGGGCGGCTGCGGCGTCGGCTTCGGCGTCGGCGTCGGCTTCGGCGTCGGCTTCGGCGTCGCGGGGCCGTGGCCGTCCCGGTCCGGCGGCGCCGGACCGCTGAACCGTTCGAGGACCACGAGCAGCCGGGTCCCGGCGGAACCCAGCGCGGTCATCAGGGAGTTGAGAGCGGGCAGCAGGGCCTGCACCAGGTACGTGAGGCCGCCGGCCAGCGTACCGGCGGTGATCCCGCGGCCCAGCAGCCAGGGCGTCGCCGCGAGGAGCGCGACGACCGGCAGCCGGCCCGCCGTGCCCAGGGCCAGGATGCGCAGGGCCGCCCAGCCCGCGAGGGTGCGCGCCAGCCGCTCCTGCGTGGCGATCAGGGGCTCCACCCGGGCTTCCGCGGCGGTCTGTCCCCCGCAGGCGACGATGTCGCGCAGGCCCTCGGTCAGCGCCCCCACCCGGTCGGCCAGCGCCTCGTCGGTGTCCAGGGACCTGCGCTGTACGCAGGCCAGGGGGCGGAGCGTGGCCAGGAAGGCGGCCACGCCCAGCAGCAGGGGCGGCAGCACGACCAGCAGCAGCTCGGGCGCCAGGGCGGCCATGCCGGCGATGGCTCCCACGGCGGTGAACACGAACGAACGTGCCGTCAGGACCAGCCCGGCGAAGGAGTCCCGGGCCATTTCCGTCTGCTGGGTCAGCCGGGACACGGCGCCCGTGTCGCCGGCGCCCGCCGGGTCGGCGACCGCCCGGTCCAGCGCCTGCCGCACCGCCCGCCGGACCAGGCCGTCCCGCAGCGGCTCCACGAGGTCCGCGAGCCCGGCGAACACGCCGCGCAGCGCGAACCCGCCGAGCAGTGCCCCGGCTCCGGCCGCGGCCAGCCATCCGAGACCGGTGGCGGTACGCCCGGCGAGGAAGCCGTCGTCGAGGGCGCGGGCCACGCCGTAGCCGCCGAGGAAGGTGTGCGCGGATTCCAGGAGCGACCATCCGGCCAGCCGGCCGACGGCCCTTTTGTGGCCGCGCAGGAACCTCCGGCCCTCGGGGCCCACCCGGCCCCGGGCCCCTCCCCCGGTCACCGCGCCGCCTCCCGCTCCGTGTCGTTCTGCATGTCCCTTTCCGTGTCGGCGGCGAACACCGCCCGGTAGGCGGGGTCGCGTTGCCACAGCTCACCGTGGGTTCCGGTCGCCCGTACCCGCCCGTCCTCCAGCCATACGACGAGGTCGGCGTGGACGGCGGACGAGAGGCGGTGCGCGACCACGATCCGGGTGCCGGGCCGGATCTCGCGGGCGAGGGCCCGCTCCACCTCTCGGGCCGTGACGGTATCGAGGCTGGAGGTGGCGTCGTCCAGTACGAGGAGCCGGCCCGCGTGGCAGAACGCCCGGGCCAGCCCGAGGCGTTGGACCTCCCCGCCGGACATCGGGGCGTCGGCGAGGCGCGTGCCGTACCCGTGGGGCAGGCGCCGTACGAACAGGTCGGCTCCCGCGGCACGGGCCGCGGCGCGCACCGCTTCGGGGCCGGGGTCCGGGCCGGCGCCGAAGGCGATCGCACCGCCGACCGTGTCCCCGAGCAGCGCGGGCCGGTCGAAGGCGTAACCGACCTCGCGGCGCAGTGCTTCGGCGGTCACCTCCCGCAGGGGCACCCCGTCCAGCAGCACCCGGCCCGTGTCGGGGTCGGTGAGCCGGCCGGCCACGGCGGCGAACAGGGTTTTGCCGGCGCCCGAGCGGCCCACCACGGCCACCGTGGTGCCTCCGGGGATCACCAGGCTGATGTCGTGCAGGACCGTCGCTCCGCCGCGCACGACCCGGACGTCGCGCAGTTCGAGGGCCCCCGGACCGCCTTCCGGCAGTTCCGCCCGGCCGTGGCCGAGTACGGGCAGGGCCAGGAGGGCGGCGGTCCGCCGGGCCGCGGACCGGCCTCGGACCATGGCGGCCAGTCCCCCGGTCACGGCGCCGATGCCGGCCGCGAGGCCCGCGTACCGTACGGCGGCGAGGAGCTCTCCGACGCCGATGGCCCCGGCCGACAGGCGGATGCCGCCGACGGCCAGGACCGCGTACGTGAGCATCGGCATGAGGGCCGCGGACCGGGCCGTGGTGCCGCCGTAGACCTGCCACATCCGCCTGCCCTCGGTGCCCAGCTCGGGCAACCGGGCGAGGATCCGTGCGCGTTCGCGCTCCGCGGTGCCGGCCGCGGCGATCGTGCGCGCCCCGGCCAGCGCCTCGGTCAGGCGGCCGGCGGTCGCGAGCTGGACCTGCTGGTAGCGGGCGATGCTGGTGTGGGTGTCGCGGGCGAAGGCCCTCAGCAGGAGCACCAGGAACGGAACGCCGACGAGGAAGGCGAGTGCCGTCCACAGGTCGATGAGGAAGAGGGCGGTCACCGCGCCGAGCGGCGGCAGCAGTGCGGCGACGGCGTGCGCGACGGCGGCCGGAACCTTCCCGGCCTCGGTGGCGTGCGCGGTCAGCCGCGCGGCGGTTTCGCCGGGTGCGTGGCGGGCGGCGTGGTGCGGGGCCGTCCGCAGCAGCCGGGCGAGCCCGAGCCTGCGCAGGCGGGCGGTGGAGCGGCCGTCGATCTCGCCGGTCAGCCGGGCGGCGGCCGCGTCCAGCGCCACTTCGGCCGCGATGACCGCGGCGCACAGCAGTGTCCAGGCGGGGCCCGACGGGGCGCGGCGGAGCAGCAGGTCGAGGGTGTGGCCGAGGACCGCGGGTTCGGCGAGCGCCGCCGCGGCGGCGCTGACGGTGCATCCGAGGACGGCGGCGCTGCGCCCGGCGCTGTGCCGGGCCGCTGCCACGAGGGCCCGGTCGGCGGTGCGTGCCACGGCCGCGGCCTGCGCCGCTGCGGCCTCCGTGCCGCCCGCCGCGTCGGGGGGGCTCATCGGTGGATGCCTCCGGTGGTGTGGTGCGGGCCCGGGCGGCGAACCGCCCGGGCCCGGGGTGACCTGGTCAGTTACAGGTCGTGATGCTCAGGCTGCTGTCGCCGCAGAGCAGCAGGCTGGCCCGGCTGCCGCCACCGCCGCCGCCGTGCAGCGCACCCTCGGTGACCTCTTCCTTGGGGGTCTCCATCGACTGCAGGTCGAGAAGCGTCATGTCAGATTCCTCATCTGTCGAGTGGTGCGATGGGTCACGGTCCCGTGCGGGACCGGCTCTGGGGCCGCCGCGGTGGATCGCAGCGGCGGGAGGAACGGCAGGTGCGCGCGCCCGCCGGGCGCGGCGCTGCCGAGGGCGAGGAGAGCGCCGGCGGTGCCCGTGGCGAGGTCCATGGACAGGCGCATCATCTGCTCGCCGGGGAAGGCCAGATGCCCCTGGTACGGCACGGCGTGCCGGGCCAGCGCGTCGATCTGGCGGGCGATGTCCGCGGGGCCGGTGCCCGGGCCCGGCGTGGTGGTACGGGCCAGGTGGAGGATCATCCCGGCGGCTCCGCGCAGCAGCCCGGGCTGGGCGTAGAAGGTCGCCTGCGCCGCCCGTACGATCTCGCACCGGGCCTGTTCGAAGCGCTCGTCGGGAGCGTGCTCCAGCCAGTCGTCGAGGACCATGCCGATACCGACGCTGCCCTCGCCGAGGTACGGCATCGTGCGCCAGCCCTCGTTCACCTGGAGGGTGCCGTACGCGCTGGTGACGCAGCGGTCGAGGTCGCGGTGGAGCGCCCGGGCGGCCTGGAGCAGCAGTTCTTTGTCTCCGGTGCGTTCGTACAGCCGCAGGAAGAGCAGGGCGGGACCGGTGTTTCCGTACATCAGTCCGGCGCGGGCGGGCCGCTGCTCGGGCCGGGCGAGCAGTTCGGCGCAGCGCAGGGCCGCGGTGTGCAGCCCGCTCTCGCCGCTCGCGGTGCCGAGCGCGTCCAGGGCCAGGCCGATTCCGGCGAGTCCGCCGTGCAGGTCGGGGCCCGCGCTCTGCCAGGGCTGGTGCAGCAGCCGCTCGGTGAGGGCGAGGGCGCGGTCCGGGTGTCCGAGCCGGTGCAGGGTCCAGGCCGTGCCGGCGAGGCCGTCGTAGAAGCCGAGCGCAGTGCCGGAGGCCGCGTCCTCGGTCCGCGCCAGCAGCCATTCCTCGGCTTCGGGCCAGGGTCCGGCGCCGGTCTCGGCGAGGGCGTGGAGCACCCCGGCGATCCCGTAGCCGAAGCCTGAACCTGCGCCGGCGGTCGCGAACTGGGCGATGTCGCCCGGCACGAAGCGGTCCTCGCGGTCCGGGGTGGCGCTCGCGCGCAGCGCCGCGGCCATCGAGGCACGGGCGGCCGGCCAGTCCCCCGGCTCGACGGGCAGGTAGGGGCCGGGCGGTGCGGCCAGGCGGCCGCCCGGTGCGCCCTGCGGGGCGCCGGACAGGATCTCTTCGACGGCCTCGTCGAGGAACTGCCGCGGTACGGGGAACTGCGCGGCGGCGACGGCGGCCAGATGGGCCGCCTTGGCCCGGTCCAGGACGAGCAGGCTGGTCAGCGGGAGGAACAGGGCGAGCCGCAGACAGGCGAGGGCGTAGCGGTCCACGGAGAACCCGCGCCGCTCGGCGGGTGCGACGAAGGCGGGATTGGCGACGGTCTGCCGCAGTCCCTCGTCGACGTGCGCGGCGGCCTCGAAGTCCAGCAGGGCGACGGAGGGTTCGCCGCTCTCGTCCTCGGCCACCATGATGTTGAAGAGGTGGAGGTCGTTGAAGACCACGCCGCGGGCGTGCACGGCTTCGACGGCCTCGGTGACGCGGCCGTGGATCTTCAGGGCCCACTCGGTGTACGAGGCGAGCTCCGCCGGGTCGGGGTCCGCCTCGATCAGCGGGTGGCGGCGGGCGAAGTAGGTGTTGAGCGGTTTGCCGGCGAGGTGTTGCTGCACCAGGAAGTGGTGGTCGCCGACCGTGAACGTGCCACGCACCGCTGGCACGCAGTCCAGGCCCGACAGCCGTTCGAGTGCGGCCTGTTCGCGGTGCAGCCGGGTCACGGCGTCGGCGCCGTCGGCGGCGAGGCCGGCGTACGGCCGGGCTTCCTTGAGGACCACGGACTCGCCGGTGCGGCTGTCCTTGCCGACGTAGACGCCACCGCCGTTGGAGAAGTGCAGCGCCCGCTCCACCGTGAAGGGGATGCCCTTCAGGGTGATCGCGGAGCGCGCCGCGAGGTGCGGCTCCAGGAAGGCGGGCAGTTCGAGCCACTCGGGCGGCTGGAACACCGGTCCGCGCGGGTCCGGTACGAGCCGCCCGTCAGGGGTCTCGATCGCCGGGACCAGCTCGCCGTGCTCGTCGTAGCAGTGCCGCAGGGTGAAGCTGCCGTAGCGCAGGTGGACCGGGCCGGCGCCCCAGCGCAGGTCGCTGAGGATGTACGGGCCGGCCGCCCCGGCCAGCGCGGCGTCGAGGTCCTCCGCGATCCGGCGGCACTGCTGCTCGTCGGCCGGGTACACGGTGATGAACTTGCCGCTCGCCGCGCGGTCGGCATACTTGGCGTTGCGCAGGTGCAGCAGGTACCGGCTCGGTATGAACTTGAAGGCGATGCGTCGGGCGGTGCAGTACTCGTACACCGTCGTCAGCAGCGATTCGGCGTTGTCGAGCGTGGCCGAGACGTGGATCTTCCAGCCCTGCGCGGGCAGTTCGGCGTCGGCGGGGCGCAGTGCGAGCCAGTCGCCGCTGCGGTGCGAGCGCCACCCCGACGGGACGGGGGCGAGCGCGGCCGGGTAGCTCTCACCGGCGCGCCGGTACGGCGTGTCGTAGAACCAGCGGTCGGCGTCGCAGAAGGCGGCGTACCCCTTGTTCACACCTGCTCCCTCGGTCGGCGGCAGGCCCGACGGTGTCACGCACGGAGGAAGCGGCGACAGTCACGCCTGTCACCGATGGGGTGTGCAGTACTCACGAGTCACGGGCACCGCCCGCGCTTCTCGATCGAGGCGGGCGGGTCCCCTGTGGGGGACCCGCCCGTGCCGTGTGCACCGCTTGGTGCGGTTACCAGTATTGGTGCGGTTACCAGTAGCGGTTACCAGTAGTGGCGCCTGCCGCCGACCGAGTGCCCGACCGAGCCCAGGAGCCACAACACCGCGCCGACCACGAGCAAGATGACCCCGATGGTCCAAAGGATGGAAATTCCGGTCAGAAATCCGATGAGCAGGAGAATCAGTCCGACGAGAATCATGATGCCCTCGTTCTCACGTTGGGGTTTCGGCGGAACGGTTGGAACCGCCTTGGCGCCTCGAACGGCGTCTGCCCCGGAAATCCGTCCCCATCGGTGCTGTGCCCGCCGGCACCGTCCGCACACGACCGGTCATCCACGTTCCGATGTCTTACGATGCTGCCAGGACAGCCTCGGGTCCGGGACCGGAGGTGCAACATGGCGGAACGGGGCCGGGAGCCCGTGGAGGCCCTGGACGGCGCTCGGCGGCGGGCCTTGCGGCTGGCCGGGCTGTCGGCCGACCCCGATCCGGGGATGGACCGGTTCGCGCGACTGGTGACGCGGCTCCTCCGCGTGCCCGTGGCCCTCGTTTCGCTGATCGAGGAGGACCGGCAGATCCTGCCCGGCACGGTCGGTCTGCCCGAGCCCTGGGCGGAAAGGCGGGCACTGCCGCTGTCGCACTCCCTCTGCCGTTACGTGGTCGACTCCGGCAAGCCCCTCGGCATCTCCGACGCCCGCGCCGACGAGAGGCTGCTCGCCGGCCCGGACGTGCGGGACCTCGGGGCGGTCGCGTGCGCCGCAATACCGGTGACCGACGGCAACGGGCTCGTCCTCGGCTCTCTGTGCGCCCTCGACCACACGCCCCGGACCTGGAGCGAAGGGGAGCTGGCCGACCTGCAGGATCTCGCCGCGGCCTGCTCCGCCGAGCTGCGCCTGCGGATCGTGTCGGCGCAGCGCCATGCCGCGCAGAACGTGATGAAGACCGCGCGGGCCGTCGCCGAGCGGGCCCAGGGCGACGCGGAGCGCCTGGAACACGAGGCCCAGGCCGGCCTGGACCACGCCGAGCTGCTGCTGAGGGCCTCCGAGGAGCTGTCCCAGACCTCCGGCCTGGAGGACCTGCGGCGACGGCTGCGGGACCTGTTCGTCGGCGTCGGCAAGCCCTCGTACGTGGGCCTGCTGGTCGCCGACGACAACGAACTGCGCCGCATCCCGGACCCGGACGTCGTGCACTCCATGGAACACGAACTCCTCAGCCTCCCCAGGGACGCGGCATTCCCCAGCGCCCGGGCCATGCGGGAGGGGCGGACCGTGTTCGTGCCCGACCGTGAGGCACTCGTGGCCGACTACGGCCCCGAGGCGGTCGCCTTCTTCGACCGCATGGGTTTCACCACGGTGCTGTGCCTGCCGCTGTGGGGCAGTCGCGGGCTGCTGGGCGTCCTCGTGACCTGCTGGACCAACCCGCACGAGGTGAGCACCCCCGAGCGGGCGGCGCTCACCGCGGCCTCCGGGTACACCGCCCAGGCGGTGGAGCGGGCCCTGTACCTGGACGAACGGATCTCCATCGCCCGCCAGCTCCAGGCCGCCATGCTCACCGACCTCCCCCGGACCGACGCGCTCGAAATCAACGCCCTCTACCAGCCGGCCGCCGACGAGGAGATGATCGGCGGAGACTGGTACGACGCCTACCACCTGCCGCGGGCCGGGTCCGGCGACGTCGCCCCGCTCATGATCACCGTGGGCGACATCACGGGGCACGACATGCACGCCGCCACCGTGATGGGTCAGATCCGCAGCATGCTGCGCCAGGCCACCCTCGACCACCCCCCGTACAGCCCGGCCGCCGCTCTGACCGCCCTCGACGCAGCCTGCTCGATCCTGCCCATCGACGCCGGCGGCACGCTGGTCCATGCCCGCCTCGACCCGCTGGGCAACGCCGGCGGCTGGGCCCTGACCTGGTCCAACGCAGGCCACCCGCCCCCGCTCCTGCGCACCCCGGAGGGCGCCGTCACCACCCTCGTGGAACACGACGTCCTCCTCCACCCGGGTCTCGGCGCGCCTCGGCGCACCGAGACGCGGCGAGAACTTCCGCCGGGCTCGACCCTGTTGCTCTACACCGACGGACTCGTCGAACGGCGCGGCCACGACATCGACGACGCCATCGCGCAACTCGCCGGCCTGCTGGCCCGCCACGGCGACCGTCCTCTGCCCGAACTGCTCCGCCGCATCAGCAACCGGATGGCCGAACCGCCCCCGGGAGACGATGTGGTCCTTCTCGTGCTGCGCATTCCCTAGGGGGTGTCGGATCCCTGCGGTGGGCCACTTTCGGACATCTCCCGGCGATGTCGTGCGCAGAGGCACATGTGGGGCTTTCGGGGGCAGGCGAGGGGGTGCCCATCCCGCGCGCCGCCTGACGCGGCCGGCCCGGCCGGCCGGCAGCAGGCGGCGCTCGACTCAAGGAGGTTTCGCGATGCTGATCACCGTCACCCGTACAGGCGGGTTCGCGGGCAGGGAACGGACCGCTTCCCTCGACACGGAGTACCGCAGCGACGGCGCCGAGCTGGAGCAGCTGGCCGAGCGAGCCCTGAGCGGCGAGTGCCCCGCGGAGGGGCAACCCGTGCCGGACGGGTTCAACTACGTCGTCCACGTCGACGGCAAGCTGGTGGAGTTACGGGATCCGTACCTCACCGAGGAACAACGGCAGCTGATCGCCGCAGTCCTGGGCGAGGGCGCCTGACCGTCCTGCCCGCGCCGGCTCGGCGGGGTGCCGTACCGGGTCCGGCTGGGCCCGGTACGGCACGTACCGGCGCGCCGGCCGGGTCGGTACGGTCCTCAGGCCGCCGCCGTGCCGTCCGCGTCAGTGAGCCGGGCGGTGCCCATCCGTTCCCGGGCCGAGGCCAGCGCGGCATCGATGTCGCGTGTCCCGGTCGACACGCACAGCGTGTAGACCACGTCCTCCAGTCGCTGCCGCACCGCTCCATGACGGCCTCCGGCATGGAGCTGCGACACCGTCTCGTACTCCTCCATCAGACGCGCCAGCACCGCGGGGTGAGCCATCAGCACGATCTCGCTCCTTCACACATCGCCATCACGGGGCCGGGACGCCACTGCGCCTCGTGTGCCCCAGGCCGGGCGTCCCATGCGCCACACGCGTCTAACTGGCCGAGAATGTGCGGTGGTTGTCGCGGTGGGCGGTGACCCCGGGAACAGATGAGCCGGCGGCTCGATGACGGCCAGGGTGCGGGCTCCGGCCGAGGTGGCGACGGTCAGGTGGGCCTCGCCGTAGCGGCCCCCTCTACGCGGGGGCGTCGCTCGGTACGGGGCTGTCGCAGCCCGGATGGCCCCAGCGGGTACCGAGCTTGGTGATCTGGTCACCGGCCGCGTACGACCTACCGCAGGGGCAGCTGCCGGGGAACTTCGCCTTGATGGAGCCGCCCCGGCTACGCGCCGGCTTCTTGGCTCCGGCCGCGGGCTTGGCGGCGCGGGGCGCGGAAGCGCGGGCCGGAGCGGGGACGGGAAGCGACTCGCTGCCGAGGGCCGTGCCGGCCGCCTGCTGGGTGACTGCGGCGTCACTCGCGGCCTGGTCGGCGATCGCGTTCAGGAGGTCGCCGTCCTCGCGGTGGGCCGGAACGTAGCGGAATTCGACGTCCCGCTCGGCCAGCAGCGCGTCGATCTGCTCGACGAGCTCCCGGTTGGCGACGGGTTTGCCTGCCGCGGTCTTCCACCCGTTGCGCTTCCAGGCCGGGAGCCACTGGGTCACGGCCTTCATGGCGTACTGGGAGTCCATCCGGACCTCGACGGCCGTTCCGGGGGCCAGGGACTCCAGCAGCCGCTGAAGAGCCGTGAGCTCGCCCACGTTGTTGGTGGCCCGGCCCAGGGGTCCGGCCTCCCAGCGCTCCGGGCGGCCCTGTGTGTCGGCGATGACCCACGCCCAGGCAGCAGGTCCGGGATTACCCTTCGCCGCGCCGTCGCAGGCGGCAATGATGCGATCAGACATCCCCCGATCATGCACCACGGCCGCCCCTGCACGAATTCGGCTACGAGCGGCGTCGGTGGAAGCGGCGCAGCCTGGCTTGGACGCCGTCCGTCGGCGGCGGCGCACTGTGGCGGGCCGCCCGCTCCGGACTGCCCGCTGCGCGGATTGCGGGGCGGCGGCGCTGGTCCCATAGTCCGAGGTATGGACGCGCGCGAAAAGGCGCTCCGACGGGCGTACGGCCATGCCGCCCGGTGGCTGGCGAGCCTGGACGACCGCCCGGTTCCCGCCCGCGCCTCGGTCGACGAGATCGTGGGCGCGCTGGGTGCCGAGCTGCCCGACGGTCCGAGCCCGCCGTCCGATGTCGTCGACCTGCTGGTCACGGCCTGTGAGCCGGGGCTGACCGCGTTTCCCAGCGGCCGCTTCTACGGATTCGTGGTCGGCGGCACCGAACCGGCCGCGCTGGCGGCGGACTGGCTGGTCAGCGCTTGGGACCAGAACTGTGTGATGCGTGCCGTCTCGCCCGCGTACGCGGCGGCGGAGGACGTTGCCGGCGTGTGGCTGCTCGACCTGCTCGGCCTGCCGGGTGGCAGCGCCGTCGGCTTCACCACCGGTGCCACGATGGCGAACTTCACCTGTCTCGCCGCCGGGCGCGACGCGGTGCTGCGTCGCGTGGGCCGGGACCTCGCCCGCGACGGGCTCGCGGGTGGGCCGGCGGTCCGCGTCCTCGTCGGCGAGGACCGCCACATGGCCGTCGACCTGGCGCTGCGTTATCTCGGACTGGGCAGGCCGGAGCCGGTGGCGGCGGACGGTCAGGGACGCATCGTGCCGGAGACCCTGCGGAGCGCCCTGGCGACCGGCGGAGGGACGGCCGGCGGACTGGCGGCCGGCGGACGGAGCCCGACGATCGTGGTCCTCCAGGCGGGCGACATCCATTCCGGCGCGTTCGACCCCTTCGTCGAGACGATCCGTGCGGCTCGGGCGTCGGACGCATGGGTGCACGTCGACGGCGCCTTCGGGCTGTGGGCGGCCGCCTCGCCGCGGTACGCACATCTGACGGCGGGCGCCGCGGACGCCGACTCCTGGGCGACGGATGCCCACAAGACCCTGAACGTCCCCTACGACTGCGGGCTCGCCATCGTGCGCGACCCGTCCGCCCTCCGGGCCGCCATGGGCCTGCGCGGCGACTACCTCATCCAGGACGAACACGGCGACCCCATCGACAAGGTTCCCGAACTGTCCCGGCGCGGCAGGGCCTTCACCGTGTGGGCCGCACTCAGGTCCCTCGGCCGCTCGGGCGTGGCCGACCTCGTCGAGCGGCTGTGCCGGCACGCCGGCGCGTTCGCCACGGGGATCGCCGGGATCGACGGCGCGACGGTCCTCAACGACGTCGTGTTCACCCAGGTGTGCGCCGAGTTCGGCAGCGACGAACGCACGGAACGGGTGCTCGCCCGCTTGCTCGCCGACGGCACGGCGTGGATCAGCGGCTCCACCTGGCGCGGCCGTCGCGTCATGCGGATCTCGGTGAGCAACTGGTCGACGACGGATGAGGACGTGGCGCGCGCCCTCGCCGCGATCCGTCGCGCCTCCGCCGCCTGAGGCCGCCGGTCGCCGGACGCCGGACGCCGGACGCCGGACGATGGGCGTGGCAGGCCACACGGGGGATGCGGCGTGCGCCGGGCGGGGCTTCCGGGGTGCGGCTCGGCAGGGGGTTCGCCAGACTGATCGAGATGATCGCCACGACGGAAGCCGCCGGGCCGTCCCGCCGCGACTGGCGGCATGGTCTGCTGCCGCCGCTCGCCGCGTGGCTGATCACGAACCTGATCACCTGGCTGGTCGCAGCGGCATCCGTCGCCGGCGACGGATCCAAAGTGGAGTACTGGTCCTCGCAGAGCCGTCGGCGCTGGGATTCCGAGCACTACCTGTCCATCGCCAAGACCGGCTACGAAATGTTCCGGTGCCGGGAGCGGTACCCGGACTTTCCCGATGTCGTGTGCGGAAATGTCGCCTGGTTTCCCGGGTACCCCATGGGAATCCGCGCGCTTTCCGCCACCGGGCTTTCGTACGGGATATCAGCCGTCGTCATCAGCGAAGCGTCCCTGTTCGGCATGTTCGCGGTGCTGTGGTGGCTGCTCGGCACCCGGCTCACCTGGGCCACCGGACTCACCCTCGCCATCGGCACCGTGTTCCCGGGCGGCGTCTACTTCCACGCGATGTTCCCGATCGCCACCGGCACGCTGGCGCTGCTCGTCTGTGTCGTCGGAGTGAAACGCGGTAGCTGGGGCCTTGCCGCCGCCGGTGGCTTCGTCGCGACCGCCTGTCATCTCGTCGGCGCGGCCGCTGTCGGCATGCTGCTGCTCAGCGCGTTCTTCGCGTGGCGGGCGGACGCCCGGCCGCTCCGGTTCGCGAAGGCCGGGTTGTCGGCGGCTCTCGCCGCCTGCGGCGTGCTCTGGGCGAAGTGGCTGATGTGGCAGGCGACGGGCCGCTGGAACGCGTACGAGGTCATCCAGGCGTCCAGCTACCAGCAGGGCGGCCTGCGTGAGCCCTTCGCCGAGATGAGGAAGGCTTACGGTTTCCCGTTCAAGGCCTGGTACACGCCCGAGGGGCACCTGCCGTGGCTGGTGGAGCACAGCCTCACCGCACACAGGTCCCAGCTCTGGCTCAATGCCGCCTTCATCCTGCTGATCGTGGCGACCGCCGCAGTTCGGCTCCTGCGAAACCGCCGGCTCGACGTCGAGGAGTGGGCCGCTCTGATCCTGACGGTGGCGATCTTCCTGCTGCCGTTCTTCGCCGGCGCGGAAATGTCCTGGTACCGCAACCATGCACAGATGTTCGTCGGGCTCGTACTGGTCAAGCGCATGTCCCGATGGGTTCAGGTACCACTCCTGCTGCTCTGCTCGGTCCAGTACGCCCTCCTGGCGTCGATTTTCTTCGCTGGGGTGCTGGTGTAAAGCGCAAAGGTTTCTCCAAGCGTGCACCCGCGGATAGTGGCAAGCATCTCCCGACCCGGTGTACATATCGCTGATATATGGACACTCCAGGCGCAGTCTTGTGCGTGACGGACCTCATCCTGTGCGCATCGCCATTGCCCGACCCGATCGGGTTTGCGCATAGTTGCCGGTGCTACGCCCATGCAGAACCGAGCGAAACACCGAGCGAAACGGACCTTGGCATGCCCCTCCCGCCCACTCCGCCGTGCGCTCCCGGCCCTGGGCGGCACAGATGAAGACCGCGTCCGAGCGGCTGCGCGCCGCACTGGCCGCCGGTGCGGTCGTCGTCACCCTGTTGTGGGCCGCCCAGATGCACCCTTCCGCCCGGCCCGACGAGCTCATCGGGGCCGCCGCGCACCTCGGCGGGCTCCTGGCCGGTTACGGCATCCTCGTCATGCTGTTCCTGATGGCACGCGTACCGGCCGTCGAGCACGGCGTCGGCGCCGACCGCCTCGCCCGCTGGCACGCCTTCGGCGGCCGCTGGGTGCTGGTCCTGTGCGGCGCCCACGGCCTGTCCGCCCTCGTCGTGTACGCCCTGCGCACCGGGACCGACCTGCTGACCGCCACCGGGGCCATGTTCCGCTACCCGGCCCTCATCGCCGCGTTCGCGGGCGCCGCCCTGCTGGCGGGTGCGGGCCTGTTCTCCGCCCGCGCCGTGCGGCGCCGGGTCTCGCACGAGGCGTGGCGCGGCATCCACCTGCTGACCTACCTCGCCGCCGCGCTGGGCTTCGTCCACCAGCTGGCCGGCCCCGATGTCTCCGTCACCGCCTTCACCACCTGGTTCTGGGCCCTGCTGCACACCGTCGTCGGCGTACTGCTCGCCTGGTACCGCGGGATCGTCCCGGTCCGCCAGGCCCTGCGGCACGGACTGCGCGTCGCCAGCGTCGAGCACGAAGGCCCCGGCGTGGTCTCCGTCACCATCCAAGGGGCCAGGCTCCGCGAACTGCGCGCCGAGCCCGGCCAGTTCTTCCGCTGGCGGTTCCTGCGGGGCGGCCTGTGGCACACCGCCCTGCCGTTCTCGCTCTCCGCCCCCGCCCGCGACGACCGCCTCCGCATCACCGTGAAGGCGCTCGGCGGGCACTCCCGGCGGGTCCGCGGGCTGCGGCCCGGCACCAGGGTCCTGGCCACCGGCCCGTTCGGCGCGCTCACCGAGCGGCGCCGCACCCGCCCCAAGGTCCTGCTGATCGCCGGCGGCATCGGCATCACTCCGATGCGCGCCCTCTTCGAGTCCCTGCCCGCGAGCCCCGGCGACCTCACCCTGCTCTACCGCGCGGGCGACGCCGGCCAACTGGTCCTGCGCGATGAGCTGGAGGCCATCGCAGCGTCCCGCCAGGCCGCACTGCACTACCTGGTGGGCCGATCCGACGCCGCGTACGACCCGCTCGCGCCGCAGGCCCTGCGTGCGCTCGTACCCGACCTGTCCGACCGCGACGTCTACCTCTGCGGGCCGCCCGGCATGGCCGACGCGACGACCGCGTCGCTGATCAGGGCGGGCGTCCCGGCCGCGCGCATCCACTCAGAGTGCTTCACCTACTGAGGACGCCGATTCCCCGATGAACCAGTACTCCGCACCCCGGGAGCCCGCGACGCCGGCTTGCGAGCCGCAGCCGCAGTCTGAGCCGCAGGCCCGCCGGGCGGGCGCCCGGCACCGGAAGTCCCCGCCGTCCCGCCGGCTCGCCGCCGGACTCGCCCTGGCCAGCGTCGTGGCCGCGACGCTCATCACGGTGACCGTCGACCCGGCCGCGCCGGCCTCGCCGGCTCCGTACGCGACCCCGCGCGCGCAGCTCGCGCGCTGAGCGAGGTCACTCACCCGGGCAGTCCGCCGTGCCGGTGCTGCTCCCGCTGGTCGCGGAAGAAGGTCGCGGAAGAAGAAGGAAGGCGAACAGCGCCCTGCGCACCTCTTGGAGCGGGACCGTCGGTCCGGGTGGGATTCGGCGGATCGTGGTCCGGACGGGCTGCTTCGCCGGGTGCGGGCGGGCGGGGGCTTCGATACCGGCCGCGCGAGGCGTCGACGACGGGCGCCATGACGAAGGGGTGCCGACGTGAACGCGCCGACGACCGGGGAATCCGGCTGCGAATTGATGAAGCGCCTCGCCAAGGAACTCAAGGCGAGCATTCGGGCCACCGAGGATCACGCCGCCGAGGTGCCGCGCCGGATCACCGAACTGGAGGCGCAGCCCGATCCGGACGAGAACCAGATCAACGCCCTCAAGCAGACCCTGGAAGTCCTCAGGAAGAAGATCGAGGAGGAGACCGCGTCGCTCTCCACCCTTGAGGACGTGATCAGCGAGAACTGCTAGGCACGGGTTCGTGGGCGACTACGATGCGTGGGTTCGACAGGGCAGGGCGGCGCGGGACAGCGGGGGTGCGTGACGTGAGCGGGAACGGCGGGGGCGGGTACGCGGGCGGGGGGCCGGTGGGCGGGCCGGGCGGGCCGCCGCCGACGGGCTGGGCCGGCCAGGGCCCCCCGGTCCCGCCGCAGGGAGCCCCGTACGCCCCACCGCCGGGGTATCCGTACGCGCAGCAGCCGGGGTATCCGTACGCGCAGCCGGTCCCGGCGCAGGGGTACCCGTACGGGTGGGGCCATCCGCAGGTTCCGCCGCCGCGCGTCGAGCCGTCGCGTGGCCGGAAGATCCTGCGCGGCCTCTACAACCCGTTCTACGCCGCCCAGTCGGCCTTCCGTCCCTCACGTCCCGGGATCGTGGACGATCCGGAGGTCCGCAAGCTCCAGCTGTGGCGGACCGCGCTGGGGCTGGCGGCCTGGGTCGGCCTGATGTTCGCCTACAAGGCGGTCCTCGACGCCGACGGCGTCAAGGCCGTGGCGAACGACCGCCTCGACCAGAGCTGGTCCAGCGTCCTGGTGCTGGTCTGCACGTACCCCGTGGTGGTCGGCGCGTTCGTGGCGGCCGCGCGGGGCGGGTTGCGGCGCGTCTACCTGCGAAGGGCCCTGCGGTCTCTCGGCGCGGTCCTGGCCATCATGGCCTCCATGGGCACGTCCGCGCTCGCGATGGCGCCGGAGTTGGCGGGGCTCCGGGACGCCGTCGGGCTGCCGGGAAAAATCGTCATCGGGGTGCTGTGCCTGTGGTCGATCGGATTCGCCCTCTACGGCATCGGCCTGTCGCTCGTACACGTCTTCCGCACCGCCGACATCCATGAGGTGGTGCCGCCGTTCCTCGCCGGCATCCTGGTGTGGGAGATGGCGCTCCTGGATGTGGTCACCGGCGCCTACCCGCAGGTCCCGGCGGGCGCCCGGGCGGTCTTCATCCTCGGCGCACCCGTCACCGTCACGGCCCTGTCCTGGTGGGAGATGCACCGGCTGCGCCGCCACCACGGGCTGACGGTCCGCAACGCGCTGGGGCGCTGACGGCTGACCGCGTGGCCGCCGGTCAGGTGCCGCAGGTGCACCCGGCGGTGGTGCCGCAGCACGCCTGCGGCACGCCGTCGGCGCTCTTGCCGAGGTTGTCGGCGTCGGCCTTGACCACGTACACCTCCCAGGGCTCCTTGCCGGGGCCCGTGACCCACACCTTGTCCTGGAGGGCGTAGCAGCACGAGGTGTCGTTCTCCGCGAACGTCGCCAGGCCCGCTTCCTTGAGGCGCTCGGTGGCGGCGTTGACGTCCTCGGTGGAGGCGACCTCGACGCCGAGGTGGTCCAGGCGGGTCGGCTCGCCCGCCTCGCCCTCGATGAGGACGAGCTTGAGCGGCGGCTCGGTGATGGCGAAGTTGGCGTAGCCCGCGCGGCGCTTGGCGGGCTCGGCGTTGAAGAGCTTGGAGTAGAACGCGATCGAGCCTTCGAGGTCGGCGACGCGCAGAGCGAGCTGGACACGGGACATGACGATCTCCGATCAGGGTGCAGCTTGTTTCGACGTCTGTCGATATAGTCGACGTTGCCACCGGATTAGATGGATGTCAACATAGAGGAATGTCGAAACAAGGTGGTCTGCCGGTGCTCGGGCAGGACGACGCGGCGTGCTGTGCGCCGATGGTGCGCGAGCCGCTGGGCGAAGGGGCCGCGGCCGAGCTGTCGCGGATGTTCAAGGCGCTCTCGGACCCCATCCGCCTGCGGCTGCTGTCGCTGATCGCCTCTTACGAGGGCGGTGAGGCGTGCGTGTGCGACCTGACCGGACCGTTCGACGTCTCCCAGCCGACGATCTCCCACCACCTCAAGGTCCTGAGGGAAGCCGGGCTGGTGGGCTCGGAGCGGCGCGGCACATGGGTGTACTACTGGGTACTGCCCGAGCCGCTGGCCAGGCTGTCCGCGCTGCTGGAGATTCCCGCCGCGCCCGTGAAGGCGGGAGCGTGAGCGCCGGGGCGCCGCTGGTCCGGCGGGCGGCCGTCGAGGGGATCGGCACGGCCGCGCTGGTCGCGGTGGTGGTCGGCTCCGGCATCCAGGCCACCGGGCTGACGCGGGACGTCGGCGTGCAGCTGCTGGCCAACTCCCTTGCGACCGTCTTCGGCCTGGTGGTGCTGATCGCATTGCTCGGGCCGGTGTCCGGGGCGCACTTCAACCCCGTGGTCACACTGGCCGCGTACGTCACCGGCCGCCGCAGCGGCGATGGCCCCGGCCTGCGCGAGGTCGCCGCGTACGTACCGGCGCAGGTGGCCGGGGCGATCAGCGGCGCGGTGCTCGCGGACGCGATGTTCGCCGGGCCGGTGGTGGCCTTCTCCACCCACGACCGGTGGGACGCGCACCTGTGGCTCGGCGAGGTGGTGGCCACCGCCGGGCTGGTCTGGCTGGTCTTCGGCCTGGCCCGGGCCGGCCGCGCGCACCTCACGCCCGTGCTGGTCGCCTCGTACATCGGGGCGGCGTACTGGTTCACCTCCTCCACGTCCTTCGCCAACCCGGCGGTGACCATCGGCCGGGCCTTCACCGACACCTTCGCCGGGATCGCCCCCGCCTCCGTCGTACCGTTCCTCGCCGCGCAGCTGCTCGGTGCCGCCCTCGGGCTGGCGCTGGTCGCCGCTTGCTTCGGCCGCCCGGCGCCCGCCCTCAGGGACGAGGCCGTCGTACCGCAGCAGCCCGCCGCCCCCGCCCCTACCCGACCCGCCGAAGAAAGTTCCCTGCCCTCATGAGCACCTCCGCCGTCCTCTCCGTGCTGTTCGTCTGCGTGCACAACGCCGGCCGCTCCCAGATGGGCGCCGCCTTCCTCACCCACCTGGCCGGGGGCCGGGTCCAGGTCCGTTCCGCCGGTTCCGCGCCCGCCGACGCCGTGAACGCGGCCGTGGTGGAGGCCATGGCCGAAGTCGGCATCGACATCTCCGCCGAGACGCCGAAGGTGCTCACCGTCGAGGCGGTGCAGTCCTCCGATGTCGTGATCACGATGGGCTGCGGGGACACCTGCCCGTACTTCCCCGGCAAGCGGTACCTGGACTGGAAGCTGACGGACCCGGCCGGGCAGGGCGTGGAGGCCGTGCGCCCGATCCGGGACGAGATCGAACACCTCATCCGCGGCCTGCTCACCGAGCTCGGCATCAAGGCTCTGGCGTGACCCTGGCCCCTTCGGGCGTGCACAACACGGCGGTGCGGCCCGAGTCGAACGCCGCAGGGCCTGCGCGGTCCATATGGGACGGCCGGTGATCTCGCCGGATCACTTGGCCGCCAGGTCGCTTCTGATCACGGACACGGCGGCTGCCAGTCGACCGATGCCCTTCTGCACCTCACGTATGCCCGCCGAGGCCTGGGCCTCGTCCTTCTTGCCGGCCCCGGCGACGCACTCGTTGCCCCCGTGCTCGAAGGCGGTCAGGGCTTCCTTCCACAAGCCCTGGGCGTTCTTGCTCGGGAGAGTGTCGAGCTTCTTGGTCTTCGCCACTTCGGTCAGCAGCTCCTGGCAAGCGGGCCCCCACGTGTCCATCGGGCGCATGCTCACCTCGTTGACCCGGCTGGAGGTGTCGGACAGCGCCTTGACCCTGCCCTCGCCCCCGGAGGACCACCAGTCCTTCAGTTCCTCGGCCGGGGTCGAGCTACAGCCTGCGAGCAGCACGGCAGTGGCGACGGCGGTGGTGGCGACAGCGAGTGTGCGGACGCGGAATTGCATGGGCCCCCCTTGTTCGGTCGTGGCGATGCTGCCAGCAACCCCGTGACCGGGTAGGGCCAATGCCGGAACTCCCGGCCGTCCGGCCCCGTTTGGACGGGTGTCGGCCGGCCGGGTGTCCGGTGCGGGTCAGGTGCGGGTCAGGTGCGGCAGCGGAGCATTTCCAATGGGGGGTTGGTGCGGAAATCCGCCCAGAACTCCGCGCCGAACTTGCGTACGCCGGCCTCCGACACCGGGATCGGGACCCAGGTGACGTCGGTGAATCCGGCCGCCCGCAGGCAGTCCTCGTACACCTCGCGCCGCGGACGGTTCGCCACGAACGAGACCGGCGGATCGAGGAGCGCGGTGGTGCGGACCTGCGGTCCCGTCTCGGCCTCCTCGCCGGTCAGTTCGCTGAGGAAGCCGTACTTCTCCGGGGTCGGCCCGTCGAAGCCGAAGTCGGGCGACTGGTTGAGCAGGAAGAGCTCGCCGCCCGGCTTCAGGCTCCGGTGCGCGACCCGGCACATCAGCTCCGTGGTGGCGATGTCCGGCGCGTAGTTGAGCAGCTGGACCGCCAGTGCGATGTCGAACCGCTGCTCGTATGGCCGAAGTTCGGACACGTCGCCCACCTCGTAGCGCACACCAAGCGGTTCGCGCTCCTCCAGCGCCTGCGCCACGGAGACCATCTCACCGGAGATGTCGATGCCGAGCACCTCCGTGGCGCCACGCCGCTTGAACTCCCTGCTGTAGAAGCCGGTGCCGCAGGCCAGGTCGAGGATCGACTTGCCGATCACGTCGCCGACCAGGGCCAGGAAACCGGGCACCACCGCGTACTGCTCCAGCGGCAGCGCCTTGAAGCCCTCGTACGCCTCGCCGATCTCGTCGTACTGCTGCACGCTCATCGCGTGTCCTCCCCGTGTGTGGTCATGTCCTCGGCCGCGGACGGTCCCCGCCCTCGGTCCACGCCGCGACCTCTGGTTGGCAGTCTCTCCACACCCCGGCAGGCCGCCGTACTGGCAGAACCTACGAAGATCGGGACCCCGTCCCGGTCTCCCGTACGGGTCAACGGTCCGTCAGCAGTGCTCTGGCGATGGCCGCCTGCGCTGGATCCATCGAGGTCTCGCCGTCTTCGACGTCCCACAGCGTGTTCTGCAGGACCCGCCCGAGCGTCCATCCGGCGGCGCGCTGCCTGTCGAGCCCGAGGACCTCGGTCATCAGGTCGAAGCGCCGCCGTACTGCTCGGGCGGCATCCCCCGAAGCCACCGCCTCGTCCCAGCGGTTGCGGAGGGCGGGCAGCAGGTCGAAACCAGGGTCTCCTGCGAGGGGTTTGGGATCGATGGCCAGCCAGGGCTCCCGCTCCGTGGCGGCGCGAAGGGGAGCCAGGACGTTGTCGTAGTGCAGGTCCCAGTGCAGGAGGCGATCGCCCGGCTCGTCGCAGAGCTCCCGCATCGCCGCCGCGCAGGTCTGCGCCAGTCGGCGGTCCGCAGGATCTGCGAGGCGCGCCAGCGCCACCGGCGCCGCTCGAAGCATGGCCGCCGCGATGTCGGCCAGGCGGCGTACTCCGTCGGGCCGTCAGCATCCGTAACGCGTCCTCGGGCAGCGGGCCGTGGGTGGTGACCGCCGAGTGCAGCGAGAGGCCGACGACGAACGAGGTCGCCATCCACGGAACTTCGGCGTCCGTGTCGGCGTCCACCACGGGGGCGGTGAACGCCCCCGACACCCGCCGGGCCGCCGCGACCTCCCGGCGGAACCGGTCCCGGAAGGCCGTGTCCCGGGCCAGGTCGGCCCGTACGACCTTCACCGCCACCGTCCGGCCGCCGGCCGACCGGCCGAGATACACCTCCCCCATGCCACTGGCGCCCAGCCGTCCGGACAGGGCGTACGGACCGATCCTCGATGGGTCGGCGGCACTCAGTCGCTCCATGTCTCGAATCCCCTCCCCGTGGGCCCACAGGCTAATTGCCGACGGCCTCCGTAGGTGGACCGTTCCCCGGTACAGGGGGAAATGGGCGGCAACGGACGTCATGGGCGTCATGGGGAGTCTTCGAGCCGCACCGGGATCGGCCTGGACCACCGGGGGGTTGAGCCGGGCGAAGCCCTCCTGGCGCTGGTACGGGAAGTACGGGTACGGGGCCGGGCGGCTGCTCGCCGCGTCGAGCCGTGCCATCTGCTCGGGGGTGAGCGTCCAGCCGACCGCCCCGAGGTTCTGGCGCAGTTGCTCCTCGTTGCGGGCCCCGATGATGACGGAGGACACGGTCGGCCGCTGCAACAGCCACGGGAGGGCGATCTGCATGATCGCCCTCCCGGTCTCCTGCGCGATCTCGTCCAGGGCGTCGACCACGCGGTAGAGGTACTCGTCCTCCACCGGCGGCGCGAAGCCGGCGGTGTCGTGCAGCCTGCTGCCGGCGGGCAGCGGTGCCCCGCGGCGGATCTTGCGTACGGAGACGGGCTCGCTGCTCGGGGACCTCAGGGCCAACGCCGCTCTGGTGCAGCGGACGCTGTCCGATCCACGTCAGGGGGCCGTGTTCAAGGCGGCGATCGCGGCCGCCACCTGCGACCCGAGGGCGGCGCAGGCCCTGTACGGCTTCTACACCACCCGCGTCGAGGAATGGGCGCCGTGCGTCGAAGAGGCCGCCGCCCGCGGGGAGGTGCCCGAGGGGACCGATCCGCACGAGGTGATCCGCGCGGCGTCCGCCCCGCTCTACTACCGCCTCCTGACCACCGCCCTCCCGCTCGACGGGGCGTCCGCCGATCGCGCCGCCACGGCAGCGGCCGTGGCTGCGCGCGCGGGGGTGTACGTACGCGAACGGAAGGCGTAGCGGCAGGCGGCGGTGGCCGGATCGCCCTTACGGGGTGGTGCGGGCCGGGAAGGTGAAGCTGTAGCCCTGCGCGGTGAGCCAGGGCAGGTATTCCTTGAGCGCCGCGACCGTCTCGCTACGGTCACCGCCTCCGTCGTGGAAGAGGACGGTCGGCTGCCGGGGCAGCTTCTCCTCCACCGCGGCGACGATCGCCGGCAGACCCGGCCGGCTCCAGTCCTTGGGGTCCACGCTCCAGCCCAGGGGCCGCATCCCGCCCGCGACGGCTATCGCACGGCTGTCGGGGGTGAACGCTCCGCCCGGCGCGCGGTAGTAGGTGACGGCGACTCCGGGCACAGCCTGCTCGATCATGGCCTTGCCGTCCAGGATCTGCTGCCGCTGGTAGGCGACGGGCTTGTGGTCCATCGTCACGTCGTGGTCGACGGAGTGGTCGCACAGCTGGTGCCCGTCGGCGGCGACCGCCCTCGCCAGGTCCGGGTACTTCTGCGCTTTGGTTCCGATCATGCAGAAGGTGGCCTTGACGTGGTTCTTTCGCAGCACTTGGAGCACCTGAGGAGTCCAGCGGGGATCCGGACCGTCGTCGATGGTGATGGCGACGTTGCGGCCGGAGCCCTGGGCGAGGCGCGAGATGCCCATCGGGAGCGGGTTGGCGCCGTGGGCGCCCCGGGCGGATCCGGAGATGCCCGAGGACTGGCCCGCGGAGCCGTCCGTGGCGGCGAGGGCCGGCGTACCGGCGGCCGCGAGGAGGCCGAGGACGGCCGCCGTCACGGCGGATCCCGCCCGACGCCGACGACGGCGTGCGGGATTGCTGGTGATACCCATGGACGCGCTCTTCCTTTGCGCTCGACCCCCGGAACTCACGATTCCGATCCAGGGTAGGTCACCCGTACGGGCCCCTCCCTCCCCCGAACGGCCGATCGGGACCGCGACGGAGGCCGGGGAACCGTACCGATCCGGACAAGCCGGATGACCTTCAGGTGAACGCGGGACGCACGAGGGCAGGTCAGCGAGCCGGATCCGGGCGCGGAACCAGGCGTCACCCCCTGTTTCCGAGCGGATACGGAGCGAGCACACCCCCCGTGAGCTGCCCGAACGACCATTCGTTATCCGATATTCGAACGAGGTGTCCGTAAAACGACCACCGATATGCGGTCCGCCTTCACCTCAGACAGACTCAGCCACATCAGAGCGCGACAACGCAAGCAAATGTCGCGCTTGACCTTCGAATCGAATGCGAGTCCTGTCGTGCGCTATCGCTCCGTTGCCATCTCCTCCGCCGCCGCCGTCCTGTGCCTGGCCGGTGCCACCGGGATGGCGGAGGCCAAGCCGACCAGCCTGTACGCCCCGTCCGCCATGGTCTTCTCCATCTCCCAGGGGGACGACGCCAACGCCGGTACGGTCCTGCGCGCCGCCACCCTCAGCTGCATGCCGTCCGCACAGGGCACGCACCCGGACCCCAAGGCCGCCTGTACGACCCTGAACTCCACCGGCGGAACCTTCGACCAGCTGCTGGCCGCGCCCGACACGAACCGTGCGTGCCCGATGCACTACGCGCCCGTGACCGTGACCGCCGACGGCATCTGGAAGGGCAGCCGGGTCGCCTGGAAGCACACCTTCGCCAACAGCTGCACCATGTCCGCAACCCTGAACGGCAACACCGTCTTCGCGTTCTGACCCACCGACTCCGGCCCGGCCGCCACGGGCCGGCTCCATCCCCCACCCCCCATCCCCACCCCTCCACCCCGCCCCCGCCCCGGCCCCATGCCTCCGCAGGATCGGGTCGGTAGTTCGAATTTGAACGTTATGCTGTGGCCACCCTATCGAGCCAGACCATTCGAGCCACCGGGAGCGCTGCCGCATGTCCGTCCGCCGCCTGAACCACGCCGTGCTCTGGATCCGTGACGTCGAGCGCTCCGTGGCGTTCTACACCGACGTCTTCGGATTCCAGGTCGACCACCTGACCGCCGGCCGCGCCGCCTTCCTGAGTGCACCCGGCAGCCTCAACGACCACGACCTCGGGCTGTTCGCGATCGGCGCCGACGCGCCCGGCCCCGAGCATGGCCGGGTCGGCCTCTACCACCTGGCCTGGGAGGTCGGCACGCTCGGCGAGCTGGCGGAGCTGGGCCACAAGCTCACGGAGCGCGGTGCGCTGGTCGGCGCGAGCGACCACCTCGTCTCCAAGTCCTTCTACGCCAAGGACCCGGACGGCAACGAGTTCGAGGTGATGTGGCGCGTCCCCCGCGAGGACTGGCCCGCCGAAGACGCCGACCTGCGCCCGGGCCCGCTCGACCTGCCGGCCGCGATAGCGCGCTGGGGCGCGGACCTCGCGACGGGTTCGGCGGCAGGCTCCGCCACCTGAGGACGGCGCGCAGGCGGTCGGCGCTCAGCTGCGCAGCTGTGCGTTGAGCCGGGCGGCCTGTCGCGTGAGGTGATCGCGCTCGGGGATGTTGGGCGCTGATCGGGCGGCTTGGGCGTAGAGCCGTGCTGCGGTCACCGGATCGCCGTCACGTTCGTGCAGGTAGGCCTCGACGGCGGCGTGCCGCGGCAAGGCGGGGTCGAGTCCCGCCAGGGCGGCCAGGCCGGCCCGCGGGCCGTCGGCCTCGCCCACCGCGACGGCCCGGTTGAGGCGGGCCACCGGGCTGTCGGTGAGGCGCACCAGTTCGTCGTACCACTCGACGATCTGCACCCAGTCGGTCTCCTCGGTGGTCCGGGCATCGACGTGGAGCGCGGCGATGGCCGCCTGGGCCTGGAATTCGCCCAGGCGGTCGCGGGCGAGGGCGGTCTGGAGCACCTCGACGCCCTCTGCGATCAGTTGGGTGTTCCACAGGCTGCGGTCCTGCTCGGCAAGCGGCACGAGCCTGCCGTCGGGGCCGGTCCGCGCCGGGCGCCGTGCGTGGTGGAGCAGCATGAGCGCCAGCAGGCCCGCGACCTCCTCTTGGTTGGTCTTGGCCGCCAGTTGGCGAGTGAGCCGGATCGCCTCGGCGGCGAGGTCGACGTCGCCGGAGTAGCCCTCGTTGAAGACCAGGTAAAGCACGCGCAGCACCGTGGCGAGGTCACCGGGCTGGTCGAACCGGACGCCGGAGACGGTCCGCTTGGCCCTGCTGATCCGCTGGGCCATGGTCGCCTCCGGCACGAGGTAGGCCTGCGCGATCTGCCGCGTGGTCAGACCGCCGACCGCGCGCAGCGTGAGCGCGACGGCCGAGGCCGGTGTCAGGGACGGGTGCGCGCACAGGAAGTACAGCTGAAGCGTGTCGTCCGCCGCCTCGCCCGGGTCGGGCAGGGGCACGGGCTCGGCCTCGACCAGTTCCTCTCGCCGCCGCCGGGAGGCATCGGCGCGGACGGCGTCGAGGAACTTGCGCCAGGCCACCGTGACCAGCCAGCCCTTGGGGTCCCGCGGAAAGTCGTCCGGCCACCGGCGCACTGCCTCGACCAGGGCGTCCTGCACGGCGTCCTCGGCCGCCGCGAAGTCGGCTCCGCGACGGACGAGAACACCGATCACCGCGGGCACCAGCTCCCGGAGCAGCGACTCGTTCACTCGGTGGCCGTGGGCTGCTCGCCGTAGAACGGGCGTACCTCGAGCCACTCGTGGATCGGCTTCCCACCCGCACCCGGAGCCGCGGACAGCTCGCCGGCCAGTTCGATCGCGCGCTCGTAGGTCTCGACGTCGATCACCATCCAGCCGGCGATCAGGTCCTTGGTCTCCGCGAACGGGCCGTCGGTGATCGGCGGCCGCCCCTCACCGTCGTAGCGGACGAACGTGCCCTCCGGGGAGAGCGCCTGACCGTCGACGAACTCGCCGGTGCCCTCGAGCCGAGCGGCGAAGTCACGCATGTACTGCACGTGGGCCGAAACCTCCTCCGGCTCCCACTGGTCCATCGGCACGTCGTTGACCGCTGCGGGCGCGCCCCGGTAGTGCTTGAGCAGCAGGTACTTGGCCATGATGTTCTCCTTGCTGAGGTACGGCCCATTGTGGCCGTGTTCGCTGCTGGGACGGAGCCGCGCGCCGGTTCTCGACATCCCGTCGAGAAATTTTCCGGCGGACTTCAAAACTCCGACTCCCGCCGCCCCACGCCGTCGGCGCGCTCGGCGGACAGAGCGCGGCTACCACGTCCTGACCTTCGACGGCCCCGGCCAGCCCGCCGCCATCCACCGGGAGGGCCTGGTGTTCCGGCCGGACTGGGAACACGTGGCCGGTCCCGTGCTGGACTTCCTCACCCGGGACCCGGGATCCGGCCCTCATCGCGCTGCTCGGCGTCAGCCTCGGCGGCTACCTCGCGCCCCGCGCGGCCGCCTACGAGCCACGTCTGGCGGCCGTCGCCCTCGACGGCGTCTTCGACGCCGTCTCCGCCCTGACCGCGCACCTCCCGGCGCCACACGAAGAAGCAGTCCGGCGCGCGGCCGCCGAGCACGACAAACAACGGGACCGCATGCTCGCCCACGCCCGCACGCGGAGCCCGATCCTTCGCTGGGCCTTCGCCCAAGACGCTTCCGAGCTTCACCGAGGAGGAAGGCGCCGACACCCACCGCCACCCGGGAGCCTTCCGCCCGGCGGTGGCGCGCGTCTTCGACCGGCTCGAAGACACCGTCTGACAGCACCAGGCACGCTCCGAGACGTAACGGCCGCATATGATTCCCGGGGCCCGGACAGGCCGAAGACCGAGGAGGACCTGTGGCCCAGCGCCCGGAGCGCGCGGATGCCCAGCGCAACCGAGAAGCCGTCCTGGCTGCCGCCGACGCCCTATTCGCCGCCAGCATCAGCCCCCACAGCGTGTCGATGGACGACATCGCCGCAGCCGCGGGCGTGGGCAAAGGCACCCTCTTCCGCCGCTTCGGCGATCGCGCCGGCCTGATCGGCGCCGTGATCGCCTCCCGCCTCGAACCCCTGCACCACGCCGTGCGGGAGGCACAGGACGCGGCCGGGTCCTCACCTCGGGAGCGGGTGCTGAAGCTCCTCGATGCCTCGCTGCGGTTCAAGATCGAGAACCGGAACCTGATGGCGGCCGCCGAGGACGCCGGACTCAGCAGCCCCTACCAGGCCGAGCACTACGGCTGGTGGCACGGGATGCTGCGCGCAGCATTGGATGAGGTGCCCGGCGTCCACAACGCGGATTTCAGCGCGCACGCACTGCTGGCCGCCATCCGCGCCGACCTCGTGGCACACCTGATCGACGATCAGAAGATGACACCCGAGGGCCTGCGCTCCGCACTCGCGGCCTATCTCGACAACGTCCTCGGCCCCGGCCCCGGCTCCCTTTCGTCCGACACGATGGGTCTCGACCCGGAACGGAAGCCATGAAGAAGCGAACAGCCCTCCTCTTCACCGCCGGCGCGGTACTGACCGCAGGGTCCCTCTCCCCTCTTGCCCACGCCGCGCCGACGCCGGCGCCGAAGGCGCCGAAGGACTTCGTCGCGCTGCACACCGTTGATCCCTCGATCATCCAGGACATGCGCTACGCCACGAAGGTCAACTTCATCGGACGGCGCATCGACGGTTACCAGCAGCCCCTGTGCATCCTCACCAAGCCGACCGCCGAGGCTCTGCATCGGGCTCAGGAGAAGCTGCTGCCGCAGGGCTATTCGTTGAAGGTGTACGACTGCTACCGGCCTCAGCGGGCCGTCGACAACTTTGCGCGATGGGCGAAGGACCTCGACGACAACCGGATGAAGGAGGAGTTCTACCCGCGGGTCGCCAAGGACCGGTTGTTCGCGGACGGCTACATCGCCGAGAAGTCGGGCCACAGCAGGGGCAGCACGGTCGATCTGACGATCGTCAAGGTGAACTCACCGGCAGCCACGGGTGGATCGGTGCGGCCCGCCGGCCCTTGTTACGCGCCGCAGGGCGCACGGCGCCCCGACGACTCGGTGGACATGGGGACGGGGTTCGACTGCTTCGACACCCTGGCGCACACCGACGACCCGCGGATCGTGGGCGCTCAGCGGGCGAACCGGCAGTTCCTGAAGGGCACCCTGGCAGCCGAAGGCTTCGTCAACCTGCCCGAGGAGTGGTGGCACTTCACGTACAAGCCGGAGACGTATCCCGACACGTACTTCGACTTCCCCGTGGCGTATCGATCGGTATCCGGGCACTGACCCTCGGCCGAAACGTCGCCGACGCTGCCGCCTCAGCACCCGGGGAGAGCGCCGGCCGGAGCGGACGGCGGTCCGTTGCGCATCAGCCGATCGGATGACGAGCGGGAGCCGGTCCGGGGGCCGGGCGGTATGGACGGCGGGGGGAGGATCGAGGCCAGGACAGGTGGCCGCGAGGCCGTGGAGCGGGTGAGGGGTACGGGATGAAGGCCGTCGATCGTCGGTTGCTGGACGCCGCACGGGCGGGGGACGCCGATGCCGTGCGGGCGGCGGTCGAAGCGGGTGCGAACGTCGAGGCGCGCGACACGGAGCTGCGCACGCCGCTTCTGCTCGCCTCCCTCGGGAACCACGTGGAGGCGGCCCGGGTGCTCGTGGCGGCGGGCGCCGACGTCGACGCACAGGATGCCCGCCAGGACAGCGCCTGGCTGGTCACCGGGGTGACGGGCAGCGTGGCGATGCTGCGCGTGCTGCTCCCGGCGGGCCCGGACCTGCGGCGCACCAATCGGTACGGCGGCGTGTCGCACATCCCGGCGAGCGAGCGTGGGCACGTCGCGTACGTGCGGGAGGTACTGGCGGTGACGGACATCGACGTCGACCACGTCAACCGGCTCGGCTGGACCGCCCTGCTGGAGGCGGTGATCCTCGGTGACGGGGGCCCGGCCCACCAGGAGATCGTACGGTTGCTGCTCGCGGCCGGGGCGGACCGGGAACTGCCGGACGGCGACGGGGCGTCGGCGCTCGCCCACGCGGAGCGGCGCGGGTACGCCGAGATCGCGGAGCTGCTGCGGTGAGGGCGCCCTGGGCGCGCCGGCTCGGCACGCGTCGGCCGGCGCTGGTCCTGGCCGCAGCGGCCTCGCTGACGGTCCGGTCCCCCGGCGGGACGGAGCGCACGATCCCGCTGGGCGGGCCGCACGAGGACGTCGCGGTCACCGCGGACGGCCGCACCGCGTACGTCACGGGTGGCTCCACCCGGGACGGTCGCTGGGACGGGATCACCGTCGTGGACCTGCCGAGCGGTACGACGCGCCGCCTCGCGGCGGGCGAACGGCCCCTGGGGATCGTGGTGCTGTAGGGCCGTCCCGCGATGGCGAAGGGCCGCCGGCGCAGGGCGAGCTGCTGGAGGCCGGTCAGCGGACGACGTCGAAGACCTGCTTCTGGAGGCCGTTGGAGTAAGCCTCGTACTCGACCAGCTTCAGCTTCTGGGTGTCCTTGTCCGTCGTACTGAACAGCCGCTTGCCGGCTCCGAGCAGCAGCGGGAAGACCAGCAGGTGGTAGCGGTCGATCAGGCCCGCGTCCGAGAGGGCGTGGTTCAGCGTGGCGCTGCCGTGGACGATGATCGGGCCGCCGGCGGTCTCCTTGAGGGCGGCGACGTCGTCGAGTGAGCGCAGGATCGTGGTCTCGCCCCAGTCGGAGACGAGCTCGTCGTCGCTGAGGGTGGTGGAGACGACGTACTTCGGCACCGTCTTGTAGTGGGCGAACTCGGCCATGTCCGGCCACACGGGGCTGAAGGCCTCGTAGCTGGTCCGGCCCAGGAGGATGGCGGTGGACTCCTGCTGTTCGCGCCCCTTGATCTCGAATGCCTCGGGGACGAAGTCGATGTCCTTGAAGGTCCAGCCGGAGTTGCGGTAGCCGGGTTCGCCGCCCGGTGCCTCGACGACGCCGTCGAGCGAGATGAAGGCCGTGCTGATCACAGTGCGCATGAGAGAGGTTTCCTCGTTGTCTTGGGCGGGCGTTGCACGTTGTTCCCGAGCGCGCCGATGGTCAGGTGAAGAGGCCGGTCAGCCACTGCTGCCAGGCGGCTTCGGCACGGTCGGTGTCCCGGCCGAAGAGGTGATGGAACATCAGCGCGATGCCGGGGCCGTGGTGGAAGGTGTAGAGACCGTCGGTGGTACGGACCTCGAAGCGTTCGTCGTCCGCCCAGGTCACTTCGCCGTCCACCGGAGGCAGACCGTCCGGCACGGCGTACGCCCGCGCCCCCACGACGACCGGGCTCGGCAGCGACAGCCCGCGGACGAGGGCCGCCCGGACCTGTTGCGCGGGCCGCTCTCCCGTGGGCGCCATGGCGAAGACCGGGGCTCCGGTGCGCCCCGGGAAGTGGGCCAGGTACTCGCGGAGCGTGTGGAGGTGGAAGGGCCAGCCGCGGCGCAGTGCGTCGTACTCGTCCTGCCAGTTGTCGCCGAGCATGCCGCTGTGGACGACGCGCAGGACGGTGCTGCCGCCGTCGCGTCCCTCGATCAAGTACTCGAAGGCCATGAAGCGGCCGTCGGCGGCGGTGGCGGTGCGGGAGGCGAGGCGTTTGCCCGGTTCGTAGGCGGTGACTTGGGATTCCTCCCGGTTGCCGCCGGTGTCCATGGCGGCGGTGCCGCCCACGCGCGGCTCCAGTTCGTTGCGCCCCATGAACCAGGAGTCGATCCCCGGTCCGGTGGCGATCGCCTCCCAGACCTGTTCGGGGCTCGCCGGCAGGATCGTCTCCTGCTCGATCTCGAAAGGGTGCGTCATCGCGGGTTCTCCTGTCGTACTTCGGATCCGTGTTCTCGGGTCCCCCCGGTCGTCCCGGTGGCCCCGGTCGTCCCGGTCGTCCCGGTCGTCCCGGTCGTCCCGGTCGTCCCGGTCGTCCCGGCATTCTGCTGCGGTTCGGCCCTGCTCCCGGGAGTGCCGGGCGGCGCGGCGGGGATCTGGTGGAGGCCGACGATCACCCGGTGGCTGCGGCCCTGTGGGGCGGTCTCGTCGTGGTAGCGGCTGACCAGGGCCGTCACGGCCTGGGTCAGCTCGTCCGCGAACGCCATCCGGTCGGCCGCGGTGGCGAACCGCACCTCCGCGTCGATGGCGAAGGTGGCGACCCGCCGCCGGGCCCGGGACGCGCCGGTCACCAGCGCGCCGACCTCCTGCACCAGCCGGGACCCCAGCGCCAGCAGCCAGTGGGCCGAGAGCTGGTCCCGGGACCGGGCGGGGTCCGGGCTGACGGAGGCCAGGGCACTGGGAGAGATGACGTAGGAAGCGGCGGTGGCGGCGTAGATCCGCTCGGTGACGTTGCCCTTGCGCCGTTCCTCGGCGAGCTCGACCAGCCCGTGACGCTCCAGCTCCTTGAGGTGGTAGTTGACCTTCTGCCTGGGCAACCCCAGGCGGACGGCCACCATGGCGGCCGAGCCGGGCTCGGCAAGGGCGGCGAGGATCCGGGACCGCATCGGGTCCAGGGAGGCCTCGGCCGCGGCGGGTTCTTCGATCACAGCGACGTCCAGCACCGTTCCAGGATCCGACCGACAAAATAATTTGTCAAGACGAGATGAGTTGTCGGTGGTGCGAGAGCTTGCGGAGGTACGGCTCCAGTTCCGCGGCCCCGGTCAGCATCGTCCGCCCGCGGGCGGACAGCCGGGCGCGCCAGTCGCCCAGTGCGGCCTCCAGCGGCTCCAGGCCGCCGGCGTTGCGCACCTGGGCGATCAGCGGGGCGATCTGCTCCAGCAGGTAGCCGCCCCGCCTGAGTTGGTGGGCGAGCCGGGCGTCCCGTACGTCGGCCTCGTCGTAGACGCGGTACCCGGTCAGCGGGTCCCGGCGCGGGCGCACCAGCCCGGCGCGCTCCCATTTGCGCAGCGTGGCGGGCCGGACGCCGAGCGCCTCTGCCAGCAGCCCGATGAACATGTCGCCGGGCTCGGGCGCCGCGGTGGGCTCCAGGTCGAGCAGGGCGCTCTCCACTGCCTGGAGGGTCCGCCGGTCGTCGAGCAGCTGGGCGTGGCCCTCGTCGATGAGGCGGAACGCCTCGTCGTCCGCGCCCTGGTTCACGGCGCGCATGATCGATGTCGCCGTCCGGTGGCCGTGGCCGGGCACGAGGGCGAGAAACGCGCGCAGGGCCGCCGCGTGCAGCGAGGTGTAGGTGCGGTAGCCGTGGGGTGTGCGACCGGCGGCCGGAAGGATGCCGGCCTCCTCGTAATTCCGGATCGCCTGCGTGGACAGACCGTGCTCGCGCGCCAGATCGACCGGCCTGAGCCGTTCGCCGGTTTGAAGGTTTTGCCGCATGAATCCGAAGATATCGCGGGAAGGTTTCAACCGAAGGTTCAAAGATACCGTTGAAGGCATGGCTACTGACATCAAGGACAGCGCCCGCGCCGTCGAGGCTGCGGCCGTCATGAGGCTGCTCCCGACCCGGCCCCGGCTGCTCGCCCTGGGCGAGCCCACCCACGGCGAGGACGCTCTGCTCGACCTGCGCAACGCGATCTTCCGACAGCTCGTCGAGCAGGAGGACTACCGGACCATCGCGATCGAGAGCGACTGTCTGACGGGCCTGGTCGTGGACGACTACGTCACCTCGGGCACGGGCACTCTCGACGAGGCCATGGAGCACGGCTTCAGCCACGGCTGGGGTACCTCCGCGGCCAACCGCGACCTCGTGCGCTGGATGCGCGACCACAACGACGGTCGGCCGGCGTCCGAGCGGCTCCGCTTCGCCGGCTTCGACGGCCCGCTGGAGATCACGGGCGCCGCGGGCCCACGGCAGCCCCTCACCGCGCTCCACGGCTACCTCTCGACCCGGGTGGACGCGGATCTGCTCCCCTGCACCGCGGAAACGCTCGACCGCTTGCTCGGCACCGACGACCGGTGGACCGATCCCGCCGCGATGATGGACCCGGCCCGGTCCGTGGGACAGTCGGCCGATGCCGGTCGGCTGCGGCTGCTCGCCGACGATCTGGTGGCGCTCCTCGAAGCGCAGACCCCGCACCTGCTCGCCGCCTCCTCGCGGGAGGACTGGGACCGGGCGCGCCTGTACGGGCGCACCGCGACCGGCCTGCTGCGCTACCACTACTGGACGGCCGACGACTCACCGGCCCGCATGGCGCGGCTGTGCGCGCTGCGGGATCTGATGATGGCCCACAACCTGCTCGCCGTCGCCGCCAGGGGCCCGGCACTCGTCCATGCCCACAACTCGCATCTCCAGCGGGAGAAGAGCGCGATGCAGATGTGGCAGGGGCCGGTGGAGTGGTGGAGCGCCGGTGCGCTGGTGAGCGCGCAGCTGGGCGAGGAGTACGCCTTCGTGGCCACGGCCCTCGGCACGATCCGGCACCAGGGAGTGGACACGCCGCCGCCGGACACCGTCGAGGGGATCCTGTACGCGCTCCCGGACGACCGCTGCGTCATCGACACCACGCGGCTGGCCAGCGCCCTCGGCGGCACGCGGCCCGTGCCCCGCGTGTCCCCCCTGGTTCGGCTACGCCCCCTTTGACCCGGCCCACTTGGCGGGCAGCGACGGCATGGTGTTCGTCAGGGACCTCCCGCAGCGCTAGGCCTGTCTTACGGATCGGGCCGGGCTCGCCCAGCTCGGTGACCAGGTCGCGGCGGCTTCGGGGCCCCCGGGGGTTGTGGCGGCGAGGTGGGCGCGGAGGGTGGCCAGGGCCGGGTGGGGGTTGTCGCGGTGCCAGAGGAGCGAGTGCGGGTAGACGGGTGTCGGGTCGGTCACCGGGATACGGCGCAGGCCGTGGCCGGCGGGCCAGACCAGGCGGGTGTGTCCGCCCATGAAGGTGGCCAGGGCCGGGGTGTCGGCGACGGTGTCGAGGAGTGCGTCGGAGCCGAAGTTGGGGCCGGTGGCCTCGATGGTGAGGCCGAACTCGGCGACGAGGTCGTCGTAGTACGCGGCCCACTCGGTACCGGGGACGATGCCGGGCATCCAGATCCGGTGCCCGGCGAGCCGGGCCAGGGGCACCGACCGGGCGCCCGCCAGCGCGTGGGCGGGGCCGATGAGGAGCTGGAGCGGCTCGTCGAGGACCCGGACGGATTCGATGTCGTCGGGAAGGGGGCGGCCGGGCGCGGCGACGGCGCGGAAGGACGCATCGATCTCACCCGAGCGGATGGCGGCGAGGGCCGTCTCGATCTGGAACAGCATGAGCACGTCCAGGTCGATGTCGGGGTGCGCGCGGTGGAAGCCGCGCATCAGGCCCGACGCGGCGCCGCGCGAGGCGATGATGTCGACGCGCAGCGGGCGGCGGGCGGTGTGCACGGACGCGACCGCGCGCTCGGCGACGCGCAGCAGCTCTCGTGCGTGGGACAGGAACGCCTGGCCGTCGATGGTGAGCTGGGCGCCGCGCGGAGTACGGGTGAACAGCCGCACGCCGAGGTCGCGCTCCAGCACGGCGATGCGCTTGGAGACGGCCTGCTGGGTGACCGCCAGCTCGGCGGCGGCCTCCTGGAACCGGCCCGTGTCGGCGGCGGCGACGAAGGTCCGGACGGTGTCGAGGTCCATGCCGACACCCTAGGCGTACAACCGTTGGTTGTGGCCGATGACGCCGCGGTTGTTTGATTCCTGGTCGTGGTGCTCGCTTTGATGATTCCGAACGCGGAATGGTTGTGCGGGTGGGCGGGTGGATGGCGAGGGGCGGCGGGCGTGAGGAACGGGCATCGGCTGGGGCGGCGGTTCGGGTGGCTCTGGGGAGCGTACGGGACCAGCGCCCTCGGCACGTGGCTCGCCTTCGGCGCCTTCCCGCTGATCGCGATCCAGGTGCTGCACGCCGGGCCGGCCGAGGTCGCCGCGCTCGCCTCCGTGGGGGCTGCGGTGGGCGCCGCCGTGGCGGTGCCGCTCGGCCCGTGGGTGGAGTTCCGCCGCAAGCGGCCGGTGCTGGTCGCGATGGACCTCGTACGGTTCGCGGCGCTGCTGACGATCCCCGCCGCGTTCGCGCTCGGCGTGCTCACGTTCCTTCAGCTCCTGCTGGTCTCGGTCGTCGTCGCGGCGGCCGACATCGCCTTCCGCAGCGCTTCGGGCGCTTACCTGAAGACGCTGCTGCCGGCCGAGGACCTGCTCGTCGCCCATGCCCGGTTCGAGTCCACGGCCTGGACGACCACGATCATCGGACCGCCGCTGGGCGGCGCGGCGATCGGACTCCTCGGTCCGGTGGTGACGGTGGTGGCCGATGCGGTCAGCTACCTGCTCTCGGCCCTGGGCATCCGCGCGATCGGCGGGCACGAGCCGCGGCCCGAGCGCCGGGAGGGCACGCGCATGCGGGCCGGGGACCTGCTCGACGGGTGGCGGTACATCCTCGCCGACAGGGTGCTGCGGCAGTTGTTCTTCAACACCGCCTTGTTCAACGGCCTGGTGATGGCCGCCCAGCCGCTGCTGGCCGTCCTGATGCTCGGCCGGCTCGGGTTCGCACCGTGGGAGTACGGCCTCGCCTTCGCCGCGCCCTCGGTCGGCGGGCTGCTCGGTGCGCGGCTGGCCCGGCCGCTCGTCATCCGGTTCGGACAGCACCGGGTCCTGGTCGCGGCCGGGACACTGCGCGCGCTCTGGCCCGTCGGCCTGGCCTTCCTGGGGCCGGGTGCGGGAGGGCTGCTGCTGGTGATGGGCGTCGAGCTCGGGCTCATCTTCTGCTGCGGGGTCTTCAACCCCGTCCACGCCACCTGCCGCCTCCGGCTCACCGCGCCCGACCGGGTCGCCCGTACGCTGTCCGCCTGGGCGGTGACGACCAAGGTCTCGACCGCGGTCCTGACCGCCGTCTGGGGCGTACTGGGCGGCCTGCTCGGCCCGCGCACGGCCATCGGCCTGGCCGGCGTACTCCTGCTGGCGACCCCCCTGCTGCTCCCCCGCCACGCGGCAGCCCCTGCCTCCGACCCGGAGCCGGAGCCGACGCCGAGCCGCGCCTGACGGGCCACGCCGGCCGTCACCGCGATCGGGCGGCGACGGCCCGTCGGACTGCTTGATCGCCCCTTCAGCCCACCGGAACGGGCCGCTCCTGGCCGTCGGCGCGCCCGGTCTGCCCGTGCCCGCCCGCGTGCCCGGCGGTGTGCTCGGTGCGCCGCGGCCGTACCGGCCACCAGATCGACCGGCCCAGCAGCGCGGCCAGCGCCGGAACCAGCACGATCGACAGGACGAACGCCGACAGCATGATCCCGAGCGCCGTCGCGAAGCCGATCTCCTGGGTGCCCGGATTCGGGTTGACGGCCAGGCTTCCGAACGAGGCGGCCAGGACCAGGCCCGCCGTCGCGATGGCCGGGGCGGTGTGCCGTACCGCCCGGGCCACGGCCGCCCGGGCCGGGCCGGGCTTCTCCATCTCCTCCCGTATCCGGTCGCTGATGAGGATGTTGTAGTCGGTGCCCAGGGCGACCACGAACAGGAACAGCACCAGCGGCAGCATGAAGTTCACCCCCGGCCGGTCCAGGAGGTTCTGGGAAACCAGCGCCGAGGCGCCGAGCGTCGCCGCGAAGCCCAGGCCGACGGAGATCATCAGGATCAGCGGTGCGAGCAGGCTCCGCAGGAGCAGGAGCAGGATCAGCGAGATCAGGCCCGCGGCCACCGGGAAGACCACCTTCAGGTCGCCGGAGACGGCGGACGAGATGTCGGCGAAGATCGCGGCCGTGCCGCCCACGTGCGCCTCCGTACCGTCGGGCCGGTGCGCGACCACCGCGTCCCGGACCGGTCCGGACACCAGGTCGCGGGCCCGCTGTCCCCGCGGATCGGCGGTCAGGAACAGGTCGATCCGCACCGCCCTGCCGTCCTCGCTCGGTACGGCCGGGGCGACCTGGCCGACACCGTCGACCGCTGCGAGCGCCTTGGACAGTCCGCCCAGCACTCGGGTGTCGAGCCTGCCGCCGTCGGAGGCGGTGACGAACACGGTGGTCGGGTCCGACACCCCGGCCGGCAGGGCGTGCGAGATCTCGGCCGCCGTGCGCGCCGCCGCCGTATCCCTGTCCCCCGAGCCGCCCTGTCCGTAGTCCGTGTGCATCCCTGCCAGGCCCGCCCCCAGCGCGCCGAGCAGCGCCAGTGAGGCGAGCGCCATGATCGCCGGACGCGTCGCCACCCGGCGGCCCATCCTCCCGGCCATCCCCTCCGGGGGCTCGCGGCGCAGGTCGCGCGAGGGCCAGAACATCTTCCGCCCGGTGACGGCCAGCAGCGCCGGCATCAGGGTGAGGCTGCCCAGCAGCATCACCAGTACGGACACGGCGATGGCCGGGCCGAGCACCCGGAACTGGCCGAAGGAGGCGACCCCGAGGGTGGAGAACGCGGCGACGATCGTCAGCGCCGCGGAGGTGATCGCCGTACCCACCCGGCCGGCTACCTCGGCGGCCGCGGCGCGCCCGGTCTGGTCGGGCCGGCTGCGCAGTTGTTCGCGGAAGCGGAACAGCAGGAAGAGGAAGTAGTCGATGCCGATCCCGATCAGCACCACGCTGATCAACTGCGGCGTGGAGGCGTCGAGTTGGACGCCGGTGAGCAGGGAGGACGCGACCACCACACCGGCGGCCGCGCCGCCGATCACCGACACCACGAGCAGCGGCAGCAGCGCCGCGAGGACGCTGCGGAACACCAGCACGTGCAGCAGCACGATCACCGCGAGCATGGCGCTGCCGACGACCGTCGAACGGGTCTTCTCGGCGTCGGCGGTGTCCACGCTGTCCGCGAGCCCGGCCGTGAACCCGGTCCGCAGCCCGGCCTCGGCGAACTCGGCCCGGGCCTGGTCCCGGAAGGCCCGGTACAGGTCCTGCATCCCGGGATCCAAGGGATTGCCGGTCAGTTCGACCGATAGCAGCCGGAAGGTCCGGTCGGGCGCCGTCATCGCCGGGCTGATCCGGGGGACCTGCGAACGGTCCTGCGTGAAGGGCGGCGTTTCCGCCGTCTTCGGCATCGCCACCTCGCGCCGGGCGAGCTTCGCGGCCTCGGCGTCGATCAGCCGCTCGTCGGACTCGGACAGCTTCGTCCCGTCCGCCCGGGCCACCAGCATGGTGAGCGGATTGGCGTCGGGCCTGACGCCGAAGTGCTCCTCGGCGACCTTCAGCGCGGCCGCCGAATCGTAGGTGGTGGGCAGGAACTCGCCCGTACTGGGCTGGGTGGTGCGGAAGACGAACGCCTGGCCGAGGATGGTCATGGCGATGCCCAGCACCGCCCAGAGAGCGATGACCTTCCAGGGACTTCGGGTGGCGAAGCCGGTCAGGGCGCGGATCACAGGGGCCTCCGTAACTCGATCGACCGGGGGGTTCCCGGACGTTGTCCAGCTCATCAGCGCCCGCGCCGGGAAACGTCCTGACCTGGGAGGAACCCGCACTCGGGACCAGGGTCCGGCGCACTGCCCGGACCAGGACCACGGTCCTGGTCCGTCCTCCGCCTTCGGGCTCAGGGCTGCCTCTCCCACCGCTGCGAGAATGGATCCCGTACGCGAACTGCGGCGCTCCGGTCGGGATCCGGCGGGCCGGTGGCGGAGGGGGACCGGCAAGCAATGCCGATACGGATTCAGGACCGGGCCGAGGAGACGGGCGGGGGCGGAGCCGGGGTCGCGGGCGGCTTCGGCGAGAGCGGCCGGGGCAAGGCGCGCGGGCCGGTCTTCGACTGGAGCCGCAATGACGCGCTCGTGGCCATCGGGGCGGCCGTGAACGACCTGATCGGCTATTCGCTCGGCGCCGCGGACGACGGCCGGCCCCTCAGCGTGTGGGCTCTCGTCCTCGTGGTCCTGGCCGCACCCTGTCTGCTGGCCCGTCGGACCCGGCCGGTGACCGTGCTCTGCGCCGTCCTCGCCCTCGGCGCGGCGCTGAACCTGACCACGCCGCAGGGCCCGCACTTCTCCGCCGCCTACATGGTCGCGCTGTACACCGTGACCCGCCTGCGCAGCACGGCGGTCACGGCGGCGGCCGCCGTGGCGACCGTGCCGGTGACGATGATCAGCGGGGGCTACGGTGACTCGTCCGTCCTGACGGGCCTGCTCGGCAACACGGTCGCGGTGGTGCTCGTCGTCGGCACCGGACTGGTGGTGCGGCACTGGCAGCAGGAGGCCGAGGCCAGGCGCACCCTGCTGGCCGACCGGGCGGTGGCCGAGGAACGCCGCCGGATCGCCCGCGAGTTGCACGACATCGTCGCGCACCACATCACCACCATGCAGCTGATGGCCGGCGGCGCCCGGGCCAACCTGGCGCACGACCCGGGCGCGGCCCGCGAGGCGCTGGTCACCCTGGAGGACTCCGGGCGGATGGCGCTGCGGGAGATGCGGCAACTCCTCGACGTCCTGCGGGCCGGAGAGGAACCGGAGCAGGTCCCGCCGGCGCCGCAGCCCGGGACCGGGGACCTCGGCCGGATCATCACCGAGTCCCGGCTGGCGGGTACGCCCACCGAGTTCACCGTACGGGGGACGGCCCGCCCGCTGCCGCCGACCGTCGGTCTGACGGTGTTCCGGATCGTCCAGGAGGCACTGACCAACGCCCGCAAGCACGCCGTCGGTGCGCGGGCCCACGTACGGCTGACCTACGGTCCGGACGGCGTCGAGGTGGAGATCCGGGACGAGGGCGCGGGCGGCGCCAGGGCGGGGGCTTCGCGGCCGGGGGCTTCGCGGCCCGGCGCCGGCAGCGGGTACGGTCTGATCGGAATGCGGGAACGCGTCGCACTGCAAGGCGGCACCCTGGAGGCCGGCTCGTGCGACGGCGGCGGATTCAGGGTGGCGGCCAGGCTCCCGGCAGGCGACCCGGGGGGACAGCGAGAGGACCGACGCGGATGATCCGTGTGCTCATAGCCGACGACCAGCCGCTGGTACGGCGGGGCCTGGCGCTGATCCTGGCGCCCGACCCGGCGTTCGAGGTGGTGGGCGAGGCCGAGGACGGCGCCCGGGCCGTCGCCCTGGCCCACGAGCTGCGGCCCGACGTGGTCGTCATGGACATCCGGATGCCGGTCCTCGACGGCGTCCAGGCCACCGGGGAGCTGGCGCGGACGCTGCCGGAATCCCGCGTTCTGGCTCTCAGTACCTTCGACATGGACGAGTACGTGGTCGCCGCACTGCGCGCGGGCGCGTACGGCTTCCTCCCCAAGGACGTCTCCCCGGAGGAGCTCATCGCAGCGATCCACACCGTCCACACCGGCGAGGCCGCCGTCGCTCCCCGACTGCTCACCCGGCTGATCTCCACCTATGTACGGGCCTCCTCCCCCGCCCGGCCGCGCCCGGCGGCGACGGCCCCGGCCGGCCTCACACCGCGCGAGCTGGAGATCTGGCAGCTGCTGGCGACCGGGTTCGACAACGCGGAGATCGCCGGGGACCTGGAGATCAGCGTCTCCACGGTCAAGAACCACATCACCGGCATCTTCACGAAGCTGGGCGTCCGCGACCGCGCCCAGGCGGTCATCGCGGCATACGAATCGGGCCTGGTGGCGGCGGGGTACGGGAGCGGTTGACCAAAGCCCAAGCCGTTCTTCGGCTACAGCGACAACACCAACCTGCTGCTGTTCCTGCGGAACGCGGGCATCGTCGGATACCACGGCGGCTCGGTGATGGTCGAGCTCGGACGCCCCGGCGCGCTGCACCCGCTGACCGCGGATTCCCTCAGGGCGGCGTTGTTCACCTCAGGAGCGTACGAACTCACCCCGGCCGACGCCTTCGGCGACGTCAACCGGCCTTGGGAGGACCCGCGTACCTTCGAGTCCGAACCCGAGACGGAACCCGCCGGCGGCTGGATCTGGCACAACGGTGACCACGTCGTCGAAGGGATCGGCTGGGGCGGCAACCTGGAGATCATCTCCTGGCTGCTGATGGCCGACCGCGCCGTACTGCCGGTCGGCGCCTACGCCGGCAACGTGCTCTTCCTGGAGACGTCCGAAGACATGCCGCACGCCGAAGAGGTCTACCGGATCCTGCGGAACATGGGCGAACGCGGGCTGCTCCAGCAGTTCCCCGCACTCCTGATGGGCAGGGCCAAGGCCTGGTCGTTCGAGAACCCGCTGGGCCCCACGGAGAGGGCCCGCTACCGCCGGCACCAGCGCGAGGCCGTGCTGCGAGCCCTCCAGCAGTACGCCCCCGACACCATGGCGGTGTTCGACGTCGACCTCGGCCACACCGATCCCCAACTCGTGGTCCCCGTCGGGGGCCGCATACGGGTGGACGGCCGGGCGCGCCGGATCAGCGTCACCTACTGAGCTTGAGGCGCTACTTGTTGAGGCAGTTCTGGCGGAACGCTTCGTCGTACGCGGTGTCGTAGCCGACCGCGTAGCCGTTCTGGTACGCGAGGATCAGCGCGTCGGGCTGTTTCGGCGGGATCAGGCGGGCGTGGGTGCGTGCGGTCACGCAGGCCTTGCCCTCGTCGCGCCCCCAGGTCTCGCCTGCGGCCTGGCCGGCGGCCGCCATGCTCTGCTGGGTCTGCTGCGGCGGCTTGGGCGCCTGCGGCTTGTTCATCGCGTCGCACGCGGCCTTGTTGGCGGCTGCGGACTTGGCGTACGCCTGGTTGTAGCCGTACGTGTAGCCCTGAGCGCCCGCCGTCGGAAGTGGCGGGTCATGGTCAGCCTCCCGGACGGGTGGCCCGGCCCCGGGCGGTCTACCGGGCGCGCGGCCCACGGGCGAAATCCGTGTCGCCCCGTAGGCCGTGCCGTCAAAGTCCCGTCTGGGCTGGTCCCTCGCCGGGCCCCTACACGGGCGGCCGACACAGCCTGGGGTGAGCGCAGGACGTACATCCCCACTGTATTCCCCGCCTCCGTGACGCGCCTGTCCAGCGCCCGTCCGCCCAAGTGGCGACTCGCCGCGCAGGCATCAGCCTGCGCCAGACCGGGGCGGGACATACTGGCGCTGCGCGGTCGTACCTCCTGTCGTGGCCGCGACGGCTTTCAACGACTCGCCCGACAGCAAGTGGCGGCATGCGCGAACTCACCTTCACGGCTTCGAGGAGTCTCGCGGCCGGAGGCCTCCTGTGGGCTTCGTTGGCCCAGATCTTCGTGGTGAACAACGCCGTCGTCCTGCCGCGTGCTTCGAGTCAGAACCTGGCGGAGCACATCATCTCGGCGCTCGGCGATACCCGATGCGGTCTCATCGGGGGGTTCCGCTTCTGCTCTCCCTGGCACGAGGCCGCCGACGTCGCCTGGATCGTGGGAGGGGTCTGCCTCATCCTGGGCGCGCTGCTCAACGCAGTGGTCTTCCCGCCGGACCGTCTCCGGAACCTGGCGTTCGGCGTATTGGCCGTCAGCGGAGTGGGACTCGTGTCGACCGGCTTCAATCCCTACAACCTCCGTCCGGCCGTACATCTGCTGTCCGCCGGAACCTGCTTCTTCTGCGGGGCCGTGGGCGTACTGCTGCTGGGAGGCATGCTCCGGCAGGCGGACCGGCCGTACTGGGGCGCGGCGGGCATCCTGTGCGGAGTCACGTCCATCATCTCGGCCACGCTCACGGCGCTCAGACCGGATCCCTACGTCCAAGGTCTGTTCGAGCGGATCGCCGCGTGGCCCAGCGTCGTGTGGGTCATCTGCTTCGGGGCGTACATCGCCTTCTCCACGCGGCGTTCGTACCGCAGCCGCAGCCGCGGCCGATGACGGGGCGGAGTGCTCAGGGGCGCGTCCGCTCCTGCGTGGCCCCTTCCGTCTCCGTGTTCTCGCCCGTCACCCGTGTCCCCGGGTGCAGCAAGGTGCACAGGCACGCCAGCCCCAGCGCGACGGCCATCCCGTAGAACACCCACTGGTTGGCCTCGGCGAAGTCCATGTGGATGGCCTGGAAGGAGCTCCGCATCAGCGTGGCGGTCGGTCCGCCGTCGGTGGGCGCGCGGTCGTCCGGGTGGCCGATGACCGCTTCGGCGATACCGTGGGCCGCACCCTGGACCTCCCCCTCCGGCAGGCCCTTCGCGGCGAGTGTCTCCGCGACCCGGCTGGTGGTGACATGGGTGAGGAGCGTGCCGAACACCGCCATGCCCACGGCTCCCGCGTAGTTGCGTACGGTCTGGGTGATGCCGGTGACCTCGCCGTACGAGGCGTCGATCGCCCGGTTCACGGCGTCGGTGGAGGCCGGGGAGAGCGCGAGGCCCATGCCGGCTCCGGCGAGGCAGGCGTAGGGCCACTGGTCGTGGGCCGACAGGTCCGTCAGTTTCCACGCCCACAGGGCGAATCCCGCGCAGGCGAGCGCTGTGCCCAGCTTCATCGTGGGCCGGGCACCGTGCTTGTCTAGGATCCGGCCGCCCCACTGGGCGGAGAGGCCGTAGCCGGCGAAGAAGTACAGCACGTAGAGCGCGGCCTGGTGGGGCGATGAGCTGAGCGAGATCTGCGCGTACACCGACGCGAAGAACAACACGGGGATGAACGCCAGCATCGAGAAGAAGAGCACCAGGGCGTCGGCGGTGAACGCCCGGTCGCGGAAGACGCGCAGCTTGATGAGCGGCTCATCGGTGCGCAGTTCGTACCAGCAGAAGAGCCCGAGGACGAGGAGCCCGCCGATCACGCACGCCCAGGTGGCGAGGCTGCTCCAGCCCCAGGTGGCCGACTGCTGGATCCCGAAGACGTTCAGTGCCATACCGGTGGCGACGAGTACGGCGCCCGGCGCGTCGAGACGTTCGCGCCGCCGGGCGTCGGGAATGCGGGCGAGGGCGGTCAGGACGAGCGCGAGGACGGCCACGGGGACGTTGATCCAGAAGACGGCCCGCCAGGTCCACGAGGTCAGCCAGCCGCCGAGCAGCGGTCCGATGGCGGTGAGCGCGCCCGCGAGGACGAAGAACAGGGCCAGCACCCGGCCGCGTCTGCCGACGGGGACGACGCCGACGACCACGGCGATGGCGGCGGGGAAGACCAGCGCCGCACCCACACCCTGGGTGGCACGGAAGATGACGAGCCAGCTCTGGGCGAAGTCTCCGGACGGCACCGAGCCGCACAGCACGGAGGAGATGACGAAGACGAGGGTGCCCGCCACCACCATCCGGCGGTGCCCGAGGACATCGGCGAGGCGCCCGCCGAGCGCGAAGAACGCGGCGAGCGCGAGCAGATACGCGTTGACCACGCGTTGCAGTCCGGAGGACGAGAGGCCGAGTTCCTCGACGATGCTGGGGGCGGCGATGCTGACGATCGTCTGGTCGATGAAGACCATCGCCACCGCGAAGAGCATGGCCGCGAGCGCGACGGTCTGCTTCGGCGCCTCGCCTCGGCGGCCGGACTCCCCCGGCGGGGTTCCGTTCGGCCCACCGGTTTCGGCCGGAGCACCGTAGCAGGACTCCCCGTAGGACTCCCCGGCAGCGCTCCGTCTGTCCTGCACAATCCTCATCCTCCCTGCCGGAGATCCGTTCCGCACGCCGGTACGGCCGCGATCTGCGGGCCGGGGCGGGGCGGGGCGGCGCTCTGACGTCTCAGCAGGCGCCCTGGTCCGTAATTCCGAGCCGTGCCGGTCTCCGGAAGTGCAGACTCCCTCCATGGTGGACATGTGGGCGTTCCGGGAGGCGGTCGGCCGCTGGGCGGCCGGTGGGCCCGGCGGACCGGCGGGTGAGCTGGCAGTGCGGCTGGGGTTGCGGACGGCGGTGCTGCTGGAAGGGCTGAGTGACCTGGCGGCGATCGAGGCGCTCGCAGCACGGCGTGGCCGGGACCTGGCCGCCGAAGGGGTGTGCGTCGTGTCGATGGGCGGGGCGATGAACGTCGGCCGCTACGCCGGCCTTCTCGGGCCGCCCGGACTCGGCCTGCGCCTGACAGGGCTGTGCGACGAGAGGGAACAGCCGTACTACGAACGCGGCCTGAAGCGGGCCGGGGCGAACGGCGCGGGATTCTTCGTGTGCGCGGCGGACCTGGAGGACGAGCTCATCCGCGCGCTCGGCACGGGGACGGTCGAGGAGATCATCCGGGTCGAGGGCGACCTGCGTGCCTGGCAGACCTTCCTGCGCCAGCCCGCACACGACGGTCGGCCCCGGCAGCGGCAGTTGCGGCGCTTCCTCGGCACGAAGAAGGGCCGCAAGATCCGCTACGGCCGTCTCCTGGTGGAGGCCCTCGACCCCGGACGGGTGCCGGCCCCGCTCGAGGACCTCCTCACGAGCCTGTGACCGACGCACAGAAGCACGGCCGTCACCCGCCGGTTCGGGCATCGCTCCACCGCGTCGGCCTTCGCATCGACCGCGTCTACTCGGGGGCCACCCGACAGGCGGTCACCGCGGTCCCGTTGGTCACGCCGCCCGCGGTCAGACCCGTCACACAGTGCTGCTGGTCTCCGGTCAGTCCGACGTAACAGGCCATCCGGACGGAGTCCGTGGCCTCGCCACCGTGAAGCTCCCGCTCCACCTGGTTGATGCAGGCCGTGACGTCCGCCGGGGCGGCCCCGGCGGCCGGGGCCGTGAAGGCCACACCACCGACCGCGAGGGTCAGGCCGGTGAGGACGCTTGCTATACGGGTCGACGCGCGCATGGGACGCACCTGCTCTCCGGGGTCGTCGCGCGGCCCGGGACCGGTTGGTGTCGGATCCGCGCAGGAACGGCGCCGAGCACACGCGGCCGGGCCTGCGGCCCGAGGAGCCGGGCTCCGCAGCGGACCCGCTCAGCATGGCTTCCGTTCCCTCCCCCTCCCATCGACGCTAGAGCAGCTCCCCGCCACCCGCACCCGCTGAGGTCGTGGGAAGGGAACGGAAGTCGCGGGGGCGACGGCCGAGGCGGAGAGGAGGGTTGCCGTGGCGAGGGTGCCCCAGAAGGCGGCCGGGCCGTGGGGAGCGAGGGCGGTGATGGCCGCCGGGGAGACGGCGAGGCCGAAGCCCGTGGAGAGCTCGGAGCGGGCGAGGGTGCGTCCCAGGACGTGGGGCGGGGCGAGGGGCGGTGCCGAGCGCGTCCACGGGCAGGGCGACGGCATGGCGGGGGTCTGCGGAGGCGCGGACGAGGGCGCGGGGACGGATCTTGGTGAGGGTTGCCATGGCGTCAACCGTGCGTGCGGCCACCTGGCCGACCGCGTCGGTTGACGGACACCGTCAAGCGACGTCGTCGGCGGCCTCCCGGTCAGCGATGCTGAGGGGATGACGTTGAGGATCGACATCGGCGGGCTGCCGTCCGAGCGGCTGCGGTTCGCCGCCTCCCCGCTGGCCGAGCTGACCGCGATGCTGCACGTACTGGCCGAACCCGGGCATCATCCGCAGCTCGCCGGCTGGGCCGCGGGTGTCTGGGCCGGGCTGCGGCCGGAGCTGGCCGAGCGGTTGCGGGAGGCGGAGTTCCTCTGGCGTTCCTCACAGGCCGACTTCCTGCTCCCCGCCCGCCCTCGGCCGACCCTCGCCGAGGAGTTGGACGACGTGGACCGGATCGACGACGAGACGTACGTGACCGCCGCGCTCGTCACCACCTGTGGCGGCAACCGGGTCCACTTCGCCACGCCGTCACCGCTCACCGACGCGACCGCGCGCGAGCGTGCCCTTGAGCTGGCCCAGGCGCGCGGCGCACGGCAAGAGGCCTTCGCCGAACGGCTGCTGGCGGACCCGGCCGCCGTACGGGCGCGGGTGCGGCGCACCCTCGAACAGTGCGCCGAGGCCTTCTTCGATGCCGCCTGGACGGACGCCGCCGTACGGCTCGCCACCGATCTGCGCCTGAAGAACGACCTGCTGAAGCACCAGGGTGTCGCGGCGGCACTCACGTCGGTCTCCGGCTCCGTCACCCTGGCACCAGACGGCGACTGCATCATCGTGGACAAGCTGCAGGACAAGGCGACCGCCGCCCACGGCACCGGGGTCACCTTCATCCCGAGCGTCTTCGCCAGCCCGCACCTGGTGGTGGTCCATGCGCCCGGGTGGCAGCCGGTGGTGCAGTACCCCGTGGCCGAGCCGGGTCCGTCGGGGCCCGTATCGCTGGAGACGGTCACGCTACGGCTGGAGGCGCTGGCACATCCGGTGCGGCTGCGGCTGCTGCGTACGCTGGCCCGCGGCCCGCACACCAACGGCGAGCTGGCCCACGCCTGGGAGCTTTCGCCCCCGGAGGTCTCCCGGCACCTCGCCGTCCTGCGCGGCGCGGGGCTGCTCACGGCCCGGCGGCACGGTCGTTACGTCCGCTACACCCTCAATCTGCCCGACGTGACGGCGCTGGGTACCGACCTGCTGGCGGCCGTACTGCGCTGAGGGGCAGCGGCGGCGTCAGGTGGCGGTTGGCCAGGTCCGCAGCAGCGCGGAGATCTTGCCGGCGGAGCAGGCGGGGCTGAGGAGGAGGTCCTTGAGGGCGATGGCGTCGTCGCGGGTGGGCTTGACCCGGATTCCCGCGGCTTCGAGGTACATGACGCCGGTGGCCGCCGCGACGGCCAGGTTGGAGCGCTCCAGCCAGCGGCAGCGGCCGAGGGTGTGGACGAGGGCCGCCGCTTTGGCGTAGGGGCCGTCGTACAGCGGCTGCTCGAACAGCTCGGCCCGGTGGCGGGCGACCGCCGAGACGGGCACGCCGTAGTCGTCCGGGGCCGGGTCGCCCACCCCGGCCGCTTCGGCGACCTGCAGGATCCAGGCGACGTCGATGTGCAGTTCCATCAGGCGGCACGTGCCCCCGGAGAAGCCTGGTGGGCGTCCTCGGCCTCGTCGAAGACGCCCTGGTGCTCGGCGAGGAACCGGGCGGCGGCGTCCACCGCCCGGGCTCGCAGTCCGCTGGCGTCGTCCTGCACGAGGCGTGCGAGGTAGTCACCGATGCTCAAGCCCAGGTCGGCGGCGCGCTTCTTCGCGAGTTCCGCGATGTCCGCATCGACTCGGGCACCCAGCTGTGTTTTCGCCATGCCCCGATGGTAACAGCTGTTACCAATCAGTGTGCGACTGCTCCGTCTCTGGGCAGCGGGAGCGCCCGGGGGTCGGTCGGGCGGGGGACGAAGACCGGGGAATCCGACTGGTAGAAGAGGTCGATGTCGGCTTCCTCGCCTCCGACGATCAGGGTGTCCCAGGCGCCGCTCTCCCACAGGGTGCGCAGGGTGGCGGGGGCGATCGAGGCCAGGTGGGTGCGGAGTTCCTCGTCCGTGGGCAGGCCGGGCAGCCGCGCGCCCAGCCGGTCCCGGATCCCGGCCATCCGCTCCAGCAGCGCGTCCAGGTCGCTTCCGTCCACGGCATCGTCACCGGCCGCCGCGGCACCGGCGCGGAGGCCGGCGCCGGCCTCCGCGCTGCGCGCGATGATGTCCTTGATGGCTCGGGTGACACCCTGTTCGTCGGTGGTCACCATGGCGTTCCAGGCCCGGCTCTTGTGGCGGTACTGGAGCATGGACATCGCGGCCTCGTGCCGGATGAAGTCGGCGTCCCGCAGCGGCTTGCCCTGCCAGGCGCGCCTGAGCGAGCGGGCCAGTGAAGTGGCGGAGGCGAGACCGCTGTTGAGGCCGCGGCCCGGCCAGAAGTGGATGGCGTTGGCCGCGTCGCCCAGCAGGAAGCCGTACGTGCCGGGGCTGGTCGCGGTCGGGCGGTGCAGCTGCGCGGTGAACCGAGGGCGCTGGACCATGTCCAGCCGGAACGAGGTGATCGCGGACAGGTCGTCCTCGGCCACGCCGAACAGGTTCAGGCCCTGCCGGATCTCCTTCCACAGCGGGGAACTGCGCAGCAGGGCGGGCAGGAAGAGGGTCCCGTGGGTGGGGCAGCGGAACTCGTTGTCCTCCTCCTGCCGGCTCATCAGGCAGGGGCGGGTGGCGATGCACTCCTCGAAGACCTGGCGGACCGGGTCGATGCCGATGACGTTCTTGGCCTCCTCCCGGGTGAGCCGCATGTTCAGGAAGCCCTCGCCGCGCAGCGAGTTGAGGAGGAACCGGTTCTGCGACACGGTGAGCAGCACGCTCATCGGGTCCGGCAGCTTCGACTTGACGCGCAGCCCCAGCACGATGTCCTGGAGGTGCTCGCCGTCCAGGGAGTAGATGGAGGCGTCGGCCGCGCCGAAGCGGTCGGCGTAGTGCTCGCGGGTGCGGGAGCGGCCGCCCTCGCAGACCACCAGGACGTGCTCCTGGGTGAGCCGGTTCTGCTGCTCCTCCACGTCGAAACGCTTCGGAACCAGGCGGATCGCCGATCGCCGGTTCGCCAGGGCCAGCAGCCGGTCCTCGATGCGGGCGATCCGGATGTTGCGGGGCGGGCGGCCGTCGACGGAGTCCGGGCCGACGGGCCACATCTCGGAGTAGGCGCCCCCGTCGTCGAACAGCGCGGAGAGCACCTCCTCGGACAGGGCGAGGTACTGCCGGCTCTGGACGGTCACCACCTGCTGACGGCGGAAGTTGCCCTGGGTCTCGTCCTTCCAGACGATCTCGGGACCCTTCCTGGTCCAGCGCCCGTCGTAGAGGGTGATGGCGGTCCGGCCGGGCAGCATCTCGTCGAGCGCCAGGGCGAAGGCGAGGCCCACCGGGCCGCCGCCGGTGATGGTGACCCGCAGCGTGCCGGGGTCTGCGGCGATCGGCCGGGGGACGTCCAGGAGGGAGAGGTCCATGACCGTCTCCATGGAGTCCTGCGCCTCATAGAGGAACGTTTCGTCGCCGATCCGGACGCAGTCGTTCGGGCGCAGGACGTGCCGGTTGACGCGCTGGTCGTTGACGAAGGTGCCGTTCCGGCTGTCCCTGTCGTAGAGGACGAACCCGGCGTCCTCCGCGAGGATCTCCGCGTGCAGCCGGGAGGCGCTGGGGCTGACGATCACGACGCCGTTGTCGCTCTTGCGCCCGAAGCTGAGGGGCTCACTGCCCAGAACCACGCTCTGCCCGGTGAAGGGACCCGTGCGCCCGACGATGACCGATGGCACTGCACACTCCTTGAAAGCAACGTTGCCGACTCTTCCTACGACTGCAACACGCCATCGAGAAGGTGTTCGGTTCAACCATCTTTCGAAAATTTTCTCGCACCCGGCTGAACTCGGGGCCCGGCCCGTACGTGATGCTCACGTCGAACGGCTTTGAGAGGGAGAACCGCCCCCATGTACAACGAGGAAACCGAGACCGTGACGGAGGCCGCGCTCGCGGCCATGCCGGGTGCACCGGGCGGGGAACGGCTGATCGCGGGCCGCTACCGGCTGCTGTCCCGGCTCGGCGAGGGCGGTATGGGCACCGTGTGGCGGGCCCGCGACGAGACCCTTGACCGCGAAGTCGCCGTCAAGGAGGTACGCGCCCCGGCCGGGCTGCGGGCCGGCGACATCGCGCGGATGTACAGCCGGTTGGAGCGGGAGGCGTGGGCGGCGGCGCGGATACCCGACCGCAACGTGGTGACGGTCCACGACGTGGTCATGGACGACGACCGGCCCTGGATCGTGATGGAACTGATCCGCGGACAGTCGTTGGCCGATCTGCTGCGGGCCGAGGGGCCGCTCAGCCCGCGGCACACCGCGCACATCGGCGCGGAGGTGCTGAGCGCGCTCCGCGCCGCGCATGCCGTCGGGGTGGAGCACCGGGACGTGAAGCCGGCGAACGTGCTGCTCGCCGAGGACGGGCGGGTGGTGCTCGGCGACTTCGGCATCGCGATGGTCGAGGGCAGCACCGCCCTGACCATGACCGGCGAAGTGGTGGGTTCCCCCGAGTACTTGCCGCCGGAGCGGGCGCTGGGCCGCTCCTCGGGCCCCGAGTCGGATCTGTGGTCGCTCGGCGTGATGCTGTACGCGGCCGTGGAGGGGGTCTCCCCGTTCCGGCAGGACACCGCGCTGAGCACACTGCGGGCCGTCGTGGACGAGGAACCTCCGGTGCCGACCCGGGCCGGCCCGCTCGCCCCGGTCATCGCCGGGCTGCTCCGCAAGGAGCCCGCCGAGCGGACCCCCGCCGCCCAGGTCGCCGAGGCCCTGCGGGAGATCGCCCACGAACCGGACGCCACCACGACGGCCGGCCGCATCCTGCCGACTCCCGTGGAACCGGCCACGGCGGCGGCACCGGTCCCCGCGCCGGCACCCGCCGCTCCCGTACCCGTCGCGACAGAAACCGCCGCGCCCGTACCCGTCGCGGCAGTAGCCGTCGCGGCAGTAGCCGCCGCGTCCCAACCCACCGTCCCGCCCCGCAAGCGCCGTACGGCGGCCTTCGTCGCGGCCGGCGCGGCCGCCTGCGTACTGGGCGCCGCCGGGCTGGCCTACGCCCTCACCGGCAACGACGAGGACAGCGCGCCCGATTCGGGTGTACGCATGTCGGTCGCGGGCGCGAACACGACCTATACCGGCCGCTGCCCGACCCCCGCGAGCCAGGCCCCGGCGTTCACCGCGACCTTCACCGCGTCCGAGCCGACCCTGATCTCCTACCGCTGGGTGTCCGGCGACGGCTCGGTCGTGGATCCGCACTGGCGCACCATGTCGATCGGGGACAAGGCCAATCCCACGGGACACGACACGGTGCGCCTGACGACCTACGCGAAGGCCGGCACCCTGACCACCGGGATGGCCGTGGAACTCCAGAGCCCCACCCACACCACCTCCAACCCGGTCCCCTTCTCCATCACCTGCACCGGCTGATCCCGGCAGGAATTCAGGAGGCGAAGGACCGTTCCAGCCTGGGGATCAGGTCCCGGAGATCCTGTTCCCAGCAGCCGGCGTTGTGGCCGCCGTTGCACTGGGTGCCCCAGGCGGAACCGTCGCCGTAGTCGACGTAGTAGTAGGGCATGCCCAGGGCGTCCATGCTGTCCTTCACGTGCTTGGACGCGCTCTCGACCCAGAACTCCAAGTCGGTGACGTCTCCGCGTCCGTTGCCCACGTAGATGGAGACCCCGACCCCCGTGAGCTTGTTCATGTGCGCCGCCGGGTCCACCTCGTTGAACCTCCAGTCGGCGTTGAACACCGGGTAGGGGGAGCCGAACACGGCGTCGCTGTCCACGCCGGGCTCGTAGGCGACGAGGGAGGCGACGACGGCCATCCGCAGGTCCATGGACCGGACCGACAGGTCGATGTCCCCCGACAGGGACGCGGTCTGGCTGAACAGGTCGGGACGGACCTGGGCGTAGTGGAGGGCCCCGAACCCGCCCATGGAGACGCCCGCGACGGCCCTGGCCTTCTTGGTGGCGATGGTCCGCAGGTTCGCGTCGATGAACGGAATCACCTGCTTGAGGTGGAAGTTCTCCCAGTTCTGGGCACCGGCCTGGGTCCTCTGGTTGAGCCAGTTGGCGTACCAGCCCCGAGCGCCGCCGTCCGGAATGACGGTGATCATCTGGTCCGAGGTGGTCAGCGCCGGATAGTTCTGCCGGACCGGGTCGTCAGGAGAACCGTGCAGGAAGTACAGCACCGGATAGCGCCTGGCCGGGTCGTCGTAGTAGCCGCTCGGCAGAATGATTTTGATGTGGTGCTTGCCCGTGACCTCCGGCGTGGTCACGGTGATGTAGAAGTTGGTGGGCCCGCCTGTCGCCGTGTCCACCTGGGTCAGGCCGAACCCGTCCGCCATCGGCGGCGGCGCGGTGCGCTCGGCGGCCTGCGCCGAACCTGCCGGCACGGCCATCGCCACCATGGCGGCCGTCAATGCCACCACCATGCGCCACCGACTCGTCTTCCTCATCATGGTGTTCCCCCCTCGGGAGCCTTTTCGTCGGAATCCTGATGAAAGAGCGGCCTCAGGAAAGGACCTTGATCTCCAGAGCCGGCGAAGCCGCGATCTGGTCCTCGGTGAACCGTTCCGTCACCCACTGGCCGGCCGAGAACAGCTTGGTCTGATCGACGTAGTGCGGAGAGTTCGGGTTGGCCGACTGGGAGTAGGCCAGCACCGAGGAGGCCTGTGGCGGGCCGTCGGCGGTGAACTTCACCTGCTGGATGAAACTGGACCCGAAGACGATGTCCGGCTTCCCTTCGACCATGCCGGGAGTGACCACGTTCAGTACGCCGAGCTCGCTGATCGAACCGTGGATCGGGATCTGCTCACCGCCCCGGGTGATCTTCTGGACGTCCGACAGCGGCGCGTTCAGCGCAATACCCGCCTTGCGCAGCGCGAGCACCGCCCGGCCGAACGCGTCCCGGACGGCAGAGCTTCCGGGGTCCAGCGAATTGGGCGTGTGCACCGGGTCCTTGGGGTCGAAGGGCACCCGCCACGGCAGTTTCTCGATCGCCTGCCCACCGAGCAGGAAGGCCCAGTAGTTCTCGAACAGCCACGATCCCCGGCTGTCCGCAGAGTAGTTGTGGTCCCTCCACGCGGCCAGGACCGGACACGCCTCGCTCACGTTGACCAGATTGCCGTCCACCAGGATGAGCCCGAAGGGAACGCTCCGGCACATCGTCACCGTGGCGTCGAGCGCCAGGTCGGCCGCCCTGCTGTTGTCGGCGAACAGCAACTGCCGCATGTTTTCCGGTGTGAAACCCCTGCCGGGCAGGCCGTCCGTGCCGTTGATCCGGTTCTGCGCGGTCAGGATCAGCTCCTGGGTACGCAGCGATCGGGGCGCGGCCGTATCACCCATCACCCTGGGGAAGGACAGCGGCTGCTCGGGGTTGGCCAGCCAGGCGCTGTCGTTGGCGTTGCCGGCGAAGTCCTTGCGGATCAGGCGCGGCTGCTTGTGCGGGTCCAGCAGTCCCGGCGCGACGGCGTTCGGGTCATCGGGCCAGTCGCACGCGCTGCGTTTACCGTCGAAGATGGAGACCGGCGGCACGTTCGGCAGCCGCAACTCCTGGTTGAACAGCAACCGCCCGGTCAGGGTGAGGCAGGACTCCGCGTGCTCGTCGGTGATGTTCGGGGTGGCCTGGATGTCCGCGTACAGCGCGTTGCCCTTGCGGTCGGAGGCGACGGTGTTGAAGAAGGGGACGCCCTGAGTGGTCTCCAGGGTGTTGACCACCTCGTCGACGTCCTTGGCCCGGTCGAGGTGGAACCAGGTGTTGAGCGCCCGCAGATTGTCCATGTTCACGTCGCGCACCGCGTGGGCGCTGACCACCCATGGCAGCGGGATGCCGAGCACGGAGGTGACGATCGGGCCGTACCGGGTGGACCACAGCGTCCTGGTGACCTTGCCGATGGAGCCGTCGGCGTTCAGTACGTCGACACCGACCTGCTGCGAGGTCATCTGCTGCCAGGCCCCGTCGACCAGGTAGTTGGTCGGGTTCAGCGGGTCCACCTGTACGTCGAACAGCCCGAACGGGGCCACCGTGGCGACCGTGTGGCTCCAGGCGACGTCCTCGTTGTGCCCGATGTTGACCGCGGGGAATCCGAGCAGGCTGGCCCCGGAGACGTTGATCTTCCCCGGGATCGTCAGCTGGCTCTGCCACATCCGGTTCTTGCCCTGCCACGGGAAGTGCGGGTTGGCCAGCAGCATGCCGGTGCCCCCGGACACGCCCTGTGAACCCACCGCCAAGGCGTTGCTGCCCATGCTCTGTTGCCGGCTGACGGCCAGCGCGTCCCGGATCTTCGAGGCGGTCTCCTGGGGCGAGGATGCCGGCGGCGCGGCGGCCGAGGACCCCGGGGGCGCGGCCGTCACCTGGCCGTCCAGCAGCGGATCGGCGCTGCCCATGATGATCTCGGCGTGCGCGTGCCGGTAGACGTCCAGCTCCGTGATCGGCCGCACCCAAGCCGCACCGCGGCAGGCCGGGTCGGAGATGTTGTTCACGCCCGTCTCGGCCAGGTACCTGTTGTACCCCTGGACATAGCCGCGAATGGCCTCTTTGACCTCCGGCTCCGGCCCGTTGGGGGCGGGCTGGTCGATCAGCCGCTCCACCACCCGGTTGTCGTTGATCCGCTGGAAGTACAGGTCGCTGTTGAGATTGGTGGTGGTGTTCTGATTCTCGCCGGGGCTCGTCTTGCCGTCGGGGCCCAGGTAGCGGGACCTCTGGGCGTTGACCATCAGATAGGTGTCGGCCAGCGTGCAGACGTTGTCCTTGGCCGCGGCGTATCCGTAGCCCGTTCCCAGCCCCTCCCAGTTCGAGGCGGTGATGTGCGGGATTCCGTACTCCGTGTATCGGATCGTCGGCTTGTCCGGCCCTTGTCCGGCGGTCGCCGACCCGGCCGATGACCCGGCGGCCGATGACCCGGCGGCCGGCGATCCGGCGGCCGCCATCGTGCTCATCACCGCCACCGCGGCCATGACCGCCATCGGCAGCCTCGCCATGAATCTCCTCCGCGCCATCGAGCCGTCCTTCCCCTGTGGTCCAGGCCTTCGTCCGAACGCGGCCACGCTAGGGAGGAGCGATGAAATCCCGATGGAGCCTGCGCGCCGCCGCGGGTTTCATCGGGATGTCATCGGCCGCTGCCACTGTCGTCCGGTGACCTTGGCCGACTGCGTTCCGCATCGGAATGCGGACGCGTGGGCCGACTACTTGGGGAGGAATCGAATGCGAGCCAGAAGGATCGCGGCCGTGGCAGCCGGGTTTCTGCTGACGGTCGGGCTTTCAGCGGTACAGGGGGCCAACGCGCAGGGGGCCGCGGCAAAGGCGACGGCTTCGTGCGAGGGCACGTACACGATCGTCGTCGGGGGCACCGGCAGTTCGTGGAACAACGACGGCTTCTACGGCAACATCCAGCAGCACGTCGGGTACCCCACCCAGATCCCCAACGGCGCGAGCACCCGGGCGGGCGTCAATGAGCTGAACCGGCTGGTCCGCGACCAGCGTGCCGCGTGTCCGGGCCAGCACGTCAAGATGGCCGGGTACTCGTTGGGCGCCGGCGTGGTGCACGTCTGGGTCACCGAGAACTCGCAGACGTTCGACAACGTCAACGCCATTCTCATCGCGGACCCCAAGCGCCAGGGCCCTCCCGGCGCCAACGGAGGGTCCGTGCCGTTCGGCGGCATCATCGGCGCCCCGCTCGCCGGTGCCGACAGGACCTTCGGCAACGTGCCCGTCAAGACCATCTGCCACTGGGACTACGTCTGCGACGAGTCCGCCGGCATCTGGACCTACCCGAACAACCACGTCAGGAACTATCCCGAAGACTTCAACATGGATCACCACAACGACAGCGCCAGCGAGCAGTGGTACAACGGCGCCTGGTACCCCTGGTAACCACGGAGCGGATTCCTCACCACCTGTCAACGGCCGAGCAGTCGGCTGCTGACAGGTGGTCTCCGCGCAGGATCATCTCGTACGTCTGCCGCAGCATCCGGCTCGGCAGAACCCCCAGGTCCTCGGCCAGACGGCGGCGGGCATGGTCGAAAACGGTCAGGGCCTCTGTCTGCCGTCCGCTGCGGTGGAGCGCGCGCATCAGCGTCGCGGCCACCGGCTCGTTCAGCGGGTGCGCGGTGGACAGGGCGAACAGCTCGGCGATCGCTTCGAAGTGCCGGCCCAGCCGGAGCTGCCACTGCGCCTTCCGCTGTACGACGGCGACCCTGCGCTCGGTGAGCCGCAGCCGCTCCACCTCGGCGAGCGGCCCGGGCAGGCCGGCCAGGGGCTCCCCGCGGAACAGGTCCAGGGCCTCGGAACACAGGCGGACCACCTCGGTCCCCTCGCCCGCCCGGTCGGCCCTCCCGACATCGGTGAGCAGCCTCTCCATGCGCGCCACGTCCACTTCGACGGCGCCGGGGGCGAGGCGGTAGCCACACCGGTCGTGCTCGATCAGCGAGTCCGGGCCGTCCCCCGTGCGCAGGGCCTTGCGCAGTCGGTAGACGTACACCGGCACCACGTTCGTGAGGGGCGACTCCATTCCCCATACTCCGTCGAGCAGTTCCTGCCGGCTGACGGTCCGCCCCGCGCCCAGCGCGAGCGCGGCGAGTACGGATTGCTGGCGCAGGTGCCCCAGGTTCAGGGGTCGCCCGTCCTGCCATGCCTGCAGCGGTCCGAGGAGGGAGATCCGTACTCTCGGTCTCGCCTTCGGCACCACGGCAGCTCGCGGCACCGGGCTCGCGTCCTGCGTGCGCGGGCCGCTGCCGGGGACGACGAGGCCGCAGTCGAAGGCGTGGACGATGGCGGCAGCCCGGTCGCGCAGCCCGAGTTTCGCGAGGATGCGCGCGAGGTGTCCGGCCACCGCGTCTTCGGGGATGGCGAGGTCGGCGGCGATCTCGTCGTCCCGCAGGCCGCAGCCGACGGCATGGAGCACCCTGCGCTCCTGCTGCCTGAGCGTGGTGGCAGTCGTCGGCATCACTGCTCCCTGGGCTGGTCGGGCCGGCGTACGCGGTCGCCAAGGTAGTGGCGGGAGCACCGCCCAGGGCATCCGGAACGTTCCGGAGTGACATGGAACCCGGCCGCTCCGGCGGTGTGCGGAAGACGCGGGAGAGCCCCGCCGGGCGCGTGTCCGGCGGGGCTCTCCCGAAGGGTTCAGACCGTACGGGCTACCAGGGCGGCAGCCGCAGGCCCGCCGCGCGCCTCGGCTCCAGGAAGTCCTCCCGAAAGATCTCCAGGGAGGCCCTCAGCAGCGGGATGCCGACCTCCGCACCGAGGTGGGCCAGCGTGGCCGACTCCTCGTCCATGCGGAACTCCAGCAGCAGCCCACCACGGCCGGCCCCGGTCATCTCCACCACTTCCATGGCGTCGAATTCCTCGCTGCCGAGCACGGTGAGGGCGGCGTACTCGCGCGCCCCTACGCTGAAGAGCCTCATAGCCATCCCTCGAATTGCAGTCCGCCGCCGCGCAGACTCCATCTCGCGCCGCGGCCGGTGGATTTCTCGATGGTGTCGAGAACGTGCCCACCCTAGAAGGAGGAACGGCAGGTACTTCGACCACGCCACGTGGCGGGTCGGCGACTTCAACGGCGACGGCCGCGCCGGCGCCGCCCTGGTGCCCGCAGCCGCACCGCGCTGACCCGGCCTGCCGGCCCCGGGCCCCGTACCGCCGCATCACCATGGCGGTGCGGGGCCCTTCTCCTACCCCGATGCCGCATCGATCCGCGGGGTGTCCCGATCGTGGGCCGGTTCCTGTACCGGCCCCGCGGGCTTTGTGTCAGGACGCAGGGCAGCCACCGGAACAGCTGCTCCGAACAGTGCGATGAGCATGATCCAGGCCGCGCCGACGTGCATGGCGTGAAGGAACGCGTCATCGGCGGCGTGCGCGAGAGCGGGCCGGTGGATCGCGGTCGCGACATGGCGGGCCTGTTCGGCGGAGACCCGCGCCCGGTCCCGCGCCGGCCCGGGTACATCACTCAGCGAGGGTTCGATCTCGCCCCGGTAGACGATCGACATGATCGTGCCGCCGACCGCGATCCCGATCACGCTGCCGGCCTGTCGCACGGTGTTGGTGACGGCCGACCCCGCCCCGGCCCGTTCCGGCGGCAGGGAGTTGATCAGTGCAGCAGTCACCGGGCCGATCACCATGCCGATGGAGAGTCCCCGGGCCAACAGCAGGATCTCGATCCGCAAGAGTGGGGTCTGCAGCCCGAGGTACCCGTACGCGCCCGTGGTCAGCGCCGCCGCGGTGAGCGCCGGCGCGGCGACGGGGCGAAGCGAACAACGGCGGACCAGACCTGCTCCGAGAGGCGCCCCCAGGATCGCACCGAACGTCCGCTGCGCGAGCAGTCGGGGGTCGAAGCCGGGCGCATTGCTTCGCAGTTCGACGCATACGAAAGCGGCCAGCAGGACCAGTCCGACGGCGATCGGCGCCCGGACGTCCGTACGACCCCAGGCGGCCACCTGCCCCGCACGGATCAGCCCCTACGCCAGCGCCGCCAGCCCGGTGATCGACAGCACCATCCCGGCCGGGTCCAGCGGCCGCAGGACGGGGCTGCGGAAATTCGGGACCAGTACGGCGATCCCGGCCAACGCCAGTGCCACGACGGGGACATTGATCAGGAAAACCGAGCCCCACCAGAAATGGCCGAGAAGAAATCCCGCCAACACCGGACCAACTGCCGTTCCGACACCCGCGGATGTCGAGAAGGTGGCGATCGCGGCAGCCCGGGCGGGGCCCGTGAACGTCCACATGAGGATGACCAAGTTGGTGAACATCAAGGTGGCGAAGGACAGAGTGTACGAGCCTGTGGCCCATTGAAGCCCGGCCGGGCTGGCATCCAGTCCGCGGACCGGGTCCGCGAGGGCCTCCAGGGTGGTACTCAGGACGGTGTTGTCCAGCCAGATCAGCAGTGAGCACAACATGAGAACGGCAAGGACTGTCAAATTCCGAATACCCGTGAACAGACTGCCGGTTTAGCGAATCTCCGGGGCCATATCGCTCTGCATTTGTCAATTGAAGTTCCCGCGCATGAACCATTGGTTTCGGCGAGCCACCAGGGGCATCTCGTCACTCCCCTGTCAATGGCAAAGGGCGACGTCGCCCTCATGGGCTGTCAGCGCGGTTCCCCGGAACCTCTCCCCCATCAACATGCGTACGCCTACTGGGGGATGAGCAGCGGAGTCCACCTGCTAAGGTGCGCCGATGTCATCGATCAAGAAGATTCAAGTCACCTTCGACTGCGCAGAACCTGAGCGCGTCGCTCGCTTTTGGTGCGAGGTGTTGGGGTACGTCGTACCGCCGCCGCCGGAGGGGTTTGCCACTTGGGACGACTACGATCGATCGCTGCCGCCCGAACGTCAGGGTGCGGGGTTCGTCTGCATGGATCCCACAGGTGTGGGCCCGCGCATGTACTTCCAGCGCGTTCCCGAGGGCAAGGCCGTCAAGAATCGGGTGCATCTTGACGTGCGGGTCGGAACCGGGCTCGTAGGCGAAGAGCGCGTGGCCACGCTTGAGGCCGAGTGTGAACGACTGGTCGCGCTCGGCGCTGCGCGCGTCCAACTACTGCGTGCCGATGAATACAACGAGTCGTGCCTCCTGATGCAGGACATCGAAGGCAACGAGTTCTGTCTCGACTGAGCATCCTCCGAGACGGCAACGCCGGGAGCCGTTCGGTCCGGCACCGAACGGCTCCGGAAGGCGGGCGGGCCCGCTCAGTCGACGCCGAGCAGGCGGCGCCTGTCGTCGGGGCGGGAGGCGAATTCCGCGCAGGGCGCCCGGTGGACGATGCGGCCCTTCTGCATGACGGCGACGTCCTGGGCCACGGAGAAGGCGAGCCCCAGGTTCTGCTCGACGAGGACGACCGACATGCCCTGCGCGCCCACCTCCCGGATCACCTCACCGACCTGGGCGACGATCGCGGGCGCGAGGCCGTCGGACGGCTCGTCGAGCAGCAGCAGGCGCGGATTGCCCAGCAGGGCCCTGGCGATCGCGAGCATCTGCTGTTCCCCGCCCGAGAGCTGGTCCCCGCGGTGCCCGAGCCGCTCTCCCAGCCGCGGCAGCATGTCGAGGACGCGGGCCCTCGTCCACGGGCCCGTCGCCGGACGCCGAGAGGCGATCGTCAGGTGCTCGGCCACGGTCAGCGGCGCGAACACCCGCCGCCCCTGGGGGACGACGGCGACCCCGGCCCGGGCGATCACGTCGACGCGGGCTCCGGCGATCTCCCGGCCGTCGAGGGTGACGCTGCCCCCGTACGGCCGTACGAGCCCCATGACGGTCGAGATGAGGGTGGTCTTCCCGACCCCGTTGCGCCCGAGGACGGCGACGATCCCTCCCGCGTCGAGATCCAGGTCTACACCACCCAGGACGACGCCCCCGGCGTAGCCGGAGCGCAGCTCGCGCACGCTGAAGAACGGTTTCACGAGGGGACCTCCGTGGTGCCGAGGTAGGCGCTCTGGACTGCGGCGGAGGCCCGTACCTCGTCGGGGGCGCCGGTCATCAGGTGTCTGCCGAGGTGCATGACGGTTACCGTGTCGGCGAGTTCGAAGACCATGTCGAGGTCGTGTTCGACGAGGAGTACGGTCACCTCGCCGGGCAGGGCGGCGAGCAGTGCGGTGAGCCGCGCGGTCTCCGCGGGAGACATGCCGGCTGCCGGCTCGTCCAGGAGCAGCAGCCGGGGGTCGGTGGCGAGCGCGACGGCGACCTCCAACTGCCGCCGCTCGCCGTGCGAGAGTTCGGCCGCCGCGAGCTCGTGCCGCGTTGGCAGACCCACCTGGTCGAGCAGTGCGTGCGCCTGCGCGATGGCCTGCGGCCGGGCAGCGACCCTCCGCAGGCCCCCGAGCCCTACCCCGGGCCTGCGCAACAGGGCGAGCAGGACGTTCTCCAGCACGGACTCGCGCAGGAAGAGACTGGAGTGCTGGAACGTCGCCGCGACGCCGAGCCCGACCCGGCGGTACACGGGCAGCCGGGTCACGTCCTTCCCGTCGAGGAGGATCGATCCGGCGGTGACCGGCAGCGTTCCGGAGATCAGGCCGAACAGGGTCGACTTGCCTGCACCGTTCGGGCCGATGATCGCGTGCCGCGCCCCCGCCCGCACGGTGAGGGAGACCTCGTCCAGAGCCCGGAAGGACCCGAAGTGCCGGGACACGTTGCGTAGTTGCAGTAGAGCGGAGTGGTCGTGGGTCCGGTCTGTCACGTCGTTCTCTTTCGGGTGGGCCCCAGCGGCAGCCGTACGCCGGCCAGCCCGCGGGGCAGCGCGTAGACGGCGACGACGAAGAGCAGTCCGAGCAGCAACGGGCCGCGCCCGGCGACGGCTTCGAGGTTTCCGAGGTAGTCGCGGGTGAGCCAGACCAGTGCGGCGCCCGCGCAGGCCCCCCACAGGGAGCCGGAGCCGCCGATGACGACGGCCAGCAGCGCCAGGGCGGCGATCTCGAATCCGGCGTCGCCGGGCGAGACGAAGCGCTGTACCGAGACCCACAGGGCTCCGGCGGCGCCCGCCAGCGCCCCGGCCCCGCAATAGACGGTCAGGGCGTAGCGCTGCGTCGGATAGCCGATCGCCCTCATCCGCGGCTCGTTGTCCCGGATTCCGCGCAGGGCGAGGGCGAACGGGGTCGAGCCCAGGCGGGAGGCGGCCGCGAAGAGCAGCAGGAACACGGCCAGTACGTAGAAGTAGACCAGCCCGTCCAGCGCCAGTGCGGACATGCCGGGCAGTGGTACGACGGGCGGGATGCCCGATACGCCGTCGGTGCCGTTCGTCAGCGACTTCCAGTTGACGGCGGCGCTGTACGCGATCTCGCCGATGGCCAGGGTCAGCATCAGGAAGACCACGCCCCGGGCCCTGATCGCCAGCCATCCCGTCGGTACGGCCACCAGCGCGGAGACGCCTGCGGCGATGAGGAGTTGGAGGATTCCGATGTCGGTGAGGCGCGTCGCCACGATGGCGGCGGTGTAGGCACCGACTCCGAAGTAGGCCGACTGGCCGAGGGTCGGCAGTCCGGTCAGGCCGGTGAGCAGGTTCACGCTGACGGCGAGGAGTCCGAACACCAGGATCCGCGACAGGGTGCCGATGGCGTACGGGCCGAGGACGAAGGGGGCCAGGGCGAGTGCGAGGACCGCGACGGTCACGGACAGCCGCCGTCCGGCGGCGCCGGAGGTTCCGGCGGTGCGCGCCGCGCCGATGGTTCCGGTCGGGCTCATGCACGCACCGCCGACGGGACCAGGCCGTGCGGCCGGACGACGAGCACGATCAGCATCGTCCCGAAGAGGAGGAAGGGAGCGTACTCGGGGAGCAGCGCCACCCCCAGGGTCTGCACCTGCCCGATGAGGAGCGCTCCGGCGAGCGCGCCGCGGACCGATCCGAGGCCGCCCACGACCACGACGACGAGCGACAGGACGAGTACGGTCTCGTCGACACCGGGCCCCGGGCCCAGGATCGGTGCCCCGAGGACCCCGCCGACCGCCGCCAGGGCCGCGCCGGAGGCGAAGACCCCGTAGAGCACCTTGCGGACGTCGACCCCCAGCGCGCGCACCATGTCCCGGTCCGCGACGGCGGCCCGTACCAGTGCTCCGAGCGAGCTGCGCTCGAAGACGAGGTACACGAGGAGCGCGAGGCCTGCCGCAACGCCGATGAACACGAGCCGGTACACCGGATACGCGTGGCCGAGGAGGTGCACCGTCCCGCGCAGGGCCGTTGGCGGGTCCGTGGGCAGCACGTCGCCGCCGAAGGCCGCGGCGAGCAGGTCCGCGACGATGAAGGTGATGCCGAGCGTCAGCAGGGCCTGGTCCAGGTGCCCGCGCCGGGCCAGCGGCCGGGTGAGGAACGTCAGTGCGGCCCCGCCCGCACCGCCCGCCAGGGCGCCGGCGGCCAGCGCGAGGACCAGGCCCCACAGGGTGCCGTCGGACAGGGCGTAGGCCACGTACGCCCCGGCCAGGTAGAGCGTGCCGTGGGCGAGGTTCAGCACGTCCATCATGCCGAAGACCAGGGAGAGTCCGGCCGCGATCGTGAAGAGCAGCAGACCGAAGGCAACCCCGTCGACGACGCTGACGAGGTTGCCGTTCAACCATCCGGTCATGTCAGCCGCCCAGCCGGCCGAGCTCGGCGGTCACGGTGTTGGCGCCCTGCTTGACCTCGCGCAGGTACCAGGGCTGGACGGGCGTACCCGCGTCGTTGAACTTCCAGCTGCCGCGCGGGCTGTCGACGTCCCCCACCTTGGCGATGGCGGCGTTGACCGATTCCGAGGTCACGGTGCCGGTGCCGGTGCCGCCGGCCGCCTTGATCGCCTTGTCGAGCACCTGCGCCGCGTCCCAGGAAGCCATCGCATAGGTGGTGGCAGGGGCGCCGAAGGCGGACTGGTAGGCCGGCGCGAACTGCTTGTTGGCCGCGTTGTCCAGGTCCGCGCCGTAGTTGAGCGCGGTGAGGATGCCGTCGGCGGCCTCTCCCTGTCCCTTCAGTACGCCGCCCTCGGTGAGGAAGCCGGGCCCGTAGAGCGGGATCTTGCCGGCCAGACCGAAGTCCCGGTACTGCTTGACGAAGTCGACGGCCGCGCCGCCCGCGTAGAAGCAGAAGACCGCCTTCGCACCCGAGTTCTGGATCTGCGCGAGGTACGGCTGGAAGTTCTTCGTTCCCGGAAACGGGGTGTAGACCTCCTCCCCCGCGAGCTCGCCCCCGGCCGGGAGGAAGGTGGACTTGAACCCTTCCACCTCGTCCTTGCCCGCCTGGTAGCCCGCGGCGATCAGGTAGACGGGACCGCCGGCCTTCTCGGCGACGTACTTGCCCAGCGCCTTGCCCGGCTCGTCGTTGACGTACGACGTGCGCCAGATGTATTTGGTCCCGGTCAGTGTCGTCGGCGAGGCGTTCGAGCCGACGAGCGGGACCTTGCTCGTCTCGAAGAGGTCCTTGACCCCGTTGATGGTGGCCGAGCTGACCACCCCGCTCACCGCCAGCACCCGGTCCTGCTTGACGAGCTTCTCCGCCGCCGCCTTGCCGGAGTCGGCCGTCTCCCCTTCGTCGGCGATCACGATCTGCACTTCCCGGCCGCCGAGTTTGCCGCCGTGCTGCTTGACGTAGAGCTCGAAGCCCTGCTTCATGTCGTCGCCGAGCGCCTTGTACGTCCCGGACTGCGGGACGAGGAGCCCGATCTTCACGGGCCCGTCCTGCTCGTCGCCGTCGCCGGTCCCGAGGCTGGCGCCACCGCATGCGGTGGTCAGCAAGAGGCCCGTTGTGACGGCGAGCAGTCCAACGGGACGAAACCGACCTGCCATGGAGACTCCGTACGTTGTCAGCCGGCCCTGGTGGACCGGGTGTTGCCGATGGGGTGCCTGGAGGGTGACACGTGTCTATCGTGCAATTGGGACGGTCGTCAATAGTTCGCGAGATACTGAACGGCGAGACCCTCCCACCCCTTGACCCCACTCGCAGATGTGCCGTAACACTTGCGGTCGTCAAATCCCCGCCATGCCGACTCGGCGGCGGTCCCGCGATCAGTCAGGGAGTGAAGCACCATGACCGACGATCCATCGCGACGCAAAGTCCTCAAGAACAGCACGGTGTTGGCCGGAGCGGCACTGCTCTCCTCCGGGATCCCGGGTGGGTACGCGGCGCAGGCCGCGGCCGCCCCGCAAGCGGACGACCCCTCGCCCGTCGTGGACCTGCCCGCGGGCCGGCTGCGCGGAGCCGTCGAAGGAGATCTCACCGTCTTCAAGGGCGTTCCCTACGCGGCGCCACCGGTCGGCGCCCTGCGCTGGCGGCCCGTCCAGCCCCATCCCGGCTGGTCGGGAACGCGCGACGCCACCGTGTTCGGCCCCAGCGCGCCGCAGCTCTACCGGGAGGGAGGCGGCGACCCGGTGCTCGGATCGCACGGCTCGCCCCCGTTCGACGAGGACTGCCTCACGCTCAACGTCTGGACCCCGCACGCCGACAACGCCAAGCGGCCGGTGATGGTCTGGATCCACGGCGGCGGCTTCATCTCCGGCTCCGGCTCACTGCCGATCTACTCCGGCGAGACCTTCGCGCGCGACGGCGACCTCGTCGTGGTGACCATCAACTACCGGCTCGGGCCGCTGGGATACCTCTACTTCGGCGAGGACGGCGCCGGCGGGAACTTCTGGCTCACCGACCAGCTCGCCGCACTGCGCTGGGTACGGGACAACGTCGCCGCATTCGGCGGGGACCCGGACAACATCACCCTCGCCGGTCAGTCCGGCGGCGCGTTCTCGGTCGCCGCGCTGGCCGGCGCCCGGCCCGCGGGCCGCCCGCTGTTCCGGCGCGCCATCCTGCAGAGCCCGCCGCTCGGGCTGCAGATCCCCACGCGTACGGAGTCGTTGCAGCGCAGCGCCACCTTCCTCGACATCCTCGGCGCCAAGGACGTGGCGCAGCTGCGGACGCTGCCCTGGCAGCAGCTGATGGGCGCCACCATCGAGATGTTCAAGCGCACCGGACGGTGGGGGTACTGGTCGACCCCGTACCTGCCGGTGATCGACGAGGTGACGCTGGACCGCCACCCCTCCGACCTGCTGCTCAGCGGTCCGGGGGCGGACATCGACATCCTGATCGGCTGTACGAGGGAGGAGGCCAACTTCGCCTTCGCGCTCGACCCGACGTACGCCGCCGCGACCAAGGAGCAGGTGCTCGCACGCGCGCGGGACACTTTCGGAAACCGGGCGTCCGAGGCGTACAGCGCGTACGAGGAGGCCCGGCCGGGCGCCCGGCCTGTGGACGTGCTCATGGACCTGATCAGCGACGACCTGTTCCGGATGCCCGGCCTGGCGCTCGCCGAACGGCGGGCGGCGGCCCGCAAGCGGCCGGTCTGGGCCTACCAGTTCGACCTACCGACGCCCGCGTACGGCGGCAAACTGGCGGCGCCGCACTGCCTGGAGCTGCCGTTCGCCTTCGACAACTTCGACAAGTGGTCGGAGGCGCCGTTCCTGACGGGGCTCGACCCCCGGATCCGTGAGGGGCTCGCCTCGACCGTGCACGCGGCGTGGATCTCCTTCATCCGCACCGGCGATCCCAACCACCGGGCCATGCCGAACTGGCAGCGCTACGAACGGGACTCCCGCACCACGATGAGCCTGGACTCGGTCACCGCCGCGACGAACGACCTCGCCGGCTACTGGCGCCGCCTCCGCCAGCCGACGGGCACCTAGGCCGTGTCGTCAAAGTCCCGTCTGGCTGGCGCCACTTTGACGACACTCCCTGGCCCGGGCAGGGCCCCCGGCGGGCGGGGGCCCCGTTCGTGAGCCGGTCAGTGCTCGTCGAGGAAGACGACCGACCGGAGCTTCAGGCGGTCCGTGGCCGGCCGTCCCTTGGGCTTGAGCGTCCAGGAGTCTCCGGTGCAGTCGGGCTCGGTGAAGACCATCGCCCAGGCCGCGGTGTCGTTGTGCGGCGCGAAGGCGGGCTCCGAGGCGGACGGGTCCGCGGCCTCGGCGATGGTGATGCAGACGTAGCTCTCCGGGTCGTGGAGCGTGACCTCTTGGACCTCGCCGCTGAAGCCGACGAACTTGTAGCCGAAGTCGCCGGTGGTGGCGTGGGCGGGCGCGGCCAGGACGGTCGTGAGGGCGAGGGCACCGCAGGCGGCGGTGACGGCGTGCCAAAGACGCACGGGAATTCTCGATTCATGAGGACGATCAAGGTCATCCGCACCCGTACCGCGCCGCCGCCGCGTCCATGCGGCGCCGTGAAGCCGGAAGGTTTCTCCGCCACCCGTCCGGCGGAATCAACTCCTGCCGGACCGACAGGGGCGCTGGGCAGAAGCCACGTCGTCGCCGGTGCACAACGCCGCCGCCGATGACGGAGAACCGCCGATGCAGACCCGTTTGGCCGATGACCCTCGCAAGCGAGCGGTGTGGGGGACATCCCTCGTCCTGATCGCCGTCACCGTGCTCCTCGGGGGCGCGCCCGGGGCGGCCACGGCGACACCCCTCACCGCCCCGCCCGTTCCCGTCCTGTCCTGGGGCCCCTGCGACGGAGCGGACGCCGACGACCCGGGCGACGGCTTCGAGTGCGCGACCGCCCGGGTGCCCCTGGACCACCGCAGGCCCACCGGGCGTACGATCCCGCTACCGGTCACCCGACGCCCCGCGGCCGACACGGCGCACCGCACCGGTGTCCTGGTGCTGCACCCCGGCGGACCCGGCAACTCCGGCGTGGACTTCGCCCGTGACAGCTACGACGACACCCCGTACCAGGACGCGGTGGCCCTCGCGGGGACGCTGGACAGCGGACGGCTGCTGACGTTCGCCGGTGAAGGGCACACCGTCTACGACCGGAGCGCATGCGTCAGCGCCCTGGCCACGGACTACCTCGCCGCCCTGGCGCTCCCCGCACGGGGCACCGTCTGCTCGGACGAAACGCCACCGGAGCCGCTCGGCCGCCGCACCACGGGCATCGAGGTGGACGAGACCCGCGATGCGATCCCCACCCTCCGCTGAGCACCCGCGCCGTCGTCCGACCGGGGCCGCAGCCCAGCGCGCCTCGGCCCACCACCCCTCAGTCCGTCCCGGCGCGCCGGGCGGTGATGATCCAGGCCCGGGAGTCGAACCGGACGCCGTCGTCACCCAGATGCGCGGCGAGCGCCACGCCCAGGTTCTCGACGGCGCGTGGCACGGCGGCCGGATCCAGCCCGTTCAGGATTGCGCTGGTGCACGTGAAGCCGCGGACCCAGTCGAGGGCGGCGACCACGTCCGGACCGTAGTAGACCCGTTCGTGGACGTCGGTGAACGCGACGTCGGCGAACCCCGAGGCCTGGAGGATCTCCTGCACGGCCGGCGGATCGCCGAGCGAGAACGGATCGCCCCCCTCGGAAGCACCGGCCGCCGGCCCCTCGGCCGCTCCGAGGGACCGGCGGATGGTGACGTCCCATGCGTTGCGCTCGCGGGCCTGCCAGACCATCATCACCAGGCGCCCGGCCGGGCGCAGCGCCCGCCCGATGTTGGCGAACGCGGCGACGGGATCGTCGAAGAACATGGTCCCGAACCTGCTGATCACCAGGTCGAATCGCTCCGGCCGAAAGCGGTGGACCTGGGCGTCGGCCTGTTCGAACGCGACGTTGCGCAGTCCTTCGGCCCGAGCCAGCTCGCGGGCGCGCCCGATCGCGGGCGCCGAGATGTCGACCCCGAGCACACTGCCCGCCCGGGCCCTGCGCGCGGCCTGGCGGGTGGTCTGCCCGGTGCCGCAACCGATGTCGAGGACGTGGTCGTGGAGCCGGACGCCGGCCGCCCGGCGCAGCACCTCGTTGTGGCGCCGCAGCTCGGCGTCGTAGCCGCCGGTACCGGGCGCGTGATCGCCCGTGGCGTGTCGCATCGCAGTCCCTTCACGTCGGCCCGGGGCCGCCTGGGCGCCGTTGATCACCGGTAACCATCATGGCCGCAACTCCAAACGGATACATCATCCGTATGTGTGCTACGGTCGCATTAAGCGGATGACCTATCCGAATGCCTGCCTGGAGTGGACGAGCCATGAAGAAAACTGCTGTGGTCACGGCCGGAACCGCCGGCATCGGCCTGGAGACGGCGCTGGGGCTGGCCGCCGCCGGGTACGCGGTCACCGTGGTCGGACGCAACCCCGACCGGGGCGCCCGCGCGGTCGAGCGCATCAACGCGACGAACCCGGCGCACCCGGCCCGGTTCCTGGCCGCCGACCTCGCCGCTCTCGGCGAAGTACGCGCGCTCGCCGACCGGATCGCCTCCGAGCACGCCGTCTCGGGCGAACCGCTGACCGTACTGGTCAACAACGTCGGCGCGATGTTCGCCGACCGGCAGGATCTGGGCGGCGTGGAGGCATCGTTCGTCGTCAACCACCTCTCCCCCTACCTGCTCACCGAACTGCTGCTGCCCACCCTGACGGCCGCCGCACCGAGCAGGGTCGTGAACGTCACCTCGGCCGCGGTCGGGACCGCCAAGCGGGTGTTCGACAGCGTCGAGCCGCCCGGCGGCTACTACGGCTTCCACTGGTACGGCCGCGCCAAACTCGCCAACCTCGCCTACACCCTCGACCTGGCCGCGCGGCTGGACGGCACCGGCGTATCCGTCTTCGCCGCCGACCCCGGAGGCGCCGCCACCGACATGACCAACGGCACCATGACCGACCCGAAGATCGTCACTCCCGCCCTGCGCCTCCTGTGGCCCCTGGTACGCCGCAAGTTCGAGCGCTCGACCTCCGGCCCCGCCTCCGTCGCGGCCAAGCCCTCCATCGTCGCCGCCACCGACACCGCACTCACCGGCCGGACCGGCATCGTCATCGGCGCCCGGGCCACACCGGTCGACCCCTTCCGCGCGGCAACCGACCCCCGCGTCGCCCGAGCCGTACGCCGACTCAGCGAACGACACGCGCCTCTCGCAGCCATCTGACCCGGCGCTGCGTCGTGCCGCCCCGCGCCCCCGCCACGCCGCATCCATGCAAACGCGTCGACTCAAGGACCCCCTCATGACCCAAGCATCCCGCGCCTCCTACGCCCGTTCAGTCCGCGGATCCGGCCCCGGACTCCTCCTGGCCCACGGGGCGGGCGGCGGCATCGAGGCCAACTACGGATCGATCATGGACGGGCTCGCCGCTGAGCACACCGTGGTCGGGATCGACTTCCCGGGATCGGGAGCGACCCCCGCCGCAGAAGCTCCTCTGGACCTTGACGAACTGACGGACCAACTCGTCGCGGCGGCCGACGCCGAAGGTCTGGAGACGTTCGCCGTCTGCGGATACTCCCTGGGCGGCCCGGTCGCCATCCGCACCGCCGCCCGCCACCCGGAACGGGTCAGCGCCCTCGTCCTGAGCGCCACTTTCGCCCACGTGGACACCCGTACCGAGCTGGCCGCCGGCATCTGGCAGCAGCTCTTCGAATCCGGACAGCACGTCCTGCTCGCCCAGTACCTGGCCCAGCTGGCCCTGAGCGCACCGCTGCTCAACTCCCTGACTCCCGCTCAGGTACGCGCGGCCGCCGAGTCCACCGCCTCCTCCATACCGCCGGGCACCGGCGCCCAGGTCGACCTGGTCCGCCGGGCCGACGTACGCGAGGACCTCGCCGCGGTCAGCGCTGCGACCCTTGTCATCGTCACCACGGCCGACTCCCTGGTACCGGCCGGCCTCCAGCGCCGGCTGGCGGCGGCCATCCCCGGAGCGGAGACGGCCGAGCTCGCCTCCGGTCACCTCCCCTTCGCGGAGCGGCCGAAGGAGTGGCTCGGGCTCATCACCGACTTCCTCGCTCGACAGCAGGCCCGGCACTGACGCAGACGAAGGAAAGCCGGGACGACACCCTCGGGGCGCCCGGCACGAGGCCGCCGGGTGCGCAACCATGTTCCCCGGAAGCGCCCGCCGGGCTGTGGCCCCGGCGATCCGGCACACCCGTCGTGAGAGGAGCGGAAGATGTCCTTCCTCGTTTCGGCGCTCAACGCCTCCCTGGCTGTCGTCCTGCCCCTGGCCGCAGTCGCCGACCGGGGCGTGACGATCGAGGAGTCGTTCCGGGCGACCGGGGGCCGGCCCGCACACCAGGCGGTCACCTTCGACACCGCAGCGGTACCCGTCGGCGGCAAGGTCACCGTCACCGAGCGGGTCGGCGACGACACCCACGTGGAGCTGCGGCTCCACGGCGTGGAGGCGAACCGGACGTTCGGCGCCCACGTGCACCAGAAGCCCTGCGGTAGCGAGCCGAACGACTCCGGGCCGCACTACCAGAACGCCGTGGACCCCGTGCAGCCCTCGACGAACCCCGCGTACGCCGATCCCCGCAACGAGGTGTGGCTCGACATCACCACCGACCACCACGGCGACGGCGCCTCGGCATCCACCCTGGACTGGCGGTTCCGCGCCGATCAGGCCCGCTCCGTGGTGATCCACGAGCACGCCACCCACACGGGAACCGGCACCGCCGGTACGGCCGGGGCGCGGCTCGCCTGCGTCAACGTGCCGTTCAAGTAGGAACGTCCGCAGGCACAGCAGCGACCGGCAGCCTGCCATGTCCCTGACCAGCTGGGATATGTTGTGCGTCCCACAGGGGGACGACATACGGAGCATGTGCATGACGCAGAACAGCTGGCCGGGAGCGCACGGGGGCGGTTGGGGTGGCGCTCCCCAGTGGGGAGGGTGGCCACCGGCGGCGCCTCAGCCCGGGGTGATACCCCTGCGTCCGCTGGCCCTCGGGGACATCATCAGCGGATCGTTCGCGACCATCCGCGGCCACTGGAAGACGCTCGCCGGTGTGGTGCTGGCCGTGCAGGCCGTCGTCCTGCCGGCCATGGCCCTCGTGGTGGGCATCGCCGTGGCCGCGGTCTACGACCACTTCGAACCCGTCTTCGACCCGCCGTTCGGCGAGGATCCGGCGACCGAGCACGTCGTCCCGCTGGTCGTCGCCGCCATCGTGGTGTTCGTCCTGCTCTTCACCATCGGCATGCTGGGCATGTCGGTCATCGCCGCGCTCTGTCCGGCGATCCTCAAGGAAGCCGTGATGGGCCGCCCCACCACCTTCCGCGCGCTGTGGCGGACCTCGGTCCGGCGGGCACCCGCGGTGGCCGGCGCGCTGTTCCTCAGCGCCCTGATCGCCGGCTCCCCGGTATTCGCCATCCTGGCGGTGTGGCTGCCGTTGGTGCTCTCCGCCGGGTCCAAGGACGGCGTCATCGCGCTGCTCGGCCTCCTGCCGCTGCTGCTGCTGGCCGCCACGCCGCTGGCCGTCTGGCTCAACATCCGCTTCGGCCTGGCCTCGGCCGTCGTGGTCATGGAAGGCGCGGGTCCGGTCACCGGGCTGCGGCGCTCGGCGGCGCTGGTCCGGGGCGACTGGTGGCGGATCTTCGGCTACACCATGGTCGCCGTCATGCTGGCGGGGGCGATCGCGTACGCGATCCAGCTGCCGTTCAACCTCATCGGCACGTTCGCGATGATGCCCGCCCTGCAGGGGATACCCGAGGGCAGCGCCCCCTCGGCGGGGGCCGTCGCCGCCCTGGTGTTCGCCTTCCTCCTCGTGCTCCTCGGCGGCGCCGCCGGCCAGATCTTCCAGATCGGATTCAGTCAGCTGGCGAGCGCCATGCTGTACGTGGACCAGCGGATGCGCCGCGAGGGCCTCGCCGAGGCGCTCCTCGCCGAGCTCGCCACCACCCCGGCCGCCACCACCCCGGGCGCCGCCGGACCTCCGGCCGCCGGCGACGGGGATTCCTGAGGAACGGACCCCACCCCTCGCTACGCCGCGTCCGCCGAACTGATCAGCAGGTCGAGGAGGGCGAGGAGCGCGTCGCGGACGTCGGTGCGGGCGCGTGCGTCGAGCAGGAGGACGGGCGTGTCCGGGTCGCGCAGGTGCAACGCGGTGGCGATCTCCTCGGCGGTGTACGACTGTTCGCCGTGGAAGCAGTTCGCGCCCACCACGAACGGCAGCCCCCGGCTCTCGAAGAAGTCGATCGCCGGGAAACTGCGGTCCAGGCGCCGCGTGTCGACCAGGACGAGCGCGCCGAGGGCGCCGGCCAGCAGGTCGTCCCACATGAACCAGAAACGCTCCTGGCCCGGAGTGCCGAAGAGATAGAGGACGACCCCCGCGTCGGTGAGGGTGAGCCGGCCGAAGTCCATCGCCACGGTGGTGACCGCTTTGGACTCGATGCCGTCGAGGTCGTCGACGCCCACGCCGGCCGCGGTCAACCGCTCCTCCGTACGCAGCGGCTCGATCTCGGAAATCGTCTCGACCAGGGTCGTCTTGCCGACGCCGAAGCCTCCCGCGACGAGGATCTTGACAGGCGACACCTGTCCAGCAGGGGCGACAGACGGGTCATATCCATCATATCCGGGCAAGGTTGTCCCTGATTCTCATGAGCATGTGGACGTTGGTGGTCTCCGCCCCCTGCAAGGGCGGCTGGTGGTGGATCAGCCCGCGGTCCGCGAGTTCGCCGAGCAGCAGCGTCATCGGCGTGAGCCGGATCCGCATCCGCGCCGCGATCTCGGCGACCGCCAGCCCGCCCGGCGGGGCGCACATGGCGAGGACGGCCTGCCATTCGGTGGGCAGGCCTCCTTGGGCGTCGGGGCCGACGGCGGCCGTGATCGTGGTGTCCATGGTGAGGACCGTCTGCGGGGCTGCGGTCCGGCCGTCCGTCAGCGCGTACAGCCGGGTACGGCGGCGGCTGCCGCGCTGCGGCTCCCCCGGCTCGGACACCTCTGGTTCGGACACCTCTGGTTCGGACACCTCGGATTCGGACACCTCGGATTCGGACCGCTCGGGTTCGGACCGCTCGGGCTCCGGCATCTCGGGCTCGGGCATTACGGCTTCGGCGCCTGGGAACGATCGGGTGTGCCCAGCCATTCGCCGAGCGCCTGGGCGGTACGTACGGCCTCGCCGCCCAGCTCGCCGAGTCGGGCCTTGCGGGAGGTCACCACGAGGAGCGTGCTGCCCTCCCCGCACCCGACGACGCAGAGGTACCGGTCGTCCATCTCGACCAGCTGGCGGATCACGCGGCCGCCGTCGATCTCCCGGGATATCGCCTTCATGGTGGCTGCGATCCCGGAGGCCGCGGCCGCCATGCGTTCCGACTGGTCCCGGTCGAGGAGGTAGGCGGTGAGCGGGATCCCGTCGTTGGAGAGGAGTACGGCTCCCTGGATGCCGGCGATCCGGCTCAGGTGGCTGTCCAGGACGCTGAAGATCGCGTCGTGCGATGCCGAAGTGCTGGACGTCGCGGAGTTGGGGGTCGTCGTCATCGCTGATCCTGTTCCTGTCTGAGCTCGGCTTCCACCTTCTGCGTCCCCTCTTCATAGTCCGCCCAGGCGTCGGCGACCTCTTCGGGGGTGTCCGTGCCGGGGCCCGGCTCCGGCTCGGGCACTCGCGGTGCGCGCAGTTGCCTGGTCATGTGGGTCTGCGGGACGCGCTCCGGGAGGGCGGGGCGGGTGCCGCCGTCCTCGGCCACGGGCCTGAGCACGGGCGTACGCCGCGCAGGCGCCGGCGTCTGCTCCGGCCGCTCGGCGACGGCCGGCCGCGGGCCCGGCTCGGCCGCTGCCCGCCGTACGGGGACGGGGGCGGGGGCCGGCGCGGAATCGGCCGCGGCGGGCACGGGGGCAGGGGCGAGGGACGCGGCCGAGGCGGCCGGCCGCGCCAGCAGGTCGTTCGGCAGCACGACGACGGCCGAGGTCCCCCCGTACACCGAACGCCTCAGCGTGACCTTGGCCTTGAGCTGGTCGGCCAGGTGACCGACCACGAAGAGGCCCAGCCGGTGCGCGTTCTCGGCGAGTTCGGAGTAGGGCGGGGCCGAGTGCAGGCGCCGGTTCATCTCCTCGTAGCCGGCCGCGCCCACCCGCGGCCCGCGGTCCTCGATCTCCACCGACAACCCGTCCGCGACCAGTTCGGCCCGGATGACCACCTTCGACCTGGGCGGGGAGAACCGGGTGGCGTTGTCCAGCAGCTCCGCCAGCAGGTGGCTGATCTGGCTGATCACGCTCGGTTCGACGCTCGCCTCGTCCAGCGCGTGCCGTTCGATCCGCCGGAAGTCCTCGACCTCCGCCGCGGCCTCGCGCAGCAGGTCGGCGACCCGCATCGGCTCGGTGTGCGGGTCGGGGACCTCGCCGCCGGACAGGATGAGCAGGTTCTCGACCTGCCGCCGCATGCCGACGGTCAGCTGGTCGGACCGCATCAGCTCGGCGAGCAGCGCCTCGTCGTGGCCGAAGGTGTCCTGGATGTCCTCGGTGAGGCTCAGCTGGCGGCTGACCAGGTTCCCGGTGCGCGAGGCGATGCCGGAGGCGAACATGCCGAAGCCGTGCCGCTCGGCCGCGAGCTGCCGGTGGCCGTCGACGGACACGGCGACGACCCGGGCGAACGCGTCGTTGATCCGCCCCACCTCGTCCTGGTGCCCGCTCACGGCCGGCAGCATCGCGTCGTCGACGGGCTGGCCGCGGTGCAGCCGGGCCACGACGTCCGGCAGCGTCTGCTCGGCGACGGCCACGGTGCGCTCGTGCAGCCGCCGCAGGCGGCGGAGCACCGAGCGGGTGGTGACCATGACGACGGCCACGACCAGCAGCAGTGCGCCGGCGCTTCCGCCGACCAGCCAGTAGACCTCGGTCTCCAGCTCGGCGGCGTTCGCGTCGGCGTGCGCCAGCAGATCGCGCGAGCGCTGGTTGCCGAGCTCGACCAGCTGCGCCGCGAACACCTGGTGCGCCGCCGGCCAGTCGCCGACATCGGACGGCAGTTTCATCCCGGAATCGGTGATCTTGTGCTGGGCGACGATCGCGTTCTCGACGCGCAGCTTCGTCTTCCAGGCGTCCGAGGCGGTGATCCGCTCGTACGTCTGCTTCTCCGCGGGCGGCAGGTACGGCACGATCCACGTGTCGTACAGGTGCCGGTGCGCCCCGGCGTCGTCGAGGAACTCACCGAAGGCGGCGGGCGTCAGCTCTCTGGAGGGCCCCGCCAGAGTGAGGATCGTGTCCTGGCGGGCCAGCATCTCGGAAGCGGAGATCATGGCGACGACCGGGCGGCTCTCCTCGACGAGACCGGCGTCATCGGTGTGGCTGAACGCCCCCTGGTAGAGACCGGTGATCCCGTCGATGACCTCGCCGTAGTACGCCATCGTCTGCGCGGCGACGCCGGTACGGGCGTCCGCGCGCGAGCGGAAGGCGGTCAGCTGGTCGAGGCGGGTGTTGACGTCCCGCACGTGTTCCGCGGCCTGCGCGGACTCCGGCCGGCCGCCGGAGTCGGCCGCGAGGCGCCGGAATTCGGCCACGGCCTGGTCGGTGGCCTCCCTGCGGTCGCGCAGATCGGCGTCACGGACGGGGGTACCCGCCCAGCGTGCGGCGGTCATCTTGCGTTCGGCCTGCAGCTCGGCCATGAGCCGGAACAGCGGCTCGCCGATCCGCTTGCTGGCCGCCAAGTCGTCGCGCAGGTGGCCGGCCTGCACCAGCAGCCGATCGGCGGTCACCGCCACCTGGGTGCCCATGGCCACGGTGGGGACGACGGCGAGCCAGATGAGCAGCGTACGGAGGCGCACAGTGCGCCGTCTTCGGGCCGTCGACGGCCCTGGGGTGCCTTCAGGTATGGGAGACATCGGTCCTCGGGATGCGGCGGAGCTGGATCGCGCGAGCGAGAGGCGCCGATCATATCCAGCCACAAAGAACACATACAGCCGCACCCGACGACTGAGTTGTGTCCGCCCAGGGCGGGTGCACCTCTCGATCGAGCTCTGATGCACGCCGGTGCCCCCGGCCGTAGGGTGGAACCAGAAGACAAGGACACCGTGCCCGCGGCATCCCGCGGCGGCGTCGTCTCCCCATACCCCTGACGAAGGGGAACTCTCCATGCGTACCAAGAACAGCCGGATTCGCCGCGCATGTGCCGCCGCATGTACGGCGCCACTGCTCATGCTGGGCGGCGCGGTCACCGCGAGTGCGGTCACCGCGACTGCCGTCCCTGCGACCGCGACAGCGGTCCCGGCCTCCGCCGTCACCCGCGCCGTGCAGCAGTCTTCCCCCGGCGAGATCCTTAAGCTGGTCAACGCGGAACGGGACAAGGCCGGTTGCGAGCCCCTGAAGGAGGACCCGCGGCTCATGCAGGCCGCCCAGGCCCACGCCGACGACATGGCGGCGAACAACATCACCGGGCACACCGGCTCGGACGGGTCCAGCGACCTGGCCCGGATGCAGCGGGCCGGCTACTCGCCTGCGGGGCCGTCCTCGGAGAACGTCTCCGGACCCGGCTTCCACTCCTCCGCGGAACATGTCAAAGGGTGGATGGACAGCACCAGAGGCCACCGTGCGGCCATCCTGAACTGCACGTACAAGGAGACCGGGATCGGCACGAGCGGCGAGTACGCCGTCCAGCTGTTCGCCGTGCAGTCTCGGTAGCGGCAGCGCACCCTCCAGGCGTGCTCGGGCGCCGGGTCAGCCGGCCCTCGACGCCGTGATTCCGGTGAGGATGATGTCGATTCCGGCGAGGAACTCGACCCGGTCGTCGTGATCGCGCAGTTGCTCCGCGACGTCACGGGTGAACGCGTACTCGTCGGGATCGAGGTTTGCCCATGTGGCCGAGACGGTGTTGAGGAACTCGGTCCGGTTCTCCTCCGACTCCTGTCCATGGGCGTTGGCCGCGTTCTGTCCGCCCACTCCGAGGATGTAGTTCAGCAGCGCGGACGCGGCGGTGAACTGGGCCTCATGGGGTACGCCGAGCGCCCGGACCTGGCGCCCGAGGTGTTCGAAGACCCGCAGCATCGGCGACTGTCCCGGGGAGCGGGCGAGTTGAGTGCCGATCCACGGGTGGGCGTCGATCGCGTCGAACACGCCGAGCGCGAGGTCACGGATCGCCTCCTGCGGCGTCGCATCGGTGAGAGCGCCGGTCATGGTGTCGGCGACGACGGCCTCGGTGGCGGCGCTGAGGAGCTCGTCCTTGCCCGAGACATGCCAGTAGATCGCGCCGGGCCCGGTGGTGAGACGCTCGGCCAGCACACGGAACGTGAGTCCACCCTCACCCGCCGTGTCGAGAATTCCGATCGCCGCCTCGACGATGCGCTCCCGGGAGAGCGGTTCGCCTCGTCGCTCCGCACGACGCGTCCTGGTTGCCATGCATCCATCGTGACACAGCCATGGAACCACGTTCCAGCTTGACATCCCTGGAACGCCGCTCCAGTCTGGCGTGGAACGTCATTCCAGAGTTGCGACAGGCAAGGAATCACCATGACCACTGATGTCACGATCATCGGCGCCGGACTCGGAGGGCTGACCCTCGCCCGTGTCCTCCACGTCCACGGCATCCCGGCGACGATCTACGAGGCGGAGAGCTCGCCGACCGCCCGCACACAGGGCGGCATGCTCGACATCCACGACTACAACGGGCAGCTCGCCCTCAAGGCCGCGGGCCTGTACGAGGAATTCCTCGGCCTCGTCCACGAAGGCGGCGAAGCTTCGCGCGTGCTCGACAAGGACGGAGCCGTGCTCCTCGACCAGCCCGACGACGGCACGGGTGGGCGTCCGGAGGTCCACCGCGGCGACCTGCGCCGTATCCTGCTCGACTCGCTGCCGGCCCACACGATCAAGTGGGGCCGCAAGGCCACCGCGGTCCGCGCGCTCGGCGACGGCCGGCACGAGGTGACGTTCGCGGACGGGGCGACCGTGACGACGAGCCTCCTGGTCGGCGCGGACGGGGCCTGGTCACGGATCCGCCCCCTGCTGTCCGCCGCCAGGCCCGAGTACGTCGGCATCTCCTTCATCGAGACGTACCTGTTCGACGGCGACACCCGTCACCCGGCCAGCGCACGGGCAGTCGGCGGCGGGGCACTCTTCGCGCTCGCGCCCGGGAAGGGGATCCTCGCCCACCGCGAACCCGGCGGCGTCCTGCACACCTATGTGGCGCTCAACAAGCCGCAGGAGTGGATCGCCGCCATCGACTTCACCCGCGCGGACGCGGCCACGGCCCGCGTGGCCGAGGAGTTCGACGGCTGGGCCCCGGAACTCACCGCCCTCATCACGGACGGCGAGACCGCTCCGGTTCCGCGGACCGTCAACGCCCTGCCGATCGGCCACCGGTGGGACCGGGTGCCGGGCGTCACACTGCTCGGCGACGCCGCCCACCTGATGTCACCGTTCGCCGGCGAAGGCGCCAACCTCGCCATGTACGACGGCGCCGAGCTCGGCAACGCCGTCGCCGCGCACCCGGACGACATCGAGGCCGCGCTCACCGCGTACGAGGAAGCCCTCTTCCCCCGCAGCGCCGCTGCCGCCGCCGAGGCTGCCCGAAACCACGAGCTGTGCTTCGACGACGACGCCCCGCACAGCATGATCGCCCTCTTCACCGACCACGAGCCCACCCGCCGGTAGGCCCGGCCGCGGGCATCCCGCCGGCCAACAGGCCGACGGCGCCTTGTCGGTGGGGCGTGCGACGATGCGAAGCATGATCGTCTCGTTGGAAACCCTGCTGCCCACCGCCGGTGCGCACACCTCGACCACGTACGCCGACTGGGTCGCCGCCCACGACCCGGGTGCGGCAACGGGCGCACGCGACCTGGTCGAGGACATGCGCACCGAACTCGGGCGGTCCTGGACCAAGCCCGGCCGGTTCGTGGACACGATGGCGGCGCGGGCGAGGCGGCTGCCGGCGGCGCATCTGCCGTGGTTCTGGGACACCGTGGGTCATCGGCTGATCGGCTACGGGAGCCGCCCGGGCGGCCGGGCCTATGCGGCGGCGCGGTCGGCCGAGGCCCAGCACGGACTCCCGGTCGACCCCGGATACCGCAGGGCCAACGCGCTGCTGTTCGCGGCGGGCGGGGCCATGCCGGCCAAGGAGTTCGGGGCGCACCAGCGGTTCCTCGCCGAGACGCTGGAGCCGGCCGCCGCGCACACGGCCCTGGAGGCGTTCCTGACCGCGTGGGCGGGTTCGCCGGCGGACCTGCCGGCCGATCTGGTGCGCCGGGTACGGGCCTCCGCCAAGGGGGCCGGGTACGGGGACGAGGAGGCCGCGCGGCTGGTGGGCGCGATCCTGTCGGTCACGCGCAAGAAGTCCGTGCCGGACGCGCTGCTCGATGCCGCCGGCCAGGTCCTGACGGCCCATCCGCCGACGGACGCGACCTCGGCGGGGCTGGTGGAGGTCTTCCCGGACGGAGTCACCGACGGCGGGGCCTGGCTGCGGATGCTCATCGGCTGTGGCGCGGCAGAGGCCATGGCCGCCGGGCGGGTGGTGCCCGAGGGCGGGCTGCACCACTGGGTGGGGAACTACGTACGGATGTACCAGTATGCGGCGCAGTCCGGCGGCGGGGTGGCACGGCAGCCGCTGCCGGTGGAATTCCTCGACCTGGTGGGCCGGTTGGGGCCGCGGCTGCGGGCGGAGGGCACCGCGGTGACGGTGCACACCACCCGGCATCACTACCAGGGCTTCGACGCGGACGTGCTGGACGCCTGTCTGGCGGCCGGGGTCGCGGTCGTCGACCCGGGGCCGGAGACTCGGATGAGGTTCTGGGGCGAACGGTCCCGGCGGGACCTGTCCGCGCTGGCCGCCGACCCGGTGTTCGGCCCCCGGCTGGAGGGGACCGTCCACGCGGATCTGCTGCCCCGGTGGGGGCCGGCGCGCGGGCGCCGGGCCGGCTCGGCGGTGACGCTGCTGCCGGGCAACGAGGGCATCGCCCAGGAGGTCGCCGTCCGGGTCGGCAAGCTCGTCGACACCGTGGCCGGCGGCGGTATGGCCGGGGCCGAGGAGGCCGTGGCCGAGCTGGAGACCGTACTGGACCGGCCGACGGTGTCGGCGCTCGACGGGATCGCCGACGCCCTCGCCGGGGCGGGGGCGGCCGGCGCGCTGCGGCGCTCGCTGGCGGCCGGTCTGCCCGAGGAACTGGCGTGGCCGGCCCTGGAGTCGGTGTACGCCGAGTTCGCGGCGGGCGCCGGTGGCGAGGAAGCGGAAGAGGCGCTGCCGGGGGTGGCCGGGGTGACCGCCACCTGGCCGGTGCTGACGGTGTTCGGGCGGGACCGGGCGGTCGCCGTCGGCCCGGACGGGGTGCGGGGATCCTGCCGGTTCACGGTGCCCGACGGCGCGACGATGTACGCGGTGCACTACGTGGGCGGCTCCTTCCTGGTGAGCTGGACGCTCAAGCCGAGTCCGTACTACTGCGACACCGCCGTGTGGGCGGAGCGACCCGCGGAGGTGTTCGCCCCGGACGAGGTGGGTGGTCTGGTGCCGTTCGGCGGCAGTCTGGACGGGGCGTACGGCTTCCAGTTCGAGACTGCCGACGGGGGCGGGCGCCACGGCGGCCGACGGGTCCTGCGTCCGGGTGGGACGGAGGGCATCGACCGGGACGAGCTGCAACTCGGCGACGGCTCGCGGATCTGGACCAACGCCGTGTTCGGGCGCAGGCCGTGGGAGGTGGTGGACCCGGTCACCGGGGAGCCGCAGGGCGTGGTCTCGCTGCCGGATTTCCCGGGCCGCGCGGCGAGTGGCGATCCTGCCGCGGAGCCGTCCGAGGCCGGCATGGCCCTGGCCCCGGAGGCCCTGCAGCTGGCGCCGCTTCCCGCCGGTCTGGCGGGATCCCCGTTGGGCAGCCGGGACGGGCTGGTCGGCACCCGGGTGCTGTTCCGCACCCGGCACCGGAACCACGCGCCGGACCACTACCTGGTGGAGAGCGTGGACGGGCGTACGGCCCGGTTCGACATCGACCGGCAGGGGCAGGAGCCGTGGGGCCTGTGGGCCCCGCCGGAAGGTACGGCGGCGGACCCCGTGGAGGATGTGGTCCTCGCCGAGGCGCAGACCCGGACGGGCGTGCGCGCGTACGCCGCCGACGGCACCTTGCTGTGGGAGCTGGACGGGCACTCATCGCCACGGAATCCGCGGGTGGCTCCGGTGCGCCGGGTCACCGCGTCGGGGGGCGTGGCCCTGCCGCCGGCCTTCTGGTACCTGCTGCGGACCCGGGACGCGGCCGGGTCCCGGGCGCTGAGAGGGGTGGGGCGGGAGGCGGCGGACGCCTTGCTGAAGGCCGCCCGAGCGGACGCGGAGGAGCTGCGCGCCGCCGTGGCCCGGGAGCTGCCGGACGTCGGCGACCCGGTGCTGGTCGAGGCCGTCGTGGCGGTGGCCGGGCGGGCCGCCCGGGTGGAGGGGCGCAGGCTCGCCCTGCACCGGCGGGTGACCCTGCTCGCGCAGGCGCCGGCCGCCCTGCCGCGCGGGTCCGCACCGGACACCGAGCTGATGCCCGCGCTGTTCGGGCTGGTCTCGGACGGGGGCGACGACCCGTGGCGGCGCAGCCCCGATGTGAACCTGCCCGCGACGCTGAGCGCGCTGGCCTCGGACGGGGCCGCTCTGGCGGGGGCCATCGTGGAGGAGGTGCGCCGGCTCTCGCCGCCGGCGCCGCCGCACGACTGGTCGCAGCTGATGGGCGCGATCGACGCAGCCGCCTGGCGGGCGGCGGTGGAACCGACCGCGGACGCGGAGCGGGCCGCTCTGCTGGCGCTGCTGGACACCTGGGCCGACCAGCCGTTCGCCCGCGCGGGCGGCCGGTGGTGGGTGGGCCGCGCGTCCGCCGGGGTCGTGGACGGGCTGCGCGGGGGCGGGATCGCGGTGGCGTCGTGGCCGGTGCGGGCCGGCGGCTCGGAGAGCTGGTTCGTGGCGGCCGCCGGGGAGGAAGCGGACGGTGACCCGGCGGCGGCGGTTCCCCGGGCGCGGCTGGTCCGGGTCGAACGGGATGACGCCGCCCGGCTGCGGGCCCTGATCGCGGCGGTCGAGGAGCACGGGCCGGTCCCGCTGCCGGAGTCGGCGGCCGCGCGCTTCGCAGGACTGACGGGCGTACGCGGGCCGGTGGCCCGCCTCGTGGTGGCCGGTCTGGTCGGCCGGTGCGACCGCGACGAAGACCGCGCCCTGGCGCGCAAGGCCCCGTACAAGGCGACGCCGATGACGGCGGAGTCGTACGAGCGGCTGCGCGCCCGGCTCGGAGGCGCGGGCCGGCGCGCCGTCCTGGCGGCGGGCCTGCCCGAGGATCCGGCCGAGCTGTGGCGGCCGGGCGGGATCGAGGCGGCCGTGGAGCGCATGGCCGCGGTGTGGCGGGAGCGCCTCGGCACGCTCCCCGCCCTGGACGATGGTGCGGCCGACGCCCTGGAGGCCGAGCTGGGGCTCCCGGAGGTGTGGGCCCGGCGGCTCGCGGGCGGATACGGGGCCGCCGCGGACGCGACCGTGGAGGCCGCCGGCTGGGAGCTGGCGGCGACACCGTACGGGGCGGGCGTGGAGGTCCGGGCCGTGCCGCCGGCCGGGCCGGAGCTGCCGTACCGCACCCCGGTGGGGCTCCCCCTCTGGCAGATGGCGAGCGCGCTGGTGTGGGCGTGGACGGATCGGCCGGTGGGTGATCCGGCCGTCGTCGGAGCGATGGACCTGTACGAGCGGCTGCGGGCGGAGCTCGATCGTCCGGAACTGCTGGTGGCGCTGGCCGGCGGGCGGGTCCAGGACGCCTCGGCGCGGATCGCGGAGCGGTTCGGGCCCGGGCGGCTGCCGGTGGCGATGGACCGCCGCAAGGAGGAGGAACCGGTTCCGGTAGCTGCGTACGACTCCGGGCCACTGGTGGTGTGCACGCCCGGCGGTGCCTCGTTCCTGCGGCCCGCAGCGGTGGCCGACCCGGAGGCGTGGCAGCGGGTGAGGGGAGTCACCGACCTGGCCGAGGAGCTGGACCGGGTGGCTCCGCTGCTGGCGGGCGGCGGTCTGGAGCGGATGATGCACCGGGCCCGGTCCGGGGCGGTACCGGCCGGCGCGTACGAGGCGGACCCGCGGCGGTCCTGCCCGGAGCTGGTCGTACGGGTGTCGGAGCAGCTCGGGGTCGGCGCGGATGCGGCCGCCCTGTTCCTTCAGCTGGCGACGCTGGCCGCGCCCACCGACCGGAACGTGCGGCGGTGGAACGGCTGGTCGGCCAAGCGGCACACAGCGGCCCGTACGGAACTGCTGGGATCGGGCAGGGTGGTGGAGGCCAAGCGGGCGCGGGCGGGCCGGACCCTGTTCCTGCCCGGGGAGTGGACCGAGCTGAAGTCCCCGCACCTGCCCCTGGAGGCGGCGAAGCTGGCCGCGCACGGGGTGCGCCCGCTGTGGCGGGGCGAGATCCGCAGCCCGTTCGGGCGGGTCCTGCCGACGACACCGCTGCACGAGATGTTCGCCGCGGCCTGGGAACGGGAGTCCGGCGAGGGCAGCGGCGGGATCGACTGAGGCGGGGCGGTCGGGCGGTGGGGCGGTGGCGATCCCGCTCGACGGGCTTCGCCACCGGCCCGGCCGGCCACGCCGGATCTAGACGGGGCAGGGCTTGTACTCAAGGCTGAGTTCGCGGTCGACCGCATAGCTCGTCCGCATCGACGCATCGATGACCTGCTGCCACGTGCCGTACTTGGCGTACAGCTGGTCCGCCGTGGGCCCGAGCGGATTGCCGTACTTGGCCATGTTGCGCTCCTCCAGGATGCGGACCTCCTCCGGGGTCATGCCCGCGCGGGTGATCGACTTGGCCTGGTTGCGCATGTCGACGAGTTCCCTGGCGATCTCCTCGTCGGTGGCCCCGGCGGCCCGCATGTCGGCGGCGGTCCGGTGCATGTCATCGAGGAGCTCGTGGTAGCGGATGCGGGTCTTCTGGGCCTCGACCTTCTCCCCCCAGGGGAGCACGCGGATACGGCATACAACCGGGTCGGTGCTGGGACAGGGATCGTCGGCGGAGACGGGCGCGGCGAGGGGCGCGGTGATGATCGAACCGCAGGCCTCCGCTGCGGCGGCCGAGGAGGACACGACGGTGGCCGACAGCGCGAGGGCGGCCACGAACGGAACCAGTGCACGGCGAAGTGATGAAGATCGAAGCGACATGCCGCCATCCTGGGCAGCCGCATCCCGCCCTACACGCAGCCACACCGATGATCACTCGGACGGGGAACGGGCAGGGCTCCGCCGGCCGGGGGCTCCGCCGCGGAGCGGGAATGCATCGACCCCGGCTCCTGTTACAGGTCTCAGCTGGCATGCGCGAGTCAAACATCGCGCAAATGTCACCGAGAGGAGCACCCCGTGGCACGCAACACCACGCGCCCCGTCGTCCGACTGAAGTCGACGGCCGGGACCGGCACCACCTATACGACGCGCAAGAACACCCGGAACAACCCCGACCGGCTCGTCCTGCGCAAGTACGACGCACTGGCCGGAAGGCACGTCGCCTTTCGAGAGGAACGCTGAGGCGTACGGGGCCTCGCCCCGCAGGTACGTAGGCACGCACTCGGCCCACACGCATGAGGAAGGTCACCGCATGAAGCTCCGAATCCACCCCGAATCCCGCTCCGTCGTCTTCCGCGACCGTGCGGCCGGCACCGCGTTCCTGACCCGGTCGACCGTGCGCGCGTCGAGCACCATCGAGTGGGAGGACGGCAAGACCTACCCGCTGGTCGACGTCGAGATCTCGTCGGCGAGCCACCCCTTCTACACGGGGACCGCGCGGATCGTGGACGCCGAGGGCCGGGTGGAGCGTTTCCACCGGCGATACGACCGCTGAACGATCCACCGACCCCGACACCGCGATCTTCCACCCACCGGGGCGATACTGGACACCACTGCCGGTGACTCCGAGGGGAGCCGTTCATGACGACGGCGAAAGACCTGTTCATCATCGCCATGGATCCACAGCCGAACCATTCCGTGGGGCAGGGCGACTTGTCGCTCGCGCTTGCGGGAGCCGAGCTGATCGATCTCCTCGGTGCGCAGGTCGTCACCTTGGACGGTGACAGCATCGTGCCGGGCGGGCAGTCCGCGCCGGATGACCGCCTGTTGGACGAGGCGTCGGCGGCGCTGGCCCGGCAGGTGCCGTACGAGCGGGTCGAGGACTGGCTGTGGCGCAGGGGCCGTGACCTCGCCTCGGCGTACCAGACCGCCCTTGAGGCGGACGGCGAATTGACGCGGGGTCGCAGTGGCCGGTCGTTCTTCGGGTCCGAGCGCGTGGAACTGGCCGATTCGCCCGCTCGCCGCCAGGCCCAGAACCGCCGGGAGGCGGACGAGCCCGTACTCGCCGCCCTCGCGGCGGTCGTGGGCCTTCAGAGCGAGCCGTCCGAGGAGGAGCCGGACCTCGACGACGAGGCGGTGACGACCGTGCTGGCCATCGTGAACGACGCGGTGATGGAGCTGGAAGCCGTACGCCAGCGGCGGTCGATCGAGAAGGCGGCCTTCGCCAATGTCTGGCGGGGCCCGTGACGGGTACGCGGCCCCCGTGCCACCTGCCCTCCGGTCACCAATGTCGCAAAAACGTTCGAAGACTGCGACGGCGCGAAAGCTGAAGTGCAGCAGATCCCCGGACCGGCTCCCGGACCGGGGCTCAAGCTTTTAGGCTGGTCACATGCGCCACACGCTCACCAGCCTCGCCAGCGCCTACGACCTGGAGCACGTCAAGCGTGCCCCGGCCGGCGGTCGCGACTTCATGGCCCGGGCCGCCGCCTACCAGGAACGACTGGCACAGCGACCCGACCTGCGCCACTGGTCCCCCGTGGACGACACCGACCCCGGCGAAGACGGCCCCACGCGCGTTCTCGACGCCGACCTCGACGCGTGGACACGGCTCGGTGACGGCCCGAACCGCGGCGCGTGGCGGATGGCACGGTTCAACCGCCCCGGCCAGGAGGATCAGCCCGGCGGCGCTCTGACCTGGCGGGAGCTCACGTACCACTACGGTCCCCTCACCGAGGACGGCCAGTGAGGGTGGGGCACGGTGGGTGAGCAGGCCGCGGTGCGGGTCGAACGGGACGGCCCGGTGTTCACGGTGATCCTGAGCAGGCCGGGGGTCCTCAACGCCGTGGACGGGCCGACGGCGGCACAGCTCGCAGACGCCTTCCGCCGGTTCGAGGCCGACGAGGACGCGGCCGTCGCCGTGCTCTGGGGCGAGGGCGGAACGTTCTGCGCCGGCGCCGACCTCAAGGCCATCGGTACCGAGCGCGGCAATCAGGTACTCCCTTCGGGGGACGGACCCATGGGGCCGACCCGGATGCGGCTGAGCAAGCCGGTGATCGCGGCCGTCGCGGGGCATGCGGTGGCCGGGGGCCTGGAGCTGGCGCTCTGGTGTGATCTGCGGGTCGCGGAGGAGAACGCGGTCTTCGGCGTGTTCTGCCGCCGCTGGGGTGTGCCGCTGATCGACGGCGGTACGGTGCGGCTGCCCCGGCTGATCGGCGAGAGCCGCGCCATGGACCTGATCCTGACGGGTCGTCCGGTCACCGCCGCCGAGGCGCACGGGATCGGGCTCGCGAACCGGGTGGTGGCCCCCGGGCAGTCGCGCCAGGCCGCGGAAGCGCTGGCCCGCGAGATCGCCGCGTTCCCCCAACTGTGCATGCGCCACGACCGGTTGTCCGTCCTGGAACAGCACGGGCTGAACGAGGCGGAGGCACTGGCCGGGGAGTACCGGCACGGTCTGGTTCCGCTGACCGCGGGCGAGACGGCGGCGGGAGCGGGCCGATTCGCCTCGGGCGCGGGGCGGCACGGCGCGTTCGGGGAAGCCGCCGGTTGACGCTACCCCCGACCAGCCTCGTCCACGCTGTGCCCCACGGCCTCCTCGGCACTCACGATGTCAAGAATTCTTGACCCCGAAGTGCCGACGGAGTGCCGATGGAGGGCCCTCGTGCCACGCTGAGACGGAGATCGCGGCGGTCCGGCAAGCTCGGCTGACCGGACGGCCGCGCCAAGCAAGGAGGCCGACATGGCCAGTGACTCCACCCGGACCAGAGCGGCCAACGCCGACCCGAGTCCGTGGCACGGGCCCACATCCGGAACCACCGTCCTCGCGGCAGCGCTGATGATCTTCGGTGGCGCGATGGCCGTCTTCGAGGGAATCGCGGCCCTAGCCAAGGACGACCTGTTCCTCGCGACACGCCACTACGTGTTCGAGTTCAACCTGACGGGCTGGGGCTGGGTCCACCTCATCCTGGGCATCCTCATCGTCCTGGCAGGTTGCGCCGTCCTCACCGGAGCCCTGTGGGCACGCTTCTTCGGCGTGTTCGTCGCAGGTCTGGGCGCGATCGCCAACTTCCTGTGGATCCCGTACTACCCCGTCTGGGCCACGGTGTTGGTCGCCGTCAACCTCTTCATCGTCTGGGCGCTGTGCCACGGCATGCACCAGGAGGCCGACCACGGCCGGGCGGCGTGACGCACGTCAGCTCCTTGCCGCAGGTCAAAGGTGGCCGATCGGCCTGCCGGCGCACGGTGTTCCTCTCGGCGAGGATGGCTTGCTGCTGGGCGGGGCCGGGAGGTGCCGGCGGGAATCACGAGCGTCCGTGGGCGGCCGCACGGCCGACTGTGCGATGGCCGAACGGCCATCGCCGACGAAGCGGTCTGATCGGCGTGTTCTGATCGGCGGACCATGGCCGCCTTCGGTAAGGCCGGCCTATGTCCGGGGCTTCCGTGCGGCGAGTGGAGGTCTTCGGCACGGCGCTCGGCGGGCAGAGCGTAGCGCCCCGTGACCGCGGGTCAGCGTGTTGGCAGGGCCCTCTTCAACTGTGCGTCCAGGTCCTTGGCGAGTTGGGCGCCGGAGGGTGGTTTGTCGCTCTGGAGCCGGGACAGTTGAGCGGTGAACGTCTGGCTGAAGGCGCCGTAGAGGGGGGTGCGCGGCCGCTGGACGGCGTTCTCCAGAGCGGGCAGCAGGGTGCCGCGCGCGTAGGCGGGGCGGCCGTTCGCGTCCCGTGGCATCCGGTCGGTGCGCTCGCCCGTCGGGGACGCAGTGGCCTGGCCGGACGGCTTGGCCGCGTTGCAGACCAGGCCGTTGTCCTCGTACGCGGAGAGCCTGGTGGCCGCGAACCCCGCGTCGAGCAGGCAGCGTTCGCTCTCCTTGCCGGTGAGGAAGCCGACCAGCTGCCGGGCGGCGGCGCCCCGCTGCGAGCCCCTGGCCACGGCCAGGTTCTGGCCGCCCAGCACCGCCTTCCCGGGCAGTGGGGCCACGCCGAGCTGCTGGTCGGACAGGGACTGGTGGAGCGTGCGGTACGCGTACGGCCAGTGGCGGAGGAAGCCCGTACGGCCGTTCGCGAAGTCGGTGAGCGTGTCCGCCTCGTCGGAGTGAACGGCGTCCGGCAGGGTGTACGCGGCCTGGGTGCGGTTGCGCAGCTCGTCCAGCCCCGCCTGCAGGTCGGCCACGGAGCCGGCGTAGCGGCCGTCCTTGTCGGTGAGTGCGAATCCGTCGGCGGCGGAGGCGAAGGCCTCGATGCCGTTGACGGTGAGGCCTTCGTACGACGCGTCGAGCTGTGAGGTCCAGCCCTTCGCGTAGGGGCCGGGCAGCTTCTTCCCGGCGGCGTCGAGCGCGCCGATCAGCTGCTGGATCACGGGCCAGCCGGTGCCCTTGCCGAGTTCGGTGTTGGTGACGCCCGCGCTCGCCAGGTAATCGCGGCGGTAGAAGAGCAGCCCGACGTCGCTGTTGAAGGGGACGGCGTACAGGTTGTCTCCCCAGCGGGCCGTGTCCGCAACGGACTTGATGACGTCGGAGTCGACCAGCTGGTCGGGGAGCTGCTGGACGAGACCCGCCGCCGCGAACTCCGGTACCCAGGTGACGTCGAGGTTGACCACGTCGTACTCGGCGCTGCCGGACTGCAGCGCGGCGAGCAGCTGGCTGCGCTGCTGGTCGGCCGAGCCGGGCAGCTCGACCAGGCGGGCCCGGAAGCCGGAGCCCCTGGCCTCCTGCTGCCGGTTCCACTCCGCGATGAGCTGCTGGCGGATGCCGCCCTTGCCGGTCACGTCCCGGCCGCTGGCCAGCACGATCTCGCCCGCGACGTCGGCGGTGCCCGCGGCGGCCGACTGCCCGCCGCCGGGCCCGCCTCGTACGTCGGATCCGTTCCCGCCGCCCGCGTCGCATCCCGCGGCGAGCAGAAGGAGCAGGAGCATGGCGGACACGCCGCGCCGTACGCGTCCGGGGCCGCGTCCGGGCCCGCGTCCGAGGTGGTGGTTCATCCCTCGTCCCCCGTTCCGGTCCTGGCGACCTCGTCCCGCAGCCGGGCGACGAGATCGCCCTTGGTGTCCAGGCAGCGGCCGCCGCTCGCCTCGGAGACGGCCGCGTCCGGCTTGCCCTTGTCGCACCCGCCGCTGTCCAGGGAGGCCATGACCACCGGTATCTTCCTCGCGCGCGCGGATGCGAGCAGATCGTTCAGCCGGCCGCCCTCGGTCAGCCTGTTGTTGTCCTCGTCGTCCGTGACGTAGACGATCAGCTGCGGACGATGGTCGTCGGTACCTCGCTGGGCCATGTACTCCAGGGCCGCGACCAGGGCCTGGTAGGGGTCGGCTTCCACGTCCTTGACCTGCGCCGAAGCGGGGATCGTACGCTGCGCATCGTCGCGCTTGTGCTTGCCGAACGGCAGCACTTCGCCGTACGGGCGGGAGCTGCCCGGCTCGGTGGCCACGCCCCAGACCCCGTATTCGTCCTGGCCGCCGAGCCCGGCGAGGGACTGGGCGATGATTCCGGGTGCGCCGCCGGGGCCCTCCCACAGGCCTCCCATGGATCCGGACGAGTCGAGCAGGAAGAGGACCCGGCCGGGCCCGTTGGCTTCCCGGTAGCGCTTGAGCGCCTCGGTCATCGAGGACGGGAGGGCGGGGCCGGGGAGGAGGCCGGGGTCGGCCAGGGCTCCGAAGTCGCTGCCGCCGAGGGGCCGGTGGCCGCCCGATCCGCTTCTGAAGCCGTCCTGCCCGAATACGGCGAGTCCGCCGGAGGCCGCGGACGCGGGCCTCGTCCCGCCCTCCCTTCCGGTGAGCCAGGTACGGAACCGCTCCACGGCGTTGTCCCGCGCGTCCTTGTCCCGGTCGGCGCCCCGCCAGCGCACCCGTACGAACGTCGGGCTCAGGCCCGGGACGTCGACGGGGTACTCGGCCATCCGCCCGGTCCGCGTCGCGCTGTCGCAGCCCACTGCGGTCTTCAGCAGGAACTCCGGGACCAGTGCCGTGGTGCGGTCGTCGACCGCGTCGTCGTCGGGCAGCGTGCACAGCAGCTCCGCGCCGGTGCGCGAGGGCGGTCCCGGCTGGGCCACACCGCGCTCGGCGGAGGCCGGGTCCTGGCCTGCCGTACCGCTGCCGTACAGGCCGATCGTCGCGAGGAGGCCGGCGTCGGTGTTCTCCGGGTCCGTGCGCCGCACTTCGGCCCTCGCCTCGCGCTTCCTGACCGCTTCCGTCAGGGCCGCGAGGCTGCCCACCCGCTCGGCGGCCGGCTCCGCGGCCAGGTTCTGCGGTACGGCGAGCACCACCGGCGAGTACGCGAACGGCTCGGGATCGGCCTCCAGGGTGACGTAGGTCCGCTCGGGGGAGGTGAGGCGGGCCCGGTCGACGCTCGCGAACGAAGCCGGGATCCAGATGTCCGGCTGGGGGCCGATGTCGCGCTGCGGGTTGTTGTCGTCGCCCGTCGGCCGCTGCCACGGGTCGGACTGCCGGTTGAACGCGGTGACGGTGGCGGCGGCTCCGGCGCTGTAGACGGTGATCCCGCTGGCCCTGCAGCCCTCTCCCGTCCTGTTCGCGTTCGACATGAGGTACGCCTCCGCCGCCTTGCGGAGGGTGGGTTCCAGATCGGGGTCGGTGAGCAGCCGGAGTTCGAGCGGCGGCTTGCAGGGCGCCCCGTCCCCGCCGTCGAAGTCCAGGACGGCAAGGCCGGTGGCGACGAGACCGGCGATGGCCACGGGCACGCCGATGACGGCCGCGAGCCTGCCGCGGCCGGTGAGGGGCAGGATCCTGCCGCGCCGACCAGGTCTTCGGCCGGGAGGCCGCAAACCGCCCGGCGCTCGCGCCGACTGCGGCGAAGGCCGCCGGCCGCCGGTCCCGTACGGCTCGGCGAAGAGCGCCGGCGGGGGCGGTGGCGGGCGCCTGCCCGGCGAGCCGGCGGGAGGGGCGGCGAGCAGTACGTCGGCTCCGGAGGTGGCCGATCGGCTCTGCGGTTCCCACGGCTCGGGGGGCTCGCGCAACGTCGTGTGGTGCGCGGACATGTGTGCCCGGAGCCGGTCGGCGAGGTCGTCGAAGCCGACCTCGCCGTCCTGGAGGAGGCGTACGAGCTGCGCGGTGAACGGCGTGGGGCGCTCGCCGTCGCCCGCGTCGATGCGGTTGTTGGCCTGGACGCTCATCAGGAGCGAGGTGCGCTGCCGCTGGGCGGTGTCGAGCGCGTCCCATGCCGCCGAGGCGTTGCCCGCGTAGCAGCAGTCGAGGATGACGACCACCCGCTCCGCCCTCGCCCGGGACAGTACGGTGAGGACGCTCTTCCAGGGCACGGCGCCGCGGAACACGGACTCGGTGCCGGGGACGATCGTCGCCCTCCGCATGAGGAGCCACAGCTCGTCACCGGTGCTGGGCACGGCTCCGTGACCGGAGAAGTAGAGCAGGAGCAGCCCTCCGGCCGCGTCGACCGCGGTGTCCAGGTGCTGGTCGAACTCGTCCACGGTGCCCGGCCGGGTGACGGTGATCCCGTCCTCGGCGAAGACCCCGCCGGCGCGGAGGGCCCGTTCGAGTCCGGTGAGGTTGTGTTCGACCGCCTGGAGATCGCCCGACACGCCGAAGGGGTGCTCCGGCTGTTTGAAGTCGTAGCCGGGAACTCCGACGAGCAGCGCCCGGTTCGCCTTCCCGCGCGGGTCGAAGCGCGCCACGGGGCTATCTCCCGTCGCCGCCCGGCTCGACGTCGACCTCTGGCGGTTCGCCCCGTTCCACGGATCGGCGGTTCTCGCGCCACGCGCGGACCCCGCTCTTGACCTGTTCGAACACTTCGTCGAACAACTTGGGGGCCCCTGCGCCGATCAGCACCAGCATGATGTCCATACCGGCTCCCATCGGGCTGGCGGGCCCGTCCCCCGTCCCCGCTCGTTCGTGGATCTCCAGCCTGCCGCTGTTCTTCAGCGCTTCGAGCATCTGCTCCCGCTCGAGCCACGCCTTCAGCGCCCTGATGTCGCTCTCGCTCGCACCCTGTGTGAGGCGCACGCGGACCGCGGTATTTGCCATAGCCTCCCCCTCAGCCACAACTCGACATGATGGCATGTGAGTTGGCGCAGAGGGCAGCCATTGGTCACGAACGGGACCCCGGTGCGGGGGTACTCAGCACGTAGTCGCGCGAAGCATGGACATCACGGCGCAGTGCCGGCAGGTCCACGTCCAGGACCTGCCCGTTCCACTTGCGGGGTTCGCCGCTGACCAGGACGGCGCTGATGTTGCGCGCGTCGGATCCCAGCACGACGGTGCCGATCGGGTCGTTGAGCGGCATGTTGTTGAGGTCCTCGGCCTGGATGACCAGCAGGTCCGCCTTCTTGCCCGGGGTGAGTGAGCCGGTGACGCCGGCGAGTCCGTTGGTGCGGGCGCCCTGGAGGGTGGCGAAGTCCAGGACGTCGTGGGTGGTGATGCGGGAGGGCTGCTGATCGGTCCCGTAGGCGGCATTGACGGCTCGCATCCGTTGGATGGCGTGCAGGGTCCGCATCTGGGTGAACATGTCTCCGGCGAGGGCGACTTCGACGTCGATGCTGAGGCCCGGGCGGATGCCGACGGACAGGGCTTCGTCGACGGCGGGGATCGCGGTCTCCAGACCGATCTGGGCGTCGGAGGTGGGGGCGAGCGCCACGGTGGTGCCGGTCTCCCCCATGGCCGTCCAGGCCTCGGGGGTCAGTCCGGTGGAGTGGATGAGGGTGACGTCGGGGCTGAGGATGCCGTCCTTGGCCCAGCCAAGCACGGCCTCGGAGGATGCCGTGCCGAAGACGGCGTCCACGCTCACGCCGATGCCCAGGTCCTGGGCGATGCGTGCGAGTTCGGGTCCGTAGGCGAGCGCGGGACCGGCGATCTCGTCGGTGGCCAGGGTCGCCAGGCGCAGGGTCAGCAGTTGGTCGTCGCTGCTGAAGTACGTGTCCTTGAGGCGGGTCAGGTCTCCTGGCCACTGCCGGTCCCAGGTGCCGAAGTGCGGGCCCATGGAGGCGTGTACGCCGCGGATTCCGGTGTCGAGGAGGCCGCGGACCGCGGCATCGGAGTGCTCGCGGCTGCGGGAGTTGTGGGAGAAGTCGAGCATCGTGGTGATGCCGCCGTCGATCGCGGTGAGGGCGGCCAGCCGGGTGCCGACGTACATGTCCTCGGGCCGGTAGACGGTGGCGTGGCCGGCCAGGGTGGACATGACGTAGCCGCCCAGGTCGTCGACGTCGGGCATGATCCGGCGCAGCGGGGCCTGCCAGGCGTGCCGGTGGGTGTCGACGAAACCGGGGCTGAGGATCGCGCCGGCGCAGTCGATGACGACGGCGTCTTCGACGTTCAGGCCGCGGCCGACGGCAGCGATCGTGTCGCCCTCGACGAGGAGTTCGCCGCGGTCGATGACGCCGAGGACGGGATCCATGGTGACGAGGGTCGCGCCGGTGAACAGGATGCGCCGCCGCTCGGCGGGGCGGCGCCGGATCTGCGCGAGGACGGCGCCGCTGGTGGTGTCGTGGACGGCCATGGGGATCTTCTTTCCGTACGCCGGACAGGGCGGGGGTCGCGGCCGGGCAAACGCCCGGGGCCGCGGGACCAGCCTCGCCCTGGTCCGGACGCCCAACCAGGCCGCCGTCATCCCAGGTGTCGCACACCCACCCACGATCCGCGGGCTCAGCTGCGGGAAAGGAGTTCCGCGAGGGCAGCCGCGGTGGCACTGGCCGGCTCGGCCTGGTAGACGACCAGCTGCTGGTGCGGGGCATCGTTCACGGTGAACGCGGAGAACTGGAGCTCCAGGGCTCCGGCTTCCGGGTGCACGAGGAGCTTTTCCTGCCGGGTCTTGCCGTTCACCTCGTGCCGTGACCACAGTTCGGCGAATTCCGGACTCTGCGCACGGAGCGTCTCGACGACCTCGGTGATCCGCGGGGAGTCGGGGTCGTGTCCGTAGGCGGCGCGGATCTCGGATACGCAGGAGTGCGCGGCCCGAGCCCAGTCCCGGTGGAAGTCGCGCCCGGCCGGGTCGAGGAAGACCATGCGGGCCAGGTTGTCGAAGCGCCGGAACCCGCTGTGCACGGCGGCGGCGAGGGTGTTGTGCGCCAGGACGTCCAGGGCCGGCCCCAGGACGAAGGCGGGGGTGTCGGGCCAGCTGTCGAGCAGCCGTCGGAGCTGCGGGCTGACCCGGTCCTGGCCATCGACGGGCGTGCCGCCGCGCAGGTACGGGGCCCGGGGCAGTCGGCGCAGGTGGTCGTGCGCCTCGTCGTCGAGCCGCAGGGCGGCGGCGATCGCGTCGATGACCTGCGGCGACGGACTGGTCTCGCGGCCTTGTTCCAGCCGCATGTAGTAGTCGGAGCTCACGCCGGCGAGCAGTGCGACTTCCTCCCGCCGCAGTCCCGGCACCCGCCGCCGACCGTGCGCGGGCAAACCCGCCTCGTGCGGCTTGAGCCCCTCGCGCCGCGCCCTCAGAAACTCTCCCAGCGGAGTCCTGTCACTCATGCCCCCAACGTAGTGGGGCGGGACCGGAGTAAGGACACCAGGCGGTGCTCCCTCGCCGCTGTGAAGGCGATCGCCCCGGTACTGCCGACGGCGTGGGGTCCCCGGTTCGGGTGGCCGGGGGCGGCCGTTAGGGTGAGTTGATCAATCATTTCAAGAAAGGCCACGCGGCTCCCAGTGTCCGAATCACGCCCCCACACCCTGTTCTCCTTCGGCACCCTGAGGGACGAGCGGGTACAGACCGCTCTCTTCGGGCGGGCCGTGCCCACGTCTGCGGCGTCGCTGGCCGGCTACACCACCCGGCCCCTCCCGATCACCGACCCGGCCGTGATCGCCGCCAGCGGGCTCGACGTACACCTGATCCTGGAGCGGGCCCCGGGTTCCGCCGTAGATGGCGCCGTCCTGCATCTCACCGACCAGGACCTGGCCGCGGCCGATGCGTACGAAGTCGACGACTACGCCCGCCGACGGGTGGTCCTCACCTCCGGGGAGAGCGCCTGGGCCTACCTCGACGCGGATCCGCTGCGCCCGGCCCAGCGGATCGTCATCGTGGGCGACAGCATCGCGTACGGACGCTGTGACCCGCGGGGAGGGTGGACGGGCCACCTCGCGGCCGCCCACATCGCGGGGAACGAAGCCGCGCACCGCGTCTTCAACCTGGCCGTACCGGGCAGCTTCCTCACCGACGTCAGCGAGCAGACGCCCGCACTGCTGGCTCCCCGCCTGCCCGACACGCTCCTCGTCGCCGCGGGCATCAACGACTCCGCCGTGCCGCTCGCTTCCCCGCACGCCGCGCACGCCCCACACGCTCCGCGCGCTCCGTACGACGGGCCGGCGTACGTCGCGGACCGCCTCGGCCCGCTGGCCGCCACGGCCCTGGGCCACAATGCCCGACTCGTCGTCGTGGGACCCACGTGGATCGACGAAGCGCGCACCGGCGACTACGAGGGCCTGCGCTTCACGGAGGCGCGCGTACTGGAGCTGCGCGAGGCGATGCGGTCCTGGTGCGAAGAACACCACGTCGACTTCCTCGACATGTGGGAGCCGCTGCGCGGGAGGACCGAGCTGCTCGTCGACGGTGTCCACCCCACCGCCGAAGGACACGAAGCCCTGTACCGGCATCTCGACATTCCCGGTCGCTGAGCCCGACCATGCACGAAGAACACCAGCACCAACAGCAGGGCACGGCGTGAACGACTCGAACGGACTGGGCTTCTACCTGCCCGGAGCCCTGCTGCTCGCGGCAGCGGGGCTCAAGCTCCCCGCGCTGTGGCGCAACCCCCGCGACGAACTCCTGCGGTCCGTCCTGGTCCTCCTCGTACTGGCCACCGCCGTGTTCGGCTTCACGGCGATTCCCACCCTCGTCGCGGTCAACAGGTTGACGGGAGTCCCGAACGCCGCCGCACCGCTGGTGTTCTCACTGCTCACGGCCTTCTCCGGGGCCAACATCGTGCTCATCTTCCGCTGGAGCAGCGGCCCGCAGGACGCGGAGCGGACCCGCCGGTGGTCCCGTTCGTGCAACCTCGTGACCCTCGGGGTGATCGCGGCCATCAACATCCTCTTCGCGCTCGGCGAGGCTCCCGTCGAGCGCCTGCGCGATCTGGACACGTACTACGCGTGCACCCCGTACATCCGGGAGATGATCCTCCTCTACCTCGCGGCGCACACCACGGCGGCGGTCACCATGACGCTCCTGTGCCGGCGGTGGGCGCGCCAGGTCCGCGGTGCGCTGCGCGGGGGGCTGGGGCTGATCGCCTTCGGGTACGTGCTGAACCTCCTCTACGACGTCGCGAAGTTCAGCGCGATCGGCGCTCGCTGGGCGGACGCCGACTGGGACGTCCTCAGCACGGAGGCCGCACCGGCCCTCGCCTCCGTGTCCGCGCTCCTGATCGCTACCGGGTTCGTCCTGCCGCTGGTCTCCCAGCACGTCATGAGCCAGTGGGGCATGTGGCGCCGGTACTCCCAGCTGCGCCCGTTGTCGCGGGAGCTGCAGGGGGCGACACGGCACAGCATCACGCTGGCCGGCGGACCGTGTACGCCCATCGAGATCCGGTTGACGCAGCGTGAGTCGGACATCCACGACGGGATCCTCGCGGTCAGCCCGTACCTGCGCGCCGGGGTACGGGAGAGGGCGCTGCGGGAGGAACTGGAGGCGGGCCGTCCGGCCGACGAGGCCGCCGCCGTGGCCGACGCGGTCGCTCTGGCGACGGCCGTCGTCCTCTGGGGCCGCGCGCGGAGCACGCCGGAAGACGCCGGGCCGCAGGCCGCGAGCGCGGTCCTCACCTCGCCGAGCAGCCCGTCGGGTCTGGTGCGGATGTCCCGGGCCCTGGCCAAGTCGCCCGCCGTCCGCTCCTTCCGCCAGACGGCCTGACCGCCTGACCGCCCGACTGCCTGACGTCACGTACGGGCGATCCGTACGCGGCCGCCTTCGTTGTCGGAGAGGAACGACGCCAGCTCCCGTCCCTCTTCGGCGACGCTGGTGCGGTCCGCGTCGGAAAGGCGGCGCAGCGGGGTGACCGTCACGGTGTCGTCCTGGACGTTCCAGGTCGCGGCGACCCTGCCGTCCACCAGGACGACGTGCTCGCCGGCCACCGACAGGCCGCGGTGGGCGTCGTCGATGATCCGGCTGCGGTCGTGGTAGCCGAGGATCGCGTTGTCGAACGCCGGCAGGAAGCGCACGGGGGCGGGTGTGTCGGGGTCGGGGCGCGGCGCGTCGGGGAGGTCCAGCAGTTCCCGGCCCCGCTCGTCCCGGAAAACGACCAGCTCCTCGCGTACGGCGGCCACCGCGGCCGGCAGACCGGCGAGGCCGCACCAGGCGCGCAGGTCGGCCGAGGCGGCAGGGCCGTACGCGGCCAGGTAGCGCCGTACGAGGCCCTGCCCCACCGGGTCGGCGCCGTCGGGGGACGGAGGGTCGATCTCGCGGCCCAGCCAGGAGGAGTAGGCAGAGCCGTCGAACCGGGACCGGACCTGCGTCAAGCGGCCTGGTCAGCGCATGACGGGCACAGGCCGCGGTAGGTGACCTCGACCTTCGACACCGTGAAGCCGAACCGTTCCTCCGCCGGGAGGCCCGTCATCAGGTCGCCCGTCGGGTGGACATCGCGGATCGTGCCGCAGCGGGAGCAGACCAGGTGGTGGTGCGGGTGGCGGGCGTTGGGGTCGTAGCGCTTGGCCCGGCCGTCCGTGGACAGCTCGACAACCTCCCCGAGGGTGACCAGCTCGCCCAGGGCGTTGTAGACGGTCGCCCGCGAGATCTCGGGCAGCCGCTCCACCGCGCGGGCATGCACCTCGTCGGCCGTGAGGTGCACGTGCTCCCCGTCGAGTACCTCCGCAACGACGCGCCGCTGGGAGGTCAGGCGCCAGCCGCGCTCTCGCAGTCGTCCCAGCAGGTCACTCATATCGGTTCACCCAATCAGGTCAGGCGGGATGCCCGGAGTTCAGGAAGGTGTCCGGATCCCTATCAGATATGCAACTGGTGCTCTTCTTGACTTGGATTGCGTCCATCGTAGGATCGGTTCGGTCGGTAGCCAACCCTCACCGCAGCCACGCCCGTACGACGCTTCCGCAGCCCCCTTTCCTTAGCAGCGTGATCCGCCCGGTTTGGAAGGATTCCCATGTCTGAGAACCATGATGCAAACGCCGTAGACGCGAAGACGGAGGCCGCAGGCGGGTGTCCCGTCGCGCACGAGCGCGCCGCGCACCCGACTCAGGGCGGCGGCAACCGCCAGTGGTGGCCCGAGCGGCTCAACCTCAAGATCCTCGCCAAGAACCCCGCCGTGGCCAACCCCATGGGCGAGGAGTTCGACTACGCCGAGGCCTTCAAGACCCTCGACCTCCCCGCGGTGAAGCGGGACATAGCCGAGGTGCTGACGACCTCGCAGGACTGGTGGCCCGCCGACTTCGGCCACTACGGCCCGTTCATGATCCGTATGGCGTGGCACAGCGCCGGCACGTACCGGATCAGCGACGGCCGCGGCGGCGCCGGTGCCGGTCAGCAGCGCTTCGCCCCCCTCAACAGCTGGCCGGACAACGGAAACCTCGACAAGGCCCGCCGACTGCTGTGGCCGGTCAAGAAGAAGTACGGCCGGAGCATCTCGTGGGCCGACCTCATGATCCTCACCGGCAACGTCGCCCTGGAGTCGATGGGCTTCGAGACGTTCGGCTTCGCCGGCGGCCGTGCGGACGTCTGGGAGCCCGACGAGGACGTGTACTGGGGCCCCGAGACCACCTGGCTCGACGACGAGCGCTACACCGGCGACCGTGAGCTGGAGAGCCCGCTCGGTGCGGTCCAGATGGGCCTCATCTACGTCAACCCCGAGGGCCCGAACGGCAACCCCGACCCGCTCGCCGCGGCCCGCGACATCCGCGAGACGTTCCGCCGGATGGCGATGAACGACGAGGAGACCGTCGCCCTGATCGCGGGTGGGCACACGTTCGGCAAGACCCACGGCGCGGGACCGGCGGAGAACGTCGGCGCCGACCCCGAGGGCGCTCCGATGGAGCTGCAGGGTCTCGGCTGGAGCAACAGCTTCGGCACCGGCAAGGGCGCCGACGCGATCACCAGTGGCCTTGAGGGCATCTGGACGGACACCCCGACCGCCTGGGACAACAGCTTCTTCCAGATCCTCTTCGGGTACGAGTGGGAGCTGTTCGAGAGCCCCGCCGGTGCGAACCAGTGGCGGCCGAAGGACGGCGCCGGAGCGGGCACCGTCCCCGACGCCCACGACGCGTCGAAGACGCACGCGCCGACGATGCTGACGACCGACCTCTCGCTCCGCGTGGACCCGGCCTACGAGCAGATCTCGCGGCGCTTCCTGGACAACCCCGCCGAGTTCGCGGACGCGTTCGCCCGCGCGTGGTTCAAGCTGACCCACCGCGACATGGGCCCGATCGTGCGCTACCTCGGCCCGGAGGTCCCGTCCGAGACGCTCCTGTGGCAGGACCCGCTCCCCGCCGTGACGCACGCGCTCGTCGACGCCGACGACATCGCCTCGCTGAAGAGCCAGGTGCTCGCCTCGGGCCTGTCGGTCTCCGAGCTCGTCTCCGTCGCGTGGGCGTCGGCCTCGTCCTTCCGCGGCAGCGACAAGCGCGGCGGCGCCAACGGTGCGCGCATCCGCCTGCAGCCGCAGGCCGGCTGGGAGGTCAACAACCCCGACCAGCTCGCGACGGTGCTCCGTACGCTGGAGGCAATCCGGGAGTCCTTCAACTCGGCGCGGAGCGGCGGCAAGCAGGTCTCGATCGCCGACCTGATCGTCCTCGCCGGCGGCGCGGCCGTCGAACAGGCCGCCAAGAACGCCGGCTTCGACGTCGAGGTCCCCTTCACCCCGGGCCGCGCGGACGCCTCCCAGGAGCAGACGGACGTGGAGTCGTTCGCCGCGCTGGAGCCGGTCGCCGACGGCTTCCGCAACTACCTCGGGAAGGGAAACCGGCTGCCGGCCGAGTACCTGCTGGTCGACCGGGCGAACCTGCTGACGCTGAGCGCCCCCGAGCTGACGGTCCTCGTCGGCGGGCTCCGCGTCCTGGGCGCGAACCACCAGCAGTCCTCGTACGGCGTGTTCACCGCGACCCCCGAGTCCCTGACGAACGACTTCTTCGCCAACCTGCTCGACCTCGGCACGACCTGGAAGGCCACGGCCCAGGACGCGAACACCTTCGAGGGCCGCGACGTCACCACGGGCGAGGTGAAGTGGACCGGGACCCGGGCCGACCTCGTCTTCGGGTCGAACTCCGAGCTGCGCGCGCTCGCGGAGGTCTACGCGAGCGATGACGCGAAGGAGAAGTTCGTGAAGGACTTCGTCGCCGCGTGGGGCAAGGTCATGGACCTGGACCGGTTCGACCTCGTCTGATCGTTGCGATCGTTCTGATCGTGACGTCCGGGTCGGTCGGCAGCCGTCTCAACGGCTGACCGCACCGGCCCGGACGCGCTTTCGGGGGCAGCGACCCCGGCGCCGCTCGTGGCGCGCCCGTGCCAGGCGGTGGGCGTGGCGCAGCAGTTCACAGAGGGTCCCATCCGTCCGCAGGCCGGGATTGCCCACGGCGAGCCAGCCGGCGGAGCCGTAGACGGGGTGCGCCATGACCGTGTCGGGCGACGCCGGGATCCTCTTCGCCGGCCGGGCCCTGCGGCGTGCGGCCCGTCCAGCGGACGAACGCCTCCCTGCCGGCGGCGACGTCGACGCGGAACGCGTCCGGCCGGTCGGGTCGCGACGACGCGTCGCCCGGATGGCCCCTGATGCCCGGATCGTCCACCAGCCGCGCAGCGCCGGGTACCAGATCGATCCGCTCCGTATCTTGCTGCCCGAGCTGCGGAGCGGGCTCCGGTGGGACACCGTCGAGTCGGCGCCGGCGGCCCGGGAGGCGGGCATCGCGGCGCGTTCCCGGGCCCTGCTCGACGCCTCCGCCGCCATCCTGGCCCTCCTCGCCCCGGCCGCCCCGGCACCTCCGGCCCGAGCGCATGGCTGACGGTTCGTCCGCCGTCCGCAGGTCGCGCCCTGAGCGCAGGCCCGGTGGGGTCAAGATGTCGGTGTACGAGCCGTGAGGCGTGGCGCAACGAGCTGGGGGAGTCCGGTGGACCTGTTCCCGGCAATTCCGCTGTCGGAGTGGCGAGATTCCAAGGAGACACTGCACCGGTTCGTGCAGATCGTCGGCAAGATCCGGCTGGCGAGCAGCGTACGGCGCAACCACTGGTGGAATGTCCCGTTCCATATCACGGGGCGGGGTATCACGACCCGTCCGATGGGCGGGATCGACGGCGATCCGGTCTTCACGATCGACTTCGATTTCGTCGACCACTGGTTGACCGTGTCCTGTCTCGACGGCTCGACCACCTCGTTCCCGCTCCTCGGGCAGTCGGTGGCGTCCTTCTACCGCGAGACGCTCGACGCTCTGGGCCGGATCGGCGTGGCGGTGATCCTCGCGCACCCCCATCCGTACACCCTGCCCGACGCGCACCGGCCGTTCGCCGAGGACACGGAGCACGCCTCCTACGACCCCTTCTGGGTCAACCGGCACTGGCGGGTGCTCAGCCAGATCAACCTGGTGCTGGAGGAGTTCGCTTCCGGTTTCTCCGGGAAGGTCAGCCCGGTGCACCTGTTCTGGCACTCGTACGACATCGCGGTCACCCGGTTCTCCGACCGCTCCGTCGAGCTGGGGCCCGACGTCGACCCGGTGACCCGGGAAGCCTATTCGCGCGAGGTCATCAGCTGCGGCTTCTGGTTCGGCGACGACGACTACCCGCGGCCGGCCTTCTACGCGTACGCCGCGCCGGAGCCGGCGGGCCTGGCCGAACAGCCGCTGCGGCCGGCGGCCGCGCACTGGGCCGAGCGGGGCACCGGCCGCCTGGCCACGCTGGACTACGACGATGTCCGCGCCGGAGCGCATCCCCGGCAGACCGTCCTCGATTTCTTCGGCTCCCTGTACCGGTCCGCGGCCGCCCTGGACGGCTGGGACGTCGAGCGCCTCGCCTCCCCCGGCGGCGTCACCGATCCGCTGGCCCGGGGAGACGCTCCGACAGGAGCCCCGTGACGTTAATTCCTTGATTTTCCGAGTGATCGCGGCGAGCATCTCAAGGCGCTCTTCCAGCGGCAGACGGCGGGTGGCGATCCCAGGGGGGACCCGCTCGTCAACGCCCTGCGGCTGTGTAATCTGAGCACGCTTTCGAACCTGTTCAAGCGTTTACCGACAATGGGGGGGCCGGTGCGCAATCGCCGACTCGTAATGTCCGCTGCCGTCGTGGCAGCCAGCGTGGGTCTCATACCGGGCGTGGCCCAGGCGGATCCCGGCAAGTCCGGCGCCGCGGGCGCGCACGGGGTCTCCGTGCCCGACGTGGACCTGAACAAGGTCGCGGCGTCGAACTTCACCACCGTGAAGAGCCCTGCCGAGCGTACGGTCCACACCTCGTCCGCGGCCAAGGGCAACGGCAAGGCCGGTGCCTCCGCGCAGGCTGAGGCCAGCGCCGCCGCGGAGCCGACGGTCGGCCTGACCGCCAAGGGGACCAGCGCGCGCGGCATCAGCCTGGACCTCGCCGTCACGAGCGACCCGGGCACCGCGCTCTCGGTCAACGTCGCCTGGGGGGACGGCACCAGCGTCACTTTCGGTGCCAACGGGCCGACCAACTCGACCGAGGCACACTCCTACGCGGAGATCGGCGCGTACACGATCAAGGTCACCCTGTCCGACGGCTCGGGCGTGCGCGGCACCAACGAGCTCGACATCGTGACGCCGGGTTCCGACTTCACCCCGTACGCGCCCACCCGCCTGCTGGACACGCGCAACGGCACGGGCGCGCCGCAGGGCAAGGTCGCCCCGTACGCCACCACCCGCGTCAAGATCTCCGGGAACGGCTCGATCCCCGCCGGTGTCACGGCCGTGGTCCTCAACGTCACCGCCACCAACACCACCAGCGGCGGCCACGTCACCGTCTTCCCCGAGGGCAGCGACCGTCCGACCACGTCGAACGTCAACTTCTCGGCCGGCCAGACCGTCCCGAACCTGGTGATCGTGCCGGTCAACAAGAACGGCTACGTCGACCTCTACAACGGCGGCTGGGAGCCGGTCGACCTCATCGCCGACATCACCGGCTACTTCACCCGCACCTCCTCCAGCGGCTACACCCCGCTGAACCCCACCCGCTTCCTCGACACCCGCGAGGGCCAGGGACAGGTCGCCGGCCAGGGCACCACCGGGGTCCAGATCACCGGCCGGAACGGCATTCCGTACAACGCCACGGCCGTCGCGCTGAACGTGACCGTCACCAACCCGCGCGAGGACGGCCACCTGACCGTCTACCCGAGCGGCGGGTCGGCTCCGACCACCTCCAACCTGAACTTCCGCGGTGGCCAGACCGTCGCCAACTCGGTCATCGTGCCGGTCGGCGCCGACGGCTCGATCAAGATCCGCAACGGCGCCTGGAAGGGCACCGACGTCATCGTCGACGTGGTCGGCTACTACAGCAAGGACAGCCAGGGCGCCTACCTGCCGTTCCTGCCGGAGCGCATCCTCGACACCCGCGACCCGGCTGACTCGGTGTACGGCCCGATGGGCGGCCAGGGCTACATCTACATGCCGCTGTCCAGCTCGCGCCCGCAGAACACGGCGTACGTGCTGAACACCACGGTCACCAACACCCGGGGCGAGGGCTACCTCACGGTGTCCCCGGACCCGAACTCGCTGTCCGCCTACGACAACGGCTGGGCGACCTGGCCGACGCCGCCCAACTCGTCCAACCTGAACTGGAAGCGGGGCGAGACCGTCCCGAACCTGGTCCAGGCGGGCACGGGCAACAACGGCATCGTCGACGTCTGGAACCGCGGCTGGGACGACATCGACCTGGTCGTCGACATCTTCGGCGTCTACCAGACGAACTGATCCACCGTCACCCGCGGCCCGGATCCCCTACTGGGGTTCCGGGCCGTTCCACTGCCCGCCCACCTGGTCCGGAACCCCGCCCGGCTCGCGACGGCGGGCAGGGTGGCGGGAAGCCGACATGACTTACCGGGCACGGCAGTTGGCCATGGGCGGCGCCCGGCTGCTGTTCGCCGGCATACATCCGAACCTGCGGTGGCAGGACGGCGTGCTGCACATCGGCCAGATGATCGGCAGGCACCGCGTCGCCGCATCCGGTCGCGGGCTGCTGCTCGTACCGTCCGTGTTCGCGCACAAACCCGCGCCCCCGGTCAGCCCGGAGGAGCCGCCGACGCTGGTGTACCCCAGCCGCGGAGTGGCGACGCTGTGGAACCGGGCGCCGGCCGCCGCCGTTTCCGGGTCACCCCGAGTGCCGTGTCCCAGCACCTGCGCGTCCTGCACGCCACGGGCCTGGTGTCGCGGGCCCGTGACGGACGGCAGGTGCTGTACCGGCGCAGCCCGCTCGGCGACGGGCTGGCCGGGCCGCACCTCTGATCACCCCGGCCCGCCCGCTACCAGGGCAGCTCCCGTACCTGCTGTACGCACAGCACCACGAACAGCAGTCCGGCGGCGGCCAGCATCACGTTGCTCAGCAGCCCGTTGCGCCAGTCGGCCGGTGTGCGTGAGCTGTTGAGCAGCCACAGCAGGGTCAGGGCCAGGAACGGCATGAAGAACGCGCCGATGACCCCGTACACGATGACGAGCCCGAACGGCTGGTCGAGGAAGAGCAGGCTGATGGGCGGAAAGGTGAGCCAGAGCAGGTAGGCCCGGAAGGGGAGGGACTTCTCGCGGCTCGTGCCGGCCGGGGCCAGGGAGGGGCGGTACTTCGTCACGAAGTCGGCGAACATCAGGCTCACCCCGTGCCACACCCCGATCAGGGAGGTGAAGGACGTGGCGAAGAAACCGACCAGGAAGAGCTTGGCCGTCGCTGTTCCGTAGCGGTCCTCCAGGATGTCGGTGAGGCCGAGCAGCCCGCGGTCACCCTTCGCGATCGCCACCCCGGAGGAGTGCAGCAGCTCGGCGCCGACGAAGAGCATGGCCACGACGAAGATTCCGGTGGTGACGTACGCGACCCGGTTGTCGAGGCGCATCACCTTCATCCAGCCCGCGTTCGTCCAGCCCTTGGCGTTGACCCAGTAGCCGTACGCGGCGAGCGTGATCGTGCCGCCGACACCGCCGATGAGGCCGAGCGTGTAGATCAGCGAACCGTCCGGGAGGACGGGCGCGAGGCCGGCGAGGGCGGCGCCGAGGTGCGGCGTGACCCGGATCGCGAGGTACACGGTGACCAGGAACATGACGCCGACCAGGACGGTCATGACCTTCTCGAAGACGGCGTACCGGTTGAACCAGACGAAGACCAGGCCCACCAGCCCGCACAGCACGGCCCAGGCCTTGAGGTCCATCGTGTCCGGGAAGAGGGCGGCGAGCGGGAGGGCACTGGAGGACATCGCGGCGGCGCCGTAGACGAAGCCCCAGACGACGACGTACCCGGCGAAGTAGACCGTGGTCCAGGAGCCGAGGCTGCGCCAGCCGTCGAAGAGCGTGCGTCCGGTGGCGAGGTGCCAGCGGCCGGCGGCCTCCGCGAGGGAGATCTTCACCAGGCAGCCGATCACCGCCGCCCACAACAGGGTGTAGCCGAATTTGCTGCCCGCGATGAGCGTGGCCACGAGGTCTCCGGCGCCCACGCCGGTCGCGGCGACGACGATGCCGGGTCCGATGTGGCGCCAGCTCGCCTTGCGCGGGAGGCCGTTCTCGCTCTCCTCCGTGCCGGTCTGGAGGGTGTCCGTCATCCGTCCGCCTGCCGCCTTCCGGTGCTCGCCCGCCCGCCCCGGTGCCCCGGCGCGCCCCGGTCACCAAAGCCGCTCGGCGGTGGACGCGCAAGAGGCCCTCCCCGGCCGGGCCCCCGGACAGACCACGCGCCTCGCGCGCCGCCGCCGGGTGCGTGACGATGCGTACATGGCCCAGGACAGTGCCGGCGGCGCAGCGGGCGCGGAGATCCCGAACGCGGAGCTCAAACACAACGCGATCGGGTTCCTCGACGCGCTCGTCATCGGCCTCAACTCCACGTCGCCCGCCTATTCGCTGGCCGCCGTCATCGGGCCGATCGTGGCGCTGGTCGGGATCTACGCGCCGGGTGTGATGCTGGCGTCGTTCGTCCCGATGCTGCTGATCGCCGCCGCCTTCTACTACCTCAACAAGGTCGACCAGGACTGCGGGACGACGTTCTCGTGGGTGACGCGGGCCATGGGCCCCTGGGCCGGCTGGCTCGGCGGCTGGGCGATCACGATGACCGGCGTCCTGGTCATCGGCTCGCTGGCCGACGTCGCCGTCCAATTCGGCCTGCTCGCCGCCGGCCTCGACAGCTGGGCCGCGAACCCGGTGATCCGCCAGACCCTCGCCGTCGTGGTGATCCTCGCCATGACCGCGATCTGTGTCATCGGCACCGAGCTGTCGGCCCACCTCCAGGACGTCCTCATCCTCGCCCAGGTGTTCTTCCTCCTGGCCTTCGCGGTGGTCGCCTTCTACCGCGTGTACGCCGGCACCAGCACCCTCGACTCCATCGAACCCTCCCTCTCCTGGCTCAACCCCTTCGGTGCCGGCGGCGCCGCCCTCACCGGCGGGCTGCTGCTCGGCGTGTTCATCTACTGGGGCTGGGAGTCGGCGGTGAACCTCACCGAGGAGGTGAAGGACTCCGCCACCGCGCCGGGCAAGGCGGGAATCTGGTCGACCGTGGTGCTCCTGGTGACCTACCTGGCCGTCGGCTTCGCCGTCGTCTCATACGCCGGAACCGCGTTCCTCGCCGCGAACGCGGGCGAGGAGGAGGCCATCTTCGCCGTGCTCGCGCACGAGGTGATGGGCGGCTGGGACTGGGTCGTGCTCCTCGCCGTCTGCACGTCCGCCCTGGCCTCGACCCAGACCACGATCATCCCGGCCTCCCGTACCGCCCTGTCCATGGCCCGCCGGCACGCGCTGCCGCCGCCGCTCGCGCACATCCACCCGCGGTTCCGGACCCCGGACGTGAGTACCTGGTGGGTCGCCGCCATCGCCATCGCCTGGTACCTCGCCGTCAACCAGATCAGCGAGAACGCCCTCCTGGACTCGCTGACCGCGCTTTCCCTGCTCATCGCCTTCTACTACGCGCTGACCGGGGTGGCCTGCGCCGTCTACTACCGCCGCCACCTGCTGGAGAACCTGCACAACTTCCTGTTCATCGGCCTCGGGCCGGTGGTCGGGGCGGGTCTGCTGGCATGGCTGCTGGAGGAGTCGATCAGCGACATGTCGAATCCGGAGAACTCGGCCAGCGGGGTCTCCTGGTTCGGTCTCGGCCCGCCGCTGGTGATCGGGATCGGGATCGCCGTGGTCGGCGTGCTGATCATGTGCTTCTGGCGGGTACATGACGGCAGGTTCTGGCTGGAGCGGCGTGGCGTGGTCGACCCGGCACTCGTCCACGGCAAGGGGAGTCCCTGATGTCCGTGGTCCTGGGGTACGACGAGTCGCCCGGCGCGGAGCGGGCCCTGCACGTGGCCCTCGAGGTCGCCACCGCCTTCGGCGAGCCGCTCGTCCTCGTCTACGGAGCCGCCGCGCCCGGCGCTGTAGGCGAGGAGCACCGGGCCCACCGGGAAGCCGTCCGCCAGGCGGGGCGCAGCGCCCTGGCCCGCGCCGTCGAGGCCGCCGACGAGGCCGGCGTCCCGTCGACGGTCGAGGTGGTCGACGAGAAACCGGCCCAGGCCCTGCTCGACGCCGCGGAACGCCACCGGGCGCGGGTCATCATCGTCGGCAGCTGGGGCGACAGCCCCATCCGCGGCGCCCTGCTGGGCTCCACGCCGCACAAGCTGCTGCACCTGTCGCCGGTGCCGGTGCTGTGCGTACCGACGGCGGGCGACACCGATCCGTAAGGAGTCCGGCACGGCCGGACGGCATGTCAACCGACGTGTGCCGCGGCTCACTCGTAGGACGTGAGGGCCTCCAGGCCGGGTACGACCAGGTGCGGGGTGAACTCGGTCACGGTGTGGTGGGCGACGCCGTTGACGACATAGGGGTCGGTGGCGAGAAGGCGGTCGAGTTCCTCGGCGGGCATCCGGGGGGCGAGATACACGCCACCGGCGAGTGACTTCTGCCGCCCGGCCACCAGGAGCGACTGGCGCGAGATCTGCTGCTTCAGCCAGTCGCCGTGGGCCGGCCTCCAGGGTTCTACGTCTTCGAGCGGCGCCGTGTACGTAACGGTGACTATGAACATGCCCCGGACCGTACTGGATCACCAAGGACCGCTGCGAGCCCTTTCACCCGGCGAGGGCGGCCGCGGCCGATTCGACGAAATCCCGGACGAGTTGCGATGAACGGCCCGCGCTCCAGGCGAGGCAGACCTGGCTGTCCGCGATGCCCTCGATCGGTACGTGGACCACGTCGGGGCGGGTGTAGAAGGTCACGACCGACACAGGCAGGACCAGGATCCCCTCCCCCGCGGCCACGTATTCCAGTTTCTCCTCGACCGTGTTCGCCACCAGGCGCGGGCGTGAATGCCGCTGCTCGGCGAGGCGCTCCGGCAGGTCCCGCCACTCGGGCACCGCGTCCGGGTCCTGCAGCAGTTGTTCCGCGGCGAGTTCGGCGATGCCGACGGACGCCTTGCCCGCCAAACGGTGGTCGGCCGGGAGCACCGCGACCCTCGGTTCCGCGAACAGCGGTCGCAGCCGCAGGCCCCGCCGGTCGACGGGCATGCGGACGAAGCACACGTCCACCCGGCCGTCGAGCACCACCCGGGTCTGCTCGTCCCAGGAGGTGCGGACCACGTCCACGGCGAGGTCGGGATGGCGCGCCGCCATGGCTCGTACGGCCGCGGTGACGGTGACACCCGGCATGAACCCCACCGTGAAACGGAGTTGCCCGACCGCCGCCTGCGCCACGCGCCGACGCACCGCCTCGGCCGCGGCCAGCAGGGCCGGCGCGTCCTCCAGGAGTCGGCTGCCCGCAGCGGTCAGCTCCGTGGCCCTGCGGTCCCGGCGCAACAGCTGCGCCCGCAGCTCCTTCTCCAGGGCCCGGATCTGCCGCGACAGCACCGGCTGTGCGATGTGCAGCCGCTCCGCGGCGCGCCCGAAGTGCAGTTCCTCGGCCACGGCCACGAAGTACCGGAGCTTCCTCAGGTCGACGTCCACCCCGTCGTTATACCCGAGAAGTCCGTCCGGCCCTGACCTACACGCTGATACCCGGAGGGTATGACAGCAGGCCGGACAGGTCTTGGACGCTGACCCAGCACAGGGGGCAGCATCGGAAGAGCCACCGGAGGCTCCACCCGTCCGTACTCAGCACCAAGAAGGTCATCCATGAGCACCTCACTTTCCGGCCGCCGTGTCGTCATCCTCGGCGGCACGTCAGGCATCGGACTCGCCACCGCCTCGCTGGCCGCCCGGCAGGGCGCCCAGGTGGTCACCGTATCGAGCAGCACCGACAGCGCCGCCCGCGCGCTTGCCGCCCTCCCGGCCGGTACGTCGGCCGAAGTGGCGGACCTGCGCGACCCCGCGCAGATCGGCGCGGTCTTCGAGCGGGTGGGCGCATTCGACCACCTGGTGTTCACCGCCGGGGAGCCCCTCGCCCTGATGCGGCTCGACGAGCTGGACATCGATACGGCGCGGGAGTTCTTCGCCCTGCGCTACTTCGGCGCCCTCGGCGCGGTGGCGGCGGCCGCTCCCCTGCTGCGGCCGGGCGGCTCGGTGGTCCTCACCAGCGGCACCGCGAGCAGCCGGCCCGGACCCGGCTGGGCCGTCGCGGCGAGTATCTGCGGCGCGGTGGAGGCCCTGGTCAGGGCCCTGGCCGTGGAACTCGCCCCGATCCGGGTGAACGCCGTATCGGCGGGGGTGGTGCGCTCGCCGCTCTGGTCACGGATCGAACCCGCCGAGCGGGAGCGGATGTACGAGCAGACCGGAGCGAACCTTCCGCTGGGACGCGTGGGCGAAGTCGCGGAGGTCGCCGAGGCGTACGTCTACCTGCTCCGGCAGTCGTACGCCACCGGCACCGTGGTGAGCGTGGACGGTGGGACCGCCCTGGCCTGACCGGGTTCACGCCGCGGCTTTGAGCAGTCCCGCGTCCATCAGGCGCTCGGCCCAGGCGTTCATCGCCGTACGGACCTTGCCCTCGTCGGTCTGCCAGGCATCGGCGAGGGAGGACGCGGCCAGCTCCAGGAACCCGTCGTTGACCCGCAGGGCCACCCACATCGCCGAGCCCACCGGGCTGCAGCGGAACTCGCCGCGCTCTGCCGTCCGTACCTTCATCCGGCCGTCCGCCAGAGCCGTTCCGGTCACGCCGTCCGCTGCCACGATCCGCATGTCGTCCTCCTCGTTCAAGTCCGCCTCAACTGCTTCAAGCATCGCGGCACGACGAGGACTCGACCATGGGGCTAGCCACCCCCTCCGGGCTGCGGCCACCCACCGTCCGGCAGTCGGGCCCCCGGCCCCGGTTCGGCGGACGGTGGCGTCCCGCTACATCCCGTTCGGCTGGAGGACGGAGATGATGTTTCCGGCCGGGTCCTTGAACCAGGCGATCGCGGGGCCGGGCGCCTCCCGGGCGATTCCCTTCGCGTCCTGGTCGAATGCCTCGTACCGCTCGAACGACACACCGCGTGCGGCCAGTTCGTCGACGGCCCGGTCGATGTCGTCCACCGGGAAGTTCAACACCGTGAACGTGGCGGGCTCGTGGTTCTCCTTCGGGTACAGCATCACATCGGTGTCCCCTGCCAGGTGCAGGGTCAACAGACCGTTGTCCTCGGACACCCGCAAACCGAGCGTCTGGCCGTAGAAGCCCTTGGCGCCTTCGATGTCATCCACCGAGTAGCCGCTGAATCCCTTGCTGTCTCCCAGCATCGTGGCTGCCCTCCGTTCGCCGCAGCTCGTCCGGCATCGGCCCCCTGGCTCCAGTGTCCCCCCGAAGGCGCCAGGTCGCCCGACGGACGCCGCTGCCGGGCTCGGTGAGCCCGGCAGCGGACTCGACGGATCAGGCGAGGGAGATCTTGTCGCCCTCCACGGCTATCTTCGCCGCCGCCAGCGGCCGCGTCGCGGGCCCGCCGGCGACCGTGCCGTCCGAGATCTTGAACAGGCTCTGGTGGCACGGGCAGACGATGTTCCCGTCCTTCACCGTCGCCACCGAGCAGCCCTGATGGGTGCAGGTCGCCGAGAAGGCCTTGAACTGCCCGGCCATCGGCTGGGTGACCACCACCTTCTGGTCCTTGAACACCTTGCCGCCGCCGACCGGGATGTCCGACGTCTGCGCGAGTGCCTGCCCCCCGCCGCCGGCACCGCCGGCCGCGGCGCCCGCCGAGGGTTGGGCCTGTACGTCACCGGGTGCGGTACCGGCTGCGTTGTCGGCTGCCGCCTCGGTACCGCCGTCGCTGCCGCAGCCGCTCAGCACGGTGCCTGCCAGCGTGGCGGCGCCCGCCGCGAGAACCGTGCGCCGACGCGTGGTGTCGCCCATTGCCGTATCTCCTTCTCGTACCGGAAGCGGACCGGAGCATCCCTTGCCACCCCAGCCTCAGCAGGAACACGCGGGGACGCGGCTCATGGTTCACCGCGTCCGCAACCGAATACGAGCGAACCGCGACGCGCGTTTCCGCGTGTGCAGGGTGTGACTACGACATCCTCCGACCTGCGCGCGCGAGCGGCCGAGTACGCACTCCTGCCGCTGCGCCTCTTCCTCGGGATCACCTTCGTCTACGCCGGGCTGGACAAGCTGACGGACACGGCGTTCCTGTCAGCCGCCGGTGACGGCTCGATCGGACAGCAGATGGACGCCGTACGGGACTCCGCCGCCCTCCCGGGACTGGTCGAGCTCTCCTCGCACGACCCGGTGGGCTTCGGCATCGCGATCGCCCTCGGGGAACTGGCCGTCGGACTGGGCGCCCTGGCCGGGCTGCTGACCCGGTTCGCCGCTCTCGGCGGCGCCCTGATCTCCCTGAGCCTGTGGCTGACCGTCAGCTGGCCGACCACCCCGTACTACTACGGCAACGACCTCGTGTACCTGATGGCCTGGATCCCGCTGATCCTCGCGGGCGCCCCCGCCCTCTCCCTCGACGCGCTGCTGCACCGCCGCCGCGGGCGGCGCGCGTCCGGATCGAGGCGGGCGAGGGCCGGCCGCCCGAACCCGGCCGCGGCAGCCCCGTCCTGAGCCGCCCTCACCCCTCGGCGTCGGGACCGGCCGCGGCCGGTCCCGACGGCCGTGCCCGGGACGTGCACGGCGCGGCGTCGAGCAGCGCCCACACCCGGCGTCCGTCGGGCGCAACGTCGCTGCCGCAGCTCACGACGGTGCGCAGGGCGGCGAGTTCGGTGAGTACGGCGTCCTCGCCGGGGGCGGCGCCGGCGACGTGGCTGAGCGCGACGGCGAGGATGCGGTGGTCCTGGTCGGCGAGGTGGACGCTGATCCGCTTCCCGCCGTCGGCGACCGCCGCCTGGACGAGACGTCGTACGGCGGCGTCCAGGTCCGGCTCGTCGAGGTGTGCGTACCCCCAGGCCCGGACCGTTGCCGTCGCCTGGGCACCGGCCTTCTTCGCGGCCCACTGGTCCGCGCGGAACGTCAGCCCCGCGGTCTGCCGGTTGCGGATCTCCATCCGCGGGCGGGCCCGGTCCACGGCCTGGCGACCCGGCTGCCGCGCGACGGGCCGGTCTCGCGACGCTTCGACGGGCGTACGCGGCGGGGAGGACGGCGGCACCTTCGGCCCGCCCGCTTCAGCCGGTGTCGTAGTCATGCGAACACGCTACGCGCACGGACCGGTCCTCCGAAAGCCCGCAGGTCCGGAGCGGGCCGACGGACAGGGCGCGGCGCACCCGCGGTTCAGCGAACTCGCCCGCAACCGCGAGCCACCGGCGACGGCGGACCGCCGGACCCATCAGCCCAGTGCCACGGTGACGAGCGCGGCGGTGACGGTGATCGCCGCGCAGGTCACCAGTAAGGTCCGTCCCGTCGTCAGCACCCAGCCGATGCCGCCGCAGCAGGCGCCGTCCGCCGCCGCGTCCTCCCGTAAGGCCGGGGTCTCACCACCTGTCGCCTCGCGCAGGAGGGCGCACTGGGCGCACTCCTCCGTACCGTGGAGGGAGGAGTCGGAGTCGATCCAGTACGCGCCGTTCAGCTCTGCGAAAGAAACTTCCGGGGACACGACTGGACGCGTAGAAGCTGCTTCCATGACCGCCAAACGGGCGGCCGGCGGCGGAAGCAACGGTGATCGCCGCATCCGAGACCGGATCGTCACTTCTGCGCCCGCTCCTGCGCCTGTGCCCGCGCGCCGCCGGTCCTCCGACCGGCGCGCCAGCGCGCGGAAGCGCGACCGGGCCTGCTAAGACACCCTGCGACGGATACCCCCGCTCCGAGGAGTCACGACATGGCACAGGTGCGCGCCGGCGGTGTGAACCTCTTCTACGAAAGGACCGGTACGGGAGATCCCCTCGTGCTGGTGCACGGATCCTGGACCGACCACAGGGTCTGGCAGCCCGCGATCGACGCCGATGCGAAGGCGAGCTTCGCCGTGGTGGCGTACGACCGCCGGGGGCACGGCGGGAGCGACTCGGCGCCGGGCCAGGGCACGCGGCGGCAGGACGAGGACGACCTGGCGGCGCTGATGGAGGGGCTGGGGGATGCCCCGGCCCACGTGGCCGGCAACTCGTTCGGGGCGTCGGTCGTGCTGGGGCTGGCCGCGCGCCGGCCCGAGCTGTTCCGGAGCATCACCGCCCACGAGCCGCCGCTCGTCGGCGTCGTCGCGAACGACCCGGCGGTGCTGGCGCAGCTGCAGCCGACGATGACCTCCGTCGACGCCGTGCTGGACCACCTGCGCAAGGGCGAGGACGGGCCGGGCGCCCGGCTGTTCGTGGAGGAGATCGCGATGGGGTCCGGCATGTGGGACAGGCTGCCGCAGGACATGCGGGAGGCATTCGTGGCGCACGCCCAGACCTGGCTGGACGAGCAGTCCGACCCGCAGTGGGCCTCGCTGGACCTCGACGGGCTTTCCGCGTGCACCGTGCCGGTGATGCTCAGTGGGGGGACGGAGAGCCCGGGGTGGTTCGCGGCCGTGCTCGACCGGCTGGCCGAGGCCCTGCCGCAGGCCCGGCGCACCACCTTCGACGGCGCCGGTCACATGCCGCATGTGACGCATCCCCAGGATTACGTGGCCGCCCTGACCCGTTTCATCCGGGAGGCCTGACGCCGGCTCAGGGGGCGGATCACCGCTCGGCCAGCGTGGGCCACAGGTCGGGGGCCTCGAAGCCCAGGGCCCAGAGGCCGGGGGCGCGGACTCCGAAGCGGGTGAGTACGGCCAGGTGGGCGGCCGTGCCGCGGGCGTCCTGGTACCAGACCTCGTGGCGTCGGCCGGCGTCGTCCGTGTACGTGAAGTGCGGGGTTCCGGAGGCGGTGTCGTACGTGTACGGCGCGCCCACGGCGCGGCGCAGGGCCTCGGCCTCCTGGGTGGTGACGTGTGTCGCGCGGGCGGTGGAGCCGACCGTCCAGTTCCAGCCGTAGGCGGGGAGGGCCACCTCCAGCTTGTCGCGGGAGACCTTGGCGGTGGCGGTGGCGTAGGTGAGGAACTCCTCGTACCAGGCCAGGGAGGAGAGCGGGCCCGGTGCCTGCAGGGCGTTGTGCAGGTTGTAGCCCATGATGCGCAGGCGGTCGGCGACGGATCCCAGGTGGGCGTAGTCGAAGGCCAGGCCCGTGTCGCGGGTGCGGGGCATGACCGTGATCACGCACTGCTTGGCCAGGGCGTGCAGGCGGGCGCAGAGTTCGGTGGTCAGCGCGTTGTAGCCGGTACGGACCCGTTCGCGCAGTGCCGCGTCCTCGGTCTCGGTCATCCGCTCGTAGTCGAGGTCGAGTCCGTCGTAGCCGCGGCTCGCGGCGACGGCCATCAGGGCGTCCACGTGCGCGGCGCGGCGGGCCCGATCGCCCAGAAGGGCCGCCATCGCGGGGGCGTCGAGGCTTTCGGTGACGGTGGGGACGACCTTGATGCCCTTGGCGTGCAGGCCGTCGATGATCCGCCGGTTCCCCGCGCCCGTCTCGCCGTTGACGGCGGTCGCGGAGGAGGTGGCGTACCAGAACGGGCTGACCGTGTGGAGCTGGTCGGCATGGGCCCGGGCGTCCTGGTAGCCGGTCTCGATGTTCCACCAGGGCAGCCAGGCGGAGACCGTACGGGTGGTTCCGCGGGATCCGGCGGTCACGGACGCGGTCACGGACGCGGGGGCGGGCGCGGGGGCGGCCCCCGTCAGGGTGAGCGTGGCGGCCGCGAGGAGGGCGGTGAGCGCGATCTTCATACCCCCGACCCTGAAGCCCGCCGCACGCCCTCCGGGTGACGGCACGTCGGGCAGACGAGTGGTGGCTCCACTCTCGACCGCATCGCCGACCGGTTCAGCATCGGCACCGCGCTCGCCCGTACGTTCAGGCGGCCCTGAGGGCGGCCGCGCCGAAGGACACGTTGAAGCGGTCGCACCAGATGGTGACGCTGGAGTAGTCGGCGAGGTTCACATCGGCCGGGATCTCGTAGTTCTGATCGCCCTTGTTGCCCTTGAGCTTGCCCAGGCTCACGTACTTGCCGTCGTCGAAGACGAACCAGCCGTCCGCGCCCTCCTTCACCGGCGCGTCGGTCAGCCACACGCGCAGGTCGGGTCCGCTGCTGGTGTCGAGGTTTTCGAGGCGCAGCGTGCGCGAGCCGTCGGGCAGCTTGATGAGCTTCACCGTGCCGGTGGTGCTGTGCTCGTGGCTGATCAGCGAGCCCTGGGCAATGGTCTGCGGTCCCGGCGCCGGGGCGGCTCCCGGCCGCGAGGAGCCGGGCGCCGGCGCGGTGGAGGCGGTGGGGAGTGCCTCGTTGACCGTGGAGTTCTGCCAGAGCTTCCACGGCTGGGCCCAGTACAGCCCGGCGCCCAGCACCAGCGCCGCCGCGATCAGCACTCCGGCCAGCAGCGGGCGGCGCCGACGCCTCCCCACGCCCGTCCCCGACACCGCGCCCGTCGTCGTCCCCGTCATGCCAGCCCCTCTTCGTCGTTCCGTTCCCCCACATTCAATGCGGCGGGAGATCCGGGAGCCAGGATCTGCGGATGACGAAAGTCTTACGTCGACGGCCGGGGTGACGGTCGGCTTCCTTGATCGCGGGGCATGCCCACCGCTCCGCGGTCATTAACCCTCCCCGATCCGTTCCTTAAGGCGGCCTCAAGAACGCGCGAGCGGCGCCCGAACCGCACATTCGTCCGTTTTGCGGCCGCTAGCGTGCTGCTCGAACCTCATCCCCCAAGCACAGAGGCAGGTCCTCATGGCTGGCCATTCCCATCGCCGTACGACGAGTGCCAAGACGAAGGCGGCCGCGGCACTGGCCGTCGCGGCGGCCGTCGGGGGCACCGCCCTGGCGCTGACCGGTACCGCACAGGCAGCGTCGGTCGGCGCGACCTTCACCAAGGCGAGCAGCTGGACCACCGGTTACACCGGGCAGTACGTCGTCACCAACCACAGCGGCGGATCGCTCAAGGACTGGACCCTCGAATTCGACCTGCCCGCCGGCACCTCCCTCGCCTCCCTCTGGAACGGCGAACACACCGTCAGCGGGCAGCACGTGACGGTCAAGCCGCCCCGGTGGGACACGGCCGGGCTCGCGGCCGGCGCCTCCGTCACGGTCGGGTTCGTGACCAACGCGAGCGGGAACGCGGGCAGTCCCACGGGGTGCCTCATCAACAAGGAGAAGTGCTCTCCGGCCACCGGGCCGACGCCCAGCCCGAGTGGCCGGCCCACCACCGCGCCGACGGCTTCCGCCTCGCCCACCGCCGAGCCGACGGCCGCACCCACGGCGACGGCGACGGCGAAGCCGACCCCGACCGTGGCCCCGACCGTGCCCCCGGGCGGCGGCAGCACCACGTCGGCCGGGTTCGCGCCGTACGTGGACACCTCGCTCTACCCGGCCTTCGACCTGCTGAACACGGCGGCCAAGACGGGGGTGAAGGAGTTCAACCTGGCCTTCATCACCTCCGGCGGCGGCTGCTCCCCGCTGTGGGGCGGGGTCACGGCCCTCGGGGACGACCGGGTCGCCTCGCAGATCTCCGCCCTGCGGGCCAAGGGCGGGGACGTCCGGGTGTCGTTCGGCGGTGCGTCCGGCTCCGAACTGGGCCTGGTGTGCGCCTCCCCCGCCGAACTCGCCGCCGCATACGGCAAGGTGGTGGACACCTACCGGCTGACCAAGGTGGACTTCGACATCGAGGGCGCGGCTCTGCCCGACACGGCGGCGAACACCCGGCGCGCGCAGGCCATCGCGCAGCTGCAGAAGTCGCATCCCGGGCTCGACGTCTCGTTCACCCTGCCCGTGATGCCGGAGGGGCTCACGCAGCCGGGCGTCGACCTGATCGCCAATGCCAAGCGGAACGGGGTGACGGTGTCCGCCGTCAACATCATGGCGATGGACTACGGCCCGGCGTACAGCGGCGACATGGGCGGCTACGCCATCCAGGCGGCCACCGCGACGCAGGCGCAGATCAAGGGCGTACTGGGCCTGAGCGACGCGGCGGCGTGGAAGGCGGTGGCCGTGACACCGATGATCGGGGTCAACGACGTCTCCAGCGAGATCTTCAAGGTGGACGACGCCAAGCAGCTCGTGGACTTCGCCCGCGCCAAGGGCCTCGGCTGGCTGGCGATGTGGTCGGGTGCCCGTGACAAGCAGTGCCCGGGCGGCGCGAAGAACTCCGCCGACGCGACGTGCTCGTCCATAGTCCAGGAACCGCTGGCCTTCACGAAGGCCTTCGCCGCCCGCGGTTGAGACGGCTGTCGTCATCCGGACGGCGAACCCCGGCGGTCGGCCCCCGGAGTGCTCCGGAGCGTCACGATCGTGAAGAGGGCGCCGCCCGGGTCGACCAGGGTGATCCGGCGGCTCGTGGGCGTGGTGTGGACGGGTGTCACGGCGCGGCCGCCGAGCCGGGTGGCGGTCTCCACGGCGGCTTCGAGGTCCGGCACGTCGAAGTGGACGTGCCAGCGCGGCCGGACCTGCGGGTCCGGGGCCTCTTCGACGGCTCCGCCGCTGATCACGGCGACGGTGTCGCGGCCGCGGCGGACGACGACGTGGTCGTGCTCGAACGAGACGTCGCAGCACCCGGAGCGCTCGCAGGCCCAGTCGAGGACCTCGCCGTAGAACACGGCTGCCGCGAAGGCGTCCCGGGTGCGCAGTTCGAGCCATGCGGCGGCGCCGCCGGGATGCGCCGTCCAGTCCGGGATCACCTCGCCCTGCCAGAACCCGAAGACCGCGCCGTCGGGGTCGGCGGCGAGCGCGGCCCGGCCGGTACCGAAGGCCAGCGGGCCCACCGCCATCGTGGCACCGCGCTCGCGCACCCGGGCGGCGGTGACGTCCGCGTCGTCGACGGCGAAGTACGGTGTCCACGCCACCGGGACCCCCAGGCGCCGGGCCAGCCCGCCGAGGCCGGCGACCGGCGCCCCGTCGCGCATCGCGACGGAGAACCCCTCGCCGAGGCGGGTGGGGCGGAACCCCCAGCCCAGCACGGCGCCGTAGAACTGCTGCGCGGCATCGAGGTCGCCGGTCATCAGGCTGACCCAGCACGGCGCCCCGAACACCTCATGGCTTGACGTCGACACCGGCTCCGACCTCCCTCGACCTCCCCCCGACCCACCCTAGCCCCGGGTCGCGCGGCCGGCTCCGAGGCCGGGCCGCTCGGGTCCGAAGACGGCGTAGGCCGTACGGGGTAGGGGGCGCGGCCGGGCGGAGCCGGCGGGAAGCCTGGGGGAACCCGCCTCGCGTACGGTGGTGCCGTCTTGATCCGTGTGACGCGTGGTGCCGCCGAGTCCGGGAAGGCTGGCACGTATGCCGGAAGTCATCGTCACCGTACGAACCCTCGTCAGCCGCCGCCGGGAGCCCGTCGTCGTACAGGCCGTCCGGTCGACGGCGGCGGCCGTCGTGTCCTACGTCGTCGCGCTCTGGCTGAGCAGCGAGCCGGCGCCGCTGACCGCACCGCTGACGGCGCTGCTCGTCGTACAGGTCACCCTCTACACCACCCTCACCACCGGCATCCGCCGGGTGAACTCGGTCGTCGCGGGTGTCCTCGTGGCCATCGGGTTCAGCGCCCTCGTCGGCCTCACCTGGTGGAGCCTGGGGCTGGTCATCCTCACCTCGCTCGTCGTGGGCCATCTCGTACGGGTGGACGAGTTCGTCCCCGAGGTCGCGATCAGCGCGATGCTGGTGCTCGGGGTGACGCAGGTGGCGGCCACTGCCTGGGACCGGGTGCTGGAAACGCTGATCGGAGCGGTCGTGGGGCTCCTTTTCAACGTCTTCCTCACGCCGCCCGTGTGGGTGGCGCCGGCGAGCGAGGCGATCACCTCGCTCGCCGGCCGCATGCGCGACCTGCTGGTCCACCTCGGCGGCGAGCTGGCGGAGCACACCCCGGTGGAGAAGGCGGCCGCCCGGCTGCACGAGGCCCGGCGACTGGACAACGACATCGCGCACGTGGACGCGGCGCTGCGGCAGGCCGAGGACAGCCTGCGGCTCAATCCCCGGGTGAAGGAGGGGCTCCTCTTCCGCCTCGTGCTCCGCACGGGACTGGACACCCTGGAGATCTGCGCTGTGGTCCTGCGCGTCTGCTGCCGGACGCTGACCGACCTCGCCAAGACGCGTACGGACGGAGCCCTCTTCCCGGACCACCTCGCGGAGGCGCTGCGGGAGCTGTTCGCGCACATGGCGAGCGCCGTCGAGAGCTTCGCCGTGCTGATCACCGCGCAGATCAGCACGAGCGCGGAGGAGGCGGAAGTCCGGCTGACGCAGGAGCTCGCGGCGGCGCGCGTCAGCCGCGAGCGGGCCGCGCGACTCCTGCGGGAGGAGGCGCGGGCGAGGCCCGGGACGTGGCAGCTGTACGGGGCCCTGCTCGCGGAAGCCGACCGGGTACTGGACGAACTGGGCGTGGAGAAGCGCTCCGAACGGCTCGTGGAGGAGCTCGACCGGCACTCTCGCACGCAGCGCGCCCGGCGCCCGCGGCTCAGCCGGCTGTGGCGCGACCGCTCGGCCGAGGACCGGTAGGACGCGGGCCGGCCGGGCGCCGCGGCGCGGCGCCGGTCAGCACCAGCGGACCGGCGTGTAGTTGTGCACGAAGCGGGCCGAGACCCAGCCGGGCTCGCCGTGCAGCCGGTACCAGATGTTGTTGCCCTCCACCGAGTGGCCCTTGTCCTGGCAGGACAGTTGCACCTTCTCGAACGGGTCCAGCGAGCCGAGCGCCTTCGCCGACGTCGTCGGCCGGGCCCGGACGTAGAGGGATACGCGGCTGACCACGACGCCCTGCACGTGCGCGTCGGCGGCCTCGGCGAGCGCGGCCGCGTTCGGTGCCGGGTGCGCCGCGCCCGCTTGCGCGGCGGCCGCCGGGACCCCGGGGAGCAGAAGCCCCAAGCCGAGGCCCACCGTGGCCATCGCGATCACCGTATGTTGGTTCATCCGCTGCCCCATGCACTGTCTCCCGTTCCCTGGCAGGCATCCCGGGCCGGCCGCTCGGCCAGCCTGCGTTCGACCTTGCCCCGGGAGACAGCGCCCGGTCCGGCGGCGTGCCGCCCACTCGCTCGTATGGCGCAGCGCTTGGCCGCCGACGGGTGGGGGCCGCCGTCAGTAATAGTGCTTGCGACCTCCCACCGCGTGCCCGACAGCGCCGAGGACCCAAAGAATCAGGCCTATGACGACCAGGATCAGGCCGATCGTCCACAGAATCGAAATTCCGAAGACGAACCCTAGGATCAGCAGGATCACTCCGAGGACAATCACGACTACCTCCCAGCGCCCCGGCAACTCGGCGTACCAGGACACCCTGCGTGTACCATCCACGCCGCATTTCATGCCTGGAGGACGCCCGCAAATCAGTCGGGCTCCGAGTAGCTGAAGTCTCCCATCGTCCAGGCGCTGACGTCCTTGATCGCGATCCGGTACATCCCGCCGGTCTCGGGGATGCCCACGGTGCCCTGGAGGATCCGGGCAACGTGGAAGTGCAGGTAGGAAGGTGGCGGTGGTGCGCTGCGCGCGGAATCGCCGTCTTCGGCGTCCAAGAACAGGCTCGCGAACGTACCGAGCCGGTCCGAGTCCGCCAGGACCTCGGCCACCCGCCGGCGCCACGTGCTCTCGGGAGCGAGGCGGCCGGTGATGACGGCGCCGTGCACCAGGACGGTCAACGACATCTGATTGGTCTGCTGCGACTCCACAGCGGCGGCGATGGCGACGAGCAGGTCGTCAGGCTTCGACATGGGCAGGAATGCTACAAGCATCCGGCCCTGAGGCCGGGCGTGTTCATCCGTGTGCCGGGGCGGCGGAGCTTCAGGTGGCGAAACCGATGTGCACGTGGTCGTGGTGCGTGGCGTCGGAGAAGAACTGGTTCGGCCGGGTTCCGCCCGAAAGCCGTACGGGGCCACCGACGTTGTACGAGCCCGCGGCCGCTGCCGCGCGCATGAACGCGGTCACGAGGCTCCGCGGTGTCGCGGGGTCCACGACGGGATGGCCGTCGACGGCCCAGACGTCGAAGGCCCGGCCGACCGGGTGGTCGCTCGGCCGGTCGGTGCCGAACACGTTCAGCGGGTGTCCCGACCGGACCACGCTGACCGACATCCGGTAGGTGTCCGCGAGCCGGAGCATCCCGCGTAGCACGCTCTCGTGCACCGCGCCGCCGCGGACGTCTGCGGCCGAGGCGGGCGGCAGCTCGATCCGGGGCCGGTCGAGCACGGCCCGCGCCGAGGCACCGAGGGGTGCCGCGGGGCCCGGCTGCCCTGGGTGCAGCGCGGTGACGGCCCAGCCCGCGGAGGTGCGTTCGAGGCGTACGTCGATCGTGGTTCCGCCCTCGCGGACGGCGGAGCCGGTCCGGGTGGACTGGGCGCAGGGGACCAGGACGCTCGCCGTGTCGGGCAGGAGACCGCCGTACTGGGCGTCGATCACGCGGAGGACCGCCTGGTCCGCGGCGGGCGTCAGCGGGCCCGCCCCGGCTGCGAGCCGGGCGGCCAGTGGCGCGGGGATGCCCAGCGCGGCGGCCCGCGCCGCGGCGTTGCGCGGGCCGCCCCGGCCCGCCGGCCAGGTCCCGAGCGCCTCGACGAGCCGTACGGCGGCGAGTTTGGCCGCGGGCTGGATCTCGCCCGGCCCCGGCCGCCACGGAGCCGCGGCGGGAAGCCGCCCCGGGGGCGCCGAGGCGGTGGCGCGCGCGGCCCCGGCAGGGGTACGTACGCCTGCGGCGGGCGGGGTCGCGGCCGACGGCCCCGTACCCGGCGCGCACCCGGCGGCAGCGGCGCACCAGGCAGCCGTGCCGAGCAGCAGTGAACGGCGCCCGACACAGCAGGACTCGGTCGCGTGCAGCGCGGGACGAAGGACCTGGGCCATGGCCGGCTCCTCGGGCATCCGGGGACGGGACGGAACGCGACGGCCGTGTCCACCGACCGCCACGGGCAACTTCGCACTCCCCCGCCGGTTCCGGCCCGTTCGCCTTGGCCGGCCGCGGCCTTCTCCCCCGTACGGGTGTCCCGCGTCCGGCATCCGCCGGAGCTTCCGGAACGGCTCCGGCCCCGGCTGGGATCAGCGCCCCCGCTGTGCCTGCGGCGACCCGTCGGGGAACGAACGCATCGCGCGGGCCGGAACCGGGGCCGCCACCTCGAACCAGACGGTCTTCCCGCCGTCCCGCGGCATCACTCCCCAGCGCCTGGCCAGCAGGTTCATCACCATCAGGCCGTATCCGCCGGGCAGCCCCAGCAGAGTCGGGGTCCGCAGCCGCGGCATCGCACGGCTGGCGTCGCTGACCTCGATCCGCAGGTCTCCCGCTCGCCGGAGCGCAGCATCCGGGCCGGAGGGGCCGAGCCTCAGTACGAGCTCCGTGGGGCCTCCCCCGTGCTTGACCGCGTTGGTCACCGCCTCGGAGACCAGCAGCAGAACGTCCTCGACGACGGCGCCCCGTTCCTCGTGCGTGAGCCCGCCGAAGTGTTCCGGTTCGGGCCAGGCCCAGTCCTCGATCGCGCTGCGGCAGAAGGCCCGGCAGCGGCCGACCACCGTGGCGGCGCCGTACAGGCCGAGCCGCCTCGTTCGGGCACTTGATCCCTTCCGCTCGTTCACGAATGGCCCCTACCCCGCATGTCGGAGCGGAACCTGCGTTCGTTCAAAAGTGAAACCGATAGCCTTAATTAGTCGCTAGTCGGCTCACGGTAGGATGGCGGTCATGAGCGAGACGACAGGGCGCCGCGAGCGCAAGAAGGCCCAGACGCGCAAGGCGCTGGCGGACGCCGCCCTGCGGCTCTTCACGGAGCGCGGCTTCGACAACGTGGGCGTCAGGGACGTGGCCGAGGCGGCGGACGTGGCGGTGACGACCCTGTTCAAGCACTTCCCGAGCAAGGAAGCGCTCATCTTCGACGAGGACGAGGACAAGGAGGCCGCGCTGGTCGCGGCCGTACACGACCGGGCCCCCGGCCGGTCCGTGCTCCACGCCCTGCGCGACCACCTGGCGCAGACGCGCATGGCGGCCGGCCAGGACACCCCGGAGTTCACGACGTTCATTGCACTGGTGGACTCGACCCCCGCCCTGCAGGAGTACATGCACCGGATGTGGCTGCGGCACGAGAAGGCCCTGGTCACCGCCCTCACGGAGGCCACCGGCGCCCCCGAGGGCGACATCCGCACCGCCGCGCTGGCCCGGTTCGTCATGGAGAGCCCGAGCCTGGTCCGCGGCCACGCGGACCCGCAGAAGGCCCTGCGAGAGGTGTTCGACCTCTTGGAACACGGCTGGGGGAACGCCTCGTCCTGACCGGGCCGAGGTGTGGGGCGGGGACGGCTGGGCAGGCGCGCGGGTGGAAGCCACCGAGCAGAACGGAGGAGCGAGACGCCATGGTCAATCTGTGGATCTACCGTGAGACATCGGGACGCCTGGCGGGGACCGACCTGACCGGTTGCAAGGTCGAGGCGCTGGACGGCTCCATCGGCAAGGTCGACAAGCACTCGGACGAAGCCGCCGCGTCCTACCTCGTGGTCGACACCGGTCCGTGGATCTTCGGCAAGCACGTACTGCTGCCGGCGGGCACCGTCAGCCTCGTCGACATGGACGAGCACAGGATCCACGTCGACCTCACCAAGGAGCAGATCAAGTCCGCCCCGGAGTTCGACGCGGAGAAACATCTCGGGGACCCGCAGTACCACAGCAGCCTGAGCGGCTACTACAGGGGCATGTCGCACCGGGCCTGAGCCCGAGCGCCGCTCGCGGTCCGACAGCGCCTACGAGCCCTTGCCGGGCTCGGCCGCGTGCCAGACCGTCTTCGCGTTGCAGAACTCGCGGATGCCGTGGCCCGACAGCTCTCGCCCGTACCCCGAGCGCTTCACACCGCCGAAGGGCAGCGCCGGGTGGGAGGCGGTCATGCCGTTGAAGAAGACGCCGCCGGCCTCGATGTCCCGTACGAAGCGCTCCTGTTCCGCCTCGTCACGGGTCCAGACGTTCGAACTCAGGCCGAAGGGGGTGTCGTTGGCGAGGTCCACCGCCTCGTCCAGATCCCGCACCCGGTACACGGTGGCCACCGGGCCGAACGCCTCCTCACGGTGGATGCGCATCTCGGGAGTGATCCCGGTGAGTACCGTCGGCTCGAAGAACCAGCCCTGCGCCAGGCCCTCCGGCAGGCCGGTCGGCCGCTGCCCGCCGCACAGGGCCGTCGCCCCGCGGCGTACGGCGTCCTCGACGAGCGCCTCGACGTCGGCGCGCCCCTGCTCGGTGGCGAGCGGACCGACGTCCGTGGACTCGGACAGCGGGTCGCCGACGGTCAGCGCGGCCATCCGGGCCGTGAAGGCGCGGGTGAACTCCTCGTGGACGTCGGCGTGTACGAGGAACCGCTTGGCCGCGATGCAGGACTGGCCGTTGTTCTGCACCCGGGCCGTGACGGCGACCGCCGCGGCCCGTTCGACGTCGGCCGACGGCATCACCACGAACGGGTCGCTGCCGCCCAGCTCCAGGACGGTCTTCTTCACCTCGTCGCCGGCGACCGCCGCGACGGCCCGGCCGGCCGGCTCGCTGCCGGTGAGGGTCGCCGCCACGACCCTGGGATCGCGCAGGATGCCCTCGACGGCGCGGGAGGACACCAGCAGCGTCTGGAACACCCCGTCGGGGAAGCCGGCGCGCCCGAAGAGATCGCCCAGGTAGAGCGCCGCCTGCGGCACGTTCGACGCGTGCTTGAGCAGCCCCGCGTTGCCCGCCATCAGAGCGGGAGCCGCGAAGCGGACCACCTGCCAGAGGGGGAAGTTCCACGGCATCACGGCGAGGACCACTCCGAGGGGCCGGTAGTGGACCCGGGCGCGGGAGGCTCCGGCGTCCGCCACCTCGGCCTGCGCGGGGTGCTCGTCGGCCAGCAGCTCCTCGGCGTTGCGCGCGTACCAGCGCATGGCCTTCGCGCACTTCGCCGCTTCGGCCCGGGCGGCGGCGAGCGGCTTGCCCATCTCCATCGTCATCGTGCGGGCGATGTCGTCCTGGTCCTGGTCGAGCAGGTCGGCCGCGCGATTGAGGAGACGGGTGCGCTCGGGGAACCCCGTCGTGCGGTAGCTGCGGAAGGCCGCGTGCGCGGCTGCCAGGCGCTGCTCGATCTGCTCGGCGTCCAGCTCGTCGAAGGTCTTGAGCGTCTCGCCGTTCGCGGGGTTGACGGTTGCGATGGGCACGTCCGGCCCTCCTCGTCCTCGATGCGTCGAACCGAACCGGACCGTACCGGCCCCGTCATCGGTCCGCCGTGCAGACCGCGGTGGCGTGTCCGTCCGGGAAGCGGATTCACTCGATCGCCGGGGCCTGCCGTCGGCGAGGGCGAGGTATCTAAGTCGTTGCTTATATAAGTGAGGGGTGGCATAGTGGCGGGTGTGCACGCCTTTGATGTACTCGGAGACCCCGTGCGGCGCCGGATATTGGAGCTGCTCGCCGCCGGCGAGCAGCCGTCCGGGGCTGTCAGCGAGGTGATCCGGCAAGAGTTCGGGATCTCCCAGCCCGCCGTGTCGCAGCACCTGCGGGTGCTGCGGGAGAGCGGCTTCGCCGTGGTACGGGCGGAAGGGACCCGGCGGTTGTACGCCGTCCAGGCCGAGCCGTTGCGCGAGGTCGACGCCTGGCTGGACAGGTTCCGCGGCTTCTGGGAGCAGCGGTTGGACGCGCTGGGCACCGAGCTCGCGCGGGGCCGCCGCGAGCGGCGGGAACAGGAACGAGGAGAGGCGCGATGAGCGACATCGTCGGACAGATCAACGACATCCACCGCGAGGTCGGCCGCCGCGAGGCGGGTGGTGAGGAGGCGCGGACCGTACTGCTGCGCCGTACGTACCCGGCCGGCGTCGAGGACGTGTGGGACGCCTGTACGAGCCCGGACCGGCTCGGGCGGTGGTTCCTCCCGGTCAGCGGCGACCTGCGGCCGGGCGGGCGCTACCAGCTGGAGGGGAACGCGGGCGGGGAGATCCTGCGGTGCGAGCCGCCGAGGCTGCTGCGGGTGAGCTGGGTGATGGGCCAGGCGCCCGGGTTCAGCGAGGTGGAGGTACGACTGTCTCCCGAGGGCGCGGAGCGGACCGTCTTCGAGCTCGAACACGTTGCGGTGGTGGATCCGAAGTTCTGGGGCCAGTACGGGCCGGGGGCGGTCGGTGTCGGCTGGGACCTCACCGTGCTGGGGCTCGGGATGCACCTGGCGGGCAATTCCGTGCACCCGTCGGAGGCGGTCGCGTGGATGGCGTCGGACGATGCCCGGGCGTTCATGACGGGCAGCAGCGAGGCATGGGGCGAGGCGCACACGGCCTCCGGCGAGTCGGCGGCGGCCGTGGCCGCGGCGGTGCACGCGACGACCGAGTTCTACGTACCCCCGAAGCCGGAATAACCCGCTCCCCGACGGGAGGCCTACGCGTCCCGGATGCGGCCGGCGCCGGCCAGCAGCGCGCTCAGGGCGAGCAGGACCACGGCGCCCAGACCGGCCGCCCAGGGCGAGTTCGCGCCCTCCAGCGCCGGGGACACCCGGTGGCGCGGGTCGTAGGCGACGCGGATCTCCCCGCCCGCGGCTGCGATGCGCCGGTCGTCCGTGAGCTCGTCCGGATAGCCGCCGGGGCAGTTCAGTACGTGGCGGTAGACGATCCTCTCGCCCGGGAGGCCCTCGCCGGCGGAGCTCGTCGTCAGCTCCTGCACATCGCGTACGGCGCACGGAGCGACCTCCGCGCGCGCCGCCGCCTGATCCGTGGCCGTCACCGTGAGCAGCAGCCCGAGGGCCAGAAAGAGCGCCCCGAAGACGCTCCGGCTCCCGCCGACGCACGCGAAGTACAGCACCGAGGCGCCGACGACCAGGACCGCTCCGCCCGCCAGCGCGACCGTGCCGGACGGCGCCGAGGCGCCGGCGTAGCACCAGTGCGCCCAGCCGTACAGGGCCGCGGCCGCCACGACGGGCACCAGCGCGGCGAGCCCCCGCACCCGCGGCTCGGCCTCTGACATGAACACCACCCCCCCCTCCCCCGCAGGGACGCCGCAGGGCGCACGGATGGTTTCCGGGTGCCCCGCGACGCGGGGCTCGGGGCCGGCGGTTCAGCAGCGGGGGCAGGCGTCGCGGATCACGCGCCAGGTGAACGTGGTGGAGCCCGTGGCGCCGACCGCGTCCTTCGCGGTGACCGTCACGGTGCGGGTGCCGCTGCCGCGCAGCACGCCGGAGATCAGCCCGGTCGAGGCGTTGATCGTGAGGCCGGTCGGCAGGTTGACCGCCGACCAGGCGTACGGGTTCGTGCCGCCGGTGGCGGACATCTGCAGTCGGGCGCCGTCGTACTGGTAGTTGACCTGATTGCCGGGGAAGGCCACCGCCGGGGCGGCGGCCACCGTGGTGACCGCGGGCGCGGCCGGCTGCGCGGCAGCCACGGCCGACGAGCCGACGGGGGCGGCCAGGACGGCCGCCAAGCCCACGGCCAGGACGGCTAATCGACGCGGGACACGCTGGTTCGATCTCAACATGACCTCCGAACTCGCTTTGTGGACAGCTGCGTTCAAGGTGCGATGGGACGCCGGAATCCTACGCACAGGTGTGCGTTTCCACCAGAACGACGCAGAGGGCATTCCTGCGCTGCCGTTCAGGGCCGGGTCACGACCGGTTCAGGGCGGCGTCCAGAGCGGCCAGCAGCTGTTCGATGTCGGCGCCGGTGGTGTGGAGATGGGGGCTGATGCGGATGGCCGAGCCGCGGGCCCCCACGAACACGTTCGCCTCCTCCAGCGCCGCCACCACGCGCCGCTGGAGTCCGTCGGGGACCGTGATGCCGAGCATGTGCGGGCCGCGCGGCGCCGGGACGGGCAGCCCCCGCTCCCTCGCCGCCGAGGCGATTCGGGCCGTGGTGGCCGCCAGGGTGACGGCGACCCGCGGGACGGTCCAGGCCGACAGCTGTTCCAGGGCGGCGAGCGCCATGGGGGTGAGTTCGAAGGCGGTGCGCGCGCCCATGTCGAAGCGGCGGGCTCCGGGCTGGTACTCGGTGCGGTACTCGACGAGCCGACCGAAGTCGTCGGAGTCCTTGCGCACGATCCAGTTCTCCTCCAGCGGCCGCCCCTCCTGACGGGCCGGAGCCACGTACAGGTAGCCGAGCCCGAAGGGGCCGAGCAGCCACTTGTAGCCGACGCTGACGAGGAAGTCGGGCCGCAGCGTGCGCATGTCGATCGGGATCGCCCCGGCGGACTGGCTGGCGTCGATGACCAGGGCGGCGCCGGCGGCCCGGGTGGCATCGGCGATCCGGTCCAGGTCGAGCAGGGCGCCGTCGGTCCAGTGCACCCGGGGCACCGAGACCACGGCCACGGTGTCGTCGAGGGCGTCCAGGACGGCCTCGGTCCAGGTCTGGCCGGGCTCGCGCCGGACGGTGAGCATCGAGGCCCCCGTGCGCTCGGCGAACCGCCACCAGGTGTAGATCCCGGACGGGTACTCGCCGTCGAGGACCAGGACCCGGCTGCCGGCCCCCGCCGTCAGATTGGCGGCGGCCACCGCGAACCCGTAGCTGGTCGCCGGTACGAGGGCGATGTCATCGGCGGTGGCCCCGATGAGGCCCGCGAACAGCGCTCGGCGCTGCTCGGCCCCGCTGAACCAGTCGGGACCCAGGAGCCGCCAGGGCTGGGCACGTTTGAGCAGGGCGGCCTCGCCCGCGACGAGACCGGTGCGCAGCGTCGGTGCCACGCTGGCGGTGTTGAAGTAGGCGATGCCGTCGGGGATGTCGAACAGCTCGCGGGCGTTGGGGAGCGGCTCGCTGCCGACGGACGAGGTCATGGCGTGCCTTTCGCGTCGTTCGAGGGCCTGGGCCGTGTCTTTCGGATCATGCCGGGCCCGCGCCCACCACACTGCCCGGCTCGCGGGGCCGGAAACATCAGCCGCCCCGGTGGAACACCGCACTCGCCCCACTTGGCCGACCGTCGCCGTCGGGGTGCCGGACGGGCGCGCCGCAACCGCCGCCCGGCCCGCCGGGCCGATAGTGGGGAGCTGTGAACAACGCGTCAGAGGGACATGCGGAAGACGGACACGAGGAAGAGGGCGGCGCCTGGTCCGGGCCCGCCGGGGCAGAGGCGTTCGCGGCGGTGGAGGCGGCCACGGACTGGCTGCTCGGCTATCCGTTCGTGTTCGAGGCCCTGTCCCGCCGGATCGGCGCGGACGGGGTGCTCGTGGACTACGGCTGCGGGCCCGGCCGGGTCGCCGACCGGGCGGCGCGGGTGCTGGGCGCGCGGGTGCTGGGCGTGGACACGTCCGCCGAGATGCTGGCGCTGGCCCGCAGCACGGCGACGGCGGTGGCGGAGTTCCATCTGGTCAGGGACGGCCGGGTGACGGGCCTGCCCGACGGGTGCGCGGACGCGGTGATGTGCAATCACGTCCTGGCGTCGCTGCCGACCGAGGAGGCCCTGCTCGGGGTGTTCGCCGAGATCCGCCGCCTGCTGCGGCCCGGGTCCCCGCTCGTCCTGCTGTCCACCGACCCCACGTGCACGGACTTGGAGTACGCCTCGCTGCGCGTGGGCGCCGCGGGGGTCTCGTACCGGCCGGGCGAGGAGATGCCGCTCCGGCTGCGGCGCACGGACGGGACCTGGCAGGAGGTACGCAACCACGCCTGGCCCGTCGACCGGCTGCCCGCCCTCCTCGAGAGCGCCCGCTTCCGCGCGCTCACCCAGCGCCGGCCCACGGTGGACGAGGCACTGGCCCTCGCCGACCCGGGTCTTCTGGACCGCTACCCGTGGACCGCGGAGCGGGCCGAACCGCCGCTCGTGATCACCTCGGCCCTCGCCGCCTGAGCCTCCCGGAGACCACCGTGTTCGCTTCTCCTGTCCGTGTTGTTCGACGGGAAACCTCCGTCCTGGCCCTGCTCGGCCTCTTGGGCGCGCTCGTCGCGGGCGCCCCGGCCGCGGCTCCCTCCCCCCGGGCGCCGCACGTACGGGCGGTGACAGCCGTCCCCGCGGCCGCGGGGAGCGCCACGCCCTTGTCCGGGTACGCCATCCGCTCGACGGCCGAGGTCTCCGACGCGGCGGCCCTCGTCTCCGCCCCGGGCTACCGGACGACCGGCTGGCACCCGGCGGGGCCCCGGTCCACCGTGCTGGCCGCCCTGGTCGCGGACGGCACGCATCCCGACCCCTTCTACTCCACCGACCAGCAGCGCATCCCGGCCGCCGATTTCACCGTGCCGTGGTGGTTCCGCGCCGAGTTCACCGTGGCCGACACCTCCGCGCGCACGTACCTGGACTTCAGCGGGGTCGTCTCCGCGGCGGACGTGTTCGTCAACGGGAAGCAGGTGGCCACGGCGTCCGCGGTCGCCGGCGCGTACACGCACCACGAGCTCGACGTCACCGAACTGGTACGGGACGGCGCCAACGCGGTGGCCTTCCGGATCAAGCCGAACGATCCGCGCAAGAACCTCACGATGGGCTGGCTCGACTGGTTGCAGCCGCCCCCGGACGAGAACATGGGCATCGTCCGCGACGTGCTCGTACGGCGCGGCGGCCCCGTCGCCCTGCGCGACGCGCACGTACTGACGAGCCTGGCGCTGCCGTCCCTGGCCTCCGCGGACCTGACCGTGAAGGCGAAGGTCCGCAACGAGTCGGCCGAGGCCGTCACCGCCGCGGTCTCCGGCAGCATCGGGTCGGGGATCGCCTTCCGGCGGGACGTGCCCCTGCGCGCCCACGAGACGAAGACGGTGGCCTTCACCCCGGCCGACACCCCGCAGCTGCACCTCGACCGGCCGCGGGTGTGGTGGCCGGCCGGAATGGGTGCGCAGGAGCTGTACGAGCTCGATCTGGCGGTCACGGTCCCGGGATCCGACGCCGGGGCCGACGCCGGGGCCGGCGTCGGGGCCGGGGCCGGCGTCTCCGACCGGGCCCGCCACGGCTTCGGCATCCGCAGCGTGCAGGCGCCGCTCAACAAGGACGGCGCCCGCCAGTACTCCGTCAACGGCCGGCCGCTGCTGATCCGGGGCGCCGGATGGTCCCCCGACGAGCTGCTGCGCTGGGACCCCGCCTACACGGAGGACCGGCTGGCGTACGCACGGGACCTGGGCCTCAACACCCTGCGTCTGGAAGGGCACCTCGAACAGGACGAGTTCTTCGACCTCGCCGACCGGTACGGGATCCTCACCCTGCCCGGCTGGCAGTGCTGCACCAAATGGGAGGGCGAGGTCAACGGCACCGAGGCCGGAGAGAGCTGGACGCAATCCGACCACCCCGTCGCCAAGGCCTCCATGGCGGCCGAGGCCGCCCGACTGCGCGATCACCCCAGCGTCATCTCCTTCCTCATCGGCAGCGATTTCGCCCCGGACGCGGAGATCGAGCGGGGCTACGTCGATGCGCTGAAGGCCGCCGACTGGCCCACCCCCGTGATCCCCGCCGCGGCCGCCAAGTCGGCGCCGCTCACCGGTGCTTCGGGGATGCGGATGCCGGGACCGTACGAATGGGTGCCGCCCGGCTACTGGTACGACAAGCGGGAGGGCGGGGCCACCGGCTTCAACTCCGAGACCAGCGCGGGCCCCGACATCCCCACCCTCGACACCCTGCGCCGCATGATGTCCCCGGCCGAGCTGACCTCCCTGTGGAAGGACCCGGCCGCGCCGCAGTACCACCGCTCGCCCTCGCGCACGTACGCCACGCTCAAGCTCTACGACGATGCGCTGAGCGCCCGGTACGGCGCCCCGCGCAGCCTGGAGGACTACGTCGCCGAGGCGCAGCTCGCCCAGTACGAGAACGTCCGCGCGCAGTACGAGGCGTACGCGCGCAACGCCACCGACGCCTCGAAGCCGTCGACGGGGGTGATCTACTGGATGTTCAACAGCGGCTGGACCTCGCTGCACTGGCAGCTCGTGGACCGCTACCTCGACCAGAACGGCGCCTACTTCGGCGCGAAGAAGGCGAACGAGCCGCTGCACATCCAGTACTCGTACGACGACCGCACGGTGGCCGTCCTCAACCGCCGTACGGCGGCGGTGTCGGGGCTGACCGCGCGGGTCTCCCTGTTCAACACCGACGGAACGCAGAAGTACGACCGGACGGTGACCGGCCTGGCGGTCGGCGGGGACGGGGCGAAGGCCATCGCGCTGACGCTCCCGGCGTCCCTGGACGGGCTGTCCGCGACCCATCTCGCACGGCTGGTCCTGACCGACGCCGCCGGGCGCGAGGTGAGCCGCAACGTGTACTGGCTCTCCACGCGCCGGGACGTCCTCGACTACGACGAGAGCGACTGGTACCACACGCCGGCCACGGCCTACGCCGATCTCACCGGGCTGCGGTCGATGGCTCAGGCGGCCGTCTCCGCCACGGCGGCGACGAGCGTGAGCGCCGACGCGCCGTCGACCTCCACGACGGTCGTCACCGTACGGAACACCGGCACCGGGGACACCCCGGCCCTGCTCACCGACCTCCACCTGGTCGACGGCAAGGACACCCCCGTCCTGCCCGTGCAGTGGTCCGACAACCAGATCAGCCTCTGGCCCGGCGAATCGGCCACCCTGACGGCGACCTACCGCACCGCCGACCTGCACGGGTCCGCGCCCAGGATCCGGATCTCCGGCTGGAACACACCGAGGGCCACGGTCCCCGCCTCCTGACACCGGCCCGCCTGCTGAGGGGCCTCGGGCCATGGGGCAGGATGGCAGCCCGTTCCGGAATGCGTACACGCGCCCGAACGCGGCTCCACGCACGAGAAACTGACAGGTGACAAGGTGACGACACACCTCATACGACGGCCCGCCGGGCCCGTCCCCGCTCCCCCGGTCCGGCGCCGAGCGGAGGGCGTCCGTTGAACCGGGAACTCCTCCTGCACGACTGGGTGGTGGCCGGGATCGCGCTGGCCGCGGGCGCCCTGGCGGGGCTGCTGCTGCGCGCCCTGCTGCGCTGGCTGGGCCGGCACGCCGAGCGGACCCGATGGACCGGCGACGACGTCATCGTCGACGCGCTGCGCACCCTCGCCCCCTGGGCGGCCGTCATCGCCGGCGCCGCGGTGGCCGCCTCGACCCTGCCGCTCACCGCGCGGGTCCTGGGGTTCGTGAACCAGTCCCTGACCGCCGTGCTCATCCTCATCGCCACGCTCAGCGCGGCCCGGGTCATCGCCGGTCTCGTCCAGTCGGTGGCGGGGGCCCGGACCGGCGTCGCCGGATCGGCGTCCATCTTCGTCAACATCACGCGGATCGTGGTCCTCGTGATGGGTGTGCTCGTCGCGCTCGAAACCGTGGGCGTGTCCATCGCACCCCTGGTCACCGCCCTCGGGGTGGGCGGTCTGGCGGTGGCCCTGGCCTTGCAGGACACCCTCGCCAACCTCTTCGCGGGCGTCCACATCCTCGCCTCGAAGACCGTGCAGCCGGGTGACTACATCCGCCTCAGCAGTGGGGAGGAGGGGTACGTCGTCGACATCAACTGGCGCAACACCGTGGTCCGCAACCTGTCGAACAACCTGGTGATCATCCCCAACGGTCGTCTCGCGCGGACGAACATGACCAACTTCACCCAGCCGGAACAGCAGTTGTCGATCCTGGTCCAGGTGGGCGTGGGCTACGAGAGCGATCTGGAGCACGTGGAGCGGGTGACGCTCGACGTGGTCGACAGCGTGATGGCCGACATCAACGGCGCGGTCCCCGACCACGAGGGCAAGGTCCGGTTCCACACCTTCGCGGACTCCAGGATCAACTTCACGGCGATCCTGGGCGTCGGTGAGTTCAGCGACCAATACCGGATCAAGCACGAGTTCATCAAGCGCCTGCACGAGCGGTTCCGGGCGGAGGGCATCTCGATCCCCGCGCCCACGCGGACGGTCCAGCTCCACCACGACGGGCTCCAGGCGTCGGCGCTCCCCCCGGTCCCGCACCAGCGCGAGGCCCCGCCCCGTTCGCCCGCCACCACCGGCTGAGCCGAACCCTTATGGGTGGTACAGCTCCTCGGCGCGGGCCAGGTCGGCGGCGGCGTCCTGCGGCAGGTGGAGGAAGTGCTCCACCTGCCACGCCTGCGCGCGGTCGGCCTGGCGGTTGGCGGTGGCCACCCACGGCGGGTAGACGCGGAAGCCCCGCTTCCCGCCGGAGCCGTCCACCGATACGACGCCGTGCCGGCGGAGCGCGTCCACCGGGAAGACGAACTGGCCGAAGCCCTCGTCGTCATGGCAGCTGATGACGACGAGGTCCACCCGGTCCGCGGTGTCGAAGGGCTGGATGGGACCGCCGGGGGACCGCTTCCACACGGTGACGAACTGCCCGACCTTGGTGGGCGTCGTCTTGGCCGCGCGGAACCGGACCGCGCGTCCGTCCAGGGTGAATTCGTGCGCGGCGTACGCGGCGCCCTCGGCCTCGGGAACCGGCTGCGAGCAGGTGAATCCGCACGGGTCGTAGACACGTGACCTCGCCGCGAGGAGATCGCCGTGAACCCGGATCGCGTCCGGCCACGGTACGGGACCGGCAGGGGTGGGACGGGGATCGGCGGAGCGCTCGGGGTGGGTCGTCATCCGGCCAGCTTGTCATGGATCCCCGAGACGTCTCACGGTCCGTGACGTGCGGCCGGGAGAGCACCTCTGCGGGCGGGCGGGCCGGGGCACGGCGTCGGATCATGCGCGGGTACGCGTGCGCCGCGCACGGCGTGGTCCGGCCCGGCCCGCGCCGCGGGGCCGATCTGGCGGCCGGCCGGTTCGAGCCTCGCTGCCCGCGCTGCGGCGCCGAGCTCGCGCCCGGCCTGGTCGCGCAGGACGCCCCGATGGACCCGCGGAACGTCTACGCCACCACCAAGCCGGCCCAGGAGCACCTCGCGGCCTCCTGGGCGCGCGCCACCGGCGGCTCCGCGATCTCGCCGCGCCACCACAACGTGTACGGGCCGGGGACGCCCCGCGACACCCCGTACGCGGGGGTCGCCGCGCTGTTGCGCTCCTCGCCGGCGAGGGGCGAGGCCCCGCGCGTCTTCGAGGACGGCGGCCAGCGGCGGGACTTCGTGCACGTACGGGACGCGGCCGCGGCCAACGCCGTGGCGGTGGAGTCCCTGGCCGGCTCGCCGGACGGGTTCACCGCGTACGCGGACGTCCTCTGACCGGATTTCGGCGGCCGCGGCACCTTCGTCCCCGCCCGATATCCTGGTGGTCCGACATCGGGGGCTTTCCTCTCAGGAAGGACAGCACGATGAATCGGCATACGAACCGGTACCGGGGTCTCATGCTTCTCGCGGCTCCGGTCCTCGCCTCCTCGGTCGCCCTGACCCCCGCATTCGCGGCCCAGGGCCGAACGGCGGGGCCGGCAGCCGCCCGGGCCCCGATGGCGCCCTCCTGCGAGCTGACTCCGGGCAGCGGTGGCGGCAATCCGGGCGGGAACATGCGCTACGACCTCCACCTGCGCGGATTCGCCCCGAACCAGTCGGTGCGCGTCGAGGGGAACTCGTCCTTCCGGACCACGGTGGACGGCGCGGGCTCGCTCGACCGGCCGGGCGTCCGCTACGGCACGTACGGTGTCGGTTACCGAGAGGGCGGCTCGAAGCAGGGCAAGCGAGTCGCCTGTGTCACCCCGCCCAGGGAGAAGCCGGGCAGCGGCAAGGGGAACGTGCAGGTCACCAAGGTCGAGGTGTTGACGCTGACCAAGTCGGGGACCACCGTCGACTGCACCAAGCCGCCCAAGCTTGAGTTCGACGGCAAGATCACGGGCACCGGGCAGGGGAAGGTCCGCTACTTCTGGACGTACGCGTCCAGCGCCGATCCGATCTCCTCGGGCACGGCCGCGTTCAACCCCGGCACCACGAGCGTCTCCCTCCTCAAGGTGGTGGAGGGGTCGGTGATGGCGAACACGAAGACGGTGAGCGCGTTCGTCACCCTGCACGTGCCGGAGTTCAACATGACCGCACGGAGTGAGAACGTGAACGTCACCTGCAAGTAGCCCTTATCGCTACGCGGGGGCCGGGAGGGTCAGTTCGAAGCGGCAGCCTCCGGTGACGTTGCGGACGTGCGCGTGCCCTTCGTGCGCCTCGACGATGCCGCGGACGATCGCCAGGCCCAGGCCCGCGCCCCCCGGGGGCGTACGGGCCTGGGTGCCGCGCCAGCCGGTGTCGAAGACGCGCGTGAGGTCCTCCTCGGGGATGCCGCCGCAGGCGTCGGTGACGGACAGCACCACCGAGCCCTCTCGGGCTTCCGCGGCGATCGCGACCGTGCCGTCGGCCGGGGTGTGGCGGATTGCGTTGACCAGCAGGTTCGACAGGACGCGGGTCATTTCCTTGCCGTCCACCTCCACCGGGAGCGATGCGATCCCGTCGCCGACCAGCCGTACGCCGTGCTCGCGGGCGAGGGCGTCGGTGCCGGCCAGGGCGTCGCCCACGAGGTCGTAGAGGTTCAACCGGGTGGGGCTGAGGCTGAGGGCGCCCGCGTGGATGCGGGAGAGCTCGAAGAGGTCGCCGACCATGGAGTTGAGGCGGTCGACCTCGGTGCGCATCTGCCGGTGGTAGCGGGCGGGGTCGGCGGCCATGCCGTCCTCCAGCGCCTCCGACATGGCGCGCAGCCCGGCCAGCGGGGTGCGCAGATCGTGCGAGATCCAGGCGACGAGCTCCCGGCGTGAGGTTTCCAGGGCCCGCTCGCGCTCCCGGGACGCGGTCAGGCGTTCGCTGGTCAGGGCCAGTTCGCGGCTGAGCGCGGTGAGTTCGGCCGGGGCGGGCACGCTGGGCGTGGTGAAGGTGCCCTCCTCGCCGAAGACGCGCGCGGCCTCGACGAGCTCACGGCAGCGCCGTACGACCTGCCGCCCCAGCAGCAGGGCCGTGCCCAGCGAGATCGCGGCGGCCACCGCGACGACCACCGTCACCGCGGTCAGGTCGTGGGAGGAGAGGAACATCGCCCAGGCCACCGCGAGCGTTCCGGCGAGCATCGCGAGCACGGCGACGGCGGTCACGACGGCGAGGGAGACGGCGATGCTGCGCCGCCGCAGTATCCGCAGGGCGACGGCGCCGAGCGCTCCGGCGCCGCCCGCACCGAGGAGTGCGTACAGGGCGATCAGCAGCAGGTCCTGGTCACGCATGTTCATGGCCGTCCGCCGTTCTCGGGTCCGTGGCGGGCGCCGCCGGGGTGGGGTGGGTGTCGAAGCGGTAGCCGGCGCCCCAGACGGTCTGGATCAGCCGGGGGTTCGCCGCGTCGTCCTCGATCTTGCCACGGAGCCTGCGGACGTGGACGGTGACGGTGGACAGGTCACCGAAGTCCCAGCCCCAGACCTCGCGCATGAGCCGTTCCCGGTCGCAGACCTGCCCGGGGTTCCGCAGGAAGAAGGCGAGGAGGTCGAACTCCCGCAGGGTGAGGGCGAGTTCCTGGCCGTCTTTGCTGACGCGGCGCGCCGCCGGGTCCAGGATCAGGCCCGCCGCGGTGAGCCGGGGGCCGGCGGCCGGTGCGGCGGGGGCGGCCCGGCGCAGGACGGACTGCACGCGCAGGACGAGTTCCCGCGGGCTGAAGGGCTTGGTCACGTAGTCGTCCGCGCCGACTTCCAGGCCCAGGATCCGGTCGTCCTCGTCGCCGCGCGCCGTGAGCATGATGACCGGGACGGGCGGGGTCGCGCCCTGGCCGCCGTGCAGGGCGGCGGCCCGCTCGCGCGCCCGCAGCCGCCGGCAGACCTCCAGCCCGTCCATGCCCGGCAGCATGAGGTCGAGGACCACCAGGTCCGGGCGCCGCTCCTCGGCGGCGCGCAGGGCGGCCGGTCCGTCGGCGGCCAGGCGCACGGTGAAGCCGGCGCGGTCGAGGTACCCGGCCACGACCTCCGAAACGGTCGGGTCGTCGTCGACGACCAGGATGTTGCCCAGGACGGGGTCCGGTGTGCCCGCCCCGGCCGCCTCGCGGCCCTCGTCCGTACTCTGCGTATTGCTGACTGCCATGGCCACAGCCTGACATCCGCTCCGGTCCGTGTGTACGGCGCCCTCCCCGGATCGGGCACGGCGTCCGCGTTTCGTAAGGAGTGAAAGCCCCTTTCGTCCGCGCCCGCTTCCTACGGTGTGGACGTGACTGATTCTGCTTGTGTGCCGCCCCGCGCGGACCTCGTACTGCCGTGTCTCGACGAGGCGGAGGCGCTGCCCTGGGTGCTGGCGCGGGTGCCGGCCGGCTGGCGGGCCATCGTCGTCGACAACGGTTCCACAGACGGCTCGGCCGACATCGCCCGCAGCCTGGGGGCGACCGTGGTGCGCGAACCCGTGCGCGGCTTCGGCGCGGCCTGCCACGCCGGCCTGCTCGCCGCGCGCGCCGACCTCGTCTGCTTCTGCGACTGCGACGCCTCCCTGGATCCCGGGCTGCTCGCCCCCATGGCGGCCCGGGTCGAGGCCGGGGAGGCCGACCTGCTGCTCGGGCGGCGACGCCCGCAGGGACGTGGCGTCTGGCCGGCCCACGCCCGCGCCGGGAACCTCGCGCTGGCGCGGATGCTGCGCCACCGTACGGGGCTGCGGCTGCACGACCTCGGACCGATGCGGGTCGCGCGCCGCGAGGCCCTGCTGGACCTGGAACTGACCGACCGGCGCAGCGGGTACCCGCTCCAGATGGTCGTACGGGCGGCCGACGCGGGCTGGCGGGTGGCCGAGACGGACGTCCCGTACCTGCCGCGCGCCGGCAGGTCGAAGGTCACCGGCACGTGGCGGGGCACCTGGCACGCGGTGCGGGACATGCGGCGGGTGCTGGCCGAGACGCCCGGCACCCGGTCCGTCCCGGCCGGCGGGGTCTCCTCGTGAGCACCCACGCGAGCGAGCGCACCGACGACGGCCGCGGCGAGGGCACGCTGATCGTCGTCGCCAAGGCCCCGGTCCCCGGCCGGGTCAAGACGCGGCTGACCCCGCACTTCACCCCGCAGCAGGCCGCCGCCCTGGCCCGGGCCTCGCTCCAGGACACCCTGGACGCCGTCCTCGCCACGCCGGCCCGGCGGCGCGTCCTCTACCTCGACGGGGCGCCGACGCACTGGCTGCCCGACGGCATCGAGGTGGTCCCTCAGTGCGCGGGCGGGCTCGACGTCCGGCTGGCCGCGGCCTTCGCCCTGTACGAGGGTCCCGCGCTCCTGATCGGCATGGACACCCCACAGGTCACGGCGGAGCTCCTCGCCCAGGGACTCGACTTCGACGGTACGGACGCCCGGTTCGGCCCGGCCCCGGACGGCGGATTCTGGGCCCTCGGGCTCGCCGAGCCGGATCCCGCGCTGCTGCTGGGCGTGCCCATGTCCGTCTCGGACACCGGGACGGTGCAGCGCCTGCGGCTGACCGCGTCGGGGCGGGCCGTACGGGACCTCCCGGCGCTGCGCGACGTCGACACGCCGGATGACGCCGTGCAGGTGGCCGCCTCGGCACCCGGGACCCGGTTCGCCGCCCTGCACGCCGAGCTGTGCGCGGCCGTACGGTGACCGCGCAGATGACGGCGCAGCTGTCCGCGCGGCCGGTGGAGCCCACCGCCCAGGCCTGGCGGGCCGACCCGTACTCCGACGCCGTGCGCACCGGACGGGGGCCCCTCTTCCTGCGCCGCAGCGACGGCTGGCTGCTGCCGCTCGACGTGGAGCGCTGGTGCGCCGAAGCCGACGCGGCCGATGACACCGTCCTGGCCCGCTGCGAGGGCCCGGTCCTGGACATAGGCTGCGGACCGGGCCGCCTGGTCGCCGCCCTCGCCCGCCTCGGGCAGCCCGCGCTGGGCGTGGACGTGACCCCGGCGGCGGTGGCCCGTACGGTGCGCACCGGCGGCAGCGCCCTGTGCCGGTCCGTGTTCGACCCGCTGCCCAGCGAGGGCCGCTGGGGCACGGTCCTGCTCATCGACGGGAACATCGGCATCGGCGGCGACCCCGGCGCCCTGCTGCGCCGGGCCGCCCGGCTCGCGGCCCCCGGCGGCACCCTGCTGGTCGAGGCGGCCACCGTGGACGTCGACGAGCGCGTCGAGGTGCACGTCGAGGACGGGAACGGCGGCCGTGGGGCGCCCTTCCCGTGGGCCCGGCTCGGCCCCCGCGCGCTCCGTACGGAGGCGGCGGACGCGGGGTGGACCCGGGCGGTGACCTGGCATGCGGCGGGCCGCGCCTTCGTTCAGCTGTGGCGCTGAGCGCTCACCAGGACATACGGAAGTACGGAGAGCGGCTGACGCGAGAGCGCGTCAGCCGCTTTCGCGTGTCCGGCCGCTCAGGTCCGCCGGCGCGCCCCGCGCCGCGCCGTGCGCGCCACGACGTACAGGCCCGTGGCCACGGCGATGGCCGCCATCGTCAGCAGCCAGTTGCGCAGGTAGTCCAGCGGCACCACGGTCGGGTTGGCCGCCCCACCCGGGCGCAGGAGTGGCGGGAGGGCGATCGCGGTCAGGGAACCCGCGACGATCAGGGCGGCGCGCGGGACCCCACGCAGGCGCAGGCCGACGGCGCCGGTGAGCGCGGCGACCGCGATCACGAGCGGCGCGATCAGCCCGTCGTGCACCACGACCGCACCCGCGAGCCACAGCGCGATCCGCCAGGGCGAGGGCTGCTGGACCAGCAGGGCGCCGCCCAGGCCCATCAGGACCAGGCCGAGACCTGCCACCGCGTACCGGTACGTCATCACGCCACCTCCAGTCGGCCGACCCACTTGGTCTGGAGCACGCCGGGCCGGTTCGGGGCGATGATCCGCGCCGGGTAGCCGTGGTCCGGGGAGAGTTCCTCGCCGCCCAGGCGCAGCGCGAGCAAGGTGAGCGGGTCCTGGGCGTACTCGCGGCCCATCTCCGTCACCCGGTACGCGCCGACCGGCTCCAGGGACTCCACGCGGGCGCCGGCTCCCGGGCCGCCGCCCGCGCGTTCCAGCAGGTCGCGCACGCGGACCCCGGTCCACCGGGCGTTCTTGCTCCAGCCCTCGACGCACGCGATGGGCAGCGTCACCTCGTACTGGGGCATCGCGCGCAGCTCGTCGAGGGTGAGGGTGTACGGGCGCGGTCCGGCGACGGTCAGCCGCCAGTCCCGTACGGAGACCGCGGTGATCCCGGCCGCCTTCGCCGTACGGTTCACCGGGAGCCCCTGCGGTCCGACGGCGGGGTCGCGGGGGGCGAACAGGTCGAGCCGCCCGAGCGCGGTCACGGACTGCCCGGCGGTCGTCAGCGTGACCGCCCCCACCGCCGCCGCGACGCCGACCAGCAGCGCGCGCCGGTCGGGGCCGTCGGCCTCGGGCAGTGCGAGCGTGCCCGGGGAGCGGCGGGTCCAATGGTCCTGGATCTCCGGCCACTTCACGGCGATGTGCACCATGAGCGCGCCCAGCAGCAGCCAGGACAGCGCGAAGTGCACGGGGACGAAGGAGAACGGCCAGGGGTACCACTGGAAGGTGTTCAGGAGGCCGGTGAACAGCTCGAACACACCGGCCGCCACCAGGACCGCCACGGAGGCCCGTTCGAGCGCGTGCCGTACCGACCGCAGGGGCGGCCATTCGAACAGCCGGGGGTAGACCGCCCACAGCTTCGCCAGCAGCAGCGGGATCGCCGCGATCCCGGAGACCACGTGGAGTCCCTGGGTGAACCGGTAGCCCCAATAGGGGCGGCTCGGCAGCCGGTCGGCGAGCCAGTGCGGCGGGTGCTGGAAGTAGTGGCTGAGCACACCGGTCGCGAAACAGACGGCGAAGGCGAGCCCGAGCCAGCGGCCGATGGCGGTCGCGGTCCGGGCGTCGTGCAGCCGCGCCTTGAAGGTGACGGGCGGGTCGGAAGGGAGACGGATGGGGAAGCGCATGGACCCATGACACCCCCGGGAAGCCGCTCAGAGGCGGTTCGGACACCTTACGAAACGCGGACATGGGCGGCGCGGGACCCCGCTGGGCGCCGTTGCCTGGAACGCTGCGGCTGTGAACCTGCGTACCGCCCCCGGCCCTTCCGCCCTCCCCGCCCGCGCCCTCCCCGCCCGCGCCCTCCCCGCCCGCGCCCTGCCCGCCCTCGCCCTCCCCGTCCTCAGTCTCTCGGCCCTCGTCGCCGCCTTGGTGTGGACCATCCGCTACGACGGCAATTTCACCGACCCCGCCGGACTGTCCTGGCGGTACGCGGCCTGCTGGGCGCTGTTCGCGGTCGCACTGCTCGCGCTGCGCCGGGTGCCGGCGGCGCTCGTCGTGCCGCTGGTGCTGGCGGGGGCCGTCGCGGTGACGGCGACGGGGCTGGTGGCGGCGCCCCGGACCAGCACCGATTCGTACCGCTACGCCTGGGACGGCCGGGTGCAGTCCGCCGGGGTCTCCCCGTACGACCACGCCCCGCAGGACCCGGCGCTGGGCCGGCTCCGCGACCCGTGGCTCTTCCCCACGGGCGCCGCCGCCTGCACCGGCCCGGACCGGGCCCGGATCCCGTCCGCCGGGGACACCCCGCACTGCACGCGGATCAACCGGCCCGCCGTGCACACGATCTACCCGCCGGTCGCCGAGGCGTACTTCCTGGCCGTCGACCGGCTCTCCCCCGAGGGCGCCCGGCACAAACCGCTCCAGATCGGCGGCGGGCTGCTGTCCCTCGGCGTGAGCGGCGCGCTGTTGCTGATCCTGCGCCGCCGGGGCACGGACCCGCGCGGGGTCGCGTACTGGGCGTGGTGCCCGGCCGTACCGATCGAAGCCGTGAACAACGCGCACGTCGACGTACTGGGGGTGCTGCTGGCCGTGGCCGGTCTCGGGCTCGTGGCCGCGCGGAGCCTGGCGCGCCGGGCGGGCGGCGGGCTGGTCCTCGGCGCCGCCGTCGCCACGAAGCTGATGCCGGCGATCGTCCTCCCGGGAGCCCTGTCCGGCGTGCGCCGGGTGCGCGACGCGGTCGCCGTACTGCTGCCGGCCGCCGCGTTCACGGCGCTCGCGTACCTGCCGTACGTGCTGCTCTCGCACGGCTCCGTCTTCGGGTACCTCGGCGGGTACGTGGAGGAGGAGGGGTACGAGGACCCCTCGGCCGGGTCCCGCTACGCGCTGCTGCGGCTGGTGCTGCCGGGCGACTGGGCGGTGGCGGTGCTGCTCGCCGTGATGGCGGGCGTGTGCGGGTACGTGCTGTGGCGCGGGGATCCCCGACGGCCGTGGAGCGGCGCGCTGTTGGTGACGGGGTGGGCGTTCGTCCTGCTCACGCCCGGCTATTCGTGGTACGCCCTGCTGCTCGTCGGGCTCGTGGCCCTGGACGGGCGCTGGGAGTGGCTGGGCGTCGCGGTCGCCGGCCCCGCCGTCTACGTCACGGGCCAGGCGTTCGGCTCGCGCGGGGCGGTGAGTGCCGTGGCGTACGGGGCGGCCGCGCTGCTGGTGCTCGTGGTCACGGCGGTGCGGTGGCAGCGGCAGCGCGGCGCGGGGCCCGGCACGGAGTCGGCGTAGGCCGGGCGGCTCAGCGCCGACTCCGCGCCGGCTCAGGGCTGGTCGTACCAGGAGAACGCGGCGATCCGCCAGCCGTCCGGGGTGCGGACGAACTGGATGGTCTTGGTCCCGCGGCCCTCGTACGGCTCGCCGTCCAGGATCCCGGACTTCCGGTACTCGCCGAACCGCGACGCGATGTCGCCGGCGATGTCGGTCCGTTCGGAGGTCTCCCACTCGGAGAACTCGACCAGCCGGCCTTCGTTCAGCAGCTTCCGGCGGGGCTCGATGAACTCCTCGACGGTGTGGACCGTGAGCTCCGGCCCCGTCTTGACGATCACCCCGCCCGGCAGGACCAGCCGCCGGATCCGGGCCACGTCGGCGGTCTTGCCGCCCCGGTTGTCGAACGCGCCGAAGAACTCGTCGGTCAGTGCGTCTATTTCACCCTTGGACATGGCGCGACGGTAACACGCGACCCCTGTGACGGGTGGGTGCGCGATCCTGCTCGGTGGGGCGGGGTTTCGAGCAGCTATTGACATGCATCCGGCGCTGCGCTGCACTTTGCCTGCACTTTGGCCGTGTTCTGAACTCCCCCTTCCCTCACATGCCTTGGGGACTCGCCATGCGTCTGCTCAGATTGCTGGTCGCCGCCGTCTGCGCGGTGGCCGCGCTCTCCTTACCCGCTGTCGCCGTCGCCGGTCCCGCGCAGGCCGCCGCCGGGCCGCCGCAGACCGTTCCGGCGCTGCGGCAGTGGACGGCCGGCACCGGTGCCTACACCTTCACCGGGACCGGCCGGATCGTCGTCGATCCCGCCTACGCCGCCCAGCTCTCCGACGAGGCCGCCACCTTCGCCGAGGACCTGGGCGCCCTGGCCGGACGTCCCGTCGCCGTCGTCACCGGGAGCGCCTCCCCGGGCGACATCGCGCTGAGCCTCGGTGACCCGGGGCTGCCCGCCGAGGGCTACCGGCTGACCGTCGGAGCGTCCGTCGCCATCCGGGCCGGGACCGACACCGGCGCGTTCTACGGCACCCGTACCGTGCTCCAGCTCCTGCACCAGTCGGCGTCGGTGCCCGCCGGTACGGCGGTCGACTGGCCCGCCAAGGCGGAGCGCGGGCTCATGATCGACCAGGGCCGGAAGTTCTTCACCGTCGACTGGGTCGAGCAGCACATCAAGGAGCTGGCCTACCTCAAGCTCAACTACTTCCACTTCCACCTGTCGGACACCTTCGGGTTCCGGCTCGAGAGCTCCACCCACCCGGAGATCGTCTCCGCGGACCACTACTCCAAGCAGGACATCGCCGACCTCGTCGCGCTCGGGCAGAAGTACCACGTCACGATCGTTCCCGAGATCGACACACCGGGGCACATGAACGCCGTCCTGGCCGCCCACCCTGAGCTGAAGCTCAAGAACAGTTCCGGCACGGCCAGTCCCGATTTCATCGACCTCTCGCTGCCGGCCTCGTACACCCTGATCAAGGACCTGGTGAACGAGTACCTGCCGCTGTTCCCGGCCCCGTACTGGCACATCGGCGCGGACGAATACGTCACCGACTACGCCAAGTACCCGCAGCTGCTCAGCTACGCCCGCTCCCACTACGGGGCGGGCGCCACCGCCAAGGACACCTACTACGGGTTCGTGAACTGGGCCGACGACCTGGTGCGGGCGGCCGGCAAGACCACCCGGATGTGGAACGACGGCATCAAGGCCGGGGACGGGACGCTCACGCCGCACCCCGGAATCCTCGTCGAGTACTGGTACAGCTACGGGCTCACCCCGCAGCAGCTGGCCGCGGCCGGCCACACCGTCGCCAACGAGTCCTGGACGCCGACGTACTACGTGCTCGGGGGCGCCAAACCCGACACCAAGTGGATGTACGAGACCTGGACCCCCGACCGCTTCGAGGGCGGGGCCACCCTCACCGACCCCTCGAAGAACCCCGGCTCGCTGATCCACGTGTGGTGCGACAACCCCACCGCCGAGACGCAGGAGCAGATCGCCGCGGGCATCATGTACCCGCTGCGCGCCCTGGCCCAGCAGACCTGGGGCTCCCCCAAGCCGGCCGCCACGTACGCCGCGTTCACCCCGATCGCGGCCGCGGTCGGGCACAACCCCGCGTGGCCCGGTCTCGCCCAGCCCGGCAACCTCGCGCGCAACCGGCCGACCACCGCCTCCAGTACCGAGACCGCCGACTTCCCGGCCTCGTCGGCCACCGACGGGGACCCCGGCACCCGCTGGTCCAGCGCGTACGCCGACCCGCAGTGGCTCCAGGTCGACCTGGGATCCAGTCAGGCCGTGAGCCGCGTGGTGCTGCGCTGGGAGGCTGCGTACGGAAAGGCCTTCCAGATCCAGCTCTCCGACGACGGCGCGACCTGGCGCACGGTCTACACCACGGCGACCGGCGCCGGCGGGGTCCAGGAGCTCACCGGCCTGTCCGGATCGGGCCGCTACATCCGCGTGTACGGGACCAGGCGCGGCACCGCGTACGGCTATTCGCTGTACGAGTTCGAGGTGTACGGCGGCGAGTTGAGCGGCGCCCGGACCCTCGGCGCGGCCGGCAAGGCCCTCGACGACCCGGGGAGTTCGAGTGCGCCGGGTACGCAGCTGATCACCTGGACACCGCACGGCGGCCCCAACCAGCAGTGGCAGCTGTCGCTCAACGCCGACGGCTCCTACTCCATGGTCAACGGATCGTCGAGGCTCTGCGCGGACGTGTCGGGCGGCTCCACGGCGCCCGGCGCTGCCGTCGTCCAGGGCGCCTGCACGGGCGCAGACGGCCAGCGCTGGCTGCTCACCGCGCTCGGCGGGGGCGACTACTCGGTGGTCAACAAGAAGAGCGCGCTCCTGCTGACCACCGCGTCCGGGGCGGACGGCGCCCTCGCCACGCAGCAGCCGGGTTCCGGTTCGGTCTACCAGCGGTGGCAGATCGCCTGACCGGACGGCGGTGCGTGGACGTCTCCCGGCGGCGCGGTGGTTTTCGCCCCGCCGGGAGACGTCCAGCGTTCGTGGACCGGTGGAGAGCCGGTCGGCGCGGTGCTCTCCATGGCGGAGCGATCTCCTCCTCACGCAACCCCTTGAACTCACGGGTAACACCCTGACCGTCCGTGGAACACCCCGCCCACCACGCACGTTGTGCGGGAGATGGAGAAGCCCTCACACCGCCGTGAACACCTCTTACACGACCTCTCGAAGGAGTCCCGCGTGAACCAGGCCCCCACCGCACCGCTGGTCCTCGACCCCGCCGGCGCCGACCGGCACGCGGAGCACCGGCTGCTGCGCGCCCAAGGGCCCGCGGCCCGCGTGGACATACTCGGCGTAACGGCCTGGGCCGTCACCGACCCCGCCCTGCTCAAGGAGTTGCTCACCAGCCCGGACGTGTCCAAGGACGCCCGCGCGCACTGGCCGGAGTTCGAGCAGGCCGTCCAGACGTGGCCGCTCGCCCTCTGGGTCTCGGTGACCAACATGTTCACCGCGTACGGAGCCGACCACCGGCGGCTGCGCCGGATGGTGGCTCCCGCGTTCAGCGCCCGCCGTGTGGCGTTGCTCCGTGACACCGTCGACGACATCGTCACCGGCCTCCTCGACGAGCTCGCCGCCCTCCCGCCGGGCGAGGTGGCCGATCTGCGCGAACGGCTCGCCTACCCGCTGCCCATCGCGGTCATCGGACACCTGATGGGCCTCCCCGAGGAGCAGCGCGGCGACTTCCGTACGGTGGTGGACGGGGTCTTCGACACTACCCTGACCCCCGAGGAGGCCGCGGCGAACACGGTCCGGGTCTACGAGGTCCTCGCAGAGCTCATCGCCGCCAAGCGCGCCGTGCCCGGTGACGACATGACCTCTCTGCTCATCGCCGCCCGCGACGAGGAGGGGGACGGCTCCGCGCTCTCGGACTCCGAGCTGAGCGACACTCTGATCCTGATGATCAGCGCCGGGTACGAGACGACCGTCAACGTCATCGACCAGGCGGTCACCGCCCTGCTCAGCGACCCCGGCCAGCTGGACCACGTCCGCGCCGGGCGCAACAGCTGGAGCGACGTCGTCGAGGAGACCCTGCGGCACGAGTCGGCCGTGAAGCATCTGCCGATGCGCTTCGCGCTGGCCGACATCCCGCTGGCCGACGGGCGGACCATCGCCAAGGGTGAGGCGATCCTCGCCTCGTACGCCGCGGCCAACCGGCACCCCGACTGGCACGGGCCGGACGCCGACACCTTCGACGTCACGCGGATCACGAAGGACCACCTCGCGTTCGGGCACGGGGTCCACTTCTGTCTCGGTGCCCCGCTGGCCCGGCTGGAGGTCGCGACCGCGCTCGAAGCGCTCTTCGACCGCTTCCCGGCCATCGAGCCGGCGGTGCCCGCCGACGATCTGCTGCCCGTCACCTCCCTCATCAGCAACGGCCACCGTTCACTGCCCGTCCGGCTCGGCCCGTCGGCATGATGACCCGCTTGGCGTAAGGACGCCCGAAATTCACCTCCCTGACGCCTCGGGCAGGCGGATCATCAGCCTTGCCCGCCCTAGGCTGCCGCCATGTCTGAGGTGGGGGTCACGGTCCGGGGTTGCCGGCTGATCGGAACGCTCGGGTCGGTGCTGCTGGCCGCCGGGAGCTGGTCGGCGGGCGCGCTGCCCTTCGGCGTTCCTGACGGGGTATGGGCGCAGCGGAGCCCCGCGCACACGGTGCTGGGAGCGGCGGCCTCGTACGCCGGGCTGGTGCTGCTCGTGGTCGCCTGGTGGCGGCTGGGCGGGCTGCTGCGGGCCGGGGAGCCGGTCGGCCCGAGACGGCTGCGCTCCGTGCTGTGGTCCTGGGTCCTGCCCCTCGTCCCGGGCCCGGTGATCTTCAGCAGCGACGCGTACAGCTATGTCGCGCAGGGCGCGCTGGCGGTGCGGGGCTGGGACGTGTACCGGCTGGGGCCGTCGGCGCTCGGCGGTACGCTCGCCGGCAACGTGCCGGAGATGTGGCAGGACGCACCGGCGCCGTACGGGCCGCTGGCCGTCTCGGCGACGCGGGCCGTGATGGCCGTCACCGGCGAGCACCACACGGTGGCCGCGGTGCTGGGCATGCGGCTGCTGGCCCTGTGCGGGCTGGCACTGATCGTCTGGGGTGTGGGGCGGCTCGCGTCCGAGTGGGGTTCCGAGCGGGGTTCCGCATCCGGCGCCGGGGAGGCCGGGGCGCTGTGGGCGACCGTGCTCAACCCGCTCGCCCTGGTGCACCTGGTGGGCGGCGCCCACAACGAGGCGCTGATGATCGGCCTGATGGTGGCGGGGCTGGTGGCCTTCCGCCGGGGGCACTGGGTGCTGGGCACCGTCGTGCTCGTCTCGGCCGCGCTGGTCAAGGTTCCCGCCGCGGTGGCTCTGCTGTGCGCCGCCGCGTGGTCCGTGGGCGGGCGGCCGGATCGGCGAGCGGGATGGCTGCGGGCGGCCGGGATCGCGCTGGTGGGTCTCGCGGCGCTGGTCCTGGGCGTGGCCGTGTGCGGCCAGGGCTGGGGGTGGCTGTCGACCCTGCGGGGCCCCGCGCAGATCTACACGGTGCTCTCGCCGAGTACGGACGTGGGCCGGGTGCTCGGGCTGCTGTCCGAGGGGTTCGGCGTGGGTACCGCGACCGATGCGATCGCCGCCGCCCGCTCGGTGGGGGTGGTGCTGGGCGTGTGCCTGGTGGGCTTCTGCGCGTGGCGTGCGCCGCGTACGGGGCCCGAGTACGCCACCGGCATGGCGCTGCTGGGGCTGGTGGTGACCGCTCCGGTCGTACAGCCCTGGTACGTGCTGTGGGGGATGGTGCCGCTGGCGGCGGCGGCCTGGCGACTGCTGGAGAGCATGTGGGCGCGGCTGGCGATGCTGGTGCTGCTGTTCATGGTGCTGCCCAGTGGGACGTCGGCTACCTGGTCCTACGGGTTCGCCGCCGTCACGGGGGCGTCGGCGGCCGTGGCGGCGCTCGTGGCATGGGGTCCGCCGGTGCTCGGGACGCTGCCCCGCCTTCGCCTGCAGGAGCGCGCGTGGGTGCGGGCGGCGGTCAGAACGCGTCGGTGACCCGGCGGGAAATGCGCGTTGCGCAGGCCGGTGATGATCACTAAGGTCGACCGGGTGACTGCCGGGTCGGCCTTGGGCCATGTACGAGTAGGGTTCCCGGCCTCGGCGTGAGCCCGAGGCGGGCCAGGAGCCCGCCCTTTCTCCGCGTTTCTTGCGCCCGGCGCCCGCGTGCGGCGCCCTTCCACGGGAACCCGAAACCGGAGACACACCACTCATGTCGAACACCCAGCAGTACCCGAACGCCGTCCAGTTGAACCACACCGTCGTCCACGCCAGGGACCGGGGCCTGTCGGCCCAGTTCCTCGCCGTGATCCTGGGACTGGAGGTCGGCGCTCCGTTCGGGCCGTTCCTGCCCGTCGATCTCGGCAACGGCGTCACGCTCGACTACTACGCGATGACCGACGAGCCGATCCAGCCGCAGCACTACGCGTTCCTCGTGCCCGACGAGCGGTTCGACGGCATGATCACCCGCCTGGAGGCGGTCGGGGTGACCTACTACGCCGACCCCCACCACACCGAACCGGGGCAGATCAACCGCCTGTTCGGTGGTCGCGGCGCCTATTTCGCCGACCCGGACGGCCACAACATGGAGATCATGACCCGCCCCTACGTTCGCCCGTAGGGGTCCGGCCGCACGAGCGGCGAGATCTTCCTGACCGCCGGCCCGTGAGCCCCCTCACACACCGACCCGGGCGGGGTGTGCGACCCGGGATGCCCAGCTCCGCAGGTCGTCGGCCGAGGCTTCGAGCGCGTCGCCGCCGGGACCGGCCCAGGCTATGTAGCCGTCCGGGCGGATCAGGTACAGGCCGCGTCCATAGGCCTCGTACGCACCTGTCTGTGCGGTGCGCAGGCCAGGGAGCGGCGGGAGTCGCTCCGGCAGCGGGGTGTCGACCGCGAGCAGGGTGAAGTGGGGGCCGCGGTAGAGGTCGAAGAGCCGCAGCCCGTCGCGCTTGCCGTCGGGTGCCCGGTCTCCCGCGGCCAGGGCCTCGTCGGCCAGGCCGCTGCGTATCTCGCGGGTGAGCGAGGAGTGCCGCTGGTCGAGGCCGAGTTGGCGAGTGGCGGCGCCACGCTGCTCCTCACCGCGGTGGATGCGGGTGGACAACCCCAGCATCGCGGCGGCATTGGGGAGACGCTCCTCCTCGTACGTGTCCAGCAGCGCCTCCGGGGCTCCGTCGCGCAGCACGGCGGCGAGCTTCCAGCCCAGGTTGTAGGCGTCCTGGACGCTGGTGTTGAGCCCCTGGCCGCCCGCCGGCGAATGGATGTGGGCGGCGTCGCCCGCGAGGAAGACCCGGCCCTCACGGAAGCGGTCGGCGAGCGCGGCGTTCACGGTGAAGTCCGATGCCCACAGGACCTCGGTGACTTCCTCGGCCGATATGTGGGTGAACGCGGCGACCACCGCACGCACTTCCTCCGCCGTGACCTCCTTGCCGACCGATGCCGACTGGGCCACGAACTGGAACTCCCGCGTATGCGGCAAGGGGCAGAGGGCGGCGAAGCCCGTGCCGCCCGCGGCGGGCGGGAAGATGTGCCAGTTGTCCCGGTCGAGCGTCGGTATGACCACATCGGCCACGAGCATCGGGGCGGGGTCGACGCGCTCACCGGTCATCTTGATGCCGACGAGCCGGCGGACCGTGGACCGGCCGCCGTCGGCGGCGACGGCGTATCCCGCGCGGACGGACTTCGGGCTCCCGCCCTCCACCGGTATGAGGGTGGCGCACACGGACTCGGCATCCTGGGTGAGGCCGGTCAGCTCGACTCCGAACACGACGTCACCGCCCAGTTCGCGGAGCCTGTCGAGCAGGATCCGCTGGGTGCGCCACTGGGGCAGCAGCGCGGGCCCGGTGTAGGGCGCGCCCTCGGTCGGTTCGACGTCCTCGAACATGCGGAACTCACCGGCACGGGAGCCGCCCTGCCATGTCATGCCGATCGGCGCCTGGCCGCCCCATCGCATGACTTCCTCCAGGACACCGAGGTCGTCGAAGACCTCCAGGGTCCGCGGCTGGATGCCCTTGCCGCGGGAACCGGGAAACAGCTCCGGCGACCGCTCGACGACCAGGGCGCGCACACCGCGCCGGGCAAGGTCACAGGCCAGTACAAGGCCGGTGGGACCGGCGCCCACGATCAGCACATCGGTCCGGTCTTCCTGGTATCGCCTCTGGTTCATCGATCTCCCCGTTCGCTCGCTTCGCCACGGCTCCTTAACAACGTTAAGGAGCCTCTTCACGCAAGAATGCCCTTAACGTTGTTAAGCTGTCAACGCCACGGAAGAGTGAACCGCCCCGGGAGACAGAGCAGACGATGAACGCCAAGCCGCAGCAGACTCCGCCGCGCGTCCCTCCCCTGACTCGCTCGACCGTCGCCGAGACCGCGCTGCGGCTGCTGAACGAGGGCGGGCTCGACAAGCTCACCCTGCGCGCCATCGCGCAGGAGCTGGATGTGAAGGCGCCGGCCCTGTACTGGCACTTCAAGAACAAGCAGGAGCTGATCGACGAGATGGCCACGGAGATGTTCCGGCGCATGGCCACGGGCCCGGAGGAAACCTGGCCGGACGCCTCCTCGACACCCTGGCGCGAGCGGATGTCGGTCGCCAATCGGGGCCTGCGCCAGGCCCTGCTCGCCTATCGCGACGGCGCCCGCGTGTTCACCGGCTCCCGCTTCACCGGAACCGAGCACGCGAAGCAGTCCGAGGCCCATCTGCGCGCCCTGCTGGCGGACGGGTTCGAACTGCCGCAGGCCGTACGGGCCATGGCGACGACCTTCGCCTACACGCTCGGCTTCGTGATCGAGGAACAGGGCGTCCACCCCGCCCCGGGCGAGCGCCGGGAGGGCTACGACGTGGCGGAGCGCGGCGAGCGCCTGGCCGACTACCCGCTCGCCGCGGCCGCCGGTACGCACCTCTTCCAGGAGTACGACGAGCACTTCGAAGAGGGTCTGCAGATCGTCATCGAGGGCATCGCCGCGCGGTACGCAATCCACTGACCGCGGCAGCGCGAGCGCCGGCCGTCACCGCTTACGGGACGTTCGACACGGTCTCGCAGCGGACCGCGATGTCGGCTCCGTCCGTCCCGTCGCAGGTGTCCTTCGCGTCGTCACCCCCGTCCATGACGTCGTTGCCGCCCGCCGCCGCGTCCGGGGCGACGGGCGCGACCGGTGCGACCGGCGCGCCCGGCGCGGGCTTCACCGCCGGGGTCGGACGGCCCTGGCGACCCGGGCGCGCGGGCTTGCCGGTCAGGCCGCTCTCGCCCTTCCCGTGCGCGGCGTGGCCCGAGTTGCTGTCGCCGATGATGGCATCGACGCCGGGTCCGCCCAGCAGTACGTCCTCGCCGTGGCCGGTCGCGCTGCCCTCGGCGGAGGAGTCGCCGGTGATGCTGTCGTCTCCGGGTCCGCCGTCGAGGATGTCCCTGCCGCCGCCGGTCGCGTTGATGCCGCCGCGGCTGTCGCCGATCATGGCGTCGTTGCCCGCCTCGCCGAACAGGATGTCGTCGCCACCGCCCGACGCGCTGGAGCCGAAGGCCATGCTGTCGCCGCCCATGCGGTCGTCACCCGGCCCGCCGAAGAGGATGTCGTTGCCCCCGCCGTCCACGGGAGCCCTGGTGGAGAGCAGGTCGCCGCGCATGAGATCCGCGCCGTCGCCACCGTCCAGCCGGTCGTCGCCCAGGCCGCCGGCGATCGTGTCGTTGCCGCCGAGTCCGCAGATCAGGTCATTGCCGCCGAGTCCGTCGATGGTGTCCGCTTCCGCCGACCCGATGATGACGTCGTTGCCCTCCGTCCCGGTGATCGTGCCGGACCCGGTGATGGTCGCGGGCTGCCCGAAGCAGGTGGCGTCGGCCGCGTGGGCGACCGCCGCCGGGGCCCCGAGGGAGAGCAACGCGGCTGCGGCCAGCAGCGTGAGTGACTTACGGCAAGGCATACAGACCTCCGGTGGGAGTGTGCACAGCCGTTCCGGCTGTCCAGGGAACCAGGCTCGAATCCGTGGGGACCGTATGGCGCGAATGCCGTGAAAGCAATCAAATGCATAGCAGTTTGTATGCCTTACCCTCGTCTGGCCCCGCCGCGGGTGCGGCCAGACGAGCACACAGCGCGTGCGCGCGCCGTGTGCTCGCGTGAAGCTTGAGACCAGGTGACACGCAACCCCTTCGGAAGGGCCTGTCCTCATGCCGCTCACGCATCGCAAGGATCTCGGACTTCTCGCCCTGCGCCTGGGGGCCGGCGGTGTGCTGCTCGCACACGGGTCGCAGAAGCTCTTCGGATGGTTCGGCGGGGCCGGCATCGAGGGCACTGCCCGGGGTATGGAGCACATGGGGTTCACCCCGGGCCGGGAGAGCGCGATCGCTGCCGGGCTCGGCGAAGCGGGCGGCGGGTTGCTGCTCGCGCTGGGGCTGGCGACTCCGGCGGCCGGTGCCGCCGCCGCGGGTGCCATGGCCGGCGCCGCCGCCGTGCATGCGCCCGCCGGGTTCTTCGCCCAGGCCGGCGGCTTCGAGTACCCGGCCTTCCTCGGCTTCGTGGCGGCCTGCCTGGGCCTGTCCGGGCCCGGCCGCTTCTCGCTCGACCATGCCACGCGGCACCGGTTGGACCGGCCGGCCACGGTGGTGATGGCCTTCGCGCTCAGCGCGGCCGCGGCCACCGTCGTACTGAGCCGCCGGGCCGCGACGCTCGCCGCCGCCGAAGCGTCCGGCCCGGACCGGGACACCGACAGCCGGACGGCGTAGCCGCCGTCGCCGATTCGCCGATTCGCCGGGCGGGGCGGGGCGGGGCGGGCCGATTGCGGCTACCAGCCGAAGCGGCGGTCGACCTCCTGGGCGAACTCCTCGAACGTCAGCACGTTGTCGCCGTTCTTGTCGGCGGCGTCGAACAGCGCGGACGAGGCGTCGACATCCCCCAGACCCCAGAACGGCAGGTCGCCGTTGGCGGCCAGCGTCGGGCCCTTCGTCCGCAGTGCGGTGATCACTTCCAGGCGGGTCAGGGTGCCGTCATGGTTGAGATCGAGCGCCTCGAACAGTTTGCGGGCCTTCGCACTCATCACGTACGTCCTTCCGGGAGGAATCGGCAAGGGCTGCCTGCCGCCAGCCTACGGCGCACCCCACCCGGGCCGACGGGGGCGGACACCCCGAACCGAACCAGCAGCCGCAGGAATGAGGAATCAGGCGGATGAGCGAGACACCACCCCAGCAGGCCACCGCGGAACAGGCCGTCACCGTCCTGATGGCGGTGGTGCCGTGCGGCGCCGATACCGCGCGGCAGATCCTGGCAGACACGGCGTGGGCCGCCGGCGCCGGCCTCCGCGAGACGGCCGAGGCCGTACTCCTCCTGGGAGGCGGCGGCAAGCCTCCGGCCCCTTTCGGCAGGGCGCTGGCGGACGCGATGGACGAGGCCCGGTCCGCCACCGAGTCCGTGACCCGGCCGTACACGCGACTGCTCCCCGACCCGCAGACCATCGGCGAGCTGCTGAAGCGGCACCGCGGCCTGCGGCGCCGCGCCCTGGCCGCGCCCCACGACCCGGCCGTACGCGATGAGCTCGACGACGCCACCTACACCCTGTGCATCCTGATGGGTCAACGGAACGCCTACACGGCACTGCGCTCGGCCGAACTCCTCCTCGGCGCCGAGTGGCTCGGCACCACCGTCCCCGGCACCACCGTCCCCGGCGGACCGGACCAGCACCCGGACCGCCCGCCCGTCCGCAGCCCCGGTACGCGTCAACAGGGCACCACGGGGCACGACTTTCCGTAGTCGACCTGCTACCTTTCGTGATTGCCGAAGGAAGTGATCACGCGTAGAAGGGTGCGTCCATGAAGACGGTCGGGAACACGACCCGTGCACTGGCGTTCGCGGTGGTGAGCCTGCTGGCGGCGGCAGCCGTACCGGCCGGGCAGGTCTCCGCCGCGACGGGGCGGGCGGCGCAGTGCCGCAACATCGGAACCTCGTTCACCGACAAGCTGATCCCCGGGCAGTGCATCAGCAACGGCGCCAACCGCCTGGAGATGCAGTACGACGGCAACCTGGTCCTCTATTCGGGCAGTCGGGCCTGCTGGGCGAGTGGCACCGACGGAACCGACGGGGTGTACGCCGAGTTCTCGGGCGACTGGAGGCCCGATTCCCCGTACCTTTCCCTGGAATCGCAGTTCGGGCAGCTCAGGAAGTACCGCGGGAAGTACACCGGACTGCACAAGACCGGCAACGTCAGCATCAACGGCAAGGGCGAGGTCTGGATCGCGTACGGGAAGCTCGCGGGCTGCTGACCATGGCCGTCAACGGGAAGCCGGCGCGTGGTGCGGCCGCGCTCGTCCTCGCGTGCGCCGTCCTGTTCGGGGCGCCGACGGCTGCCGGTGCCGTGCCGCTGCGCCCGGCGGACGCGTGCGTGGCGGGCGAGAACCTGGGTGAGATCGCGAACAACTTCATCTCGCGGTGCCGCAAAGGGTCCATCCGGCAGGCGTTCCCCGGGGAGCACTACGGGGACACGCTCGGGTACGTCCGGGGCTGCGGGCTCAAGTCCTGCCAGACGGCGTGGAAGCTGCTGAACGACAACCGGTTCAAGAAGTGAGGACGTACGTCGCCGTTCTCGTCTGCGTCGCAGAGGCCGCGGCGGCTTCCGGCAGTCAAGCGCCCCTGTACCGGGAGAGCTTCGTCCTGCTGACCGCCCGGACCGAGGACGAGGCCAGGTCGAAGGCCCGGGCCCACGGCGAAGGCCTCGAAACGAGCTACCGGAACGAGAAGGGCGAGCTGATCACCTGGACGTTCCGGCAGCTCGTCGATGTCGCGGAGGTACCGGACGACAGCCTGGGCGACGGAGCGGAGCTCTACACGAGACACTTCCGCGATTTCGCCGCGTACACGGCGTTCGAACCCCTCCTCTCGGGCGAGGACCTCTGACGGGTGAGACCTCTTGAGCTGCGTTCCCCGGCCGTCCGCCGCAGCACGTCCCGGCGGGCGCTGCTCGCCGGGTCGGTCGGCAATCTCGTCGAGTGGTACGAGTTCGGCGTCTACGGATGCCTGGCCACCGTTATCGCCGCGAACTTCTTCCGGTACGACGGGAGCAGCGGAGCCGAGGCGCTGGTGGCCACGTACGCCTCGTTCGCGCTCGCCTTCTTCTTCCGGCCCGTCGGCGCCGTCCTGTTCGGGCGGCTCGGTGACCGGCTGGGGCGGCGGCCCACCCTCATCGTGGTCGTCGGCCTCATGACCCTCGCCACCGTGACGATCGGGCTGCTGCCGACCCGCGCCGCCATCGGCCCTGCCGCGCCCTGGCTGCTCACCCTCCTGCGGGTGCTGCAAGGGCTCTCCGCGGGCGGCGAGTTCGGCGGGGCCGTCGCCCTCATGACGGAGTACGCGCCCGTGGGCCGCCGCGGCCTCTTCGGCGCCTGGCAGTCCTTCACCGTCGCGCTCGGCCTGCTCACGGGGGCCGGTACGGCCGCCGCCCTGGCGAGCGCGCTGCCCGCCGGAGCCCTGCACGCGTGGGGCTGGCGCATCCCGTTCCTGCTGGCCCTGCCGCTGGGTGCGGTGGCGCTGTGGCTGCGTACGGCCTTGGCGGAACCGCCCACGCCGCCGGCTCCCGCGGCAGACGCCCGTCCCGTCGGCCGCAGGGAGCTCGCGCGGGCCGTCGTCCTCGGCATCGGGCGGATCATGGGCTGGTCCGCGGCCGGGTACACCTTCCTCGTCGTCCTGCCCTCGTACCTCCAGGCCACCCTGGGCGCCTCCCTGCGCGAGGCCCTGCTCGCCACCGCCCTGGCCAACGCCGGGTTCGCCGCCTCGATCCTGCCCGCCGGGGCGCTCAGCGACCGGATCGGCCGGCGCCCGGTGATGCTGGGCGGAGCCGCCGGGGTCGTGGTGCTCGCCCTCCCCCTCCTCCACGTGCTCCAGTCCCCCGGCGCCTCGCCGTGGTCCAGGGCCGGGGCCGTACTGCTCGCGGGTGCGCTGGTCGGTCTGATGGCCGGACCGGGGCCGGCCATGCTCGCCGAGATGTTCCCGCGCCGGGTGCGCTGTACCGGGCTCGGGCTGGCCTACGCCCTCGCCAACGCGATGTTCTCCGGCTGCGCCGGGCTCGTCATCACCGCCCTGATCGCCCGGACGGGAGACACCTCCGTGCCCGCGTACTACGCCGCCGGCGCCTGCGCCCTCAGCTGCTTCGCCCTGCTGGGCCTGCGCGGCCGCGACCATCGGGAGCCGCTGCGATGAGGGTGATCGGGCTGATGTCGGGGACCTCGTACGACGCCGTCGACGCCGCGGCCGCCGATCTCGAACTCTGCGCCGAGGACGGCGCGCTGCACCTCGCGCCGCTGGGCATGATCAGCGAGCCGTACCCGGCGGACGTACGGGAGGCCCTCGCCGCCGCCCTGCCGCCCGCGGCGACCACCCTGGCCGAGGTCTGCCGCCTCGACACCCGGATCGGGCAGGCCTTCGCGGCCGTCGCCGCCCGCGCCGACCGGGAACTGTGCGCGGGACGCGCCGAGTTGGTCGCCTCGCACGGGCAGACGGTGTACCACTGGGCCGAGGACGGCCGGGTGCACGGCACGCTGCAGCTCGGCGAACCGGCCTGGATCGCCGAGCGCAGCGGCTGCCCGGTCGTCTCCGGGTTCCGGCCGCGTGACGTGGCGGCGGGCGGGCAGGGCGCACCCCTGGTGAGTCTGATCGACCTGATGCTCCTGCGCGGGCGCCCCGGCGTACCCGCCGCCCTGAACATCGGGGGGATCGCCAACGTCACCGTGCTGCCGGCGGGCGGCGATCCCGTGGCGTTCGACACCGGCCCGGGCAACGCACTGATCGACGCCGCGGTCCGTGAACTGAGCGCCGGCAAGCTCGCGTACGACGCGGACGGCGCGCTCGCGGCCGCCGGGCGCGTCCACGAGGGGCTGCTGGAGCGGCTGCTGTGCGGGGAGCCGTACTACCGGATGCCGGCTCCCCGCACGACGGGCAAGGAGCTGTTCCACGCGGGCTACCTGCGGGCCCGGCTGGCCGGGTTCGGCGAGCTCCGGCCGCAGGACCTCGTCGCCACCCTCACGCGTCTGACCGCCCGGACGGTGGCCGACGCGCTGCGCCCGTTCGCAACCACCGAGGTGTTCGTGTCCGGTGGCGGCGTACGGAACCCCGCGCTGATGGCGATGCTCCGCGACGAGCTGGCGGGCGATACGGGCGATACGGACCGCACGGGCGGTACGGCAGTACGCGGTTCGCAGGAGCTGGGGCTGCCCGCGGAGGCGAAGGAGGCCTACGCCTTCGCGGTGCTCGGATACCTCACCCTGCACGGCCTCCCGGGCAATGACCCGGGGTGCACGGGCGCCGCGGGGCCGCGCGTCCTCGGGTCGCTCACCCCGGGCAGCCGCCCGCTGCGCCTTCCCGCGCATCCGGGCCGCGCCCCGCACGCCCTGACCGTACGAGGGCGGGCCACCGTGCGAGCCGTCCTGTGACCGGCGTCCGGAGGGACCGGCCGGGGAACAGCGCTTCCGACGGACGGAAGGTTCTCGTGCACCATCGGATCACGCGACACGCAGCCGCGGTACTGACTGCGCTCGTACTCCTGATGCAGCCGGCGGGGGCCGGGGCCGCCCGTGCGGCCGACAACCCGGCCCACGTGGTCGAGGAGCAGCGGATCGACGACCGGACGCTCGATCTCACCGTCTCCTCGCCCGAGATCGACGCGCCGGTCAAGGTGCGGCTGCTGCTGCCGTCGGCCTGGTCCAAGACCGCCACCCGTACGTGGCCGGTCCTGTGGCTGCTGCACGGCGGGCCTGGAGACCACACCGACTGGACCGCCAACACCCACATCGAGGAGCTGGCCGCCCCCCGGGACGTCCTCGTGGTCCTGCCGCAGACCAGCCCGTGCAGCGGATACAGCGACTGGTACAACACCGCCGGCGGCGGCCCTCCGGCCTGGGAGACGTACCTGGTCGACGAGGTGCGGCCGCTGCTGGAGAGCGGGTACCGCGCCGGTACGGAGCGTGCCGTCGCGGGGCTGTCGATGGGCGGGCTCGGCGCGATGAAGCTCGCCGCCATGCACCCCGGCATGTTCCGCGCGGTGGCCTCGTACAGCGGGGCGGTCAGCACGCTCCACCTGTCGCTCGACGGCGGGCTCTCCGGGCCCGATCTGGTGAAGGGCGCCGGCGGCGCGTGCCACACCGACTGGAGGCGCATCTGGGGCGAGCCGGGGTTCCCCTACGACACCGCGGACCCGGCGGACGTGCGCCAGCGAGCCGTGTGGGAGCGCAACGACCCGGTCCATCAGGCCGCCGGGCTGACCGGTACCCCGCTCTACGTCTCGTACGGCGACGGCACGGACGCCGGTACGGGCTGGCAGTGGGGCGACCCGCCGCCGAGCCCGACGCGCTGCACGAACCCGGTCCGCCACGGCACGGAACGCGTGGAACGACTCATTCACGGCATGAACCAGGACCTGCGGCTGCGCCTCGCCCAGCTCGGCGTTCCGGCGGTGGTGTGCTCGTACCAGGGCGGCCACGCGTGGCCGTACTGGGAGCGCGAGCTGGTGTCCTCGTTCCCGATGCTGATGGCGGCCATCGGCGCCTGACCGGGCGCGGGCTCAGCGGTCGGCCGGGGGTTCGAGCAGTTCGGGGCCGTTGTTCCGCACGCTGTTGACCGCCGTGGACACCGCCCGTACGTCGAGGTGGCCGTCGGACGGGGTGTGGAGCAGGGCCCGGAGGCCGTGGACGTCCTCGTGGGCGGGATCCAGCCAGGCTTCCTGGTCCTCCGCGGCCACGGCCAGGGGCATGCGGGGGTGGATGCGGCCGGCCGCGTCGGTGGCCTCGGTCGTGATGATCGTGGTGGTGAGGAGCCAGGCGGCCGGGTCGTCCTCGTCGGTCACGGCCGGGTCGCGCCAGAACTCGTACAGCCCGGCCATGGCCATCACCCCGGCGTCCTGCGGAGTGATGAAGTACGGCTGCTTGTACGCCTTCGCCGTGGCGGTGGCGTCCACGGACTGCCACTCGTAGAAGCCGTCGGCGGGCAGCAGGCAGCGGCGCCGGGTGAAGGCACGGCGGTAGGCCGGTTTCTCGTGCACCGTCTCCACCCGCGCATTGATCATCCGGGCGCCCCCGTTCGGGTCCTTCGCCCAGGAGGGGACGAGGCCCCAGCGCAGGGCGCGCAGCCGGCGCTCCACCTCCCCCGTCGTGCGGTCGGGGCGTTCGAGGACCGCCCACACCTCGTCGGTGGGGGCCACGTTCCAGCTCGGTGCCAGCGTCTCCCGGGGATCCCAGCGGGCCTCGAACAGGTCGGCCAGGTCTTCGGGGGCGCGGCTGGAGGCATATCGACCGCACATGGCATCCACTGTCCCACCGCGAGGGCTCTTCCGGCTCGGCTCCACGCCCGCGCCGCCCGCCGCGTCCCGCCCCGCCGTGACCGCGCCGCCCCGCCGTGACCGGCCGCCGTGCCGGCGCCGCGGGCGCGGGATTCAAGGAGGGGTACGTGCCCGCAGCCGCCGGGGCGGCCGCCCGGGCCGCTCACCGCGGACGGCCGCCGTCTCCAGGGTAGGCCGCAGTGCCGCCGCCCCGCTCAGTGACGGCCACCCGGCGGGCCCCGCTCGTACGGGCGGCCCCCGGTCGCCCGCGCCCGCTGGCCGACGGCACGGCGGCGGGTGAGCATCGAACGGTCGGAGCCGACGGAACCCACCGGAAGGACGTCCCATGAAGAGCAGCTCGTTCGCCGAGATCGATGCCATGGTCCGCGACGGCAAGGTCGTCGTGTCGGCCGACGACAGCACGGTCGTGGCGGCGGTGCAGGATGCCCTGAAGGCCGGCAGATCGTTGACGTTCTACCTGTCCCCGGCGCAGGCCGCGGCGTTCAAGGCGTGGTACTGGACCCCGCAACGGGTCAAGGACCGGGGCATGGAGCCCGTATCGCGCGCGGAGCGGGAGAAGATCAGCTCGGAGCTGCGGGTCAAGGACATCGGGCCCGCGTACTCGAACCGCATCGACTGCGAGTGCGGGGCCCAGTACGGCGCCTTCGAGTTCATCGAACAGGGCGTCGCCGAGCACGGCAAGGAGTCCGTGGACGCAGTCCTGGCGCTGGAGAACACGTACGTTCTGCGGGTGAACCCAGTGACGCCCACGGTCTGCTCCGTCTGCCGCACGATCGTCATCATCGGCCACGAGTACGACATGACCGGCAGGTACGGGTGCTGCCGCTCCGAGGGCACGGTCGTCATGTGAGTCCCCGAACCGGGCCGGCGGCTCCGCACGCCAGGACGCCGACCGCGACCAGGACACCCCAGCGCTGCTTCATGCCTCGACTCCCCGGCCACGCGCCCATGGTGCTGCGCCGGCAGGCGCATCGGGATCACCGTAGGGCCTGCGGTACGACTCCCGGGGCGGTGACACTCCACTTGGCCGATGACGAGCGGCAGGACTGTCCGGTCGGGTACGGGCCTTCGGGGACGGGTCTACGGGGACGGGTCTTCGCGTACGGGTCTACGGCCTCATGGCCTGGCCGCCGATGTCGGCGGCCCCGTCGAGCAGTTCCTGCCACCACGACTGGACCTCGCGGTGGTTCATCGTGGCCCAGGCAGGGGTCTGCTCCACCTGGCCCCGGCCGAGGCGGCGGGCCAGGGCGACCATCTCCCGACCTGCCGCACCGCGCGCGGCGTGGTACCCGCCCAGCAGCTCGGCCCACGTGCCGGCCCGGCGCCAGGCGTCCTCGAACGCGGTGGCGTCCTGGAGGGCCTTGGCCACCCCGCTCGTGTTGTGCGGGCGCACCACCGTGGCCGCGTCGCCGGCGAGCAGCAGGCGCCCGGCCGTCGTACGCGCCGTCTCCAGGTCGTAGATGGGCTGGACGTAGGTGTCCGCGGGCTCCGTCATGGCGAGCACCCGCGCCCAGTGGGGCGGGAACTCCCGCTCCAGCAACGTGTGCAGGTGCGCGGTGAGTTCCTCGGTCACCCGCCCCGGCGGGAAGCTCGTCGGGTCGTCGAACGGCAGCCGGCCGCTCCGCGGAGGCATGGCGTACAGGACCCAGTTCACGCGGGGGCCGTCCGGTCCGGGGGTGGGGTAGATGACGCAGCTCCCGCCGGTGAAGCAGATGGTGGTCACCGCGTCGGAGGGCACCGCGCCCTCGCCGAGCGCGGCCGGCCCCCGGGCGTCGAGGTTGCCGCGCCAGCACACGTACCCGGCGTAGACCGGCCGGGACCCGGGGCAGACCGCCTTTCGCACCACCGAGCGGTACCCGTCGGCGCCGACGACCAGGTCGAACCGCTCGGCGGTCCCGTCGGCCAGCCGTACCTCGGCCAGCTCGCCGGTGTCGGCCACGCCCGTCACCGCCGCGCCCTGCCGGTAGACCACCGAGGCGGGTGTCGCCTCCCGCAGCCCCCGCCACAGCAGGCCCCAGTGGTACGAGTGGAAGGGGAACGGCTGCTCCCAGAACACCCGCCCGGCCGGCCCGGCCGCCGCGTCGTCCCGGACGATCCAGCGGCGCCGGGTCAGGGGGTGCGCGGCGATGCCGGCGGGCAGCGCGCCGGTGGCGGCGAGTTCGGCGGCCCGGCCGTCGTGGATGCAGAGCCCCAGGCCCCGGTCCGCCAGCCGTCCGTGGGTGCGCTCCAGCACCACCACCTCGTCGGCGCCCGCGCGGGCCGCCGCCGAGGCCAGCGCGCAACCGGCAACGCTCCCGCCGACCACCGCGACCGTACCGCCTCGCATGCCTGCTCCCTCCGCGCGAACTCCCGGAGCCCGCCACCCTACTGAGAAATCTCCGGTCGGGGTGGCGGGTTCGTCCGCGAGGGGTCGGCGAGGGGTTCGCCGGCGGGAGGATCAGTCGGACAGTGCCGCCGAGACGACGGAACGGGCCTCCTCCTGTACGCGGGCCAGGTGGTCGGGGCCGAGGAAGGACTCGGCGTAGATCTTGTAGACGTCCTCCGTGCCCGACGGGCGGGCCGCGAACCAGGCGTGCTCCGTGGTGACCTTGATGCCGCCGATGGCGGCCCCGTTGCCCGGAGCCTCCGTCAGCACCGCCGTGACCGGCTCCCCCGCCAGGGTGTCGGCGGTGACCTGTTCGGGGGAGAGCCGGCCCAGCACCGCCTTCTCCTCCCGGGTGGCCGGGGCGTCGATCCGCGCGTACGCCGGCTCGCCGAACCGGGCCGTGAGGCCGGCGTACCGCTCGCTCGGGGTCTGCCCCGTCACGGCGAGCATCTCCGAGGCCAGCAGGGCGAGGAGGATGCCGTCCTTGTCCGTGGTCCACACCGAGCCGTCGCGGCGCAGGAAGGAGGCCCCGGCCGACTCCTCGCCGCCGAAGCCGATGCTGCCCGCGGAGAGCCCGTCCACGAACCACTTGAAACCGACGGGCACCTCGACCAGTTCGCGGCCCAGGTCCGCGGCCACCCGGTCGATCATCCCCGAGGACACCAGCGTCTTGCCGACGCCCGCGTCCGCCGGCCACTGCTCGCGGTGGCTGTAGAGGTACTCGATCGCGGTGGCGAGGTAGTGGTTGGGGTTCATCAGTCCGCCGTCCGGCGTCACGATGCCGTGCCGGTCGGCGTCCGCGTCGTTGCCGGTGGCGATCTGGAACCGGCCGCGGCCCTCGATCAGCGAGGCCATCGCGTACGGGGAGGAGCAGTCCATCCGGATCTTGCCGTCCCAGTCCAGCGTCATGAACCGCCAGGTGGGGTCGGTGTACGGGTTGACGACGGTCAGATCGAGGCGGTGCTCCTCGGCGATCCGCCCCCAGTACGCCACGGAGGCCCCGCCGAGCGGGTCGGCCCCGATGCGCACGCCCGCGGCGCGTACGGCGTCCAGGTCGAGCACGGACGGCAGATCGCGCACGTACGTGCCGAGGTAGTCGTACGTACTCGTGGTCGAGGCCGCCGACGCGCGCGCGAAGGGGATCCGCCGGACCTCCTTCATGCCTCCGGTGATGATCTCGTTGGCTCGCTCCTGGATCCAGCCGGTGGCATCCGATCCGGCGGGCCCACCGTGCGGCGGGTTGTACTTGAAGCCGCCGTCCGCGGGCGGGTTGTGCGAGGGGGTGACCACCACTCCGTCGGCCAGGCCCGAGGTACGACCGCGGTTGTGGGTGAGGATCGCGTGCGAGACGGCGGGCGTGGGGGTGTAGCCGTCGGCGGCGTCGACGAGCACGGTCACGCCGCACGCGGCGAAGACCTCCAGGGCGGTCACCCGGGCGGGTTCGGACAGGGCGTGGGTGTCCGCACCGAGGAAGAGTGGGCCGTCGATGCCCTGCTGGGCCCGGTACTCGCAGATCGCCTGGCTGGTCGCGGCGATGTGGTCCTCGTTGAAGGCCGTGGCGAGGGAGGAGCCGCGGTGTCCCGAGGTGCCGAAGCTGACGCGCTGGCCGGGATCCGCGGGATCGGGGTGCAGTGCGTAGTACGCGGTCACGAGCCGGGCCACGTCGACCAGGTCCTCCGGGCGCGCCTGCTGCCCCGCTCTTTCGTTGAGCATCCGCCCATTCCTCCGTACTGGATCAAAGAGAACAACAGTGGTCATTGTGTCGCCCCCTGAACGTGCCCGCACCGCCACGTCCCCACTCGGCCCTCACCTGTGCCCCGGGTCACGCCTCCAGGGGGTCCTCCCCCACGCCGGTGAAGACGGTGGTGGCGGACAGGAGGAAGGCGTCGGGCCGGCGCAGGATGCCGTGCTGCGCCTCGGGGTCGAGCAGCACGTCGAGGGTGTCGAGGTCGTCCGCGTCGAGCATGTCGCTCGCGGCCTCCCGCAGCCGGGTCAGCTGGGTGTGCAGGAAGGCACGGGCCGTCGCGTCCAGCGGGGCCGGCAGGTCGAGGAGGTACGTGAAGCTCCCGACGCGGGACAGCCCGGCGCGGCGGAGCATCGCGGGCCAGTCCTCGACGACGGGGGTGCTGCCGGGGAGTTCGGTCCGCATGACCGAGAACCAGTGCTCGTGGACGGCGTCGAGCCGGGCTTGCAGGCCCGGCCTGCCGATCCCGATGTCACGCGGGAGGAAGCGCATCGGCAGGCCGCCCTCCGTCACGGCGAGCACCCCGCCGGGCCGCAGCACACCGGCCAGCGCGTTCAGCGCGCCCTGCTGATCGCCGAGGTGGTGGACGGTCTTGCTGCTCCAGATCAGATCCGCGGTGCCGAGGCCGTCCCCGCCGGGCCCGTCACCGCTGCCCAGGCCTTCGGGCAGTTCCGCGTGCCGTACGGTCACCCTGTCGCCGAGGCCGAGCTTCCCGGCGCGGGCCAGGGTGCGGTCCAGCAGGCCGGGCGTGGCGTCGACGGCGACGGTCTCGGCGCCGGCGAAGGCCTCGGCGAGCACGCAGGTCATCACGCCGGGTCCGCTGCCGATGTCGAGGATGCGGCGGACCTCGGCCGAGGGGCCGAGCAGCTCGCCGAGGTGGGCCGCCGTCCGGCGCAGGCCGGGGAGCTGCAGTTCGGCGCCGTTCTCCAGCTGGGTCGCCATGACGTCCCAGTCGAGGTCGGTGGAGTGGTGGCCGGAGTCGTGGCCGGGCGCGTGCGCGTGTCCGTGGCTGTGGCCGTGGCGGCCGTTGTCGTGTGCGGGGGTGGAATCGCTGCGTGGGCTCATGCCGCGGAGCCTGCCCGCCGCGGATCCGATACGACAACTCTTGTTGCTGTTTCCGGGACAGCGGGGTGGAATGCCCCCGTGGACACACCAGCCGACACACCATCCGACACGCCAGCCGGCGCACCGCCGCCCTACCAGAGCGTCCTCGACGAGGTCGGCCCCCGGCTCAAGCGGCTCCGTGCCAAGCGCGGCCTCACGCTGGCCGCGCTCTCCGAGACGACCGGCATCTCCAAGAGCACGCTGTCCCGGCTGGAGTCCGGGCAGCGCCGCCCCAGCCTGGAGCTGCTGCTGCCGCTGGCCGGCGCGTACCGCGTGCCGCTGGACGACCTGGTGGGGGCGCCCGAGGTGGGCGACCCCCGGGTCCGACTGACCCCCCATGAGCTGCCGAGCGGCGGTACGTTCGTCCCGCTGTCCCGGACTCCGGGTCCCCTTCAGGCGTACAAGATGATCATCACGGACCGGGGCTCCGAGCCGGATCTGCGTACCCACGAGGGCTACGAGTGGATGTACGTGCTGCAGGGCCGGCTGCGGCTGGTGCTCCCGGAGCACGATCTGGTCCTCGGCCCCGGCGAGGTCGCGGAGTTCGACACGCGGCTGCCCCACTGGTTCAGCAGCGCGGATGGCCGGCCCGTCGAGGTGCTCAGTCTCTTCGGCAGGCAGGGCGAACGCATGCACGTCCGCGCGAAGCCCACTCCGAGAACCACTCCGAAACCCGATCCGAAACCCGATCCGAAGCCCGCTCCGAAGCCCGCCCGACAGTCCGGCGCCGACCGGCCGGTGTGAGGCGTCGCGGGTCAGGCCGGCAGGTTGAGGAGCATCAGCGGGCGGGTGGTGGGCCGGGCGGACCCGCCGGCGGGTTCGAGGGTGAGTCCCACCCCGGAGGCGCCCTGGATGCCGCCCTGCATGAGGGTGGCCCCGTCCTGCGTGAGCAACCCGGCGGGGCGCATGGTGCCGTGGTCCTCGAACCAGAGCTGGTACGTCCGGTCCGCGCCCGGGTCGGGAAGCCCCGCGCCGATGAAGACCGCCCTGTTCTGCAGCTTGGAGCTGACCACGGAGGTGGTGGCGCCGGTGGTGGTGCGACCTCGTACCGTACGGGCGTCGGCGGCGGCCACGACGGCGGTGACGTCCTGGAGGCGGCGTTCGGTGGCCTGGGCCTGCTGCCGGGCCTCCTCGGCGAGCTGGTTCTGCCGGACGGTGACGCCGCCGAGCACGGCCACGCCGGCGATGCTCGCGGCGATGGCCAGCGTGATGGCCTTGCGGCGCAGGATGGCGGTGAACGTCATCGGCCTGCCCGTGGCCGGGAGCAGCGGGGGCAGTTGACGGATCGACTCGATGCCGTACAGGACCGCTTCCTTCATGCGCGGAGGCGGCGGCTGGGTGACGGCCCCGGCCAGGCGGGCGGCGGTGGCGGAGAATTCGGCCACTTCCTGCCGGCAGGACGGACAGTCGGCGAGGTGTGCGGTGAACACCCCGTCTTCCGCCGGTGTGAGTGCGTGGAGGGCGTACGCGCCGGTGAGGGTGTGCAGTTCCCCGTCGTGCTTCATGTGGTCACCCCCATGCAGTCGCGCAGCCGGATGAGTCCGTCGCGCATGCGTGTCTTGATCGTGGGCAGTGGAGTGCGCAGGGTCTCTGCGACCTCACGGTAGGTCAGGCCCTGGTAGTAGGCCAGGGTGACGGCCTGGCGCTGGATCTCGGTCAGGCCGCGCATGCAGCGCCGTACCTGTTCGCTCTCCAGTCGGGTCTCGACCTGTTCCGCCACCTCGTCGAACGGGCGCGCCTGTTGGCGGGCGGCCTGGTCGTGTTCGCGGTTGATCGCGGCCTGGGCGGAGCGGACCCGGTCGACGGCCCGCCGGTGGGCGAGGGTGGCGGCCCAGCTGAGCACGCTGCCCTGTTCGGGGCGGTAGCGGGCGGCTTGCCGCCACAGGTCGATCATCACTTCCTGTGTCACCTCCTCGGACTGGGCGCGGTCGCGTACGACCCGGACGACCAGTCCGAACACGGTCCCGGACAGCGCGTCGTAAAGGGCGGAGAAGGCGTCCTTGTCGCCGCGGGCCACCCGGGACATCAGGTCTTCGAGCCGGGGAGCCGCGGTGTCGGGGACACCGAAGGGCAGCGGTTGCCCGGTGGTGGCGGATGGTCCGCCGGGGTCCGTCCGTCGCATGACAGTCCTTTCCTGTTGAAAGGACCGGCCCTTCCACTCAGAGGGCCGACCGCTCCGGATGCTGCCAGGTTCGCGTTCTTGACCGGTCTTCGGAGCGGACATCTGTGCGGATTGGTCAACCAGGTCGCCAATTCCCGATCAATGTGCAACCTCTCGCTCAGCTGCTGATTCCGCTTTCGGCAACTGCCACCAATCCGCGGGCGCTTCGGCCGCGAAGCAAGGGGAAACGCCGTCCCGGACGGCGGCGTGGCGACCGGTGGGGAGTGACGGACTGTGCGTACCCAGAGTGTGGCCGTGATCGGCGGCGGCGTGGCGGGACTGACCGCGGCCTACGTCCTGCAAAAGGCGTGCGACGTCACGCTGTACGAGGCGGACCCCCGGCTGGGGGGCCACGCCCACACCCACGAACTGCCGGCCCCGGGCGGCGGAACGGCGCGGGTGGACTCGGGGTTCATCGTCCACAACGAGCGCACCTACCCCCTGCTGATCCGGCTCTTCCGCGAACTCGGAGTGGCCACGCAGGACTCCGAGATGAGCATGTCGGTACGGTGCGACGGCTGCGGGCTGGAGTACGCCGGTGCCCGCGGGCCCGCGGGCCTGTTCACCGGGCGGGCCGCCCTGAGCGGCCGGTACCTGCGGCTGCTGGCGGAGGTACCGCTCTTCCACCGCCGCGCCCGCGCCCTGCTGGCCGGGGACGGCCCCCCGCAGCAGCTCACCCTGCGCGCCTTTCTCGCCGACGGCGGTTTCTCCCCGTACTTCGTCGGTCACTTCATCACACCGCTGGTGTCTGCCGTGTGGTCCTGTCCCGCCGAGACCGCGCTGGAGTACCCGGCCGCGTACCTGTTCCGCTTCCTCGACCACCACGGGCTGCTGTCCGTAACCGGTTCCCCGCAGTGGAAGACCGTCACCGGCGGCAGCGCGGCCTACGTGGAGAAGGCCGCCAAGGAGATCAGCAACATCCGGACCGCCACCCCGGTCAACCGGGTGGACCGGATACCGAGCGGCGTCCTGGTGGGCACCGAGCACGGCACCACCGAGGCCTACGACGCGGTCGTCATCGCCACGCACCCCGATCAGGCACTGCGCCTGCTGGCCGATCCCACCCGGGACGAGCAGCGGATCCTCGGGGCCTTCCGGTACGAGGCGAACCCGACGGTGCTGCACACCGACACCGGCCTGCTGCCCCGCTCGCCCAGAGCCCGGGCCTCCTGGAACTACCACCTCGACGACTGCCTCCCGGGGGCGGACGGGGTCCGGGTCAGCTACGACATGACGCGCCTCCAGCGGCTGCCGGGCGCCACCCGGTACGTCGTCACCCTGAACGCGGGCGGGCGGATCGACCCCGAGCGCGTCCTGGCCCGTATGGACTACGCGCACCCGGTCTACACGCCCGAGTCGGTGGCCGCCCAGCGGGCGCTGCCCCGCCTGAACACGCGGGTCACCGCGTTCGCCGGGGCGTACCACGGATGGGGCTTCCACGAGGACGGCTGCCGTTCGGGCGTACGGGCGGCCGCGGCGCTGGGGGTCCGCTGGTGAGCGGGGTCGAGGCGCCCACGGTGGCGCAGCGGGCGGGCCGGACGGTCCTGGCGGAGCCGAAGATCCCGGTGGCACCGGCGGACCCGGAGGCCGCGGCGGTCCCGACACCCCCCGCCCTGCCCGCCGTCGCCGTGCCGGCCCTGTACGACTGCGTCGTCTCCCACGTGCGGACGGCCCCCGTACGGCACTCCTTCCGGCACCGCACGTACATGTGGCTCGTGGACCTGGACGCACTGCCCCGCCTCCCGTGGCCGCTGCGCCCGCTGGCCCGCTTCGACGCCCGGGACCACTTCGCCGCCGCGCCGACCATCCGGGCCGGCCTCGACGCGTACCTGGCCTCCCGCGACGTACACCTCGACGGCGGGCGGGTCCTGATGCTGGCCCACGCCCGGGTCCTGGGGTACGTGTTCAACCCGCTGACGCTGTACTGGTGCCACGACCGCGCCGGAGCCCTGGTCTGTGTCGTGGGCGAGGTCCACAACACGTATGGACAGCGCCACTGTTACCTGCTGCGGACCGACGACGCCGGACGGGCCGGGGCGGCGAAGGAGCTGTACGTCTCGCCGTTCTTCCCCGTCGACGGCCACTACCGCATGCGACTGCCGGAGCCGCGGGAGCGGCTGGAGATCGCCGTCCAGCTCGAACGCGCCGGGCAGCGGGCCTTCACCGCGACCCTGCACGGCCGGCACCGCCCCGCCACCTCCCTCGCCCTGCTGCGCGCGGTCGCCAGGCGGCCGTGGTCCACGGCCGCCGTCTGGGCCGGGATCCGCCGACAGGCTGTCCGCCTGCTGCTCCGCGGGCTGCCCGTGCAGCCCCGACCCGACCGCGCGCCCCAGGAAGGCATCCTCTCGTGACCCTTTCGCTCCCCCGCACCGCCGACGGACACACGAAGCGGCACGCCGCAGCCGTCGACTTCGATGCCGATCCCCGCGCCCACGCGTGGCCGGATGTAGCGCGGCCTCCTGCGGCCCCCTTCGGGCACGCGGCCGTCGCCCGCCGGCTGGTCCGGCGTGCCGTGACCGCGCTGCCCCTGCGCTGCCGCTTCGGCGCCGAACCGCCCCGCGGCATCGGTCCTTCGCTGACCGTCCACGACCCGGACGCCTTCTTCCGGCGGATCGGGGCGCAGGGCCTGATCGGCTTCGGCGAGTCCTACATGGCGGGCGAATGGGACAGCGACGACCTGACCGGCCTGCTGACGGTCCTCGCCGTGCACGTGGACGACCTCGTCCCCGCCCCGCTGCGCAGGCTGCGCGGAGCGTGGGTGCAGCGCCGGCCCGAGGCGCAGCTGAACTCCCGGGCCGGGGCCCGGGAGAACGTCCACCGCCACTACGACCTGTCGAACGAGCTGTTCGCGCTCTTCCTCGACGAGACCCTGTCGTACTCCTCCGCCGTGTTCACCTCCTTCCCCGCGCGCCGCGGGAGCCTGCCGGCCGCGCAGCACCGGAAGATCGACCGGCTGCTGGACCTCGCCTGCGTCGGCCCGGGCAAGCGCGTGCTGGAGATCGGGACCGGCTGGGGTGAGCTCGCGCTGCGCGCGGCCGACCGGGGGGCGCAGGTGACGACGGTGACCCTCTCCGCGGAGCAGCAGCACCTCGCCCGCCGCCGGATCGCCGCAGCGGGGCTCGCCGACCGGGTGGACGTGGAACTGCGGGACTACCGTGACCTGGAAGGGCGGTACGACGCGGTGGTGAGCGTGGAGATGATCGAGGCGGTCGGCAGGGACTTCTGGCCGACGTACTTCGGCGCCCTGCGCGATGCGGTGGCTCCCGGCGGACGGATCGCGCTCCAGTCCATCACCATGGGGCACGAGCGGATGCTGGGGACCGCCCGTACGCACACCTGGATCAGCAAGTACGTCTTCCCCGGCGGCCTGATCCCCTCCCGCGAGGCCATCGAGGCGCACGCGGCCGGTGCGGGGCTGCGGATCGTCTCCGACCAGGGGTACGGCGACCACTACGCGCAGACCCTGTGCCTGTGGCGGGAGCGCTTCGCGGAGCGGGCCGAGGCCGTGGCGGCGCTCGGCTTCGACGCGACGTTCCGGCGGATGTGGGAGTTCTACCTGGCCTACTCGGAAGCCGGGTTCCGGGCCCGCTACCTCGACGTCCGGCAACTGCTGCTGACGGAGGACGTCTCGCTGGGTGCGGGGCGGTGAACGCCGCCTCGTGGGAGGCCCTCGGGAGCAACCTGGCCGCGACCGCCGGCGCGGCCGCCGCCGTCCTGCTCCTGGCCTTCGCGGTCGGTACGGCCCGGCGCCTGCACCGGACGGCGGACATCGCCTGGGGCCTCGCGTTCGCCGCGGTCGCGGTGGTCTCGTACGTCCTGTCGGCCGGTTACGGGGACGGCGGCCGGCGGCTCCTGGTCGCCACGGCCACGGTCGTCTGGGGGTTACGGCTGGCCGTCCACCTCGCCTGGCGCGGCCGCGGGCACGGCGAGGACCCGCGCTACGCGGAGCTCCTGGCCCGGGGGCGGGGGAATCCGCAGGTGCGCGCCCTGCTCACGGTGTACCTGCTCCAGGCGGGCCTGGTCTGGCTGGTCTCCCTGCCCGTCCAGACCGCGTCGTACGTGGACTCCCCCGTCGGCGTGCCCGACGCACTCGGAGCGGCGCTGTGGGCAGCGGGTCTGGGCTTCGAGGCCGTGGGGGATTTCCAGCTCGCGCGGTTCAAGGCCGATCCGGCGCACCGGGCCGCGGTCATGGACCGGGGTCTGTGGGCGTGGACCCGCCATCCGAACTACTTCGGGGACTCCTTGGTCTGGTGGGGGCTCTACCTGCCGGCATGCGGGACCTGGCGGGCCGCGCTGCTGTGCCTGGTGTCCCCGCTGGTCATGACGCTGCTGCTGACGGTGGGGAGCGGCAAGCGGCTGCTGGAGGCCCGGATGGCGGACCGGCCCGGTTTCGCGGACTACACCGCCCGTACCAGCGGGTTCTTCCCGCTGCCGCCGCGGGGAGGCCGGGCGTGAGGGGGCCGACGGGTGCGCTGGTGCTGCACCGGGTGCCGCAGGACCCTACGGCCGCGGTGCTCCTGCTGCACGGGGGGCGGGCGGAGGGGCTCGACGCGCCGCCGCGGGCGAACCTGCCGGGGCTGCGGATGCGTCCGTTCGCGCGGGCGATCGCGGGCGCGGGGGCGGCGCGGGGCGTGGTGGTGGCGGAGGTCCGCTACGAGCACCGGGGCTGGAACGGCCACCGCGCGGATCCGGTCCACGACGTGTGGCAGGCGCTGCGCGAGCTGTGCTGTGTGGCCGGGCCCCTGCCGGTGGTGCTGGTCGGGCATTCCATGGGCGGACGCGCCGCGTTGCGGGCCGCCGCCGATCCGCTGGTCCGCGCGGTGGTGGGGCTCGCGCCGTGGTGCCCGCCGGGTGAGCCGGTCCTGCACCTCGGGGACACGGCCGTGGTGCTCCTGCACGACGAGGCCGACCGCGTCACCGACGCGCAGGGGTCGTGGGACTACGTACGGCGGGCCCGGGCCCGGGGCGCCCGGGCGGCGGGCATCGCCATGCCGCACGGCGGGCACGCGATGCTCCGCCGGGCCGCCGCCTGGCACCGGGTCACGACGGACACGACGCTGGGCCTGCTCGGCCTGGCCCCGCTCCCGGAATCCCTGTTCACGGACCATGTCCCTGCCGCGCCGGTCCCGTCAGCGGCCCGGTGAAACCGTGGTCGCCGGTGGACGCCGGTCCAAGTCGTCGACCTGCCGCCCCAGGGGCGCGAAGGCGAGGAGGAACAACAGCCCCGCCAGCGGCAGCAGGTCCAGGCTGACACCCGTGGCAACGATGCCGGCGACCACCGCGCCGGGCCGCCAGGCCGCGGCCCGGCGCAGCGCCGCCAGCTGGGTCAGGAGCAGCAGCAGGCCGACGTAGAACAGGAGTGGACCGACGGTGTAGACGGCGGGCTCCACGCCGGCGTGGCTCTTGACGCGCCGGAAGAGCTCGCGCATCGCCTCGCGGTCCTCGCTGAGGAACCCGGCGACGAGGTCGATGACCACCTGCGCGAGGACGGCGGCCACGCCGATCAGTGCGGTCACCGCCCCGGCTCCGGCGAGTCCCCGACCGGCCCGGCCCCGGCCCTCAGTGGCCATCCGCCGCATCCCCAGCACGACGGGGACGAAGCACAACACGGCTGCCAGGAAGAAGAGATGGCCCGAGGACCAGGCCATCCCGGGGCCGTGCTCCTCGTCGGTCAGCCGGATGAGCCCGTAGGCCGTCATGCAGAGCGGACCGGCGCTGAACGCCGCACGCTGCCATGGTGAGTTCGACATGGTTCGATCATGGCCACGCCGGACCGGCCCGTCCTCGGGGAACGCCCTGACCCACCCCTGAGGGGGCGGGTCGGGGGCCCTAGGGGAGGACCCCCGTGGGGGCTACTCGACCACCAGCTCGACCTGGATGTTGCCGCGGGTGGCCTTGGAGTAGGGGCAGACCTCGTGGGCCTGCTTGACCAGCAGCTCGCCCGTCTCGCCGGCGAGGGACTCCGGCAGCTCGACACGCAGGGTGACGGCCAGGCCGAAGCCCGTGTCGTCCTTGCCGATCGAGACCTCCGCGGTGACCGACACCTCACCGGTGTCGACCTTCGCCTGCCGGCCGACCAGGCCGAGCGCGCTGGCGAAGCAGGCCGCGTAGCCCGCCGCGAAGAGCTGCTCGGGGTTGGTGCCCTGGCCGCTGCCGCCGAGCGCCGGGGGCATGGCGAGAGCGAGGTCGATCTGGCCGTCGGAGCTGACCGTGCGGCCTTCGCGGCCGTTGGCGGTGGCGACAGCGGTGTACAGCGCGTCCATCAGGGGGTTCCTCTCGCGGTGGTGACCGTGCAGCCGGTGATCGGCTGACATCCAGAAGTAGAGCACACAATTTAGTTGTGCACAACTAAATGCCTCGCAAGCCTTGCCCAGGTACACTTGCGTCCATGAGCGAGCAGCCCACCCAAACCCTCCGCGAGGAGGACTTCCTCCGCCTGGACGGCCAGATCTGCTTCGCGCTGAACTCGGCGAGCCGGGCCTTCAACGGCCTCTACCGCGTCGTCCTCAAGGACCTCGGCCTGACCTATCCGCAGTACCTGGTGATGCTGGTGCTGTGGGAGCACGGCACGACGCCCGTCAAGGAGATCGGAAACCACCTCCGACTCGACTCGGGGACTCTCTCGCCGCTGCTCAAGCGCCTTGAGGCGGCCGGACTGGTCCACCGGGAGCGCAGCACCGAGGACGAGCGGTCCGTCCACGTCGGCCTCACCGGGGCCGGTACGGCGCTGCGCGCACGCGCGGTGGAGGTGCCGCGCCGGATCGCGGCCGCTACGGGCTTCGAGCTCGCCGAGATCCGGGATCTCCAGATCCGCCTGCACCGCCTCACCGCGGCCCTCGACGCCGCCGTCCCCGAGGCCTGACCCGCGCCGCCGATCGGCGGGGCACTGCGTACGTCCCGGGCTGCGGCTGATGCGAGCCCTGCCCGGGAGCGTCCGCCGTGTGGTGCGCCCGAGCCGGGGGTAGGTTCGCCGGCATGGTGCACGTACTCGGCAGCCGCATCCTGCTCACCCCCACGGACCCGGAGCGTTCGCGCGCCTTCTACGGCGCCACGCTGGGGCTCGCCGTCCACCGGGAGTTCGGCACCGGGCCGGAACGCGGGACGGTCTACTTCCTGGGCGGCGGCTTCCTGGAGGTCTCGGGGCGCGCCGAGGGCCCGCCCGCCCCGGGGCTCCGGTTGTGGCTCCAAGTCGCCGACGCGCAGGCTGCGTACGAGGAGCTGCTGACGCGGGGCGCCGAGGTGCTGCGGCCGCCCCGGCGGGAGCCCTGGGGGCTGATCGAGATGTGGATCGCCGACCCGGACGGCGTCCGCATCGCCATGGTGGAGGTCCCGGCGGACCACCCGCTCCGGTTCCGCCCCTGAGCCGTTGAGCCCCTGAGCCCGTCCACCCATCGGGGGGACATCGGGTGCACCCCCTGGACACGGCGTCAACCCGGCCCGGCCGTGCGGCCAGTAGGGGAGCGGGTGCACGGAACGCGCATAGCAGAGATGAATATGCCGTGGAGGCTTTTTGTAAAGATCAACTCAGTGTGCTGGATTGATCACCGACAGTGCCCCCGGCTGCGCGGAAGGACACCGAATGCGCACGGTTCGCGAATCAGTCCTGGACGTTCTACGAGCACGTGGTATCACCACGGTCTTCGGCAACCCCGGCTCGACCGAACTTCCGATGCTCAAGCGGTTCCCCGAAGACTTCCGGTACGTACTCGGCCTCCAGGAGGCCGTCGTCGTCGGCATGGCCGACGGTTTCGCCCTCGCCTCCAGAACCACCTCCCTCGTCAACCTGCACACCGGGCCCGGCACCGGCAACGCGATGGGCGCCATCCTGAACGCCCGGGCGAACCGCACCCCGATGGTCGTCACCGCGGGCCAGCAGGTGCGCGCCATGCTCACCATGGAGGCCCTGCTCTCCAACCCGCAGGCCACGCTGCTCCCCCAGCCCGCCGTCAAGTGGGCGTACGAGCCCCCGCGCCCCGCCGACGTCCCGGCCGCGCTCGCCCGCGCCGTGCAGATCGCCGAGACCCCGCCCCACGGGCCGGTGTTCCTCTCCCTCCCCATGGACGATTTCGACGCGGAGCTCACCGAGGCGGAGGACCTCGCCGGCCGGGCCGCCGCCGCCCGCCGGATCACGCACACCGCCGCGCCCGACGCCGCCACGGTCGCGGCGCTCGCCGACCGGATCTCCCGCGCCCGCTCCGCCGTCCTCGTCGTCGGCGACGACGTCGACGCCTCCGGCGCCTGGGACGCCGTCCTCGCACTCGCCGAGCGCACCGGACTGCCCGTCTGGGCGGCGCCCGTCGCAGCCCGCGTTTCCTTCCCCCGCAGCCATCCGCAGTTCCGCGGGGATCTGGCCCCGGCGATCGGGCCGCTCGGCCGGCAGCTCGCGGGACACGACCTGGTCGTCGTGGTCGGCGCCCCCGTGTTCCGCTACTACCCCTACATCCCCGGCTCCCACCTGCCCGAGGGCACCGAGCTCGTGCTCCTCACCCGGGACGCCGAGGAGGCCGCCCGGGCCCCCGTCGGGGACGCGGTCGTCGCGGACCTGGCACTGACCGTACGGGCCCTCGCGGAGCGGCTCCCGGCCGCCCCCGCCGGCGCGCCCGCGCAGCACGAGCAGGTGCGGTTCCCCGAGTCGGCCGACGGGGTCCTCACCCCGCTCGCCGCGCTGACGGCCATCGCCCAGGGCGCCCCGGAGAACACCCTCTGGGTCAACGAATCACCCTCCAACGTCCCGCAGTTCCACGAGGCCACCCGCATCTCCGCCCCGGACTCCTACCTGTTCTCCGCGGGCGGCGGCCTCGGCTTCGGGGCCGCCGCGGCCGTCGGCGCGCAGCTCGGCGCGCCCGACCGGCCCGTGGTCTGCGTCATCGGCGACGGCTCCATCCACTACGCCGTGCAGGCCCTGTGGACCGCGGCCGCGTACAAGGTCCCCGTCACCTTCGTCGTCCTCAGCAACGCCAAGTACGCGATCCTCCACTGGTTCGCACAGCTCGAACACGCCCAGGGCGCCCCCGGCCTCGACATCCCCGGTCTCGACATCACGGCAGTCGCCGACGGCTACGGGGTGCGCACCCACCGGGCCCAGGGCGCGGGTGAACTCACCAAGCTCGTACGGGACGCGGCGGCCCAGCAGGACGGACCGGTGCTCATCGACGTGCCCGTGACCACCGAGCTCCCCTCCCTCTGAGGCCCGGCCCCTCTCCAGCCCGGACGTCAGCCTCCCCACCACCGTCAGAAGGCCCCTCATGTCCCCCGAAACCCCTCTGCTGTCACGCCTGCGCACCCTCCTCACCGACCACGCCGACGTCCTGCACACCGACCCGGAGACCCTCACCGCGCACGCACGCGACGCCGCGCCGTTCTCCGCGGCCGGCACCCCGGCCCTCGTCGCCTTTCCGCGCACCGCCGAGCAGGTCCGGCACATCATGCGCACCGCGTACGAGCTCGGCGTTCCCGTCGTCCCGCAGGGTGCCCGCACCGGCCTCGCGGGCGCCGCGAACGCGATCGACGGCTGCGTCGTCCTGAGCACGGCCCGGATGGACCGCATTCTGGAGATCGACCCCGCCAACCGGCTCGTGCGCTGCGAGCCCGGCGTGGTCACCAAGCGCCTGAACGACGCCGTCGCCGAGCACGGCCTGTCCTACCCGCCCGACCCCGCCTCCTGGGAGCACTGCACCATCGGCGGGAACATCGCCACCGGAGCCGGCGGCATCTGCTGCGTCAAGTACGGAGTCACCGCCGACTACGTCCGCGGCCTGGACCTCGTCCTCGCCGACGGCCGCCGGATGCGGACCGGCCGGGACACGGCGAAGGGGGTCGCCGGGTACGACCTGACCCGCCTGCTCGTCGGCTCCGAGGGCACCCTGGCCGTCATCGTCGGCGCCACGCTCGGGCTGTGCCCCGTACGGCCGCCCGCGCTGGCGATGCTCGCCCAGTTCCCGACCCTGACGGCGGCCGGGGACGCCGTCGCCGCGATCACCGCGGCCGGCCACGTCCCGTCCGCCCTCGAACTCCTCGACCGGGCGACGTCCCAGGCCGTCGCCGACCACGGGCACCCGATGCTGACCCCGGGCGCCGCGGCCACGCTCATCATCGAGAGCGACACCGCCGAGCCCGCCCGCGACCTCGCGTCGATGGCCCTCCTGTGCAAGGAGGCCGGGTCCCGGAACGTGGTGACCGCCACCGGCTCCGAGGAGTCCCGGCAGGTCATCGAGGCACGGCGGCTGGTCACCCCGGCCCTGGGCGCGTTCGCCGCGACCCTCGGCGGCCGGCCGACCGCCTTCATCGAGGACGTGGCCGTGCCGCGCTCCGAACTGGCCAAGTTCATGGGCACGATCGAGGAGATCGCCGTACGGAACCGGCTTCGGATCTTCACCCTCGGCCACGCGGGAGACGGCAACCTGCACCCGACCGTCGTCTTCGACGAATCGGACGCGGACGAGTTCCGCCGCGCCCAGACCGCGTACGACGACATCATGGCCGCGGGCCTGGCCCTCGGCGGCACCAGCACCGGCGAGCACGGCATCGGCACCCTCAAGCGCGAGTGGCTGACCCGCGAGCTCGACCCGGTGAGCCTGGAACTCCAGCGCGGGCTCAAGCGCCTCTTCGACCCGAAGAACCTGCTCAACCCCGGCAAGGTCGTGGAGGCATGACCGAGGCCGTGGTCCGCTCAGGGGCCGCTGACGAGAACACCACGGGGGCCGCCGGGATCCCGGACCAAGGCACCGGCTCCGCCTCCCTCCCCGTACCGCGCCCCGCCCGGGCCGGGCGCGCCGAGACCGTCCGCTTCGCCGCGACCCACACGCTGCCCGCGTTCGTCCGCGGGGCCTTCCACCTGCGGCCCCGGGTGGTGGCGGCGCAGGCGGCCCTCGGCCAGCAGGGCTGGTCGGCGGCGACGCTGCGCGCCATGCGCGCCCGGCACGGCGGGGCGCCCGTCGAGGTACGCGGCCTGTCCGGGCCGCTGCTGGTCCTGCTGGACCAGGCCGACGTCCGGCGGTTCTACGAACTGCCCGTGCGCACCCTCGCCATGGACGCGCCCGACAAGTACAAGGGGCTGTCGCTGCTGGAGCCCACGGGCGTCATCTGCTCCCACGGCGACACGCGCGAGGAGCGACGGCGCGTCAACGACGAGGTGCTCGCCGCCGACCGGCCGGTGCACCCCTCGTGCGAGGAGTTCCGGGCGGTGATCGCGCAGGAGGCGCCCGCCCTGATCCAGAGCTCCGAGCTGGACTTCCCACTGCTGCGGCGTACGGTGGCCCGGATCGGGCGCCGGATGGTCCTCGGCGACGCGGCCGCGGGGGACGAGGAGCTCGCGCGGTGGCTGCTCGTGATCCGCGAGGAGGCCAACTGGATGCGGATGCGCAAGGGCCGGGCCGTGGCCGCCGAGGCGCTGTACCGCAAGGCCGCCGCGCGCGTCGAGGAGTACGCCGCCCGGGCCGAGCCGTACACCCTGGCCGCGCTCGCCCGCAGTCATCCGGCCGCCGCGGGACCGGACGCCGGCGCGCTGGACGCGGTGGGCCAGGCCCACCACTGGCTGCTCGCCCTCGACACCGTCGGCCCGACCGTGGCCCGTACCCTGCTGCTGCTCGCCGCGCATCCCGCCGAGCAGGAGGCCCTGCGGACCGAGGTCGACGGCGGGGGCGCGGAACTGCCCCGGCTGCGGGCCTGTGTGGAGGAGACCCTGCGGCTGTTCCCGATCGTGCCGGACCTCGTACGGGTCACCCGGGCCGAGACCGAGTGGCGCGGGGTCCACTATCCGGCGGGGACGGCGGTGCTGGTGCCCGCCCTGTTCCACCAGCGGGATCCCGAACACGTGCCTGCGGCCCACCAGTTCGTGCCCGCCCGGTGGCTGCGGTCCGGGGCGGAGCAGGACATCCGGATGGCGCCGTTCAGCCACGGCGGCGGGCGCTGCCCGGGCGAGCACCTGGGCGTGCTGACGGCGGCCGTGCTGACCGCGGCGGTGCTGCGGGGCCACCGGGTCACCGGCGGCAGGCCCGCGGTGGACCCCTGCCGCCCGCTGCCCGGGATCCTCGCCTCGGCCGGCATCCGGCTCACCCTCGCCCTGCGCTGAGCACGTCCGGCGGCGCGGGGCCGGCCGCCCGCCGGGCCCCCGCGCCGCACGTGCGGACCGCCATCCGTACCCCACCATGCCCCGGAGGGCACCTGCATGACCGATGCCACGACAGCCGTCACCGGGCACGAACCGGAGACCGGCTCCCTGCACCACCTGTGCCGCGTGCTCGCGGAAGCCGCCGAAGGAGTGGGGGACGCCTCCCGGTACGCCTCCGAACTGGCCCTCGGCACCCGGCTGGCGCGCGTCGCCGGCGGCGGCGCCGCCCGGCGCACCCTGCTGCGGACGATCACCGACCCCAAGGGGCTGGGCTGGGCCCCGCGCGGCCGCGGCCTGGCCCGGATCGGCCGGCTCGCCGGGGTGTTCACGAGCCGGGAGAGCCTCGCGGTCAGCCTGGCCGTGACGGGCCTCAAGGCCCGCATCCGGGCCGCCGCCGTGACCCACCCCGAACTGTTCGGCGACCCGGACACCGCGCGCGTGCTGCGGGCCGTCCAGGGGGACCGGCAGCGCGAGGCGGTCCGCGTCTTCCGCTCGCTCCTCGGCGCCAAGGGCGCCGAGCGCACCTTCGCCCTGCTGGCCCCCGCCTTCGCCGACATCCTCGCGTGGAACGCCCTCACCGACGAGAACCCGTTCAACGACGATGCGGGCTGGGAGATCGCCACCGGCCGCACCCTGGCCGACGCCGAGCCGGTCCTCGGCATCAGCGCCCGGGTCTGGGCGTTCCTCGACCGCGGACCGGGCCGCGCCGAACCGCTCGTCCCCTCCCCCGCACTCGCCGAGCGCATCGACACCACCGGCACGATCGCCGGGTACGTCCGCAACATCGGCGCCGTGGGCACCGACGGAACGCTGCTGGTCCAGCAGGTCGTGGGTCCCGACGACGTGCAGCGGTACGTGGTCCAGCTCGCCGGCATGTCCGGTGTCAGCGACAAGAGCCCCCAGGACCTGCTGGGCGCCGGACACGCCGTCGCCCGCCCCGCCACCCCGTATTCCAGGGCGGTCGCCAAGGCGCTGCGCCTGCTGATCCCCTCGGGCAGTGAACTGGCCCTGGTGGGCCACAGCCTGGGCGGCATCACCGCCATGAACCTGGCCGCCGACCGGGACTTCTGCGCGATCCACCGGGTCACGCACGTCGTCGCGATCGGCTCCCCCATCGACGGCAAACGCCCGGCCGATCCGCGGACCCGGGTGTACTCGCTGGTCAACGAGCACGACGTGGTGCCGAGCCTGGAGGGCCGCTCCTCGGTCTCCGCGTATGCGCTGCCCGAGCAGTTCACCGAGTTCACCTGGACCGACGACACGCACTCCTTCCCGCTGTGCCATGCCGCCGAGCGGTACGCGCACAACCTCGAACACACGGTCCCCGAGGCGAGCGCCCACGTCGACGCCGACCTCGCGCCCTTCCGGGGCCGGGTGACCGCCGCCCGCTTCTTCCGGCTCCACGACCGCTGAGGAACACCATGACCGACACCACCTCCACCGAGCCGAGCCCGGCCCCGAGCCGTCGGACCCCGGCGGCCGCGGGCGTCCCCGCTCAGGCAGCCCGCCCCGGCCAGGCGCCCTCGTACGACCCGCCCGGGCTCCTCGAACGCCTCGGCTCGGCCGCCTTCGCCCGCCTCAACCGCACCCGCGAGTGGCACGAACTGCCGCTCCCCCTCGGGCTGCTGAACCTCCGGGTGCTCCGCGACGACCTCCGCCGCAAGAACCTGTACGACACCTACGGCGCGGGCGGGGAGCACCGCCGGCGTCCGACCGCCGCGCTCGCGCCCTTCCGCTCGTACGACGGCTCGGGCTACGACCCGTACGACGAGGACATGGGCCGGGTCGGCACCCGGCTCGACCGCAACGCCCCGCTGCACCTGGCCTTCCCGGACTCCGAAGAGGAGCTGATGTCGCCGAGCCCGCGGGAGATCAGCAGGCAGCTGCTGGCCCGCAGGGGGTTCGTGCCCGCGCCCACCCTCAACCTGCTGGCCGCCGCCTGGATCCAGTTCGAGAACCACGGCTGGGCCAACCACGGCGACAACGAGGAGGCCGAGCCGTTCACGGTCCCGCTCGCCGAGGACGACGACTGGGCCGAGCACGGCGGCGGCTGCCCGATGCGCGTGAACCGCACCCGCCCCGACCCGGTCGCGCACACCGCGGCCGACGCGCCGCCCACGTACGAGAACACCGTCACGCACTGGTGGGACGGCTCGCAGATCTACGGCTCCGACGAGGCCCGCTGCCGGGCGCTGCGCACGGGCGAGCACGGGCGGCTGATCGTCGAGGACGGCCGGCTGCCCGCCGATCCGCGGCCGGGGAACTCCTGCCTGGACTGGACCGGCATGAACAGCGACTACTGGGCGGGCCTGTCGCTGCTGCACACGCTGTTCGCCAAGGAGCACAACGCGATCTGCGACTACCTGCGCGCCCACTACCCGACCTGGGACGACGAGCGGCTCTTCCACACCGCGCGGCTGGTCAACACGGCGCTGATGGCGAAGATCCACACGGTGGAGTGGACGCCGGGCATCCTCGACACCCCGGTGCTGCACCGCGCGATGGACGCCAACTGGTACGGGGTGCTGCCGCGCTGGGTCAGCCGGACGTACGGGCGCGTCGGCAAGGGCGAGATGCTCAGCGGAATCCTCGGCTCCGCGACCGACCACCACGCGGCTCCGTTCTCGATGACGGAGGAGTTCGTCTCCGCGTACCGGCTGCACCCGCTGATCCCGGACGAGCTGGCCGTACGGGACCACCGCGCGGGCGGCGTCCGCGCGACCATCGGATTCGACGACATGCAGGGCGCGACCACCCGCAAGGCGGTCGACGCGTACGGCATGAGCGATCTGTTCTACAGCTTCGGCACGGCCCACCCCGGGGCCCTCGTGCTGCACAACCACCCGGACTCGCTGCGCAATCTGGCCCGGCTCACCGGCGAGCACATCGATCTGGGCACGGTCGACATCCTGCGCGACCGCGAGCGCGGGATCCCCCGCTACAACGCGTACCGGCAGATGCTGCGCAAGCGGCCGGTCACCTCCTTCGAGGAGCTGACGGGCGGGCATCCGGGTGACACTCCGCTGCTGAAGGAGCTGTACGAGGGGCGCCTCGACCGGGTGGACACGCTGGTCGGCAATCTCGCGGAGCCGCGGCCGGCCGGGTTCGGCTTCAGCGACTCGCTGTTCCGGATCTTCATCCTGATGGCGAGCAGGCGGCTGAAGAGCGACCGCTTCTTCACCACCGATTACCGGCCCGAGGTGTATACGGCGGAGGGCCTGGAGTGGGTGGACCGGGGCGGCATGGTCTCCGTCCTGCTGCGCCACCACCCCGAACTGGCCCCGGCCCTCGACGGCGTGACCAACGCCTTCGCCCCCTGGAGGGCCCTGTGACGGGCATTCCGGCGCCGCGCACGGAGCGGGGGGCGCGGCGCTGTGAGCCCGCGGAGGGGCTGCGGGCACACTCCGCGGCGCTGCTGCGGCACGCGGAACGGCTGCGGGCGGGGGCCGTGGCGCTGGACTGGAAGGGTCCGCAGGCCGAGGCCTTCCGGTGGCGGATCGAGGCCCTGGCCGACCGCTGCGCGACGGCGGCGGCCGGCCTGGCACGGTCCGCCGAGCAGTTGGACGCGGCCGTACGCCCGCGCTGACGGCGGGGGCCCGGCTCCGCCCGCGGAGCGGGCCCTCGTGCTCCTCACTGCTTCCTCGCCTCGTCCACCACCTCGCGCACCGCGTCCGCGACCAGCCGGGGCCGCTCGACTGCGATGCCGTGGCCGCTGTCGGTGTCGGTGACGTGCCGGGCGTGGAGCTCGCGGGCGAGGTCGTCCTGGGCGGCAAGCCAGGCCGGCCAGGTCGATCCGCTGTCGCCGATCGCGAGGTCCCACGGTTTGTCGGAGGTCAGCACGACGGCGGGCAGGGGGTGCGGCATCGCGGGCGCGCTGCCGATCTCCGCCACGGAGGCCTCGTAGTCGGGCACTTCGAGGCCCTTCCCCTGGTCCGTCGCCTCGATCTTGTGCATCCAGTCCGACCACTGAGCCGGTGTCAGGGTGTCACGCAGGTACGGTGACGCGCCGTCGACGGTGACGAGGCCGGACACCCGGGGGAAGTCGGTGCGTGCGAAGAGCTCGGCGATCATCGCCCCCCAGGAGGCGCCGACCAGCACGAACGGCCCGTGCTCGCCGGCGGCGGACAGCACCGCCCGCAGGTCCCGCACCCCCGCCCGCGCCGTGGTGGGCTGGGACACCGGGGTCGAGGAGGTCGGCTTTCCGTCGGTCCGCGTGGTCCCGGGGCGGTCGTAGGCGCATACCCGCGTGAACGAGGCGACCGTAGGAAGCACCGCCGCCGCACTGGGTTTCAGGCCGGCCGCGGGGGTGGCAGGGTCCACGACATGGGTCCACTCGTCCCCGGCACCGCCCGTCCCGGAGACGAGCACGACGGTCGGGGACCCGGTTCCCCGGCACTCCAGCCGGATGCGGCGGCCGCCGCCGCCCATGGGCACCAGGTGGGAGGGATCCCCGGAGGTACCGCCCGGGGACACGGTCGCCGTAGGAGTGGCCGTTGGCGTAGCCGTGGCCTTGGTCGCGGCCGGACCGCCGCACGCGGCGAGCGCGAGAGTCGCCACGACGGTGACCGCACCGGCCAGGACCTGGCCTCCTCCGGACACCCGCCCAGTGTCACACCCTGCCGTGACCGGGGCGATCGGGCCCGGCCGCGGCGAGCGCCTCGGCGACGAGACGCGGCAGGTGGTCATCGGTCAGGGCGTAGACCACGCGGCGGCCCTCCTTGCGGGTGGTCACCAGCCCCGACATACGCAGCCGGGCGAGGTGCTGGCTGACGGCCGGCCGGGCGGCTCCCACCGCCGCGGCCAGGGTGCCGACATCGGCCTCTTCCGAGGCCAGGGTGTGCAGGAGAGCGAGGCGGGTGCGGTCGGCCAGCAGGCCCAGGATCCCGGCCGCGGCCTCGAAGGCCTGCGGGCCGGGTTCTTGCGGGTGCGAACCCTGCGCAGGTGATAGGTGCATGCGTGCGCTCATACGCACACAATAGGCGGGTGGACGCTCGCGTCCACCCTTCCCTGTCGTCCTCGTCGAAAGCGAGCACGCCGTGAGCCACCACCACGAGCACCACGACGGATCCTTCCGGGCGCGGCTGCGACACCGGCTTCGACACCGGCTCGGCCATCCGGCGCACGCGTTCACCCCGCACAGCCATGAGCCGGCGGCCAAGGTCGACCCGGCGATGGAGACCTCGCGCCAGGGCATGCGCACGCTGTGGCTGTCCCTGGGCGTCCTGGGCCTGACCACGGCCGTGCAGGCCGGCGTCGTCGCCCTGTCCGGGTCGGTGGCCCTGCTCGGCGACACCGTCCACAACGCCGCCGACGCGCTGACCGCCGTTCCCCTCGGCGTCGCGTTCGTGCTCGGGCGGCGCGCGGCGAACCGCCGCTACACGTACGGCTACGGCCGCGCCGAGGACCTGGCCGGCATCGTCGTCGTGCTGACCATCGCGGCCTCCTGCGCCCTCGCCGCCTACCAATCCGTGGACCGGCTCCTCCACCCCCGCGAGATCAGCCAGCTCTGGGCGGTCGCGGGCGCCGCGGTGGTCGGCTTCCTCGGCAACGAGTGGGTGGCCCGGCAGCGGATCCGCACCGGCCGCCGGATCGGTTCCGCGGCGCTCGTCGCCGACGGCCTGCACGCCCGTACGGACGGGTTCACCTCGCTCGCCGTCCTGCTCGGCGCGGGCGGCGCCGCGATCGGCTGGAAGAGCGCCGACCCGATCGTCGGCCTGCTCATCACCGCGGCCATCCTCATCGTGGTGCGCGACGCCGCGCGCGAGGTCTGCCGGCGGCTCATGGATTCGGTCGATCCGGCCCTGGTCGACACGGCGCACGGCGCGCTGCTCGGCGTGGCCGGCGTACGGGGCACCGGGCAGGTCCGCATGCGGTGGATCGGGCACGCTCTGCGGGCCGAGGCCGACATCGTCGTCGACCCGCACCTCACGGTGGTGCAGGCGCACGCCCTGGCCGTCGAGGCCGAACACGCGCTGATCCACGCCGTCCCGCGGCTGACCGCGGCCACCGTGCACATCGACCACACCGCCGACCGCGAGGACCCGCACGCCGCCCTGGCCCACCACGCGGGCCGGGCGGGCTGACACCGGCTGACGGCGCCGGGGCGCAATCCCTGACGGTGCCTTGATGCCGGGGCCGGGAGCGCGTCAGCGGCGTATATGGAGTGGGCCGTTTCCCGTCAAGGTGGCGTCAGGGACCCGCGCGAGGGGGCCCCGGGCGGGGATAGCTTCGTAAGCCGCGCCCCGGACTGCCTCCCCGCACTCGGGGCGCCACCAGTCGCCTCTTGCGGTTCCTCAGGGAGGGCCCCATGTGTCTGTTCCGGTACGAAGACGATCCCGAGCCCGAGGAACGGGTCCCGGCCGGGCTCCTGTACGTGCCCGTCCGGCCGGGAAGAGGAGCGGAGGCGGTGATCCGCCTGTTCCGCACTCCGCTGGGCGCCCGTACGGCCGTCGGCTTCACGCGCACGGATCTGCTGGCCGCCACCCTCGGTGAGGGCCAGGGCTACATCCGGCTGTCGGAGTCCGTGCTGCGGGAGCTGTGCGAACCGCTCGGCGCGGGCCTGATCACCGTCGACCCGACGCTGTCGGCCCCGGCGGCCGCTCCGGCGGCTCCGAGCGCCACCGCGGCGCCGCTGCGGCCGGGCCGGTTCCCGGCCCAGGCCGTCTGAGGGGAGGAGTCCCATGACCACCGTCACCCTGTCCGAGATCGCCGCGGGCTCCGCGGACGAGCTGTCCGTCTGGCCGGCCTCGACGACCCGGCTGCCGCAGGGGGGCCTCGCCGTCGGCGGGGTCCCGCTGACCGAGATCGCCGACCGCTTCGACACCCCGGCGTACGTACTGGACGAGGGCGAGGTACGGGCCCGCTGCCGCACCTACCGCGACGCCTTCCCCGAGGCCGAGGTGCTCTACGCCGCCAAGGCCTTCCTCTCCCGCGCCATGGTCCACTGGGTCGCCGAGGAGGGCCTCGGACTCGACGTCTGCTCGGCCGGCGAGCTCGAACTCGCCGTCACCGCCGGATTCCCGCCGGACCGCATCCTCCTGCACGGGAACGCCAAGTCGCCCCGCGACATCGAGACCGCCCTGCGGCTCGGCGTCGGCCGGATCGTCATCGACAGCCCGTCCGAGATCGCCCGACTGGCCGCCGCCGTCGGCCCGGGCGGACACCAGAAGGTCCTGGTCCGCGTCGTCCCCGGCATCTCGGCCGGCGGCCACGAGAAGATCCGTACCGGCACGGACGGCCAGAAGTTCGGCCTGTCCCTCACCGACGGCTCGGCGCAGCACGCCGTCACCCGCATCCTGGGCCAGCCGCAGCTCGAACTCGTCGGTCTGCACTGCCACATCGGATCCCAGATCACCGACGTGAAGCCGTACCTGACGGCGGTACGCCGCGTGGTCGGCCTGATGGCCCGCATCCGCGACGCCCACGGCGTCTCGCTCCCCGAGCTCGACATGGGCGGCGGCCACGGCATCGCCTACTGCCCGGGCGAACCCGCGCTCGACCTCACGGCCCTGGCCGGCCGGCTTCGCGCCGAGCTCGTCGAGAGCTGCGCGGCGGCCGGGCTGCCCGCGCCCCGGCTCGCCATCGAGCCGGGCCGGGCGATCGCCGGTCCGGCGGGGGTGGCCCTGTACCGGGTCCTCGCGGTGAAACGCACCGGGGAGCGGGTGTTCGTGGCCGTGGACGGCGGCATGAGCGACAATCCCCGGCCGGCGTTGTACGGGGTCCGGTACGCGCCCCGCCTGATCGGCCGCCACTCCACCGCCGGGCCCTGTACGGCCACGGTGGTCGGCCGGCACTGCGAGGCGGGCGACATCCTCGCCGCCGACGTCGAACTCCCCGGCGACGTCCACCCGGGAGACCTGCTCGCCGTGCCGGTGGCGGGCGCCTACCAGCTGTCCATGGCCTCCGGCTACAACATGGTCGGCCGTCCGCCGGTCGTCGCCGTCGACCACGGCACGGCCCGGCTCCTCGTACGCCGCGAAACCCTGGACGACTTCCGCCGCCGCGACATCGGCGACTGAGGTCCGGTCGGGGTACCGGTCGGTCCGCCGGCCGACCGGTGCCCCGGCCTGCGCGGTTTTCGACCGGCCCGATCGCCGGGCGGGGGCGTCCGGGCCACCATGGAGGGAGATCCGTATCCACGGGGACCTCGCCCGGGAGGCGCCGATGGTGCACACCGATGGAGCGGCCGCGGACGTCCTGGTGGCGGGGGCCGGCCCGGTCGGGCTGACGGCGGCCGCCGAGCTGCGGCGGCGCGGGATCGCCTGCCGGATCGTCGACCGGCTCCCGGCGCGGCTGCCGTACGCCAAGGCGGTGGGGATCCAGCCGCGGACCCTGGAGATCTGGGACCGGATGGGTTTCGTCCGGACCGCGCTGGAGGCGGCCGTCCCGATGCGCGGGCAGCTCACGTACGTGAACGGCGTGGAGCAGCCCCGGCTGGACCTGGTGCTGCCGCCCGAGGTCCCGTACCGCTTCGCCGCGCTGCCGCAGTACGAGACCGAGCGGATCATCGAGGAGTTCCTGGCGGGTTTCGGGACGCGCATCGAGCGGGGCTGCGAGTTGGTGTCGTTCGTCCAGGACGCCGACGGGGTGACCTGCCGGCTCGCCACTCCCGCAGGGGAGGAGGAGGTCCGCACCCGGTTCCTGGTGGGCTGCGACGGCGCGCACAGCACCGTCCGCAAGGGGCTCGGCCTGGCCTTCGAGGGCGGGGCGTTCCCCGAGGAGTACATGCTCGCCGACGTGGAGCTCGACTGGGACCTGCCGTACGCGTACGGGGTGCGGGCCATGCACCACGATGCCCGGGGCGCCGTCGACGACCTGCTGGTGTGCATTGCGCTGCCGGGCGGCCGCCGCTACCGGGTGTCGATGATGGTGCCGCCCGAGCTGTCGACCGCTCCCCCGCAGGGCGCTGACGCGGTGGCGCACGGGCTGGAGGGCGGCCGGGCCCCCGAACTCGGACACATCCAGGCCGTCCTGGACCGGCTGTCCCCACAGCCCACCACGGCGTCGGCCATGCGCTGGTCGTCCGTGTTCCGGATCAGCCACCGGCTGGTGGACCGGTACGGGCAGGGCCGGGTCTTCGTGGCCGGGGACGCGGCGCACATCCATCCGCCGACCGGGGCGCAGGGCATGAACACGGGGATCCAGGACGCCTGGAACCTGGCCTGGAAGCTGGCACTGGCCGTGCGGGGCGCCGGCGGTCCGGGGCTGCTCGCGAGTTACGACGCCGAGCGCCGGCCGGTGGGCGAGGAGGTCGTCGGCCGTACCGTGCGGCAGGCCGCCGAGGGCGTCCAGGCCGATCCGGAGGACGCGGACACGCTGATGATGCGCCAGGCCCAACTGCTCGTCGGCTACCGGGGCAGCCCCCTCGTCCAGCCGCCGGGCCCGGAGGACGAGGGCGGGCCCGGGCCGCGGCCCGGCGACCGGGCACCCGACTGCGGCGGGCTCTCCGGGCAGATCGCCGCGTATCCGGTGCGGCTGTACGACCTGCTGCGCGGCCGCGATCACATGCTGCTGCTGTACGGGCCGGGCCCGGCGCTGGACGGCCTCGCCGAGCTCGCCTCCGCGGTACGGGGTTCCGCGACGGGCCGGGTCGGGGTGTGCGCGATCCTCGCCGACGCCGAGGCCGAAGCCGACCGGGGGACGCCGGTGCCCGTGTACCGGGACGGCCGGGGCGAGTTCGCCCGGATGTACGCGGTGCGCGAGCCGGCGGCGTTCGTGGTCCGGCCGGACGGCTACCTCGGTGCCAGGCTGTGCCCGCCGACCGTCTCGGGGCTGGCCGCCCACTTCTCCGGGGTGTTCGGGAGCTGAGCGGGCTCGCCGGGCCCCTCGGCTCCCGCGCCCTGCGCACCCGTTCCCTCGGCTCCCGTTCCCCCGGCCCCGGTGAACCCCTTGGCGAGGAGCCGGACGGCCAGGCCCACCTCCCAGGCGAACACCGGGAGGGCGGCCAGCGATCCGGCGACCGAGACCTGCTCGTAGAGGCCGAACAGCACGGCGGTCGCCGAGGCGCAGATCAGCGCGCCGCCGACGAGCCCCAGCACGGCGAGGGGCCGCGGGACGAGCCGTGAGCGGTACATCAGGCCGGCCAGGACGAGGGTGTTCGCGCCGAGGACGAAGTTGGGCCCGAAGAGGAACGTCCAGTCGTGGAACGCCACGAGGGTGTCGGCGGCCGTGACGAGGGAGGCGCCCCCTCCGCCCGGCGCTGCGGCGGATTCCCGGCGCAGCGTCACCACCGACAGCACGCTGATGATGCCGACGAGGATGACGGCGGCTTCCAGCAGCCGCCCGCAGACGTAGCCGAGCGCGGCACCCTCGTTCTGCCGCTTGACGACCGGGTACAGGGCGACCCCGGTGCCGATGACGGCCAGCGCGAGGACGAACTCGGACAGTGCCCCGAGGAACACCCGGGTGTCGGTGCCGGGTCCGAGGACGTAGCCGGCGTCGTGCAGGACGGGGCCGTACAGCGCGAGCCCGCCGATCGCGGCGACCTCGGTGACGAGGAACAACACCCCTGTGACGACCGCGGTCTTTCTGGTCGAACCCATGCGGAACCACTCCCCCTTGAGAGGTGTACGGCGTACACCTGAGCCATACGGTAGGTGTACGCCGTACACTCGTCAAGCCGGGAACCGACGACGAAGGAGCCGATCGACATGACCCGCCGACCGGAGGCCGCGCCCCGGGCGCCGCTGAGCAGGGACCGGGTGCTGCGCGCCGCCGTCGAGCTTGCCGACGGCACCGGGATCGAGGCGCTGAGCATGCGCAGGCTCGCCCAGGAGCTGGGCGTGGTGCCGATGGCGCTCTACAAGCACGTCGCCAACAAGGAACAGCTCCTGGACGGCATGGTGGAGGCCGTCGTGGGCGAGATCGATCCCCCGGCCCGCGGATCCGACTGGCAGGGCGCGGTGCGGCAGCGGATCCTCTCGGCGCGCGCGGCCCTGCTGGGGCACCCCTGGGCGGCCCAGGTGATCCGCTCGCGCACCGGGCCGACCCCGGCCGTGCTCGCGTACCTGGACTCCGTGATCGGCGTGTTCCGCGCCGGGGGCTTCTCGGTCGATCTCACCCATCACGTGATGCACGCGCTGGGCAGCCGCGTCCTGGGGTTCACCCAGGAGGTGTTCGACGCCGCCCCGGACCCGGATCCGGCGGGGCGGGCGGCCATGCCGCCGGAGGCCGCGGCGGCCTACCCCCATGTGGCGGAACTGGCCGGGGCCGCGGCCCACGACGGGGAATCCGTCGTGGGCGGGGGCTGCGACGACCAGTTCGAGTTCGAGTTCGCGCTGGACCTGCTCCTGGACGGCTTCGAACGCCTCCGCCGGCAGGGCTGGACGTCAGGCGCCCGGCGAGCCGGGGGTGGCCTGATCGCGTAGGCTCGGCCAATGGCCAAGTACTTCGACGTGCACCCCGAGAACCCCCAGCAGCGCACCATCGGCAGTGTCGCTGACAGCATCCGCTCCGGCGCGCTCGTCGCGTACCCGACGGACTCCTGCTACGCGCTGGGCTGCCAGCTCGGCAACCGTGACGGCCTCGCCCGGATCCGGTCCATCCGCAACCTCGACGACCGGCACCACTTCACCCTGGTGTGCCAGGACTTCGCCCAGCTGGGCCAGTTCGTGCAGATCGACAACGACGTGTTCCGCGCGATCAAGGCGTCCACGCCCGGCAGTTACACCTTCATCCTTCCCGCGACGAAGGAAGTGCCGCGCCAGCTGCTGCACCCCAAGAAGAAGACGGTCGGCGTACGCATCCCCGACCACGCGGTGACGCAGGCCCTGCTCGCCGAGCTCGGTGAGCCGCTGCTGTCCAGCACCCTGCTCCTGCCCGACGAGCCGGAGCCGCTGACGCAGGGCTGGGAGATCAAGGAGCGGCTCGACTACCTCGTGGACATCGTGGTCGACTCCGGCGACTGCGGGACCGAGCCGACCACCGTCATCGACTTCTCCGGCGGCGAGACCGAGATCGTACGGCGCGGGGCGGGCGACACCACGCGGTTCGAGTGACGCAGCCCCGCCCGTCCGCCGAGTGATGCAGGTCTGCGTCACCCGGCGGGCGGGGGCGGACCGGCCGGCCGGGGCTCACCTCCGCGGCGGACCAGACCGTACGCCCAGCGCTCGTTCAGACCGGCGAGGAAGCCGACACCGCCCCAGAAGAACCAGGCCTTGATCAGGGCCTGGTGCCCGGCCACGGACAGCGGCACCGGTCCGCACATGTCCTCGGGGGCGGCCGGCGGGGCGAGCAGGGTGAGGATGCCACCGTTGATGAGCAGGAAGAGCGAGCTGGCCAGGAACCAGCCGACCACCACCCGGTACCAGCCCTCCTGACGCATCATGCGGGCGAGCTGCACCGGGTCCGCGGGGATGTCGGCGGGCGCGGAGCGGCCGGGAGCCGGCTGGATCAGCTGGTAGGCGTCGCGCAGCCGGATGATCACGCTGAAGACCGCGCCCATCGCCCCGCCCGCGAAGCAGACCAGCGAGTCCATCAGGATCAGCTCTTCGGGGCAGCCGATGGCGCTGTCGAACAGGGGCGGCACGAACCGGCCGGCGAACAGGGCCAGTACGAGCACCACGGGGCTGAGGCCGATGCCGAAGGCAAGGCCCGTGTTGAGCCCGCGCCCGCCGGCGAGCGCCGCATCGGCCGCGAGCCGCTGGGAGGCGGCATCGGCCTCGGCCTTGAGCCGGTCGGTTCCGGATCCGGTTCCGGTTCCGGTTCCGGTTCCGGTTCCCGACGGTCGCCCGGCTGGGCCGGCCGCGCTCTCGCGGATGCCCGCGCGTACGGCCGCTTCCAGGGCCCGGCCCACGGCCTCACCCGTGCGCTGCTCGAACGCACGCTGCGCGGCGGTGTGGAGCCGTTCGACCCGGGCCAGCTGCAGCGGCTCCCCGTCCCGCAGCCGCTGCAGGCCGGGAGCTTCCTCGGCGAGGCCGAGGGCCTCGGCCATCGTCCGCGGCTCGACCGGGCCGACGGCGCCGAACAGCCAGGCTCCGATCGCGCCGGTCCGGCCCGTATGCCGCTCGCTCATCCGCATCCCCCTTGATTCCAGGGGAAGTTGTACCGGCACACCGGTCCCGGCGGAACCCCCGGCCCGTGGCCTCGCACGGGCCGGTGCCCGCCGGGGGGCGTGCGCACAGCGGAATCAGCAGGTCAGCAGGTCAGCAGCCGAAGTTGACGCGGCGGAACGAGGCGTAGTGGTCGGAGGTGTAATAGTCCTCTTCCCACTGCTGTCCGGTGATGATCCGGCGCGCCCCGCGGGTCGGCGAGCCCGGGGTGATGACGGTGTACTCGTGGTAGTAGCCGCTGCCGTGGATCGGCAGCAGCCGCTCCCGGTTCTGGAAGACGACGCCGTCCTGGGAGTACGGGAACGGGCCGCCCTGGTCGATGAGGTCGAGGGTGTCGTGCCCCTGCGAAGGCAGCGCCGAGTAGCAGATGCTGCCGACCGATGCCGCGGCGGCGGCCGCGGCGGAGACGGGGGCGGACGCGGGAGCGGGGGCCGCCGAGGCGGCCGGTCCGGTGAGGAGTGCGCCGGCGACTGCTGCGGCGCCGACGAGGGTCACGAAGCGTGGGGGGATTCTCATGCGGCCCATGATGACGCGCGTAGAGCGGTGGCCGTCAACGCCAACTGCACTGAGTTTCCCGCCTGTTCACCGGCCATGGTCGGCGCGTGGCACGAACGTCGGCGCCACGTAAGGCGGACGCAACCTGAGGGCCGCGCGGCGCCGATGGCAGGATGACCGGCAGTCGACCGAGAGAGGTGCCGCACCATGGCCGTCGTCCACCGGACCACGATGACCCCGGGCAAGCTGGAGCTGCTCGCTTCCTGGCTACCCACTCGGTCCTGGTACCAGGACCCCGGTGCGGGGAGCTCCCCGCAGCCGGCCAGAGCCGGGGGCTTCCGGCTCGACGACCCGCGGGGCGAGGTCGGGATCGAGTTCATGGCGGTCTCCGACGGTGCGGGAGACCGGCCGGTCACGTACCACGTGCCCCTCACGTACCGCGGGGCACCGCTGGACGGGGCCGAGCACGCCCTCATCGGCACCTCCGAGCACGGGGTGCTGGGTCGCCGCTGGATCTACGACGGGACCCACGACCCCGTTCTGGTCGAGCGGTTGTACGCGCTCGTACGCGGCGAGGCGGAACCGCAGGCGCAGAGCGAGAGCGACCAGCCCGACCCGTCCGTCACGGGCTGGTACGCGGAGACCGGCCACCCGGGTCCGGTCGCGGTCCTCGGCGTGTCCGACGGGCCGGAGACGACCGACGTGCCCGTGCAGACCCCGGACGGGAAGCTGACGCTCTGCGTGCAGCGCGTCCTGCGGCCCGCACCGGCGCAGGACGACTCCGGCGAGCAGCGGCCGCTGGGGCACGTCACCGCGGAGTGGACGCTGCCGGACGGCACGAAGGCGCGCGGCCGGTACGCCGTCGTCCGCGCGTAGGCAGGGCGGAGGCAGGGCGCGGGCCGGGCGGAGGCGCGCGGGCGGCGCGGACCGGGAGCTGCGCGCATCATGGGAGGTGAGGAAGGCTCCTTTCGCCCGGCAGAGGAGGGCGCGGATGAGTGCCCAGCGCTACGAGCTGGTGTTTTCCGAGGACGCGGACACGAGCGAGGACGTCGTCGTGGTGAGCGCCACCGGCCAGGCCGGACCGGGCGGCCACCCGGTCTACGCGGACGCGTCCGGCATCGTCCGTGCGGAGATCAGCGACCAGGAAGAGGTGCGCATCCTGGCCTCCGGCGGCGGCCAGGACCCGGCCCGCGTGGTCCGGATCCGGCCGCTGCCCTGAGCGCGGCCCGAACGCGCCCGGCACGCACCCTGAACACACCGTTGCTCCGTCCGAGTTCACTTGCGTGCCCGTTCGGTCGCACTGCCCGAGCGCATGATCATCATTTAGCCGCGCAATCGTTTTGATGCTCCCAACGGGCCGTGGGCGAGCTGGGAAGGCTGCGTGGCGATGTCATCGACGCACCGTGCACAAAAGGAACGACGGGTACGACGGGCCCTGGGGGCACCGGGGACCAGGACGTGGAGCGTGGTGGCCGCCGTGACCGGCGCCGCCCTCGTCGTCGCCGCGGCACCGGGCCGGGTTCCCGAGCAGGATGCCGCCGGACGGCCGGCCAGCGGCCCGGACGCCGCCGTGACCCTGCTCGTGGGCCGGGCCCTGGACCAGGGGGACGGCGGGATCGCCGCGCGGTGCGCGCTGGAGGCGTTCCGGGACGGCTTGTGCACCGGCTGGCGGCAGCAGCGGGTACGGGCCACCTCCCGGGGAGCGGGGTCGGTCCTGCGCGGGCCGGCGTCCCGTGAGGCCGGCGGGGCGGGTCGTACGGTCGTCCTCCCCACGAACTCCGGCGGTCCGCTGGAGATCGCGCTCGCCGAGGCGGGGCAGCTCACCGATGTCACCGTCCACGACGGGCACGGGCGCTACGTGGGCGGCGAACTCGCCCCCAGGAGCCGCCACTGGACCAACACCGAGCCGCTGCGGGCCGGCGAGCTCTACACCGTCCAGGTCGGCGCCCAGGACGCGGCGGGGACTCCGGTCGGCGTCACCATGGCGTTCCGGACCGCGCCGCCCCCGGACGAGGGCCGGCTCACGGTGGAGTTCGGGCCGCGGCCCGGCACGTACGGCGCGGGGCAGATCGTGACGGCCGCCCTGAGCCGGCCGGTTCCCGCCGCCGACCGGACGGCCCGGGCCCGGGTGGAACGGGCGCTCCAGGTCACCTCGGAGCCGGCCGTCGAGGGCGGCTGGCACTGGGTGGACGATTCGACGCTGCACTACCGGCCGCGTACGTACTGGCCGGCGCACGCCGAGGTACACGTGACGAGCGGTCTCGACGGGGTCGAGGTGGGCGACCACGACTACGGCGGCCCCTCCGACTCCACGGAGTTCACCATCGGGGACCGGATCGAGGCGGTCACCGACGCCGAGGCGCACGAGATGACCGTACGCCGCAACGGCAAGGTGATCCGGACGATCCCGGTCACCACCGGCAAGGCGGGGTTCCGGACCCGCAGCGGCATCAAGGTCGTGCTGGGCAAGGAGTACCAGGTCCGGATGCGCGGGGACTCCGTCGGCATCAAGCGCGGCACGAGCGAGTTCTACGACCTGCCGGTCTTCTACGCGACGCGGGTGACGTGGAGCGGCGAGTACGTGCACGCCGCACCCTGGTCGGTCGCGTCGCAGGGCGAGGAGAACGTGAGCCACGGCTGTACGGGCATGAGCACGGCGGAGGCCGCCTGGTTCTTCCAGACCGTACGGGAGGGGGACGTCGTGCAGGTGGTGAACAGCGAAGGGGAGCCGATGGCTCCGTTCGAGAACGGCTTCGGCGACTGGAACCTGGACTGGCGGGCCTGGCAGGCCGGCAGTGCCCTCGCCTCCTCCGACGCCACCGTCCCGGCGGCCGTCCTCCCGGCGGTGTCCCCCCACACCGCGACCCGGCTGCGCCCCCTGACGTGAGCGACGCGCAACGCGCCTGAGCGCCGTACCCGGCGGATCCGCCGGGTACGGCGCTCAGGCGGCTACGGCGCTCGGGCGGGTACGGCGCTCGGGCGGCTACGGCACCCGGGCGGTCAGGGACTATCTGGGCGTGGGGCAGACCTGCCAGGCGAGGTGGTAGAGCGTGCTCACGCTCGCGTCCGTGGAGTCCATGGCCATGAAGCTCGTGGCGGTCTGCGGATTGGACGTGCCCGCATTCACGCGCAGCTCCGTATTGATGTTGAAGTTTCGTTTCTCTCCGCACGGAGCCCAGACCAGATCCGCGTACTCGGTCTTGTCGCTCGCCTGCCAGTTGTCGTTGTGCGGCCCGTTGAACTGGTGGGTGCGCTGGGTCGTCTGCGGCATTCCCTGGAAGTAGTAGTTCGCCCGCTCCTGACCCCACGCACCGGGCTGGAGGAATGCGAATCCGCGGTAATCCGCCTGGACGATCGCATAGGTGAATCCCGAAGGAACGTGGACGCGGAGATTGAGCTGGCAGTTCTTGCGGAATGCCGTGGGCGGCGCGCCGGGCCCCACCTGCGCGAGGTATTCACTGTACGTGACCGTGAAGGCGGTGTTGTCGGGTGCGACGGCCACCTCGGCGGTGCCTTCGCGGCAGCCGGATCCGTTCACGGTGGCGAGTTCGATCACGATCTTGTCGGGCGGAGCGGTGATCTGCGGGGTGTGGCCGGCGGCCCCGGCGGAGGTCGCCGCCGTGGCGATCAGCACGGCCGCCGCGGCACCGGTGAGCAGGGTACGAGACAGGGAATGAGACATCGTTGTCACTCCTGATCATCGATCGGTGTTTCCTGCGCTCGCGCCACGTCAGGCCGCCGCCGGGCATTCCTTCCACTCGAAGTGGTAGACCGTGCTCACGCTGCCGTCCGTCGAGTCCATGCTCATGAAGCTCAGGGCCTGCGGGTTCGACGTCCCCGCGTAGACCCGCAGTTCGCTGTTGACGTTGAGGTTGCGCTGCTCGCCGCAGGGCGCGAAGACCAGGTCCTGGTACTCGGTCTGGTCGCTCGCCTGCCAGTTGTCGGAGTACGGGCCGCCGAACTGGTGGGTCGTACGGGCCGTCTGCGGCATGCCCTGGAAGTAGTAGTTCGCGCGCTGCTGGCCGTAGGCCCCGCGCTGGAGGTGGGCGAAGCCGCGGTAGTCGGCGCGGGCGATGGCGTACGTGAACCCCTGCGGTACGTGGACCTGGAGGGCGAGCTGGCAGTTCTTGCGGAACTCGGTGCCGCCGGAGCCTGCGCCGGCCTGGGCCAGGTAGTTGCTGTACGTGACGCTGAACGAGGTGTTGTCGGAGGCCGCGGTGACGCCCGCGGTCCCCTGCGGGCATCCCGATCCGTTGACGCCGACCACCTCGACGGTGATTCTGCCGGGCGGCGTGTCCACGGTATCGGCCTGCGCGGGAACGGTCAGGGCGGATAACGCCGCGACCGCCGCGCCGACGGTGAATCTGCGGAGCAACATCGTCGTTTCTCCATTCATGGGTCCGGCACAACCGGAACCGGAACCGACTCTCATTTCGGCATGCACATGCCACCACAGTGGGCGCGCGCCGGGAAGGACGCGAAACGGCCAATACCTCGGTTCCGCACCGCCCTGGCCGAATTCGGGCACGACGGGACCGGATACGAGGCTTTGGGTGTGGGGAGGGCACGGATGGGCAGGCGCCGGGTATGGCTCTCCGGCACCCGGCGGAACGCGCCGACGAGGGGCGCGCCGCCCGCTTCGAGAAGCTGGCCGAGCTCGCCTCCAATTTCACGAGTTCCGCCGTCTTCTCCGTACTGTGCGTGCTCTTGGTGGCCGGTTTCGTGGCCGTACACCTGGCAGGGCTGTCCACGGAGTGGCAGCACCTCGCGGGCGACGCCATGGCTGCGGTGTCCCTGCTGCTGCTGGCCTTGCTGAAGAACTCCGAGCGCCGCGCCGAGCACGCGATCCAGCGCAAACTCGACGCGATCGCCGCGGCGCTGCTGGAGCAGCAGGAGGACGAGGAAGGCCAGGAAGGCCAGGAAGGCCAGGGCCGGGGCAAGGACGCGGCGGGCAAGGCCCACGAGGATCTGGAGTCCGCCATCCGGATGGAAGAGCGGCTGTAGGACAGGCGCCTACGCCTGCAGGGCCACCGCCAGCAGCAGGGCGGCCATGCCCACGGCCAGCCAGGCCAGGTAGTCCCCGACCAGCCCCGAATGCAGGCGGCGCAGCGGCAGGACCGCGACGGTGGCCGCCCTGCGCGGGCCCGCGCCGCCCGGCCACCACAGCGCGGCCCCGGCCAACACGCACGCCAGGGCCGCCGAGGCCAGGCCGAGCACCGCGCCCGCCGCGGTCCACTCCGTCGGGACGGCTTCCGCGGCCGCACCGCCGCCCGCAGTCCCGCCGCCGCCCGCGGCGGCCGCGTAGCCGGCCCGGTCCGAGAAGAGCGCCGCGCCGTGGCCGAGACTCTCCGCGACCGCCGGAACCGTGCCGACGAGCAGCCCCAGGAAGAGCAGTACGGCCGGAACCACGACCATGGGCGGGTGCGGTGCCTTCCGCGGCTCCCGGACCTCCGGCTCCTCCCCCTCCCCACTGGTCTCGGCATCCGCGGGCGCCGGGCTCGGGGGCCGTCCCGCGCCCCGGAAGATCCGGGCGGCCGCGCGCAGCAGCGCGCCGCCGGTCACCGCCGAGGTCAGGAGGAACACCGGCAGCAGCACGGTCCCCGCCGCCTCCTCTCCGAGCGCCTTGCCCAGGCCCGCGCCGAACGGCGGGAGACCGGCCAGGACCAAGGCGCCGAGGGCGAACAACAGGCCCACGGCCCGCAGGGCGCGCGCCTTGCCGTGGAGGCCGCGCTCGTCCACCGATCCGTACTGGTCGAGCAGGACCCCGCACAGTCCGAAGAGCGCCGCCTTCGCGCAGCCGTGGCCGGCCACGTACACGGCCGTGGCGGCGGTGCCCGCCGGGGTGAGGAGGGCGACGCCGACGAGGAACAGCCCCACGTGGCTGATGGTGGAGAAGGCCAGCATCCGCTTCAGGTGCCGCTGCGGCCAGCACATGAGGGCGCCGAGCAGTGCGGTGACGACGCCGACCGCGACGAAGGTGGTCCGGAAGGCGGTGTGCGGGATCCCGCCGGGCCCCGAGAACACCGCCCAGTACACGCGGGCGGCCCCGTACACACCCAGCTCGACCATGACCCCGGACATCAGCATGCAGACCGGGGTCGGCGCGACGGTATGGGCATCGGGGAGCCAGAAGTGGAACGGCGCGGCCGCCGCCTTCACCAGGAACGCGGTGACGACGAGGACGAAGGCGACGACCGTCAGGGCGTCGGTGGGCTGCCCGGCGAGCCGCTCCCCGAGGCGGGCCAGGTTGAGCTCGCCGGTACGGGCGTACAGCAAGGCGATGCCGAGGAGGGCGCCGTACGCGGCGAAGGACGTGACGATCCCGAAGGTGAGGGCGCCCTGGAGCGGCCGCGGGTCCTCGATGCGGTAGCCGGTCAGCGCGAACGCGGCGACGCTCATGAGCTCGAAGAACACGAAGGCGTTGAACAGGTCGGCCGTCAGCGCGAAGCCGACCATGCCCGCCTCGAAGAGCAGGATCAGCGCGGGGAAGACCCCGGCCCGGTCCCCGGCCGGTTCGTCGAAGTAGCGCCACGAGTAGACGATCACGGCGAGGACGAGCGTCGAGGCCAGCAGGGCGAGTCCGTTCCCGAGCGGGTCGGCGAGCAGGACGATCCCGATGTCCGCCGGGTGCCCGCCGATCCGGACGCCTTCCGCGAACCCCGCCCCGGCTCCTGCCGCGTCCGCGGTGTGCGGCCACAGGGCGGCCAGGCACCCCAGGTCGGCCGCCGCGGTCGCGGTGGCGAGGAGGTCGCAGCCGAGCCGGGGCAGCCACCGTCCGGCCACGGCCAGCAGGACGGCACCGATCAGCGGGATCGCCACGGCCAGCGGCAGAAGCGTCTCGGCGTCCGCCACGGCCTCAGCCCTTGAGCGCGGTGAGCGCCTGGGGGTCGACCGTTCCGTGGCGCTTGCGCAGTTGGATGGTGAGGGCGAGCAGGAGGGCGGTCACGGTGGCGCCGACCACGATGTCCGTGAGGGTCAGTGCCTGGACGACGGGATCGACGACGGGCCGGCTGCCGGGTACGAGGTCTCCGTACACGGGGGCGGTGGCCCCGCGGCGGTACCCGACGCCCAGCAGCATCAGGTAGGTGGACGACTGGGCGACGGCGAGACAGCCGATGGCGTGGATCAGGTTGCGGCTGGTCACCAGGCCGTACAGGGCGATCAGCAGCACCCATCCGGCGGCCAGGAAGGGCAGGGCAGCCATCATGTGTCCTCCTCCGGGACCTCGTCGTCCTCGTGGATCTCGACGGCCTGGTCGAGGAAATGGGCGAGCAGCACGATCAGGCCCGAGCCCACCTCGACGCCGACGGCCGCGTTGAAGAGCGGGACCATGCCGCCCGAGGTGATCTGGTTGAACGCGCCGAAGGGCAGGACGTTCTCCAGGAACGCACCGCCGGCCGCGAGGCCCACCAGGCCCAGAGCCGTGAACGACACCGCCCCCAGCGCGTCGGTGACATCGAGGGCGGCGAGTGGCCGGACCCGTTCCAGGACCCGGTAGTCGGCGGCGAGATAGGCCAGGTGGAGGGCGGTGGCGAGGACGACCCCGCCCTGGAAGCCGCCGCCGGGAGTGAGCTGCCCGTGCGCCACCAGGTACACGCCCACGACGAGGGCGACGGGCAGCAGGACCGTCCCGAACAGCCGGGTGGTGGGCAGGGCCCGCTCGGTCCTGGGCGCTGCCTTGCGCTCGTCACGGGCGAGGCGCAGCAGCAGGGTCGACGCGAGGACGGTGACGAAGAGGATCGACTCCTCACCGAGGGTGTCGAGGGCCCGGAGGTCGAAGTTGATCGAGGACACCACGTTGGCGGTGTGGTGGGCCAGCGCGGCGGCCACCGCACGGTCCCCGTACGGGTGGTGGCCGGTGCCGAAGGCGGGAAGCCGCGGGCAGGCGGCGGTGAAGAAGCCCGCGAACACAGCGGCGGCGCAGCCGAGGAGGACCAGCCGGGTCCGGTCCTTCACGGGCGCTCCTGCGGGCCGCGCCGCGCGTGTCGGGGGCCGGGTTCCTCGGCGGGCCTGCGGCGGACCTTGCGCGCCGCGAGCAGGATCAGCAGCGGTGTCAGTGCCGTGCCGACCGCGAGCTGTGAAAGCGCCACGTCGGGGGCCTGGAGTACGAGGAAAAGGAGGGTCAGTGCGAGCCCGAGCACCGCGAGGGCCGCGGCCTGCCGCACGGGCTCCCGGCACAGGACGGCCAGGGTCGCGGCCGCCACGACGAGCAGCAGGGCGACGGCGATCAGGGCGTCATCCACGGCGGCCCCGGCCCTCCTCGTCCGCGGTGGCGCTGCCGACGGCGATGAGGGTCACGGTCCCGCCGACGGCGAGCAGCAGCCCGATCGCCAGGGTCTTCCCGGCTGCCCGCCCGGCGCCCTGCTCCAGGGCCACCGCGCAGGCGATCAGCGGTACGCCGAGCCCGTTGGCCGGGGCCAGCGCGTGCAGCCGCCCCAGGCTTCCGCGTCCGCTCAGGAGCAGCAGCGCTGCCACCGCCGCGAGCAGGCAGGCGACGCCCAGCCAGAGCAGGACCGCCGCCACCGCGTGCACGCCGGCCACTTCAGCCGTCCTCGCCGGACGGGCCGGAGTCGGCTCCGGCGAAGCGGGTGAAGACCAGCACCCCGGCCGGGGAGAGCACCGCGAACACGAGGGCGAGGTCCTGGTACGACGAGCGGCCGTACGCCATGGGCAGCAGCAGGAGGACGGCGCCGGTCACCGTGCCCGCCAGACAGAGGCCCGCCAGCCGCCCGACGGCGCTGCCGCGGGAGGCCGCCCACAGGCAGGCCGGCCAGGCGGCGGCGAGCAGGACCAGCGCGGCCGCCGACCAGGCGTGCGCCGGGACGGCACTCACCGCGCACCGTCCCGGCGGGCCACCGCGCGTTCCGGCCCGCTGCCCGGCGCCGCTCCGAAGCTGTGGACGACGGCCTCCGCGCGCCCGTCCGGCAGGTCGATCACGCATGTGTCGGCGGACCATCCGAGCACCACCCCCGCCCAGCCCGGATCCGCCCCGTCGCGCAGCGGGATCCGCCGGATCCGGCCCGCTGCCGGTTCCGATGCCCGGTCCGATCCCGGTCCCCGTCCCGTCACGACGCCCGTCAGTACGGCGAGGCCCCGGACGGCGGCGAGCGGCAGCCCCGCAACCGCCCGCAGCGCCCCGGCGGTTCCGCGTACCCGCACGTCCGCCGCCCGCCGCATGACCCGTACGACCACGGCCGCACCGGCCGCCGCGACACCGGCCACCAGGAGTTCCACGGGGCTCAGGGAGCTGATCAACAGCACCGTCACCCCCATCAGCACCGCCCACCACACGAGGATCTCGACCGCCGCGCCGCGCACCTGTCTCCCCTTCCCTGGGCCGCAGACACAGATTCTCGGCACCGGTCCGCCGTCCGCCCTCCAGCGCGGCGCCCGGCACGGGAGATGCCACCCGTCCGGCGCAAGCACATGGAGGGCGTGCGCGTCAAGGCGCGAGGCGGCGGGAGGGAGGCCGCGATAGGCTCGTACGGGGCGCAGGAGAGGGATGATGCGGATGTGTCGCTGGCTCGCCTACTCCGGTTCGCCGATGCTGCTCGACGCGGTTCTCTATCAGCCGGAACACTCGCTGATCGATCAGAGCCTCCACGCCCGGATGGGTGTCGAGTCGACGAACGGCGACGGTTTCGGCATCGGCTGGTACAGCGCCGACGGTGACGGCACTCCGGCGATCTTCCGGGACATCGGACCGGCCTGGAACAACCGCAACCTTCGGGAACTGGCCGCGCACGTCCGCTCGACGCTGTTCTTCGCCCATGTCCGCGCCTCCACCGGCTCGGCGATTCAGCAGACGAACTGCCACCCGTTCCGGCACGGCCGCTGGCTGTGGATGCACAACGGCGCCATCACCGACTTCCACCGCCTCCAGCGCGATCTGTGCATGGCTGTCGACCCCGCGCTGTTCCCCTGCATCGAGGGCTCCACGGATTCCGAGGTGATGTTCTACCTGGCCGTCACCTACGGCCTCGACCAGGACCCCCCTGGCGCGGTCGCCCGGATGACGGGCCTCGTGGAGCGCGTCGGCAAGGAGCACGGCGTCGCCGACCCGATGCAGATGACGATCGCCGTCAGCGACGGAGAGCGCGTCTGGGCCTTCCGCTACTCCAGCGCGGGCACGTCGCGTTCCCTGTTCTACAGCAGCAGGGCCGATACCGTGCGGCAGCTGTACCCGGAGCTGCCGTTCCTGCGGGAGGTGTCGGACGCGACGCGGCTGGTGGTCTCCGAACCGCTCGGCGACCTCCCGGGGGTGTGGAACGAGCTCCCCGAGGCCAGCTACGCGGTCCTCCCCTCCGCGGCCACGGAGGACTACCTCCCCTTCATCCCCGAGCTCCCCTGAGCTCACGGACCGCCACCGCGCAGGGTCCCGGAGTCAGCAGATGCGGGGCAGCTGTTCTCCGATCGGCAGGTCGACCACGCGGGTGCCACCGAGGCCGGTGCGGGCCACCACCAGGCCGGGGTGGGCCTCGACCGCCTCGCCGATCACCGTGGCGTCGCGGCCCAGCGGGTGCGCGCGCATCGCGTCGAGGACGGCTTCGGCGTGCTGTCGGGGTACGAACGCGACCAGCTTGCCCTCGTTGGCCACGTAGAACGGGTCGAGGCCGAGGATCGCGCAGGCGTTGCCGACGGCTTCCGGGACGGGCACCCGGCCCTCGTGGATGACGACCCCCGTGCGCGAGGCGGCCGCGATCTCGTTCAGGGCGGCTGCCAGCCCGCCGCGCGTGGGGTCGCGCAGGACGTGCAGGTCGGGGGTGACCGCGAGCATGGCCTGGACGAGCCCGCCCAGCGGCGCGCAGTCGCTCTTGACGTCCACCCCGAATTCGAGGCCTTCGCGGACGCTCATGATGGCCACGCCGTGCAGGCCGATCTCCCCGCTGACGATGACGACATCGCCCGGTACGACGCGCTGCGGGCGCAGGTCCACCCCGTCGGGGATGAGCCCGATGCCGGCGGTGTTGAGGTAGATGCCGTCGCCGTGGCCGGCCTCCACGACCTTGGTGTCGCCGGTGGCCACCTCGACGCCCGCGGCCCGCGCGGCCGCGCCGAGGTCCTCGGAGACCCGGGCCACCACGGAGATCTCGACGCCCTCTTCGAGGATGAACCCGCACGAGAGGTAGGCGGCGCGGGCGCCGCTCATGGCCAGGTCGTTGACCGTGCCGTTGACGGCGAGGTCGCCGATGCTGCCGCCGGGGAAGAACAGCGGCCGCACCACGTACGAATCGGTCGAGAAGGCGAGGCGGGCCCCGCCCAGGGTGACCGCGGCGGAGTCACCGAGCCGGGCGAGCACCTCGCCGCCGAAGGCGGGTGCGAAGACGTGCTCGACGAGCTCGGCGGAGAGAGCCCCGCCGCCTCCGTGACCCATCACCACGCGGGGGCGGTCCCGCAGCGGGGCCGGACACGTCCAGCCCGTGACGTCGAGTACGGCTTCGGACAGGGCTTCAGACAACGGGGCTCGCCTCCAGCGGTGCGGTCCGGGCGGCCGGCGCGAGATCGAGGCGCCGGTAGAGGTAGTACGCGGCGCACGCGCCCTCGCTGGAGACCATCGTGGCGCCGAGCGGGGTGCGCGGTGTGCAGGTGGTGCCGAACGCCTCGCACTCGTGCGGCTTGATCAGGCCCTGGAGGACCTCGCCGCTGCGGCACTCGGCGGGTTCCTGCGTGGCGATGCCGGTCACCGAGAATCGGTGCTCGGCGTCGTAGTCGCGGTAGCGGGCGGACAGCCGCCAGCCGCTGTGGGGGATGACGCCGATGCCGCGCCAGGCGCGGTCGGTGACCTCGAAGACGTCCTCCAGCATCGCGAGGGCGGCCGGGTTCCCCTCCGGGCGCACGGCGCGCGCGTAGGCGTTGTCGACGGTGTGCTCGCCCCGCTCCAGCTGCCCTACCGCCCGGCGTACGCCTTCGAGGATGTCCAGCGGCTCGAACCCGGTGACCACGATGGGGACCCGGTGGCGCGCGGCCAGCTCCGGGTACTCCCCCATGCCCATCACACTGCACACGTGTCCGGCGGCGAGGAAGCCCTGGACCCGGCAGCTCGGGGAGGTCATGATCGCCTCGATGGCCGGGGGAACCCGGACGTGGGAGACGAGCAGACTGAAGTTGGGGATGCCGAGCTTCTTCGCCTGATAGACCGTCATGGCATTGGGGGGCGCGGTGGTTTCGAAGCCGATGCCGAAGAACACCACCTCGCGCGTGGGGTTCTGCTGCGCGATCCGCAGGGCGTCGAGCGGGGAGTACACCACCCGTACGTCGCCGCCCTCGCTGCGCACCTGGAACAGGTCGCGGCCGGATCCGGGCACGCGGAGCATGTCGCCGAACGAGCAGAAGATGACCTCGGGGCGGGAGGCGATCTCCAGCGCCTTGTCGATGACCTCCAGCGGGGTCACGCACACCGGACAGCCCGGCCCGTGGATCAACTCCACCTGTTCAGGCAACAGTTGGTCGATCCCGTGTCGGATGATCGTGTGCGTCTGGCCGCCGCAGACCTCCATCAGCGCCCAGGGGCGGGTGACGGTGGAGTGGATGTCGTCGAGCAGGCGGCGCGCCAGCTCGGGGTCCTGGAATTCGTCGAGGTACTTCACTGCTGCTGCGCCTCCTGCTCCGCGATGTCTTCCGTGAAGGGCCAGTCCGCCGCGCCCGACTCGGCCGCCGCCCGCTCCCAGGGGTCGCCGAACTCCTCCTGGAGCATGCCGAGTTGCGCGAAGAGTTCGAGGGTCTGGCGGGCCGACTCCTCGTCGAGCCGCTGCAGCGCGAAGCCGACGTGGACGATGGCGTACTCGCCGACCTGGAGGTCCGGCAGGTACTCCAGGCACACCTCCTTGACCACACCGCCGAAATCGACGGTCGCCATGCGGGTGCCGTCCTTCTCCCCGATGTCAAGCACTCTGCCGGGTACCGCCAGGCACATGGCCCTCTCCTTGCTGTGGGTGTTGCGGGGTGCAGGCCGCCACCATCAGCTGGCCGAGGGCCAGCCCCCCGTCGTTAGGCGGGACGCGGTGGTGGCGCAGGACGGTGAAGCCGCGCTCGCGCAGGAGGCGGGCGCAGGCGGTGGAGAGCACGGTGTTGGCGAAGACCCCGCCGGTCAGGGCGACGGTGTCGAGCCCGTGCCGCTCGCGCGCGAGGGCGGCCAGCGTGCCCACGAGTTCGGCGACGGCCACGTGGAAGCGGGCGGCGATCAGGGCCTTGGGCGTGCCCGCCCGTACGTCGGCCACGACTGCCGCCAGTACGGGGGCGGGGTCGGCCGTTACCGGGCTCTCGCCGCAGTGTTCTCCCTGGTGCAGCGCGAAGGCGTACCCGCCGTCCGCCTGCGTCCCGGACCCCGTGAGCGCCGCGCCCTCCAGCTCGATGGCGGCCTGGGCCTCGTACCCGGCGTGGTGGCAGACGCCCGCCAGGGAGGAGACGGCATCGAAGAGCCGGCCCATGCTGGATGTCGGCACGCAGTGCAGGTCGCGCTCCAACTGGCGTCGCAGCAGCCGTAGTTCTTCGGGCGGGCAGGCCGCCGTGCAGGGCAGGTCGGGGTCCCAGCCGAGCCCGGCGGCGCGCAGATGGGACAGGGCCATGCGGTACGGCCGGTGCACGGCGGCGTCGCCGCCCGGCAGCGGGACGTAGGCGAGGTGCGCGAACCGGGTGTAGCCGGCGTAGTCCGCCAGCAGCACCTCCCCGCCCCACACCGCCCCGTCGTCGCCGTATCCGGTGCCGTCGAACGCGATGCCGATCACCTTGCGGGTGCCGCCCTGGCCGTGTTCGGCCATCGCGGACGCGATGTGTGCGTGGTGGTGCTGGACTCCGAGGACCGGGCGGGCGCCGGCCCGGCCGCGGACCAAGCGGCCCGAGCGGTAGCCGGGGTGCCGGTCCACGGCGAGCAGCCCGGGCGCGACGCCGGTGATGGACTCCAGCTGCTGCTCGGCGCGTTCGAAGGCGTACTGCGTGGCCAGGTCGTCCATGTCGCCGATGTGCGCCGACAGCCAGGCCTTGCGGCCCTCGCCGAGGCAGAAGGCGTTCTTGAGGTCGCCCCCGGCGGCGAGCGTGGCGGGGACGGACAGCGGCAGCGCCAGCGGCAGTGGGGCGTGGCCGCGGGAGCGGCGCAGGGTCAGCGCCTCGCCGTCGCAGACGCGCACCACGGAGTCGTCGCAGGGGACGTGGATGGGCCGGTCGTGGGTGAGCCAGGCGTCGGCGAGCCGGGCGAGCCGGTCCAGGGCCTCGGTGTCGTCGGTGACGATGGGCTCGCCCGACAGGTTGCCGCTGGTCATGACGAGCAGCCGGGGACCGGGCGGGTCGCCGGGGAGCCCGAGCAGCAGATGGTGCACGGGGGTGTAGGGGAGCATCACGCCCAGGTCGGGGCTGCCCGGGGCGACGGCGTCGGCGACGAGCTCCTGCGCGTCGGCTCCGGGGCGGCGGCGCAGCAGGACGATGGGCCGGACGGGCCCGGTGAGCAGGTCCCGTTCGGCCGGGCCGAGGTGGACGAGGTGCTCGATGTCGGCGGGTTCGCGGGCCATCAGGGCGAACGGCTTGTCCCCGCGGGCCTTGCGGCGCCGCAGTTCGGCGACGGCTCCGGCGTGCGCGGCGTCGCAGGCGAGGTGGTAGCCGCCGAGGCCCTTGACCGCGAGGATCGCCCCGTCGGCCAGCAGCCGGCGGGCCTCGGCCACGGGGTCGGCGGCGGCCTCGCGCGGCGGCGATCCGGCGAGGAGGCGCAGCCGGGGCCCGCAGGCGGGGCAGGCCACCGGCTGGGCGTGGAAGCGCCGGTCGGCGGGGTCGGCGTACTCGCGGGCGCAGTCGGGGCACATCGGGAAGCGGGCCATGGTGGTGTGCGCCCGGTCGTACGGCACTCCGGTGACGATGGTGAAGCGGGGTCCGCAGTGCGTGCAGGTGATGAAGGGGTGCCGGTGGCGCCGGTCGGCCGGATCGGCCAGCTCCGCGAGGCAGTCCGCGCACGTGGCCACGTCCGGGGAGACGAGGGTACGGGCGGGGCCGCCGGAGCGGGAGGCGACGATGGTGAAGCCCGCGCCGCCGGATACGGGGACCTCGTGGTGGTCGACGGCGTCGACGACCGCCAGCGGTGGGGCGTCGGCCGCGAGCCGCTCGCAGAAGGCCGATACGGCCGCCGGCGCGCCTTCGACCTCGGCGACGACCCCCTCGGGGGTGTTGGTGACGTGCCCGGCGAGGCCGAGTCCGGTCGCGCGGGTGTACACGTACGGCCGGAAGCCGACGCCCTGCACCACTCCGCGCACGATGACCCGGCGGCGCTCCACGGCTTCCATCAGCGGGTCGGCACCACGCCGGAGTGCGGGTGCGTGTGCCGCGAACCGGGGCCGTGGTCGTGACCCGGGCCGCGCCCGGGGCCGTGCTCGTGGGCATGCCCGGGGCCGTGCTCGTGGGCGTGGCCGGGAACGTGCTCGTGGGCGTGGCCGGGAACGTGGTCGTGGCCCTCGGCGTGGTGATGGTGGTGTGCGGGGGGCTGCTGGGCCATGACCGGGGCGTGCACCGCGCCGCCGGCGCCGACCGCCAGCGCCCGGTCGAGCAGGATGCCCGCGCCCTCGCCGCCGCGGGCCGAGGTCAGCACCACCTCCACCCCTGGGTTGACCTGCTGGACGTGCGCGCGGAAGGCGGGCTCGTCGAATTCCACGGCCTGCGCGATGTCCGTCTTCGTCACCACGACGAGCTGGGCCAGCCCGAAGGCCGTCGGGTACTTGAGCGGTTTGTCCTCGCCCTCCGTCACCGAGGCCAGGACGACGCGCAGCGACTCGCCGAGGTCGTACGAGGCGGGGCAGACGAGGTTGCCGACGTTCTCCACGAACAGCAGCCGGGTGTCCTCGGGCAGCCAGCCGTCGAGGTGCCGTCCCAGCATGGCGGCTTCGAGGTGGCAGAGCCCGTCGGTGAGCACCTGCTTGACGGGAACACCCGAACGCGCCAACCGCAGCGCGTCGTTCTCGGTGGCGAGGTCGGCGGTGAGGGCGGCGACCGGCACGCCCCGCTCGCGCGCCAGGCCGAGTTCCCGCTCCAGCAGGGCGGTCTTCCCGCTGCCCGGGCTGGAGAGCAGGTTGACCACCGTGGTGCCGCGGGCGGTGAGTTCGGCGCGCAGGGTGTGCGCGGCCGAGTCGTTCTTGGCGAGGACCGCCTGCTTCAGGTCGACCACACGGCACATGGTTCAGCGCTCCTCGGAGATCGGTTCGCGGGTGGGGGCGGGAGCGGTGGTCCGGACGCGGTCGGGGCCGGGGCCTTCCTCCCAGTGCACGCTGAGGATCTGCAGCTCGCGCCCGGTGAGGAGTTCGACGTCCGCCGCCTGCCCGCAGCCGGGGCAGACCAGCCGGGGCGGCATGCCGACCGCCCAGTCGCCCGTACAGGAACGGCAGTGCGCGCGGGCGGCGACCGACTCCGTCACGAGCTCGGCGCCTTCGAGGAGCGTTCCGGCGCAGGCCAGTTCGAAGCAGAAGGCGAGGGCGTCGGGCACCACCCCGGCCAGCTCTCCGACCTGGAGCCGGACCGAGGTGACGGCGGTCGCGCCGCCGGCCTCGGCGGCTTCCTCCACCTGGCCCACCACGGCCATGGCGATCGACATCTCGTGCATGGGACTCCGTCCTGCCAGGCCTCATTAGACCGGCCGGCGCCGTACGGGGCGCTCGGGCACGCCGACGCGCCGACGCCCCGTACGCCATTCGGGCGCCGGGGCGGTCGCACGTCAGGGATCGCGGGGATCGCAGGTCACGGGTCACATGCGGCGGATCCTCAGATAGCGCTGGATGTCGGGGAGCACCACGCTCAGTGCGCAGGCGAGGACGGCGACGGCCGCGCCGCCGATGATGGCCTTCTTCATGGGTTCTCCTCAGTTGGCGGTGGCGTTGCGCTCGTGGTCGAGCAGTTCCTCGTCCGGGCGGAGGACCAGGTCCAGGACCATCCGTACGGCCTCCGGGACCGCTGCGGCCACCGGCGCGCTCAGGCCGATGCCCTCCTCCAGACAGCCGGGTTCGCAGCCGACGACCCAGATCCGCCGGGGCGGCGCGCTGCCGGTTCCGGCGCACAGGGTGTCCAGCAGGGCGAGCACCGCGTCGGGCGACATCTGGTGCCCGTCGAGTACGGGGCCCTGCGGGGCGAGGGAGCCGGGCTCGGCGGCCTCGATCAGGTACAGGGTGCCGGGGGCTCCGCCGCGGGCGGTGGCGTCCACCAGGACGAGCGTGTCGTAGCCGTCGAGGAGCTGGTAGGCGAGGTGGACGCCGCGTACGCCGATGTCCACCAGCTCGACGTGCTCGGGCAGCGCGTGCCCGGGCCCGGCCAGCATCCGGACGGTCTCGACGCCGAAGCCGTCGTCGCCGAGGAAGACGTTGCCGATGCCGGCGATCAGGACGCGGCCGCTCACGCGCCCTCCAGCGGGGCGACCTCGTCGGGCTGGAAGTAGAGGAACCGGCCCTGTTCGCGCCGGATGTCGGCGCCCGGGTCCCCTTCGACGGTGACGGCGAGGTGCACTCCGCCGTCCACGTCGTGGAGGACGGCCTCGACCTGGGCCGTGGCCCCCTGGAGGAACAGGTCCTGGGCGTCCGTGCGCCGCAGGCCCGGGCGCAGGACCACCCGGCTGCCGGGTCCCACCGAGGACCCGTCGATCAGGATCCGGTCGCGGGCCGGATCGGCGGGATCCGCGTGCGCCGGGTCCCACCAGGGGGTGTCCGGCTTGAACACGGCGTCCTCGTCGAAGAGTTCGGCGAACGACTCGGGGGTGGGCGCACCGGGGTCGGTGATCTCGCGCAGTGCCCGGACCGCGCCGTGCAGGCGTTCCAGCACCTCGGGCGGCATGGTCTCGGCCAGGTCGATGACGGCGGCCGCGCGGGCGTCGGTGCCGCGCGCCTCCCGCTTCTCCTGGTCGGTCAGGGCCGCCGTGCGCAGGGCGAGGATCTCGTCGATCTCGGTGGCGTCGTACATGGCCCCGATGGACTCGGGCGCGATGCCGGGGTGGTCCTCCAGGATGATCGGCGAGGACAGCACGACATCGCTGCTGCCCGGTTCGCCGGCGAGGACGGGCCAGGTGTGCCGGTTGGCGCAGGTCGCGACGGAGGCCTTGGCCCACTCGGGCGGGTCGGTCATCGAGAGGAAGGAACCGGCGCTGAGGCCCATCAGGAGGTGGGCCGCGACCAGCGAGCGGGGCAGCACGACATCGCGATCGGCGCCGGCGGCGCCTTCGGCGTCCGGCGTCCAGTCGCTCGTGTTCTCGACCACCACCGTGAGCCTGAACGCCCGGTACGGGACGTCCAGTTGCTCCACGCGCAGCCGCAGCACCCCGTCGGCGCGCTCGGTGCGCCGGACCAGGCGGCCCACCTCCCGGCCGTCGGCGTCGAGGACGGGTTCGGTCTCCTCGCGGGCGGGCCGGACGAAGGGCAGGCAGACCTCGCCCTCCTCCAGCTCTGCGACGGGTACGGTCATTTCGACCCGTTCCTCGGTTCCCTCGTCCCACGGGACCAGGACCCGGTCGGGCAGGTGCAGTTCGGGAACTGCCGCGAACGAGCCGTCCGCGCCGGCCTCTTCGACCGTACGCCGCTGCGCGTGCAGGAAGCGCAGCTCGACGGCGAGGGTGGCCGCGCCGCGCGGTTCCATGACCACCTCGGTGCGCTGGAACGAGTGCTCGCCGTGCGCGGGGCCCCATGCGGGCGGGACCAGGACGCCGAACTGCCAGCGCAGCCGGTTCTTCGCCGCCGAAGCCCGGTACGGGTAGAGGACGTAACCCTCGAAGAGGACGGCGTCGGCCACCTGCCGGGCGACGGCGAAGCGCGATTCGGGCAGGGCCGTCGTGGTCATGGCGCGGTCCTCTCGGCGGCCCGCGGCAGTACGGCGCCGGCCCAGGCGGGGTCCGGGGGCGGCGGCTCGGCGGTCGACGCCGCGTCCAGCAGGGTCCGTACGGTCGCCTCCCAGGAGGCGAGCGCGTGGCGGGAGCGGTAGGCGAGCAGGTCCGCCATGGTGTCGCGGGGCAGCCGCAGCCAGCCGCAGCCGGGGAAGTGCTGTTCGACCATCTCCCGCCACACCTCGGCGGGCATCCGGAACGGGGCTTCCCGGTCCCAGGGAACGGGCTCGACCTGGAAGCCCCCGGCGCCGGTGAAGGCCGTTCCGGAGAACAGCATCAGCAGCGGTGCCTCGCCGTCCTCCAGGGCGCTGAGGTAGCGGCCGGAGGCGATGTCCATGTCGTACGAGCACGGCACGACCACGTCGGTCTCGGTCTCCCCGGTGAAACTGGGGACCATCACCGAGACCTGGGCGAACTGAAGGGGCTGGAGGGTGGTCCCCCAGCGGGCCCGTTCGCCGAACAGGTCGTGGAGCGCGGCGGCTTCGCCGGTGCCGTAGCCGCGCTTGGCCGGCTCGATGCGGATCTGGCAGCGCAGCGCGAGCGCGTGGACGCGCTTGTCGGCGGCGGTGGTGATGCGCAGCCGGAAGACCAGGGTGGGGCCGGCCGCGTACGGGTCGGCGCGCACCCCGGTGCAGGTGAAGGCGAAGTCGGTCACGGCCGCCCCTCCCCCGCCCCGGCCGGGACCTTGGCCCTGCGCTCCACCTGCGCGAAGAAGGCGTTCAGCGCGGCGCGGGCCTCGGCCCCGCCGTCGAATCCCTGCCACAGCAGCCGCATCCGCCCCACCAGCTCGTAGCAGATGTCGATGGGGACGAGGTAGCACTCGGTGCGGCCCTCGATCCGGCGCAGCAGCAGCGCCTCCACGTCGGGTTCGAGCAGCGCGGCGAGCGCCCCGCCGCCCAGTACGTCCTGCCAGGTGGCCGGGTCCAGTTCGCTCTCGGTGGCTCCGGCCGGGCTCGGGTAGAGCGCGACCAGCCGGTCGAGGGCGGCGTTGCGGAAGAAGAAGGCGACGCCGACCGGGATCTGGAGCTGCTCCCAGGCGCCCTCGCCGAGCCGGTGTTCGGGGTCGGTGAGGTAGCGGTCGGGTACGGCGCGGAAGCCTCCGGTGGCGGCGCCGGGCCGGTCGAACAGGAGGGAGCAGGCGGTGCAGGCGCAGACCAGCGCCCGCTTCTCGACCTCCACCAAGTGGCGGTGGCCGTCCTCGGAGACCGCCACCGCGCACAGTTCGCAGCGCTCGGGCCGGGGCGGCCGGGGCCCCGTGAACCGGCGCAGGCCGCGCGCGGCGCGCGGCCCGGCGGAGCCGGCGGCCGGCTGCGCCGTCGCCCAGGGGTGCGGCGCGTTCACCGGGCCCGCGCCGGGGCCTGCGGGCGGGTGCCGATCTGGAGCAGGGGCAGGGGCGGCTCGGCCGCTTCGAGCTCCACCGCGGTCACCTCGGGCGCGAAGCAGGCCAGGGCGTCCTCGACGCCCTGCGCCGCGGCGTCGCCGCCGGAACCGCACCCGCAGCCGCCGCCCGGCGCGGACCGCAGGCGCAGCACGCCGGTGGCCGCGTCGAAGCCGATCAGCTCCACGGGGTCCCCTACGGTCTCCAGGGCGCGGGCGATCCGGGTGTGGACGTCCTCGGGGTGCAGGTCGTGCAGGGCGAGCAGGCTCGCGACGAGCTCGTCGTCCAGCAGCCCGCCGAGGCGTTCCACACCGAGGCGTTCCACGATGCGGGCGAGCCCGGCCCCGTAGAAGTCCATGAGCACGCGCACCAGTTCCTCGGCCGCGGCGCAGGCCTCCCGGTCGCCCGAGGCGGCCAGCCGGTCGAGGACCTCGTCCACCCGCCGGCCCGCCTCGCGGGCGTCGGTCGCCGTCGCGCTCATCCGCCGAGTCCGCTCAGTCCGGTGGGCACGTGCATCTGCTTGACCGTCTTGCCGCTGCCGACGTACATGTGGACGCCGCAGGGCAGGCAGGGGTCGAAGCTGCGCACGGCGCGCATGATGTCGATGCCCTTGAAGTTCTCCGGGGAGTTCTCCTCGAAGATCGGGGTGTTCTGGACGGCGTCCTCGTACGGTCCGGGGGTGCCGAAGGTGTCGCGGGTGCTGGCGTTCCACGGGGTCGGCGGGTACGGGTGGTAGTTGGCGATCTTGCCGTCGCGGATCACCATGTGGTGCGAGAGCACGCCGCGCACCGCCTCCGTGAAGCCGACGCCGATGGACTCGTCCGGAACCTCGAACTTCTCCCAGGTCTGGGTGCGTCCGGCGCGGACCTCGGCCAGGCCCTTCTCGGCGCAGTGCAGCGCGATGGCGGCCGCGTACGCCTGGAAGTACGTGCGGGCGCGGTTGCGCTCCAGCGCGTTGCTCCACTTCGGGATCTTCCACTCGAAGCGGGTCTCGGGCTTGGTCATGGTGCGGGGCAGGGTGATGACCACGCTGTGGCCGGTGGCCTGGACGTAGTCGGTGTGGACGAGCCCGGACAGGGCGGTGGACCACAGGCGGGCGAGGGGGCCGCCGCCGGTGTCGAGGGCGAGGTGGTCCTTGCCGTCGAACCAGCGCGGGGACATCACCCAGCTGTACTTGTCGTCGAAGTTCCGCTTCTGCGGGGCCGGGATGGTGTGCTGGTTCCACGGGTGGCGGGCGTCGACCGGGTTGCCGAGCGGGTCGTGGGTGACGAACTTCTCCTGGCCCTGCCAGTCGTCGTAGTACGAGCTGCCGAGCAGGATGCGGATGCCGAGGTTGATCTCGGTGAGGTCGTTGGTGACCAGCTTCCCGTCCACCACCACGCCCGGGGTGACGAACATCTTCCGTCCCCAGTCGGTCATGTTGGCGTACGTGAAGTCGCAGTACTCGGGGTCGTTGAGCGCGCCCCAGCAGCCCAGCAGGACGCGCCGGCGGCCGACCTCCTCGTACCCGGGCAGGGCCTCGTAGAAGAAGTCGAAGAGGTCGTCGTGGAGCGGGACCACGCGCTTCATGAACTCGCAGTACCGCATGAGGCGGCTCATGTAGTCCGTGAAGAGCTGGACGGAGGCGATGGTGCCGACGCCGCCCGGGTAGAGGGTGGAGGGGTGCACGTGGCGCCCCTCCATCAGGCAGAACATCTCGCGGGTGTACCGGCTGACCTGGAGGGCCTCGCGGTAGAACTCGCCCTCGATGGGGTTGAGCGAGCGCATGATGTCGGCGATGGTGCGGTAGCCGTGGTCGCCGGCGTGCGGGGCCTCGGTGCGCTCGGCGAGTTCGAGGACGCCGGGGTTGGTCTCGCGGACCATCTTCTCGCAGTAGTCGACCCCGACCAGGTTCTCCTGGAAGATGTTGTGGTCGAACATGTACTCCGCCGACTCGCCCAGGTTGATGATCCACTCGGCGAGGTGGGGCGGCTTCACCCCGTACGCCATGTTCTGGGCGTAGACGGAGCACGTGGCGTGGTTGTCGCCGCAGATCCCGCAGATGCGGCTGGTGATGAAGTGCGCGTCGCGGGGGTCCTTGCCGCGCATGAAGACGCTGTAGCCGCGGAAGACGGACGAGGTGCTGTAGCACTCCGCGACCTTCTTCTGCTTGAAGTCGATCTTCGTGTGGATGCCGAGACTGCCCACGATCCGGGTGATCGGATCCCAGGCCATCTCCACCAGGCCGCTGCCGTCACCGGCCGCTTTCGTCTTCGGTGTCATCTTGTCTGCCGTGACCCTTCTTGGAGACGGGAGCTGGAGGATTGGAGAGGCGCAGCGGTGGGGCGCGGGCCGGGTGGACGCGGGGCCGCGGGCGGTCCGGTCACCAGGGCTTGCGGTAGCCGGTGGTCAGCTGCCGTCCGGGATGGCGCCACTTGGGCTCCTGGTCCACGGTGTGCTCGGTGATCGCCCTGAGCTTGCGGATCAGCGTGCCGTAGACCCCGCTGGCGGTGGCGGAGACCTTCGCGCCCGGAGGCTCGTCCATGAACGGCATGAACTTGTCGGGGAAGCCCGGCATGGTGCAGGCGATGCAGATGCCGCCCACGTTGGGGCAGCCGCCGATGCCGTTCATCCAGCCGCGCTTGGGCACGTTGCACTTGACGACCGGGCCCCAGCAGCCGAGTTTGACCAGGCACTTGGGCGAGTCGTAGGTCTGGGCGAACTCGCCCTGCTCGTAGTAGCCGGCCCGGTCGCAGCCCTCGTGCACGGTGTTGCCGAACAGCCAGGTGGGGCGCAGCTTGTCGTCCAGCGGGATCATCGGCGCGGAGCCGGCCGCCTGGTAGAGCAGGTAGGTCAGGGTCTCGGAGAAGTTGTCGGGCTGGATCGGGCAGCCGGGGACGCACACGATCGGGATGCCGGCCTTCGAGGTCCAGTCCCAGCCGAGGTAGTCGGGTACGCCCATGGCCCCGGTGGGGTTGCCCTCCATCGCGTGGATGCCGCCGTACGTGGCGCAGGTGCCGATCGCGACCACGGCGAGGGCCTTGGGCGCGAGGCGGTCGATCCACTCGCTGGTGGTGATGGGCTGGCCGGTCTCCGGATCGTCGCCGAAGCCGCACCAGTAGCCCTCGGGCTTGATCTTCTCGTTGGGGATCGAGCCTTCGACGACGAGCACGAAGGGGTCGATCTCCCCGCGCTCCCCCTTGAAGAACCATTCGATGAACGTGTCGGCGCCGCCGACCGGTCCGCACTCGAAGTCGATCAGCGGCCAGTGCACGGCGATCTTGGGCAGTCCGGGGAGGACGCCCATGACGATCTCCTCGATGCTGGGCTGCATCGCTGCCGTCAGGGACACCGAATCGCCGTCGCAGCTCAGTCCGGCGTTGATCCAGAGGATGTGGATCGGGGGGTCCTCTACTGCCGTGCTCGGCGTTGCTGCATCCATGAGGATCGCTCCTTGGGAAGGGATGCGGGGGGGTGGGTGGGGCCGGGGACGCGGAGGGGGCGGGAACGGGGAGGCGGACGGGGCAGGTGCTCCGCGCCGGCCTCACCCTTCTTGCTAGCAGCCGGCCGGGCCCGGCGCCCTGTCTTGTACGGCCGGTCCAGTGACCGGGGGCCGCCGGGAGGGCAGGGCCGCGGTGCGCCGTCCGGGTACGGTCCGCTCCAGGTGGGCCGGGGTGCGGTCGGCGGGCTCCTTGCGCACGAAGGCGCGGCGCAGGGCGTGGTACGGGGCCTGCGGGTCGAAGAAGGCCTCCCGCATCCGCGCCAGCTCCGCCTCCCGGTAGGCGGCGAGCGGCCGGACGCTCTCGTCGGCGTCGCGGCGGGCCTTTTTGCCGGCGATCCGGGACAGGACGGCGGGCGAGTCCGCCACGCGGACGGCGAGCCGGGACGTCTCGTCGGCGAAGGCCTGCGGGGCGCAGTCGATCGTACGGTCGACCAGCCCGAGCCGGCGGGCGGCTTCGGCGCTGATCGGCAGGGCATCGGCGGTGAGGCGCTCGGCGACGCCGGTTCCGGTGCGGCGGGGCAGGGTGTAGGTCCAGTACTCGGATCCGTACAGGCCCATCAGCCGGTAGTGCGGGTTGAGGACCACGCCGGTACGGCACCAGACCTCGTCGGCGGCGAGGGCGAGCATGGCCCCGCCGGCGGCCGCGTTGCCGCCGAGGGCGGCCACGACGAACCGGTCGGTGGTGGTCAGGACGGCCTCCACGAGGTCGTCCATCGCGTTGATGTTGGCCCAGGACTCCTCGGCCGGGTCGGCGGCCGCCTCGATGACGCCGAGGTGGATGCCGTTGGAGAAGAAGTCGCGGCCGCCGCCGAGGACGAGGACCGAGACGGGCCGGGTGCAGGCCTCCCGGTAGGCGGCGAGCAGGCGCCGGCACTGCGCGGTGCTCATGGCGCCGCCGGGGAAGGAGAACGTGAGGAAGCCGGCCCCGCCCTGTTCCCGGTAGGTGATGTCGGACCAGGTGCGCGGGCCGTCCGGGTCCGCGTCGGCGGCGTACGGCGGCGCGGGGATCTCGGGGAGCGGTGGCAGCCGGTCGCCGAGGGCGAGGGTGGCGGGGAGTTTGACGGGGGCCGGCTCAGCCGGCTCGCCGGGCATGCGCCGCGCCCGGAGTTCGGGGATCCACACGGCTCCGTCGGCGGTCGCCCGGCAGATCGCGCCCGCGCGGGTGGCGATCAGCTCGCCGGGGCGGCCGCGCAGCCGGTCCTCGGGGTACCCGCCGTGCAGGAACCACTGGCCGCCGAGCAGCTCGTCGAGTACGCCCGGCTGGGAGTCGGCGGCGCGCAGCGCGCGGACGACGCTCTGCGTGGAGTCGTTCGCCCAGTCGATCCGGCGCAGCTCCTGGCGCAGGTACGGCCGGGCGCGGCCGGATCGCTGCCGCTCGGGGACGTGGGTGCCGGAGGCGAAGCGGTCGACGGCCGTCAGCACGGCGGACAGTGCGGCGTCGGCGATCTCGCCGCGGTACGCGTCGCTCTTGCCGACGGGCGGCAGCGGGCATTCCGCGGTGGCCCAGACGTCGCCCGCGTCCATCTCCTCGCAGGCCTGGAGCACGGTGACGCCCCAGCGGGTCGCGTCCTCGGTGACGGCCCAGTCGAGCGAGGAGGGCCCGCGGTCGCCCACGGGCCCCGGGTGGACGATCAGGCAGGTGTGGGCGGACCAGACCTCCCGGGGGATGGGCGTCTTCAGCATCGGCGCGAGCACGAGGTCCGGCCGGTGGCGGTCGACGGCTTCGGCGAGGGAGACGCCGGGCAGGGCGAGCTCGACCGCCACGCTGTGCCCGCGGTCCCTCAGTTCTGCGTGTACGCGCTGAGTGAGACTGTTGAACGCGCTGGCGGCGAGCAGGATGTGCACGTGATCTCCCAAGCGTCCGGCCCCCGGCGACCTGCGGCCGCGGCAGGTACGGCCGCTGGCGATCGTCGACCACGGGCGCCCGCGGGCCGGTGAGGCCTACGGGGGTGTCACCCGGAAGTGGCCACCCGGAACCGCCACCTGGTGGAGGGGCGGGGCCGGGGACGCGCGGAGATGCCCGGAAAGGGGCTGGACGGGGGGCCCGTACGCGCCATGCACTGCGCAGGTGGGCCCCGCGGGCCGCATGACCGCCCGCGTGCCCCGATCCGACCCGCACCGCATCGAGCCGACAGGAGCCGGACCGTGGCCAGCATCGACCCCTTCGCCCCGTCCCCGCTGCACGACCTCATGTACGGGCACGTCCACGCCGCAGCCTTACGGGCCGTGGCCGTCCACCGGATAGCCGACCACCTCGCCGACGGGCCGCGCACCGCCGAGGAGCTCGCCGCCCGTACCGGCACGCACGGGCCCGCGCTGCGGCGGATCCTGCGGTTCCTGGCGACGCGGGGGCTGTTCGGCGAGGACGGCCGGGGCGCCTTCCGGCTGGAGGAGGCCGGGCAGTCGCTCGTCGGCGGCGCGCCGGGATCGCAGCTGGCGAGCGTCCTGCTGCTGACCGACCCGATGTACGCGCGGTCCGCCGGCCGGCTCGCGGACACCCTGCGTACGGGCGAGTCCGCCTTCGGCCTCGCCCACGGCATGCCGTTCTTCGAGCACCTCCTCAAGTCCCCGGAGGACCGGGCAGCGTTCGACGCCGGCATGGCGGCGCATTCGGGCCCGGTCGAGGAACTGGTGGCGCAGAGCTACGCCTTCCCGGCGGGCGCCCGCCTCGTCGACGTGGCCGGCGGCCGCGGCGGGCTGCTGGCCGCCGTACTGACCCGGGAGCCCACCCTGTCCGGCACCCTCTTCGACCAACCCGCCACCGTCGCCGAGCACGTACTGGACCGGCCCGAGCTGGCGGGCCGCTGGCGGACGGCGGGCGGGGACTTCTTCACCGCCGTGCCGGCCGGGGGCGATTTCTACCTGCTCAAGCACATCCTGCACGACTGGAGCGACGAGGACGCGCTGCGCATCCTCGGCTCCATCCGGCGCGCGGCCGGCACCGGTGGCCGCCTGCTCGTGGTGGACGCCGTTCTGCCCGGGGGCAGCGCCCCGCATCCCGGCGTGGAGCTCGACATCGTGATGCTGATGGTCGTCACGGGCCGCGAGCGGACCGCAGCCGAGTTCGAGTCGCTGCTCGCACGGGCGGGCTTCCGGCTGGACCGCATCCTGCCCACCCCGTCCGTGCCCTCGGTGCTGGAGGCCGTCGCCGTCTGATCGCGCCCGCCGCCCGTCCCCTCCCGATCTTCAGCGGATATTGTTCATCCGCGCCGGCGAGCAGCCACGGCGCCAGGAAGCAGACGAGATGGAGCCCCGATGGACGTGCAGCACTTCGAGCGGATCACCGCATTCATCGAGGCGCGGCTGACCCCGCTGTTCGACGAGGCCACCGGCAGCGAGCGCGGTTTCGCGATGGACGACACCTCCCGGGCGCTGCGCGCGCTGCGCAACGCCGTGCTGGAGGCCTCCGCGGTCAAGGGGCTCATCGAGAAGCGGGCGGCGGCCGAACCGGCGCTGCGCCGGGTCATCGACCAGTCGGTGGAGCACCACTGGGACGTGCTGCGCGGTATCGCCCGCCAGTGGGAGGACCACGGCGACTTCCTGCGCGAGTACAAGCGGCACGCGTGGGAGCTCGACGAGGCCCTGGCCGCTGCGGCCGCCACGGAGGCCTGAGCCCCGCGGCACCTGTCGCTCCGGTACGGGTCCGCCGTTCCGGAGCGACAATGGGGGTGTGAACCACTGCCGAGCCGGCAGGAGACGAAGATGAACGGCTCGGTCCCTATCGGACGTGTCGTCGGAGTGCCGCTGCGCATGCACTGGAGCGTGCCGCTGCTGGTGGTGCTGTTCGCGTACGGGCTCGGCCGCCAGACCCTCCCCGTGTGGACTCCGGGGCGCTCGAACGCCGTGTACACCCTCGCCAGCGTCGTGGGGGCCCTGCTGCTGATGGGCAGCCTGCTCCTGCACGAGACGGCGCACGCCGCGACGGCCCGCCGCAAGAAGATCTCCGTCGAGGACGTCACCCTGTGGGCGCTGGGCGGGATGACGAGGATGGGACGGCCGCAGACCGCCCCGGCGGCCTTCGCGGTCGCGGTGAGCGGACCCCTCACCAGCCTGGTCATCGGCGGCGCCGCGGTCGGCGCGGGGATCGGGCTGCACACCCTGCCCGGCTGGGCGGTGCCCGCCGCCGTCCTGGTCTGGCTCGGCTGGACGAACCTCTTCCTCGCCGTCTTCAACCTGCTGCCGGCCTCGCCGCTCGACGGCGGACGGGTGCTTCAGGCTCTGCTGTGGTGGCGTACGGGCGACCGGGACCGGGCGGACCGGGCGGCCTCGCGCATGGGGCAGGTCATGGGCGTGCTGCTGATGGCCGTGGGCTGGATCTCCTTCCTGCGCGGGGTGTCGAGCGGGCTGTGGCTCGTCTTCATCGGCCTCTTCATCACGTTCGTCGCGGGCGCGGAGCGCCAGCACGCCGTGTTGCGCACGGGGCTGCGGGGCGTGCACGTGGCCGATGCGATGTCCAGCCCGGTGGCGACCGGCGCCGACTGGCTGAGCGTGCGGCGGTTCATCGACGAGGTGGCCGTGGAATCCCGGCATTCCGCCCTGCCGCTGCTCGATTTCGACGGCCGCCCCAGCGGGGTGGTGCACGTACGCGGGCTGGCCCGGCTGCCGGAGGCGCAGCGGGAGGCGCTGCGCGTGCGTGACGTGGGGACACCGCTGGAGCGGTGCGCGGTGGCGGCCCCGGGCGATCTGCTGGGCGAGGCCCTGGACGCGCTGCGGCCGGGGACCGGGCTGCCGCTCCTGGTGGTGGACTCGGACCGGCTGGTCGGGATCGTCACCGCGAAGGACGTCACCCGGCTCATGGAGCGGCAGGCGCTCGGTGGGGGCGGGGCCGGGGGCCGGGAGCCCGAGTGAGGCACGGGCGGGTGCGCGGCGGGACAATGGGGGTGCGATGACGTACATAGCCGTGAGCGCCCTCAGCCATGCCGGGCTGGTACGCGACCACAACGAGGACAGCCTCGTCGTCGGGCCGTGGACGCTGTGCGCCGGTGTGACCCGCAATCCGCAGACGTTCGTGTTCCCGCTCGGTTCGCCGCTCGTCGTCGCGGTCGCCGACGGGATCGGCGGACAGCCGGCGGGCGAGGTGGCCAGTGCGCTGGTCGTACGCCAACTGGCGATGCTCGGGACCTCCTTGGACAGCGAGGGAGCAGTCCGCGAGGCGCTCGCCCTGTGCAACCACGCGGTGTACGCGGCCGGTGACAGCGATCCGGAGCTGGCCACCATGGGCACCACCGTGGCGGGTGCGGTCGTACTGGAGGACTCGCTGATCTCGTTCAACGTCGGCGACAGCCGGGTGCTCGACGCCACGGCGCAGGAGGTCCGGCAGGTGAGCGTGGACGACAATCCGCCGCTGGAACCGGGGCAGCGCACCACGTCCCTGCTGACCCAGGCGCTCGGCGGCGCCCGCCGGCACAGCGGGATCACCCCTCACGTGTCGACGGAGCCGCTGCCGGCCGGAGCCCGCTACCTGGTGTGCTCGGACGGGCTGACCGACCCGGTGCCGCCCGAGGAGCTCGAAGAGCTGCTGCGGGTGCACGACGACGGCAAGGCGGCGTTCGAGCTGTGGAAGGCCGCCATCGAGGCCGGCGGCCCCGACAACATCACGCTCGCCCTGGTCAGGATCGGCGACTAGCATCCATTTCGGCTCGGGCGGTGACCGACCGTGACCGTGACCGTACGCTAGGGCCGGCGGCGGGGCTTGCCGCCCTTGCTGCTCTTGCCGCCCTTGGCGCCGCCCTTGGCTGCGCCGGAGCCGCCGCGCGGGTTCTTGCCGCCCGACTTCCCGGCCGCGGACCCCCGCCCCGCGCCCGCCGCGTCGGGGCGCTTGCGCTGCTTCGGCTGCGGCGGGGTCGGGGCGCCGCGGCCGCGCGTGCTGTTGACGGTCCGGCCGCGCACGATCCCGATGAACTCCTCGACCAGGTCGGTGGGTTCACCGTCGTGTTCGAGGAACGACAGGCCCACCCGGGACTGCGGGGCGTCCGTCACCGTCCGGTACGTGAGGTCCTTGCGGTGGTGCAGGCGGGCGAGGGACTGCGGGACGAGGAGGACGCCGATCCCGGCCGCCACCAGCTCGATCGCGTCCGCCGTCGTGGCGGGGCGTTCCAGCGCGGGCCGCCCGGGCAGGCTCTCCCAGTCCAGGGTGTCGTCCAGCGGGTGCAGCACGATCTCGTCGGCGAGGTCCCCGGTGGAGACCTCTTCCACGGCCGCCACGAGGTGGTCCTTCGGGACCACGACGACCGTGGTCTCGGTGTAGAGGGGGATCGCGGCCAGGCCCGTCCGGTCGATCGGCAGCCGCACGAAGGCGGCGTCGGCGTCGCTGCCCCGCAGTACGTCCGGGGCCTCGGCGGCGGACACCTGGAGGAGGGTCAGCGAGACGTCGGGCAGGCGCTCCTTCCAGATCCGCACCCACTTGCCGGGCGTCACTCCGGGGACGTACGCGAGCCGGAACGAGGGAGATGCCGTGGGAGATGCCGTGGGAGATGCTTCCGAGCCTGTCACCCGCCCAGATTACCGGCCGTGGTCAGAAGTAGCGCACGCGCTCGATACCCTTGACCCCATGACGTCGCACAAGACCACCCAGACCATGAAGCCCGCCACCGCGGCGAAGAAGCTGGGTGTGTACCTCGAAGCCACCCCCGCTGAGTTCCAGGAGGGTGTCGTGACCCGCAGCGAGCTGAACGCGCTGCAGGCCGAGCCGCCCCAGTGGCTGCAGGAACTGCGACGCAACGGCCCTCACCCCCGCCCGGTGGTCGCGTCCAAGCTCGGCGTCTCGATCGCCGGCCTCGCGCGCGGCGGGGTCACCGAGGCCCTCACCACGGAGCAGATCGACGCGCTGAAGCAGGAGAACCCGGAGTGGCTCCAGAAGGAGCGCGGCACCCAGGCCGATGTCCGCAAGGAAGCGGTCCGCATCAAGGAGAAGCACGCCGAGCAGGCCGAGCGCCAGCAGCAGTCCGGCTCCTGACCGACGTGCGCCCGTGGGGCGCCGGGGCGGCGCCTCGGTGGCCGGAAGTGCCCTGAAGCGCCCCTCCCGTCCGCATTTCGACAAAGATCACCGGAATGCGGACGGCGCGCCCTGGGCAGAGCTGCGGCGTGATCTCCCGACTCCTCGCCCCGTTCCGGAGCCCCCGCACCCTCGTCTTCTCCGCCGACTTCGGCTCGACCTCCCGCTGGGTCGCCGGCCGGACCTCGGCCTTTCCCGACAACGGCCCGGTCAATCCGGGCGACAACAAACTCGATCATCTGGTCGACGACCCCTCCTACAGCCGCGGCGGTACCTTCCGCGCCACCCGGCGGCCGGACGGCAACTGGGACTCCGGACTGCTGACCACCGAAGGCAGTGACGAGGGTTTCCTGCTGCGCGCCGAGGACGTGCTGGAAGCCCGGGTCCGGCTCCCGGAGGCGGTCGGCGCCTGGCCCGCGATCTGGACCTGGCGGGACGGCGGCCAGGAGGTCGACGTCTTCGAGTACCACCCCGACAACCCGGACCTGCTGGAACTCTCCAACCACGTCCGGGGCGGGGGCTCGCACTACTTCCACGACCCCGCCATCCGCCCCGGCGCCTGGGTCGACCTCAAGGTCAAGTTCGGTACGAACACGGTCGTCTGGTGGGTCAACGGCACCCGCGCGTACTCCGACCACAGCGGGGTGGGCCGGCGCTGGCGGGCGTACCTCATCGTCAACCTCTCCGTGTGCGCGGGCCGCTACCACCCGGCCCCCGACCCTGACGTCCGGGAGATGTCGTACGAGGTCTCGGACCTCCGCGTGTACCGCAGTTAGGGGGTGTCCGGCGGATCAGGGTCACTTCTCGGTGACCTGGGCGCCGACGATCACACCACCGGACACGGTGTAGGTCCCCTCGTACGCCCTCAGCGTGCCGTCCGTCTGGAACGCACGGATCACGACCCGGACCCGGCCGGGGTCCACCGTGCTCGCCGAGCCGAGCGAGATGCTCGCCGTCGTGTCGTACCCCGCCACCCACTTCGCGTAGGAGGTGTGGGCGATGTACTTGCCGCCGAGTTCCCAGGCCGCGGCGAAGTCCCGGTTCGCGATGTCCTGGTAGTACTCCTCCACGACCTCGCCCGGGTCGTCCGCACGCGCCGGACTCGGCTCGACCGGAGGCTGGACGAGCCGGGTGGCCGATGCGGAGGGGAAGGCGGGAGGAATGGGATCGCTCGATCGCGGGGTGGGAGGCGGGACGACCGCCGACGGCAGGGAGGAGCCGCTGTCCGCTCCCGGCGGCGGGCCGCTCGGGGCCGCGGCGGCCGCCCGCTCCCCGGGCGTGGGAGCCACGGCGAGCAGAACGGCCGCGCTCCCCCCGCCCACCACCACGAGGGCCGCCACCAGCCACAGCAGCCACCGGGGAAGCACCGTGAATCCCACGCGGACGTAACCGAGCCCGGCGGGCCGGGTGGGTGGCGTGGTCATTTCCTGCGGGCTCCCTCACTCATAGACCGCGGATCGCCTCTTCGATCGGCTCCGCGAGGGAGACCAGCGCGGTGAATCCCGCCACCGCACTCAGGAGCATCCTGGCGAGCATCCTCAGCTTTCCCATACGCCGGTTCTCGGAGGCGAGTTCCTCACGCGCGTCCTCCGCGATCTCGATCAGATCGGCGCGGTCGGGGTGATCGGAACGGCCGAGTTCGTCGATCAGCCGGGAGAACAGGTCCCGGATCTCCTGGGGCGATCGCTGTCGCCCGTCTCCGATCTGCGTCGACCCGCTGCTGTGCACCTCGGCGTGCGCGTTCCTGCCGCTCGCCACGGCGGAGGAGACGACTTGCGAACCCCCCGTGGCGATGATCCCTTCGTTACTCCGCATTTCTCTCCTCGCCCCTCACCATGGTCAGTCCATTTTCACGCGCGGCATTTTCCTGAGGATTCTCGACGAGGCCTTGGAGTTCTCACCGGAGGCGACCGAGCTGCCTCGGACACTCGCTCCGTGACTCGCGATGATCCCGTGATTGATGATCAGTTCCTGCCGTTGCACCAGCTCGTCCGTGTGGATTCCATGAGCCTCCGCGAATTCCACGATCGCGTTCAGCACCCTCTTCTCGATCGCCTTGAGGACCATGCCGCTGTCCGCTTCCTGGAAGTAGCGCTGGTGGCTCTTGTCGGCGACGTTGCGACGCACTGCCTGCCGGGCCCCGTAGTCGAAGCGGCGCAACTGCGTGATCAGCTTGTCCTGCCCCCGAACCCGGAAGTACATCCAGAAGTCGGGGGCGAATCCCGCGATCGCGCGCACGGGCGAGGCCAGGAGCTCGAACACGGTCGGTACGAGGGTTCCCGCCGCGAGCCTCAGGACCTCGAACAGGGGCGGGCTGGGCATCAGCGTGTCGACGACCCGGTAGCTGTCGCGCAGGGGGAACAGCACCGTCGGGGCCGCCTCCACGACGAGGCTCGAATCCGAGCGGACGAGGCGGATGAAGAGGGACGTCACCAGCTCACCGCCCCAGCCCGTGGAGTGCACGGCGAGGTAGGGCCGGACCTTCTCCTCCGGCGACCGCTTCAGCGCGTCCATGGCCTCGGGCGTGATGACGGTGACGGGCCGGCCGAGGGGATCGGGCAGGAAGCGCCGGTCCTCCCGGACGGCCGAGCCGTCGACGAAGACCCGCTCCTCGATTTCCAGACAGGGCAGGCCCAGCGTGCCGAGCCGTCCCGCGACGTGCGCGTACAGGTCCGTCACGTCGAAATCCCGCGGTTCGACCCCCGGCCGGCTCGGCGAGGTGACGTCGAAGGCCAGTGACCACGAGTCGCGTGCGGACCCGTACCCGGCGAACGGCGAGTAGCCGCTGTAGGTGGTGACGTTCCCCTCGGCGTACTCGCCGACCTCACGCAGGCGCGCGGCGACGCTCCTGCTGATCGGCTCAGGGGCGGCCGCGGGGTCGAAGCTGTCCGGGCGCAGACCCTGCATCGACCGGCCGTACTTGGTGGAGAGCTCGAACGAGAACACCGTCACCCACGCGAGGAACAACATCAACAGGGCGATCCCGGGCATTCCCACCAATAGCTGGAAGATGACGGCGAACAGCAACAGGAAGACGAGCAGGATGTCCCGGCTGTGCCTGCGGGCGTTCGCGAGGTACGCGTGCCTGAGCACCACCGGGACGTCGCACGCCGGCGCCGCGGCCACGCCCAGATGCGGCTCAGCCGCCACGTCCTTGACGAGCGACGTCGCGTAGGCGCGATCCAGGTACGCGGCCGCGCACAAATATCTGGTCACGTCCCGGCTGCCGCCCCAACCCGGCACGGCGGTGCGGCGCGCAGGGGCCGAACCCGTCATGACTCCCCCCGATTTCAAGCCATTCCGCATGCACTCGTGCACCATGAGCCTTGCCAAGCGTGGCCGGGGGCACTGCAATGCTGATGAAATTTCGATGATGTGCGTGAAGGGGTTCGAGTGGACGGGGAATCTCCGCAGCGGCTCAGGATCGAGCTGCTCGGACCGGTACGGGCCTGGCGGGGTACGACGCCGCTGGCCTTGGGACCCGTCCGGCGCCAAGCCGTACTGGCCGCGATGGCACTGCGGCCGGGCAGCACCGTGAGCCACGAGGACCTGCTCGACGGGGTGTGGGGCTCGGCGCTGCCGGGCTCCGGTCACCGGGTCCTGCCGAGCTACGTCTACGCCCTGCGCAAGGCCCTCGACCCGGAGGGAACCGGGTACGAGGAGTCGGTGATCCGCAGCAGCCAGGGCCGGTACGGCATGGCCGTGGACGCAATCCGCGTCGACGTGGCCGAGTTGGCCGAGCTGGTCCAGGAGGCGCGGCGGGTGAAGGCGTCCGGTGACGTGGCCACCGCGATGGCCCTGCTCGCCGACGCCCTCGCGATGTTCCGGGGAGAGCCCTTGGCCGGGCTGCCGGGGCCGTTCGCTCAGGCCGAGCGGCGGCGGCTGACCGAACGCCGAAGGACACTCCAGTCGCAGCGGCTCGAATGCCTCCTCCTGTTGGGCCGCGCCGCCGAGGCCCTGGACGGTCTGGCCACGCTGTCCGCGGCCGAGCCGTACGACGAGTCGCTCCTGGCCCTGCACATGCGTGCCCTGTACGCCAACCAGCGCCAGGCCGAGGCGCTGAACGCCTATCAGGGCATGCGCGAGCGGCTGCGCGACGAGCTCGGGGTCAGCCCCGGCGACGCGCTCAGCCGGGTGTACGAAGCGGTGCTGCGCCGCGACGACGAACTCCTCCTCGGCCCGGCCGCGGCCCGCCTCGCCGCCCTCCCCGCGGCCGGCCCGGCCGACCTCTCCGCCCCGCCCCGGCCCCGCCCTCCCGTCAACGAACTGCCCGGCGTCACCGGCGTCCTCATCGGGCGGGAGCACGAACGGGCCCTGCTGGCCACCGCGTTCCCACCCGACTCCGTGGGGGTCGCGGCCGTCGACGGCATTGCCGGGGTCGGCAAGACCGCCCTCGTCGTCCGCGCGGCCCAGGAGTTACGCGGCCACTATCCGGACGGCTGCCTCTTCGTCGACCTGCGCGCCCACAGCCCGGGGCGGCAGAAGCTCTCGCCCCAGCGCGTACTGCGGCGGCTCCTGCGCACGATCGGCACGGCCGACAGCGAGGTACCGGCCGATCTGGACGAACTCGGCGCCGCCTGGCGCGCGGCGACCGGCTCGCTGCGGCTGCTCCTCGTACTGGACGACGCGCGGGGAAGCGCGCAGATCCGGCCACTGCTCCCGGCGGGACCGGGCAGCATGGTGATCGTGGCCAGTCGCCGGCGACTGGCCGGACTCGACGCCGACCGTCGCATCACGCTGGAGCCCCTGGAGACGGAAGACGCGCAGAGTCTGCTCGGGCATCTCGTCGGGGAGGAGCGCACGGCCGGGGAACGGGCGGCCGCACGCGAGCTGGCAAGGCTGTGCGGCGGACTGCCGCTGGCTCTGCGCATCGCCGGGACACGACTGCAGACGCGCCCCGTCTGGACCCTCGCCCATCTGGTGGACCGTATGGCGGACGACGACCAGCGGCTCGGCGAGCTCCGTGCCGGGGACCGCAGCCTGGAGGCGGCCTTCCGCCTGTCGTACGACCAGCTCACTCCCTCGCAGCAGCAGGGGTTCCGCGCCCTGGGCCTGACGCCGACGAGCGAATTCGACGCCCTGACGCCGGCGGCCATGCTGGGCCGGCCGGCCCGCGACGCCGAGCAGCTCCTGGAGAGCCTGGTCGATACGAGCCTGGTGCAACAGCCCCGGCCGGGCCGCTACCGACTGCACGACCTGGTACGGGTCCATGCCCGGCGACTCGCGGAGGCCGGCCCGGCCGAAGCGGGGGCGGCGCGCACCGCCGTACTCCGCCTCTACGTGGACGCGGGCCGGACCGCCAGCGACTGGGGCTCCGACGGCTTCCCCACCGGGCCGCCCACGACGGGAGCCTTCTCGGGCTGGGCCGACGCGAGTACCTGGCTGAACGCCGCCGACGCGGAACTCGCCGACGTCGTCGGCCATGCGGCGGGCCTCGGCGAAGCCGATCACGCCTGCTGGATCGCCGAGGCGCTGACCGACCACTTCTTGCGCCGGGGCCGCTACCACGAAGGCCGCACGGCCCTGGAAGTCGCCCTCCCCCAGGCGGACCTGGCCACCGACCGGCGGATGGCGCCCGCACTGCGCAACTGCCTGGGGATCGTCGAGATCCACCAGGGCGACGCCGCACGGGCTCGCGCGATGTTCACCGAGGCGCTGCGCCTGAGCCGCGATCGCGCGGACCGGCGCGAGGAGGCCCGGGCCCTGAGCGGGATCGGGGCCGCCGAGCTGAACTCCGGCCGGTTCGAGCCGGCCCTCTCCCCCCTCACCGCGGCGGTCGACCTGGCCCGGCCGCTGGAGGACGACTGGCTGATGGCGATGGTGCTCTGTCTGCTGGGCATGACCTACCGCACGCTGGGGCGGACCGGCGACGCGCTCCTGTGCCTGGCCGAGGCCGCTGTCCGCGCCGAGGCGAACGGGCGGCCCGCCATGATCAGCAGGGCCCTGAGCTGCGCCGCCGATGTCCACCTCGACCTCGGCCAGTTCGCCGAGGCCAAGGAGCTCCTGCGCCGGGCGGCCGACCTGGTGCAGCAGGCAGGCGACATCCCGCTGACCGCGATCACGCTGAGCATGCTGGGCACGGCGGAGCTGGGCGCCGGGAACCTGGAGGCGGCCATGGCTCTCCACCACGAGGCCCTCGCCCGGATCCAGTCGCTGTCCCCGCTGAACGAGCCCCAGCAGACCCGGATGGAGATGGAGATCCGCAGCAGGCTGGGCCACGCCTACTCGGCAGCGGGCCGGGTCCGCGAGGCGGGCCAGCAGTTCCGGACGGTACTCGCGGCGCCCGGCGCCGGCGCGTACCCCACGGCGCGCGCGCTCGCGATCGCCGGGCTGAAGGAGTGCGAGACCCGCTAGCGGACACCCCCTAGCCGTGGCCGACCGCCGCCTCCAGGCGTTGTTCCAGGCGGCGGAAGTTGCGTTCACCCACCGCCCGCCAGAGCACCCGGGGCGGCAGCGGCAGGTGGCCCATGATCAGGATCTGCTCGCCCGGGTCCGTCTCCTTGAGGATCATCCCGAGGACGGTGAACAGCCTGCTCTTGGGTACGGCGGCGCTGGCCGCGTCGCCGATCTCGTCCCACTCCGCCTGCGTCACCGCCCCGGGGACGAGCGGCAGTGCCTCGTGCTCCTCCTGGTCGAAGTGGTCCCCGGCGGCCTTGGACACCTGGTCGAGCGCCTCGGCCAGCTCCTCCCGGTGGGTGCTCCCGCCGGCGGCCGCCCACGTCCCGAGCAGGGCGCCCGCCCGTGCGAGGTGGGCCGACAGTTCGGCGTGCTGGCCCTGCATCCGCTTCCACAACTCGCCCTGCTCGGGCCGGCGTTCGGCGAGCTTGGGCCACAACAGCCGGTCCTCGCCCTCGTGGTGGTGATGCAGGGTGTCCAGCAGCAGCTCCAGCCGCTCCGCGACCAGCCTGACCTGGGCACGGCTGCCGTGGCGCACTCCGCGCACCCGGCCCGCCGCCTCCCCGAACTCGCGCCGGAACATCCGGTGGACCACCACCATGTCGTGCGTGGTGATCGGTTTTCCCTGGTTCTCCATCGACGTAGACATCGACCATGACCCCCGTCCTGGTGGGTGTACCGGACTCCAGCGTGGCGGGCGGCCGTCCGTCTCCACCAGGGGCGCACAGCGGCGCTCCAGCGCCCCCGGGGAGCCCGGTCTATGCCAAGGTGCGCACTCTCTGGTCGCGGAGGTCGTAGCGGGCGGCAACGACGGCCAGCTTGCCGGCGGCCATGCGCCGGGCGATGTCGGGTTCGGCCACGAGCCGGTCGCGAGTGCGCCGGGCGTGCGCGTCGATGGTGGCGTCGATCCGGGCCTCGCCCTGCCGGGTGTGGTCGATGGACGGCCGGATCTGGTCGGCCAGGTACTGGATGTGCGCGGGCAGCGGCTCACCGGTCTCCTCGGCGCGGATGGCTGCGCCGACCGCCCCGCAGGACTGGTGGCCGAGCACCAGCAGCAGCGGGATCTCCAGTTCCAGGACCCCGAACGCGACGCTGCCGAGGACGGCTTCGTCCAGTACCTCGCCGGCCGAGCGTACGGTCAGGAGGTCGCCGAGGCCCTGGTCGAAGACGAGCTCCGGGGGCACGCGGGAGTCGACGCAGCCGAGGACGATCGCGAAGGGGTGCTGGGCCCTGGTGAGTCGCAGCCGTATGAAGGCCGACTCGTGCGGGTGCTCCTGCCCGTACGTACGCCAGCGCCGGTTGCCGGCGCTCAGCCGGCGCAGGGCCTCCTCAGGGGAGACGGGGCCCGCGACGGTCTCCGCTTCGGCGGGCGGCGCCGGGGCGGGAGCGGAGGCGGGGAAGGCCGAGGCGGGGAAGGCCGAGGCGGGGAAGGCCGAGGCGAGGGGGAGGACGGACCCCACGGCCGCCGAGCCCGCCGCGGCGGCAAGGAGCAGGCCGCGGCGGCTGGGCGAAGGGGTGTCCATTATCCGTGCGTTCGAATCCATCGCAGGACGGTAGCCCCGCCTCCGGTTCCCCTGCCCGGGTGCGGGGCGGGATATCGGAAGTCCGGCGGGGTCAGCCGGCCCCGCCCTTGCCGTCCAGGGTCGTCCGGCCGAACTGCTCGTCCAGGACGGACAGCCGGCGCCAGTACTCGTCCTCGTCGATCTCGCCGGTGGCGAACCGGCGGCCCAGGATGGCGATCGGCGAGTTCTCGCCGTACGAGCCCCGGGTCGCCCACGGTCCGCGCGGGCCGCGGCCGCCGCGCCACACCGTGCGGCGCAGGACCGTGACGAAGCCGAAGACGACGGCCGCCCAGATCAGCGGTACGAAGAGGATCCACGGGCCGGGCCCGTCGTAGGCCAGGGTGTTCATCTCGGTTCAGCTCCTCGGAAGGGGTGCGGTTTCCTTGTCGCTTCCGAGACTCCCCCCGGGAGGGTGCCCGGGTCGTCGTACGGCCGGCGGCACCGTGCGTACGGCTGCGGGAGTAGCTCCCGGCCGGAGCGGCCTCAGCCGAGCCAGCCGGGCCTGACCAGCCCCGACTCGTACGCGAGCACCACCAGCTGGGCGCGGTCCCGGGCGCCGAGCTTGATCATGGTCCGGCTGACGTGGGTCTTCGCCGTCAGCGGGCTGACCACCAGCCTGCGGGCGATCTCCGCGTTGGACAGCCCGAGGCCGACCAAGGCCATCACCTCCCGCTCCCGCTCGGTCAGCCGGTCCAGCCCGGCCGCCGCCTCCGGGGCCTTCGACCGTGCCGCGAACTCCGCGATCAGCCGGCGCGTCACCCCGGGTGAGAGCAGCGCGTCGCCCGCGACCACCGCCCGTACCGCGCGCAGCAGTTCCTCCGGTTCGGTGTCCTTGACCAGGAACCCGGACGCACCGGAGCGGATCGCCTCGAAGACGTACTCGTCGAGCTCGAAGGTGGTCAGCATGACCACCTTCACCGCGGCCAGTCCGGGGTCCGAGGTGATCGTGCGGGTGGCGGCGAGGCCGTCGAGCTCGGGCATGCGGATGTCCATCAGGGCGACGTCCGGGCGCAGTCCGCGCGCCAGGCGCACGGCCTCGGCCCCGTCGGCGGCCTCGCCGGCCACCTCGATGTCCGGCTGCGCGTCGAGCAGCGCGCGGAAGCCGGCCCGGACCAGCGCCTGGTCGTCGGCGAGCAGTACGCGGATCACTCCTGGTCCTCCCTCGATGCCGGTCTCCCCGGCGATCCGGTGTCCGTCAGCGGGAGCCTGGCCAGCACCCGGAAGCCGCCGTCCGGCCGGGGGCCGGCCTCGATGGTGCCTCCCTGCGCGGCGGCCCGCTCACGCATCCCGATCAGGCCGGTGCCGCTGCCGCCGGCGTCGCCGCCGGTGGCGGGCCCGTCGTCGTCCACCTGCAGTTCCAGCGCACCGAGCGGGCGGGTGAGGTGGATCCGGGCGGTCCGCGAGCCCGAGTGGCGCACCACGTTGGTGAGCGCCTCCTGGAGGATCCGGAACGCGGCGAGATCCGTGGCCGGCGACAGTCCCCGGGCCTGCGCCTCTCCCGTCACGGAGACGGTGAGCCCGGCCGAGGCCGCCTGGGCTACCAGTTCGGGGAGCCGGTCGAGTCCGGGGGCGGGGTCGCGGGGGGCCTCACCGGGGGCGCGCAGGGTGTTCAGGACCTGCCGGACCTCGCCGAGCGCCTCCTTGCTGGCCGCCTTGATGGTGGTGAGCGCCGTACGGGCCTGTTCGGGGTCCGTGTCGAGCAGGGCCAGGCCCACGCCCGCCTGCACGTTGATCACGGAGATGCTGTGGGCCAGTACGTCGTGCAGCTCGCGGGCGATCCGCAGCCGCTCCTCGTCCACCCGGCGCCGCTCGGCGGCCTTCCGCTCGGCCCGGTCCCGGGCCCACTGCTCCCGGCGTACGCGGACCACCTCGGACGCGGCGAGTACGGCGATCGCCCAGGCGGTGATGCCGCCCTCCGTCCCCCAGGGGGCGGGGCCGTCGCCGGGCGGCGGCAGCCAGCGGTACAGCCAGTGCGCGATGAGCAGATGGCCGGCCCACAGGGCGCCCACCGCGCCCCAGGCTGCGTAGCGGTGTCCGGAGACGACGGCGGCGAGGCAGGCCACGGCGACGCTGATGAAGACGGGGCCGTACGGGTATCCGGCGGCGAGGTATCCGAGCGTGACGGCGCAGACGCCGTAGAGGACGGGCACCGGGTACCGGTGGCGCAGGAGCAGCAGGGCGGGCCCGAGGAGCAGCAGGAGCCGGCCGAGTACGCCGATGGGCTCGCGGCCGGGCTGGACCTGCTGCACCCACCCGGTGGCCGCCTGCGCGAACACGGCCACGAGGAGCGAGGACCGCCACGGCAGCCGCCCGCCGCGGGTGCGCTCCGCCCAGTACTCCCACCGCCGCTCCGCCATGCGGCCACGCTAGACGCCCGGGCCCGCCGCCGTCGTCCGCCGGGCGGGCCGATCGGGCGTACTCCCGGTGGAGTACGCCCGGATCAGGCAGGTTCCGGCGGAGCCTGCCTCGCGCGCAGGGCGTCGACGGCGATGCGGGCGGTGGTGCCGATCACCGCGTCGGCCGCGGGGAGGGTGGCCGCGGGGTTGGCGGCGCGGGTGAAGACGGCGACGGCGTAGCGGCCGCCGTCGGGGTACTCGATGACGCCGACCTCGTTGCGCACGGTCGGCAGGCTTCCGGTCTTCCCGGCCACGTGGACGTCGTCGAAGGGGAATCCGGCGGCCATCCGGTGGGGCCACACCTGGAGTCCGAGCAGGCGGCGGATCGCGGCGCCGTGTTCGGGGGTGCAGGCCTCGTCGCGCCAGACGGCGGCCAGCAGCCGGGTCATGTCGCGGGGGGTGCTGCGGTTGCTCCGGGCCGGGTCGAGGGCGCGGAGCCGGCCGAGGACCTGCGGGTCGGCGAGGGCCCGGGCCGCGTCGGGGCCCGCGTCCTCCCGGACGGTGGCGAAGAGCGAGCGGAAGGTGTGGACGGCGCGGGTGCGGGTCAGGCCGAGCCGGGCCGTGGCCTCGTTGACGGCGTCGAGGCCTATGCGCGCGAGGAGCAGGTCCGCGGCGGCGTTGTCGCTGACGGCCGTCATCAGATACGCGGCGTCGCGCAGGGACATGCGTACCGGATCCAGCATGGCGGCCAGTCCGGTGGGACCGGCGGTGCGGTCGGCCGGCGGGCACTCGACCAGTTCGGTGAGGTCCAGGCGGCCGGCCGCGGCGTGTTGGTGGAGGGCGACGAGCAGACAGAGCTTGTGCACGCTGGCGGTGACGACCGGGTGGTCCGCACCGGCGTCGATCTCCGTACCGGAATCGATGTCGACGGCGTGCAGCCGGCCGCTGACGCCGGCTTCTGCGAAGGCTGCGGCAATGCGGCGCAGGGCGTGGTTCACAGCCAGTACTCCGCTGCCGGGCGCAGGTGGAGCGGCCGCGCGGGTGCGTCGGCGGTCACCGCCGCAGTGTTCCACAGGGCGCGCGTGGTCGCTTCGGCGAAGGCCCCGACGGCGGAGTCGCCGCGGCCCTGCGGCCAGGCCACGCTGTGGCGCCAGGCCAGCGGGGCGCCGGCGAGGGGCCGCCAGACGATGTCCGCCTGCGGGCCCGGGGCGTCGGCCGACCCGGTGTCGCGCGGGGCGAAGGCCACGGCGTTCGCGGAGAGGACGAGGCCGCGGACGAAGCCGGGGCCTCGGCCCTGGCGGACGGTGGCGGGTGTGTAGCCGCCCCGGGCGCAGGTGTTCAGTACGTCGTCGTGCAGGGCGGGTGCCTCGGCCCGCGGGAAGAGGACCAGGCCGTATCCGGTGAGGGCGGCGAGCGGTACCTCGTCCAGGGCGGCGGCCGGGGCCTCGCGGGGCAGCAGCACGCCGAGTTCGCGGCGCAGGACCGGCCCGAGCTCCAGGCCGGCGATGTCGCAGGGGTGCCGGACGAACCCGACGTCGAGCTCGCGGGAGGTGAACCGGGCCAGTTGCTCGGCGGTGGACAGCTCGTGGAGCTCCAGCTCCACGCCCGGGTGGTGCTGCCGGAAGGCGGCCAGGATCGCGGCGATCGCCTCGCCGGCGAGGTCGGGCGGCAGCGCGGCCCGCAGGAGTCCGCTCTCGCCGTCGCGGATGCGGCGGGCGGTGGCCGCGAGGGCGTCCGCGCGGGCGAGCAGCAGACGGGCGTCCTCCAGCAGCATCGTGCCCGCCGCGGTGATCGTCACCTGGCGGCTGGTGCGTTCGAAGAGCCGGACGCCGAGCTCGCGCTCCAGGCGCTGGATGCGCTGGGACAGGGGTGGCTGGGCCATGCCGAGCAGCTCGGCGGCACGGCCGAAATGTCTTTCTTCTGCAACAGCCACGAAGCACTGCAGGTGCCGGATCAGGTCCACGGCCAGCAACGATATCGGAGTTTGATCGATCCTAGATCCATAGGGAACTTGGACGGAGGGCGGGCGGCGGTGTTGTGCTCACGGCATGTCCTCGAATCCCTTCTCCCCGTACGCCGCCGCCTTCGCCCTCGGCCTCGCGCTGACCGCCGCCGGGCTCACCGGCTGCTCGACGGCCGCGCGGCCGCCCGCCGCGGCCGGGTCGACCTCGACGCCGAGCGCCTCCGCCCCCGCCGTCCCCGCCGTCCCCGGTGTCGACAGCCGGGAGCGGCTGACCGTGGGCGGCGGCACCCGGGAGTACCTGATGCACCGCCCCGCCGCGGACGGCGGCGGACCCCGGCCGCTGCTCATCGCCTTCCACGGGCGCGGGGCCGACGCCGAGAACCTGCGCAAGCAGAGCGGCCTGGACCGGGCCGCCGAGGCCCGCGGCATGCTCCTCGTGTATCCCGAGGCCCTGGGCAAGGCCTGGGGCGCCGGCACCGCTCCCACCGACCGGCGCCCGGATCCGGAGGCCGATGTCCGGTTCACCGAGGCGCTGGTCGCCGAACTCGTGCGCACCGGCCGGGCGGACCCGCACCGGGTCTATGTCGCCGGGTTCTCCAACGGCGGCTCCATGGCGTTGCGGATCGCCGCGCAGCGTCCGGACCTGGTCGCGGGCGCGGCTTCGGTCTCCGGTGAACTCCCCACCGGGGCCGCCGCCGTGAAGCCCACCGGGCCGGTGCCCGTCCTGATCGTCTACGGGGCCGAGGACCCCGTACGGCCCCTGGCCGGGCTGCCCAGTCCCGGGCCGGCCGCTCCCGGGGAGGAGCCCATCACCGCGACCATGTCCGCCCGGGCCGGTGCGGAGGCGTTCGCCGCCGCGGGCGGGGCCGGCAGTCCTGCCGAGGAGGGCAAGCCCGGCTACGACTCCGTCACCTGGCCGGCCGGCCCCGCGGGGGCGGCGGTGCGGCTGCTCGTCATGCACGGGGCGGGCCACACCTGGCCCGGCTCGGCCGTTCCCCCGCCCGCGGGCTTCGGCTCCGTCAGCACCGCACTGGACGCGAGCGCCACCCTGCTCGACTTCCTTTCCACCGGGCGGCGTTGACGGCGGCCGCCGCCGCGCGCCCGCGCCGCTCATGGCGCCGTACACCACAGCCCGGCCCCCGAGTGTGGTGTACGGGGCCATGGGCGCGACTGTCCGCCCTCCCTAGGGTTCAGCCATGACGAGCCAACTTCCTTTCCTGCGGGAGCGCGTCGCGCTGGTGACCGGCGGCGGCAGCGGCATCGGACGGGCCTGCGCGATCGCCCTGGCCGAGGCGGGCGCCACCGTGCACGTGGTCGACATCGCCGAGGAGTCGGCCACGTCCGTCGCCGGACTCGTCGGAGGGCGGGCGCACGTCGTCGACCTCGCGGACCCGGCCGCGATCGAGGGGCTGCCGACCGCGGTGGACATCCTGGTCAACAGCGCGGGCCTGCAACACGTCGCCCCCATCACCGAGTTCCCGGCCGAGCGCTTCGCCGTGATCCAGCAGGTGATGGTCACCGCGCCGTTCCTGCTGCTGCGGCACGTGCTGCCGCACATGTACGCGGCCGGCTGGGGGCGGGTCGTCAACATCTCCAGCGCCCACGGGCTGCGGGCCAGCGCGTACAAGTCCGCGTACGTGGCCGCGAAGCACGGGCTGGAGGGGCTGAGCAAGGTCGCCGCGGTCGAGGGCGCCCCGTACGGGGTGACCAGCAACTGCGTCAGCCCCGGCTACGTCCGTACGCCCCTGGTCGAGGCGCAGATCGACCAGCAGGCCGCCGCGCACGGCATCGGCCCCGGCGACGTGCTGTCCGAGGTGCTGCTGACCCGGTCCGCGATCAAGCGGCTGATCGAGCCCGAGGAGGTCGCGGCGGCGGCGGTGTGGCTGTGCGGGCCCCACTCCGGCTACCTCACGGGCACCTCACTCCCCCTCGATGGTGGCTGGACGGCCACCTGAATTTAACTACCGGTCAGTAGACAGGCGGGGCGATCTTTCGAATTCTGGCACCGTACATGCCAATCCCCATGCCAACCCCCCTGAGGAGCGCCCCCACATGCGCAGCACCCGCGCCCGCGTCCGCCTGCTCGGCGCCGCCACCGCCACGGCCACGGCCACGGCCACCGTCGTCCTGATGCTGGCCCCTGCCGCCTCCGCCCAGGCCGCCCCCGCCCCGGTCCCGGCCCCGGCCCCGGTGACCGCCCCGGCCGCGGCCACCGCCTCCGCGCCGGGCGGCAACGCCCTCCTGCGCGGTATCGACTACGGCACGTGGAAGCGGGATGTCGCCGCCGTCATGGCCACGGCCCGTCCGTACGTCGAGCAGCGCATCGCCCAGTCGCCCGCCGGCGAGAAGCCCGCGATCGTCCTGGACATCGACAACTCCTCGCTGGAGACGGACTTCCACTGGTTCTGGACCTTCCCGACCCCGGCGATCTCCGAGGTCCGCGACCTGACCCAGTACGCCGACGAGCACGGCGTCGCCATCATCTTCGTCACCGCCCGCCCCGGGATCATCCACTCCCTCACCGAGCACAACCTGAAGGCCGTCGGCTACCCCGTCACGGACCTGTACGTCCGGGACCTGCCGGCCCTCTTCAGCGAGGTCAGCGCCTACAAGACGGCCAAGCGCGCCGAGATCGAGGGCCGCGGCTACACGATCATCGCCAACATCGGCAACAACAACAGCGACCTGGTCGGCGGCCACGCGGAGCGCACCTTCAAGCTCCCGGACTACGAAGGCAAGCTCTCCTAGCCGGTCCGCGAGTTCCGCGGCGAAATCCGCGCTTCCGGAACGGTCCTGACGGATCGAACGGCGTTCCCACGCTCAAGCGAGGAGCCGCGGGCCGGAGATCCGGGCCGCGGCTTCAGGCGGGACGGACCCCGTCGCACGTGATCCGCAGGTGGCGCGGGCCGCGCAGCACCGCGTTCTGCCGGTAGGGCGGCGGGTCCTCGACCAGGCGCGGGTTCTCCAGGCGGCGGGCCAGCTCGCTCAGCGCGAGCTGCGCCTCCAGCCGGGCCAGCGGGGCGCCGAAGCAGCTGTGGATGCCGCTGCCGAGGCCCAGGTGCTGGATGTCCTTGCGGTACGGGTCGAAGCGGTCCGGGTTCTCGAAGCGGTTCGGGTCCCGGTTGCCGGAGGCGAGGATCAACCACATCGAGGAGCCCTTGGGGATGGTGACCCCACCGACCTCGATGTCCACGAGCGGGGTGCGCTGCGGCAGCAGCTGCACCGGCGGCTCGAACCGCAGCAGTTCCTCGACCATGGGCACGGCGAGGTCGGGCGTCGCGCGCAGCTGCTGCAGGACGTCCGGATTGCGCAGCAGCGTGAGCATCCCGTTGGTGATGAGGTTGACGGTGGTCTCGTGGCCCGCGATGAGCAGCAGGGCGGCGGTGCTCAGCAGCTCCATCGTGCTCATCGTCTCGTCCTGGCCGTGTCCGACGGCCAGTTGGGAGAGCATGTCCTCGCCGGGGTTCTTGCGGCGCTCCTCGATCAGCCCGGCCAGGTACATGCCCAGTTCCATCCGGGCGTCGTGGGTCTTCTTCTCCCGCTCCGTCTGGTCGGCGCCGGGGTCGGGGTCCAGGCTCGCGGCCAGGGTGTCGGCCCAGACGTGGAAGCGGGCCTCGTCCTCGCGCGGTACGCCGAGCAGCCGGCAGATCATGGTGACGGGGAACGGGTAGGCGACCTGGTCGACCAGGTCGATCCGTTCCGGGTCTCCGAGGTTGTCGATGAGTCCGGTGACGGTGGTGCCGAGGAAGTCGCGCATGTCGTCGACGCGGTGCGGGGAGTGCGGCGGCCCGAAGGGGCGGTTGGTCATCCGGCGCAGCCGGTCGTGCTCCGGCGGGTCCAGTTTGAGGAAGCTGGGCGGCAGGGCCGAGGCCCCCTCGTCCTCGGCGCCGGCCAGCGGGTCCCCGGCGCCCGCGGCGAGGTTGCGGGCCTCGGAGCTGAGCCGCGGGTCGTGCAGCAGGCTCTGGATGTCGTAGTACGTGCTGATGACGTACGGGCCGTCCCCGTCGTGGTAGACCGGGGTCTTGCGCAGCTCCGCGTACAGCGGGTACGGGTTCGCGCGGTTCGAGTAGTCGAGGATGTCGCTCAGGATGCCTTGCTTCATGCCGGGTCCTCCGGGGGGCGGGCGGGTCGGTGCCCGGCGGGGGTGAACGTGAGGCGCCGGTCGGCCGGCGAGTACCCGCTGAGGGTGACGGTCGGTCCGTGCGTGGGCACGGACGGGTCCGGGAAGTCCGCGGGAAGCGGCTTCTGCCCCTCGGGGCGCCGGTCGACCGTGGGGAACGGCGGCGGGAAGGGAGCGGTGGCCTCGATCTGCTGCTGGTAGAACTGCAGCCAGCGCGAGTTGTCGAAGGTGACCGCCCCGATGACGCGGCCCTGGTATCCGTAGACGCCGGTGAAGCGGCGTTCGGCACGCGAGCCCTGGGTGATCATGATCTCGGTGCCCATCGAGGGCACGCCGACCGATTTGATGCTCACCCCGAACTGCGAGGACCAGAAGGCCGGCACCCAGATGTGCGGGCGGCGCTCGGTGCTCTCGCTGAGCATGTTGTGGGCCGCGGTCTGCGCCTGCGAGACGGCGTTGCCCCAGTGCTCCAGGGACAGGAACTGGTAGCCGAACAGCGGGTGCGGGGAGCGGGCGACGTCGCCCGCCACGAAGATGTCGTCGGTGACGATGCCGCGGATGTCGAAGGCCCGGCAGCCCGCGTCGCAGGCGATGCCGCGGGGGCCGGCGCCGAGTCCGGAGCCGTTCAGCCACTCGGTGTTGCGCTGGGCGCCGAGCGAGACGACCACGACGTCGCACTCCAGCGAGGTGCCGTCGGAGAAGTGCGCGGCGCGGACGCGTCCGGTGGAGTCGCCCTCCAGGGCGGTGACCATGATGCCGGTGCGCAGGTCGACACCGTTCTCCCGGTGGAGTTCGGCGGCGACCGCGCCGATGACCCCGCCGAGGGCGCCGACCAGGGGCGCGTCGGCGCGCTCGGCGACGGTGACCTCCACACCGCGCTCGCGGCAGGCGGAGGCGATCTCGGAGCCGGTGAACCCGGCGCCGATGACCAGGACCCGGCGCGGGCCCGCGTCGAGCCGCCGGGCCAGGGCCGCGCCGTCGTCGCGGGTCCGGAGCACGAACACGCCGTCGAGCTCGCCCTCGGCCGGGTTCGGCCAGGGCCGGGCCCGGACGCCGGTGGCGATCAGCAGCCGGTCGTACGGAACCTCGTCCCCGTCGGCGAGTTTGACCTGCCGGGCCGCCATGTCGAGGCCGCTGGCCCGTACGCCGAGGCGCCATTCGGCGTCGATGTCGCGGCGGCGGGGCAGCGCGGTGCCCTCGGCCGTACCCATGCCCAGCAGCGCCTGCTTGGACAGGGGCGGGCGGTCGTACGGCTCGTGGGGCTCGTCGCCGATCATGGTCAGCGAGCCCTTGAAGCCCTTCTCACGCAAGGTCTCGGCGCCGCGCAGCCCGGCGAGCGAGGCGCCGACGACGACGATCCGGCCGTCCGCCTTGAGACGGTCCGTGGCGGTGTCAGCCATCGGATGCCTCCCCGGCGGCCCGCGCGGCGCCGCCCGGGGCGCCGGGCGCGGTGGCGGGCGCGGTGGCGGGCGCGGTGGCGGGCGCGGTGGCGGCCATGTCCAGCTCGTCCACGAGGATCGCCTGCACGGGGCAGGCGGCGACCGCCTGGGCCACGCGCTCGCGGTGGGCGTCCTGCGCCTGCGGGTCGTAGAGCAGGCCCTCGTCTCCGTGCATCGCGAAGACGTCGGGTGCGAGGAAGGCGCACTGCGCGTATCCCTGGCACCGGTTGAGATCGACGACAAGCCTCAGCAAGGTCCAGTCCTTTCGTTGGCCCTCCGGCTCCCCGGCCAGCGTGCGGCCCGGGAACCGGGACGGCCCGTCCGGCAAGGCCATTGGGGTGACGGGAGGCATCGACGACCGGACGTCACGCGGAGCGGCGGGCGGCGCGCAGGATGTACAGGCTGATGAGCAGCGCCCAGGCCGGGAAGACGAGCTCGCAGTACGGCACGCTGGAGCCCACCGCCAGCAGGACCACCCCGGCCAGGGTCCCGATCACGACCAGGGATCTGGGCAGGACCCCGAGCTTGCGCCCGATGGTCGAGGTCGCGAGGACGAAGACGGCCGCCATCCGCATCCCGTACGTCGTGAGCAGCGTGTACGCGAAATGCCGGCCGAAGCCCGTGGGGTCCGCGGCGTCGAGCACGGTCCCGGCGGCGGCGACGGCGCCGAAGAGGCAGGCGACGAAGACCAGTCCGCTGCCCAGGAACACGGTCGCGATGAACCGGTCCTCGGCGTCGCCGGTGTGCTCGCGCAGTGCGCCCATGAACCACAGGAAGGCGATGCCCGCGAACGGGACGAGCTCGGTCGCCGTCTGCAGTGGCCCCCGCCCGCCCGGGGCGATCATCTCCTCGCCTCCGCCCCCTTCGGGCAGGGCGATCCGGGCGAGCACGATCGCCGTCGCGAGCAGGACGGCGAAGACGACCCCCGCCAGCCCCGCGGCCTTGGGGGTGCTCAGGGCTTGTTGCCGGGTCCCCGGTGCTCGCTCTGTCATATCTCCAGCAAGCCGCCCGCCGGGCCCTCGTGCCAGTGGGGCAGCGCGGTCGGGTGACGCCCGGGGCGGGCCACGGGCGGAGTTGTGCTGCATCGGCTGCTGAATGCCGATGCCCCGCCCAGACCCCAGAGTGCGGGAGCGAGGCCCGCATACTGACGATATCGGCGCCGAGGTCGGTGACGGCCTCTCCTTCAGCATGTCCTGGCCGCACCGGGCACCGACCCGGGCCGCGCTGCTGGAGGAGCTGGGCCCGTCGGCGAGCTACCTGAGGGACGCCGTCCGTGAGTACCCCGACGGATGGGGCCTTGCCTTCGACCCGCTGAACTCCCGGCCGGGCACACCGTCCACGAGACCTTTGCCTGCCAGAGTCCGATCGAGGCGAGGGTGACGGTGCCATGGAAGACGTAAGCGCGTCGCTTGTCGTAACGGGTAGCGACAGCGCGGGAGTTCCGGTAGCGGTCAGGGGAACATGATCCGCCGGACAGTGTCCAGCCGCCCGAGGGGGCCGTTCCTGCCGGTCAGCAACCGGCGTTGTGGCAGGTGGCGGGATCATCGGCAGGTGATCGACGGGATTCTGCACCGGGTGCGGACCGGTGTTCACCGGCGTGACCTGCCCGAACGGTTCGGCCCGGGGAAGACCGTGTACGAACGCCACCGGCTGTGGCCGGCCGACGGGACGTGGGAGCGTCTGCTCCAGCAGGTGCGGGGGGGGTGCCCGCACCGACCCGCCGCCGACGCCCGGCTCAAAGGGGCCGAAGGGCCAGAACATCAGGTCAGTCGGGCGTGCAGGCTCTGCCACGGCGTTTCGCCGAGCTCCACCTGAGCGCGGACGGCCGCTGCCGCCCGCTGTCTCTGATCGTCGCACCAGGCCGGCAGGCGGACTGCACCCGGTTCAAGCCGGTGCCGGAGAAGACCGGCAGTCAGGCCGCCCGCCTGCGCAAAGGCTCACGCGGCGGGCGGCCGGCAGGTTTCGACGAAGACCGGTACAAGAAACGCACCACCATCGGGCGCGCCATCAACAGGCTCAAGCAGCACAGGGCGGTAGCCACCCGCTACGACAAGCGCCGCTACGTCCGCCTGGGCACCGTCACCGCCACAGCCCTGTCCCTAGGTGGCGGTGATCAGGATGCTGCCGGGCTCGCCCGCTCCCTCCTCCCTGTGCGGCGCCGTACGGGAGGCGCCCGGGCCGGTGCCCGCCACGATGAGGGCGAGCAACACCGCAGCGGCCTCGCTCTGCAGGATCCGGGCGGCCTGCACGAGGCGGTGCGGGTCGGGGGCCGGGATGGACAGGGCCAGGCACTCGGCGTTGGGGCCCGAGGTGATCGGGACGGCCGCGCAGACCGTGCCCACGGCGTACTCCTGGAGGTCCAGCAGGGGTGTGCCCGGCCGGCGGGTGTCGAGCTGCCGGAAGAGTTCGTCCTGCCGGGTGATGGTGTGGGCGGTGAACCGCGCCGCCCGGTGCCGGGACAGGTGGTCCTTGCGGCCGTCGGGTCCGAGCTGGGCCAGCAGGGCCTTGCCGACGGCCGAGGCGTGGGCGGCGGCCCGGAAGTCGACCCACTCGTCCACGAGCGGTGTCGCAGGCCCGTCGGCGTACTGGGTGATGCACACCTCGCCGTCGGTGTAGCGGGCCACGTAGACGGCGGCGCCGACCGCGTCCCGGACCCAGGCGAGGGTCTCCTGCAGGTGTCCGCGCCCGTCGCCGGACGCCGCCTCGGTCAGTAAGAGCGCCCGGCCCGCGATGTACGCTCCGGGGCCGGCCGGGGACGCCAGGTTGGCCCGTACGAGCTGTTCCATCACCCGGGCCAGCACTAGCTGCGGCATCCGCGTCTCGCGGGCGATCTGGGCGAGGCCCACCCCGCCCGAGTACCGGCCCACGACCTCCAGGACGCGCAGTGCCCGGTGGACGGCCTCCATCGCGACCGGAGCCGGCTGCCCCTGGGTCGAGCCGCGCGCGGCGCCGGTCAGCTGCGGGTGCCTGAGGGCTTCGAGCGCCCAGGCGTTCGCCTCGTCCGTCAGGTGCATGATGTCCAGCCGCGCGTGCTGGGCGATGGCCACCGCCACGTGCGGGCCGAGGAGGTACACCTCCCCCTGGTCCTGGTCTTCGCTCCAGCTCAGGGCCGTCACGGCCCGGCGGAGGCGGGCGGGCAGCCGGTACGGGGGCCGCCCGCCGTACCCTCTCACCGCCGTGAGGGCGGTGAGGTCCTGGGTGCTGATCGGCGGCGAGGTCCAGATGACCGAGGCGCCGAGGGCCTCCTCCAGGTTCTCCGGGACCTCCGGCAGGTGCGGCAGGCCCTCGTCCGGGGGCAGCGCCTCGGCCAGTGCCTTCCAGTGCCGGGCGGTGTCCACCTCGGCGCGCGCGAGGTGGTGGAGGTGCAGGAGGCGCGCGGCCGTCCGCGAGCCGGCCCCGGCCGCGTACTGGAACCAGAACTGCGCGCCCTCCATCCGGTCGGCCAGGTGCAGGAGGCAGCCGAACAGCAGGGCCGCTTCCGCTCCGTGCGGCCAGGTGCCGGCGGCCAGGGCCAGCTCGGCGAAGGACCGGCTCTCGGCCAGCGACCAGGCCAGGTCGTCCAGCGCCCGGGCGGCCCGTACGTGGCAGGCGGCGTCGAGCACGAGGTCGTCCGCCAAGGTGGGCACGGGCCGGGGCAGCGGCGCGCGGCCGGCGAGGGAGGCGGGTGCCGGGAAGCCGCCCCGGCCGGTGGCGCCGGTCGCCGCGCGGGCCCGGTCCGCCGCGATGCGGCGGGCGATGCGCCGCCGGGCGGCGTCCTCGTCGTAGCCGGCGTACTCCTCGACCAGCACCTCGGCCTCCTCCAGTGCCGCCGCCAGCTTCTCCCCCGGCACGGCGTCGTAGTCGGCCGTCATGTCGCTCACTGGCCCTTCTCCTCTCCAGGAGCCCAGTCCGCCCCGAGTTTCTGGGACAGGATTCGGCTTGCGCCTCGAATGTGCGAACGGACCGCCGCGGGCGAGATCCCCATCATCCGGCCGACGGTGCCGTTGTCGTACCCCAGCAGGAAGGCCAGCAACACCACGTCGTAGTGGCGCTCGGGCAGGCACGCGATCGCCGCGTACAGGCCGAGCTTGGCCTCCAGCAGTTCCATGCGGTGCCGGGATACGCGGCGCAGGGCGGCGAACCAGGCCGTCTCGACCATGGCGGCCGGCCGGCCGAGGAGCGCCAGCCGGCGCGCGACGTGTTCGCGCAGCACCGCCCAGGCGAAGCCGTGCAGGCTCGCCTCCTTCAGTGCCTGGCGCCACACCTTCAGCAGGAACGTGAACACGTCGTCGACGACGTCCTCGGCGTCCTGGCGGGAGCCCAGTTGCAGGTGTGCGTAGCGCAGGTAGGCGCGGTGGTGCTGGGAGTGGAACGCGCTGAACTCCACCGGCAGCACGCCGGCCAGCTCGCTGGAGACCGCCCGGTCCCCGGACGGGTCGAACTCGCCCTCACTCATGCGCTCCTCCAGGGATGCCGGTCGTCGCCGGTACGAGCGGTTGCTGCCCGGGTCCTCGCACCCGGCAGGCGTGGGTGTCTCCGGACGGCGTCGAAAGCGTCGGAAGCGACGAGTATCAGCACGGGAGTGAAGGTCTGGACAGGAATCACGTCGGCGGGAAGCCTTCCGGTGAGTGAACGGAACGGGCATGCCTGCCCCCCACATCCAGCGGCCGGTCGGACCGGCCGCTCCCCCAACACCACCCCATCGGAAAACACGCCCGAATGTGCACGGCTGTCGACGGAAATCTTTCGGGAAATGGCGCATCTGATCCGCTGCGCGCCCCCCTTGCCGCCGCGTACGCCCCTAGTCGACCACCAGGTCGGCCCGGGTCCGACCGGCGGCGATCAGCCGGGCGTTCGCCTCGTCCGAGCGCGCCACCCACTCCTCGGCACGGGCCGGCGCCTTCCCGTGGCGTACGTGGCGGTCGACCAGCCGCCGTACGCGCAGGGTGTCGTCGGGCGCGAGGAACCAGACCTCGTCGAGCAGCGCCCGTACCGCCGCCCACTCCCCCGCCTCGTGCAGCAGGTAGTTGCCCTCGGTGATCACCAAGCGCACCGCCGGGTCGACGGGGATGCTCCCGGCGACGGGCTCCTCCAGCGCCCGGTCGAAGGCGGGGGCGTAGACCGCGGCGGCCGCGGGCGTGCGCAGCCGGGCCAGCAGCGCCGCGTACCCGGCGGCGTCGAACGTGTCCGGGGCGCCCTTGCGGCCGGCCCGTCCCAGCCGCTCCAGTTCGGCCTGGGCGAGGTGGAACCCGTCCATCGGTACGACCACGGCCCGTTCGGGCCCGAGCGCCTGCGCGAGGCGGGCGGCGAGGGTGGACTTGCCGGCTCCGGGCGGTCCGGCGATGCCGAGGATCCTTCGCTCGCCCGAGGCCGCGAGCGCGCGGGCCCGCTCCTCCAGTTCGGTGAACTCCATCCCCTCATCCTGCCCGTCAGGGAGGCCGGGGCGTGTGGGGGGCGGTGCCGACGCGGGCGACGAGCAGGGCGATGTCGTCGTCCGCGGACGCCGGGACCAGGTGCGTGATCAGCGAGTCGCACAAGTGGTCCAGCGAGTGCGGGGGTTCGGCGAGCAGGCGGGTCAGCTCGGCCAGGCGTTCGTCGATGTCGCTGCCGCGGGCCTCGACGAGGCCGTCGGTGTACATGACGAGGAGGCTGCCCGGGGACAGGGTCAGATCGGTGGTGGAGTACGCGGTCCCGCCGACGCCCAGCGGAGTGCCGGGCGGCAGGTCGAGGAGGCGGACCGTGCCGTCGGGGGTGACGGTCGCGGGCGGCGGGTGCCCGGCACGGGTGATGCGGCAGTGGCCGGTCTCCGGGTCGATCACGGCGTACAGGAAGGTGGCGATCATCGGATCGGCGAGGTCGTCGAGGGTCGCCTCCAGCTGGTGCATCAGGGCCTCGGGGGCGAGGTCGAGCCGGGCGAGGGCGCGCACGCTGGCGGAGAGCCGCCCCATGACCGCCGCGGCCGCGATGCCGTGGCCCATGACGTCGCCGATGAGCAGGGCGGCCTTGCCGCCGGGAAGCCCCAGGACGTCGTACCAGTCGCCGCCGATCTCGTTGACGTCGCTGGCGGGCAGGTAGCGGTGGGCGACCTCGATGCCGGCCGGCGCGGTGATGTGCTGGGGCAGCATGCTGCGCTGGAGGATGACGGCGGTCTCGTGTTCGCGGTGGTAGAGGCGCGCGTTGTCGATGCTGATGGCGGCCCGGGCCGCGAGCTCGCCGGCGAGGGTGACGTCGTCGGGTCCGAACGGGCCGACGGGGCTGGTGCGGTAGAAGGTGGCGACGCCGAGTACGAGGTCCCGCGCGATCAGCGGCGCCATCATGAACGAGTGCACGCCGACGGGCAGGAGCTGCGCGGGCTTGCTCGTGTGGCGGGCTGCGGAGGCGACGGCCTGCTCGTCCAGGTGCGCGATCAGGAAGGGCCTGCGGGCGGCCAGGGCCAGGGTGTAGGGCGCCGCCGCGGGGAAGACGAGGGTCCTGCCCAGCGGGGCCAGGATGCCGATCACGGCGGAGCCGGTCAGCGGGGCCTTGCCCAGGCGCCGCAGGCCCACGCCCCCGGCCAGCCCCGGACCGGGCTCGTCACCGCGCGCGAGGGTGTCCAGTACGTCCACGGTGGCGGCGTCGGCGAGCTGCGGTACGGCGAGCTCCGCCAGCTCCTGCGCGGTGCGCTCCAGCTCCAGGCTCGCCCCGATGCGGGCGCTGGCCTCGCTGAGCAGCGCCAGCCTGCGGCGGCCGGCCTCCGCCTCGGTGTGGTCGCGCTGCTGCTCGGTGATGTCGAGCAGGGAGGCGATCACGCCGATCGGGCGGCCGCCGGGATCCTCGACCCGGACGTACGAGCACGACCAGACCCGGTCGCGGGAGGGTTCCGCGGGGGTGCGCCCCGAGCGGCGGCGGTCCAGCACCGGCTCCCCGGTGGCCAGGACCTGCCGCATCGCGTCCTCCATGTCCTCCGCGTTCACCTCGGGCAGGACCTGCACGAGGCGCCGCCCGATGTGGGCGGACTCCGGGAGGCCGTTCATCTCCTCCAGGGCCGGGTTGACCTGGAGGAATCGCAGCTGCGTGTCGAGGATGGCGATGCCGACGGGCGAGCGGGCGAACAATCCGTCCCAGACCGCCGACGATCCCCGGATCCGGCGGGCCGCGTGGGCGTCGGCGGCGAAGACCAGGACCGCGGAGGTGCCGTGCCGCCGGCTGGGCACCGGGCAGGCCCAGATCTCCAGCTCCAGCGGGTGCCCGTCCTGGTGCCAGGCGGTCACGGTGCCCATCACCCCGCGCCCGGTGACGGCGGTCTCCCACAGGGCGCGGCCGAGGCTGCGGTCGGCTCCGGGGTGCAGGAGGTCGGCGATGTGGCGGCCCACGATCTGCGGCGGGGCGTAGCCGAGCAGCTCCTGAGCCGTGCGGTTCCAGCGGACGATCGTCCCGTCGGCGCCGGTGGCCAGCTGCGCCACGGGCAGGGTGCCGAGCCAGCCTCCGGCGTCCTGGGCGGCGCCGCTGATCAGATCCTCGATGGGCGTCTGCTCGGTCATGGCGCACCTTCCACACCCCCATGGTCACCCTGCCCGCCCGGGGCCGCTTCCCGGCGCCGGCCGCGGTCACCCCGGCCGCGGTCACCCCGGCCGCCGTCAGCGCGGGCCGGCCGGCCCGTACCGCCAGGTCCGTCAGTCCGTCAGCCGCTTCGCCGCATGCCGTACGCCGTCGGCGGCCGTGGCGCACCGCTCGGCGTGGTCCAGCAGGATCACGCGGAACCGCTCGCCCTCCTCGTCGGTGTTCCAGCCGCTGTTCCCGGCGCAGGCGGCGAGGCTCTGCGCGTGCCGCTCCAGCCGGTCGGCGCTGGCGTGCGCCAGGGCCCCGTACGCGGCCGGGGCGTAGCCGAACGCCGAGACGGGCACCGCCGTCGGCCTGGTCACCGTCACCCGCCCGTCGCCCTGCCGGGCGGTGAGGTCCTCCAGCGCCACCACCAGCGTCCGCGGATCGAGCGTGTCCGGCAGCCGGTCCGCGGTGAACGTCGGGGCGATCAGCAGCGGGCGGGCCGCCTCGGTGACGGCGCGCACGACGTGCTCGGCCACGAGTGCCGCGAACCGCGTCGCCGCGCACCCGGTCGGGGCCCCGCACAGCGGCGGCATCCCCGAGCTCCCCGCCGGGTCCGGGCGGTCATCGCCGTCCAGGCCGCGCAGCCAGCCGGGCACCCGCAGGATCTCGGTCCCGGCCCCGACCGCCAGGTCCTGCCAGACGAAGTCCGCGCGTACGGGGTACACGGCCGCGGCCACCGGCGGCCAGCGGCGCAGCGCTTCGGCCACGGCTGCTTCCGGGGAGGCGGCGGCGCCCACGGCGAGCAGGGCCAGCGCCTGGAGCACGGTCTCGGCGGCGGCCCGGGACAGCAGCGCGAGCGCGTGCGCGACGGCCGGTCCTGCGGCGTCCGGATCGCTTCCCTTGTGCCCGGGACCCTGGGCCAGGAGCCGGCCCGCCAGGGAGGCGGGGTCCGGGTCGGCCAGGTGCGGTGCCAGCCGGCGCCACAGGGCCTCGGCCCGGCCCGCGTACGACCTGCTGTCGGCGGCGGTCGTCGCCGCCGCGAGCACCTCGCTGAGCAGCGTGTCCTCGACGGCCGCGGCGCCCGCCACCACGCGCCGGCCGAGGCGCTGCATGCCCCGCTGCCAGTCGTGCCACTCCAGCGTGCCGTCCCCGCGCCGGGCCGCGATCACCCGGTCCACGTCCTCTGCCAGCAGGGCGCCGAGCTCGGCGGGCGGTACGGCCGCGTCGCTGGGCAGCGGCACGTGCGGCGACAGGCCGTACCGCTGCCCGCCGGCCGTGAGACCGACCGCGGGCGCGAGGGCCCCCGCCTCGTCCGCCGCCGCGAGCAGGCCCGCGGCGTCGGCGGCGGCCAGTGGCAGGAGGAACGGCCCGAAGGGGGTGCTCAGTTGTACCGGGCGGCCCGAGCGGGTGCGCCGCAGGAGCGCGAGCAGCCCGCGCGTCACCCCGTCCCGGGTCAGCATGTCCAGCCCGAGGGCGCGGGCCGGGGCGTCCACCCAGGGCAGCCGCTGGGCGACCATCGCCGCGCTGAACACGGCGTTCTCCAGGGGCCAGGCCGTGGCGGGACGTCGCGCCGCGGTGGCCGGGCTGTCGGCAGTGGTCATCGGTCGGTCTCCCTTGTGGTCACTTGTCGCGCAGCATGTAGGGCTGGTTGCCGACGACTTCGCCGTCGTACTCGGTGATCAGCTTGTTGACCCGGTCCCGGTAGGGCGTGAACTCCCCGCGCAGCGCGTCGGAGTACGCCTGCGGGGCGTGCGACAGCGGGTAGTCGTACGACTCGTCCAGCCAGGCCAGTTCGACCCAGTTCTCGGGGATGTCGTGGGGCGAGGCCGGTCCGCGCCCGTCCAGTCCCGGGATCACGTCGTGCTTGTTGACGAGGCTGATCACCCGGGTGGTGTGGTCGGCGGGCCGCTTGCTGTCGATCGGGGAGCCGATCGCGATCACGTGGGTGACCCGGTAGGTGGCGGAGACCTCCACGTCGGAGGCGAGGTTCATCGCGGTCATCCCGCCCAGGCTGTGCCCGACGATCATGAGCTCCGAGCCGGTGGGCACCCCGGCCCGCCGGAGCAGCTTCTTCGCTGCGCGGGTGTACGTCGTGTCGGTGCGCAGCAGTCCGTCGAGCGCGCCGACCAGGTCCTGCGGGGTGCTGTTGCTGAGCAGCCCGAAGCTGGTGCCGGGCAGCAGGAGTACGTACCGTACGGCGCCGTCGGTGCACTCGACGCGGCGCAGCAGCACCAGGCCGTGGTTGCCGAGGGCCCCGATGTCGTTGACGTAGCTCACGATGTCGTTGCGGGAGGTGGCGAGCACCTTGGCGAGGATCGGGTCCGGCTCGGTGCGCTCGGCGCGGCCCGGCCCGGGGTTGAGGAACTTGAGGACCGAGCTGGGCAGTCCGAGGACCGGGTCGGTGGTCGGCACGCCGCCGGCGAGGGTCACCCACGAGAAGTCGTCGTTGACGGGGTTCTCGTCGAGCATGCCGAGCAGGGCCATCAGCTCCATGATCACGGGGCTCACCGTGGTCAGGGCTCGGGTCACTCCGAGCAGCTCGATCAGCGCGTGCATCGCCCGCGCCGCCTCCAGCCGGTTCCCGGCCACCATCGCGTCGGTGAGGCGGCGGGCGGCCGGGGCACCGAGGTTGGGGTGGTCGATCGCGGCCGCCTTGATCCGCAGGGCGAAGGCGTCCACCGCCATGGCCACCTTGGCGGGCCGACGGTACGTCATGTTCCCGGCCATCCGGATGAGTTCGCCGATGAAGCCGCCGTTCGCCCCGAACCCGAGGCCGGCCGACCCGGTCAGCGCCCGGGTGCAGGACACGGCCGTACCCAGGGCCCAGCCGGGGCGCCGCAGCGCCTCCAGCCCGAACCGCCAGCTGAACATCGCGCCGGTGAGCTCCGCGCCGGACTGCTTCGCGGTGAGGGCCGCGTCGGCGAGCAGGACCGAGGCGGCGATGAGGAGTTCGGCGTCGATCCGCCCGGGGTCCGGTTCGGGTGCGGTGGGGGTGGGTACCCGTGCGGGTGCGGCCGGGGCCGCGCTCGGGGCGGCGGTCCCGGGGTCCCTCCGCGCGGGGAGACGCTGAGTCGTTTCGTCGACCACCTGGGGCGCCACTTTCGTACCTCTCATCCCTGTGAACGGCTTCGCAGCCTTGCCTGCCGTTTGTGTGCGGGGGAATCGTGGCATCGGATGTGATCCTTTCCGCGCGGCCGGAGCTCCGTTCGCGCCTCTCGCCCCCGCGCGGATCCGGCCCCGGGGCCCCTGCCGGACCAGTGCCCACGGGCCTTGGCGGATCCGGTGGAGGCCCGGTTCACCCGACGGGGTCGGGCGGCTCCGGGAGGATGACCGGGCCCCCTCGCTGTTGACGCAGACCGGTCCGGCCGCCCGCTTGGCATGGACGCGGCGTACAGTCGGCTGCCGACGCCGGGACCCGACCGAGAGCAGGGGCAATGACAGGCACCGCACCGACTTCCACCCTCGCCGGCTGGAGCCGGGCTCCCTTCTCCGCCGAGGGGCTCACGTACGACTGCTTCGAGAAGGGCGAAGGGCCGGGCGTGGTGCTCCTGCCGGAGCTGCCCGGCATCACGCCCGAGGTGCTCGGCCTCGCCGAACACCTGGTGGACGAGGGGTTCACCGTCGTGATGCCCTCGCTGTTCGGCACGCCCGGCAAGCCCTTGTCACTCGCCCGGACGGCGGCGGTCTTCGCCCGCATCTGCGTGTCCGCGGAGTTCCGGGCCTTCGCCACGAACGCCCGCCGGCCCGTCGCCGACTACCTCAGGGCCCTCGCCCGCGACCTCGCCGCCCGTACGCCCGCCGCCGGGGTCGGTGTCATCGGTCTCTGCTTCACGGGCGGTTTCGCCCTGGCCGCGGCGGTGGACGACGTCGTTCTGGCCCCCGTGATGAGCCAGCCGTCGGCCCCGATCGCGCTGACCGCCACCCGGCGCGCGGACGCCGGTGTCTCCGAGGACGAGCTGCAGCGCGTCGTCGAGCGCACCCGGAACAACGGCCTGTGCGTCATGGGGCTTCGCTTCAGCGAGGACTGGATGGCCCCCGAGGAGCGGTTCGACACCCTGAGCTCCCGGCTCGGCGAGGCCTTCAAGGTCATCCGGCTCAGCTCGGCGCCGGGCAACGACGACGGCTTCGGGCGGCAGGCCCATGCGGTGCTGACCCTGGAGGTCCGCGAAACCCCGCGGGATCACCCGGCCTTGAGGGCGCGCGCGGAGGTCACCGCGTTCCTGCACGCACGATTGGACGGATGAACCGGACAGCCATTCGTCCAGAAACGTGTTCCGGCCGGGTTGGCTCACCGGCAACACTTGCACCATGACCGGTCACGACCTCGACGAACTGCCCGACCCTGACCAGCCGTGGCCCGCGGGGCAGACGGCAGGCCCCACTCCGCCGCCTGCCGTACAGCCCGGCTACGGCTCCGACTACCGTGCGCCGGCGCCCGGTTCCGGACCCCTGCCGGGGAACCCCTACGCGCAGCCGCAGCCCGCGCCCTTGCCGCCTCCCCCACCTGGTGTTCATGGCCGTCCGGGGCAACAGCCGCTCGTCGGCGGCCCGTTGCCGCCCACGCCGGGCGGGGCGAGCAGGAGCCCGCTCCGGGGCCGGCCCGCCGCGCTGATCGCGGCGTTGGTCGCGGGCCTGCTGGTGATCGGCGGTGGCGTGTACGCCCTGGTGGGGACCGGCCGCGACAAGCCGGTGGCCGGGGCCGGAGCCGGGGGTACGGAATCGGCCACGCCGTCCGGCTCCCCCTCGGTCGACAAGGGCGACGGCAAGGGCCCGGGCGGCGGCCCGGACGTGTCCGACCTCAACGCCGGGATCAAGCCGGGCGAGGCGCCGGTCTGGCTGAGTGAGAACAGGAGCGAAGTTCCCGGTTCCGGGACCTCGCAGTACGGCCCGTGGCGGGTGGGCGACGTGGTGGTCAGGGCGATGTTCAAGGAGGTCACCGCCCACGCGGTGACCGATGGCCGGGAGAAGTGGAAGGTCGCGCTGGAGAGTCCGCTGTGCGCAGTCGCGCCGGCCCCGTCCGCGAACGGAAAACTCGTCGTCGGCGTCAAGTCGAGCGACAGCGAGAGCGCCCGCTGCACCCACCTCCAGCAGATCGACCTGACCACGGGCAAGGCGGGCTGGAAGGTCGAGGTGCCGCAGGAGAAGTCCTATGACACCGCAGTCGAGTTCAGGCTGGCGATCGCCGGGGACACCGTCGCGGTCGCCCGGTCGGCCGTCGTCAGCGGCTTCTCGGTCACCGACGGCCGCAAGCTCTTCGGTACGTCGATGACGGGTGCGTGCTATCCGGCGGCCGTCGGCGGCGGCGGTGCCAAATTGATCAACGTACGGAGCTGCCCCGACCCGAACGACGCCGGAAAGTCCCAGACCATGATCGAGGAGGCCGACCCGGCGACGGGCGCGCCCAAGTGGAACTACCAGTACGAGAAGGGCTGGAACCTCGGCCGGATCTACTCGGTGGACCCCCTGGTCGTGGCCGCGTACCACTCCGACCGGAAGATCTGGAACATCACGGCCTTCACGGCCGAAGGCAAGATCCGCTCGCAGACCGAGTCCAAGTTCGGGGTCCCCGGCCGGTGCAACGGATGGGGCGACGGAAGCGGTGACCTGCACGGCTGCGTCGGCGCCGTCGTCGACGCCGACACGCTCTACATCGCCGCGGGCAAGCCCGGCACGAGCCTCGGCATCGACACGACGGACGAGGTCGTCGCGGTCGATCTGAACAGCGGTGCCGAGAAATGGCATGCGGCCGCGCCCAAGGACCGTGCCATGTGGCCGCTGGCCGTCGAGGACGGCAAGCTCCTCGTCTACGTCCAGTCCGGCGCCCAAGCGGCGGGCGCGGTCGCGGCGCTCCCGGTGGCGACCGGCGGCGAACCGCAGGTGGTCCTGGCGAGCCCGGAAGGCACCAAGGGCGCCCAATCCGTCTTCTACCCCAACTTGGTGCGCATGGCCTGGGCGGGCGGACGGCTCTTCCTGCTCAACGGCCGGGTGTACAGCCCCAAGCCGTCGGAGGTGTCGCACGCCATCCTTTCCTTCGGCCGGTAGGAGAAGGGGCGGTGCGGCTGCCGGGAGAGCCGTGAGCGCGCTGACGGCCGACCCGGACACCGGCAACAACACCAGCAGGCCGGCCGGCCCGGCCTGCGTGCTGCGTCAGCCCCGTGCGCTCCCGCCGCCCGGGTCGTCCGAGGCGCGTGCGATGCCGTCGAGCTCCTTGGCGATCCACGCCCGCTCGGCGGCATCGCACGGGGACAAGGACCCCGCGAGCGCGGGCTCCTGGCGGGGGCGGGTGTTGTCCACGACCGCCCAGCCCTTGCCGCCGTCGGGGGCGGCCAGTTCGACGAGGCGGTGGTCGAGGTGGCCCGTGATCATCACGGCCATCAGGGACAGGTACTCGCACTGCAGGTCGGGGGCGAGATCGGTGTCTCCCGGCACTTCGAGAACGGCATCGCGGCCGTCGGCGAGCAGCGCGCAGGTGGTCTGGACGGCCCGGATGAGCACCTCGAACCGCTCGCCGCTCAGGCGCCCCCGCAGGAGTTCGAGGTAGGGACCCAGGACATCGGCCTCCTCGCCGTCGCCCGAGTCTGCCGCATGGTGCTCGATCATTTTCCCCGCCCCTCCCGGACGGCCACGTCCTCCCGAAGTGTAGGGAGTGCCCCGCACCTCCACGGCGCTCTTCGGCCACCGGCGGACGGCACCCCAGCCCCACCTTCAACGGGGGCGACGGCCAACCGAGTTCGCGGGCGGCCGTTCCAACGGTTCGATGAGTGGCCGGAAGACGTCCATGGCGGCCGGCCGATCCGGAGGCTCCTCCTCCGAATAGCCGGGACTATGCCACCCGCATATCCTTTGGGGATATTCCTTGTGTAATAGCAGGGAGAATGCAGCATCTCCCCACTTTCTACATTGACAGTGCGCTGCGCCCTGAGGGTTAATTACTTCACGGGTGGCCTGATGTAGTCGTGCGCGGACGGGTTCTGGTCGGATCCCGACCGGTTCTTTGCGGCAGTTGCGGAGTGTGCGGCCGTGACGACGCCGCGGCGGCGGGGGCGCTCCGAAATCGCACGTGTCATGACGATCGTACATTGAGCGGGTATTGGCGAATCCGACTCTTCCGTGGGGGGATCAATGGCCCGGCTCGACCCTTTCCCTGTTCCCGATTTCCACCTTCCGTTCGGGAACTCCAAGCATCCACTGGCTGCACGGGCCAACGCCGAGGCCACGTCATGGGCGTTGGGCCACGAGCTCGTCACCGATGCCGCCGAACAGTTCACGGCGATCGGCTGCGGACACCTCGCGGGCCGCGTGAGCGGCGAGGTGCCGTACGAGACCATCGTGCTGCTCGCCGAGTGGATGGCCTGGTCGTTCGTCCTGGACGATCAGCACGACCACCTCATCCGGACGGGTGAACTTGCCGCCTGGCGGCCCGTCACCGATGCCATCACCGAGTACCTGGCCACGGGCAGGACCTCACGGTCGTCATCGCGCCACAATCCACTGGTGGGCGGATTCATCGAGCTGTGCGACCGGATCCTGGACGGCATGTCCACCGGCACGGCGACCCGATACCGAACACATGTCCCCCAGATGCTGCACTCGCTGGACCAGGAGGCGGGCAATCGCGGCGCCGTCAGGCGCACTTCGATCCGGGACTACGTGCTCATGCGCCGGCACAGTTCCCAACTGCTGCCGATGATGGACATGGTGGAGGCCGGACTGGGAATCGACCTGCCGCAGCACGTCCACGACCTCCCGGCTTTCCAGGCGGTCGTGGAGAGCGCCGTGGACATCATCTCGTGGGGCAACGACCTGTTCTCGCTGCCGAAGGAGCACGCCTGCGGGGACAACAACAACCTGGTCTCCCTCATCGCCTCCTGGGAAGGACGTTCGCTTCCGGAGGCGGTCCGGTCGGTCGAGGCCCGCATCCAAGTCCGCATAGAGGACTACGTGGCGGCGGAGCGCCGACTGTTTCAAGTCATCGACGCCCAGGGCGAGATGGACCCCTCCGCGCGTGTGGCGGTCACCCGCTGCGTGCGGAGTTACGAAGACTGGATGATCGGCGCCGATCTGTGGCAGCGTTACGAGTGCACACGGTACAGCGACGAACGGTTCGCGGCCGGGCTGGAGTCCGCGTACACCCGCCCGGACCTCGTTTCGGTGGCATGACGGCATGACAGGGAGTCGACCCATGGCCCGTACGGAACAACTCGGCCCTGCGGTCCACGCACCGGCGGCTCCGGGGCGGTTACCGCTCCTGGGCCACGCCATCCCCCTGTGGCGGCAGCCGATCGCCTTCCTCGAATCGCTGCGCGAGCACGGCGACATCGTGCGGCTCGACATCGGCACCTGGCCCGTCCACGTACTGACGAGCCCGGAGCACGTCCACGCCGTACTGGTCCAGCAGGCGCAGAAGTTCGGGCGCGGCCGGATCTTCGACAGGCTGCGGCCGATGTTCGGCAACGGCATCGTGACGACGGACGGCGAGTTCCACCGCAAGCAGCGCCGGATGATCCAGCCGGCGTTCCACCGGAGCCACATCACCGAGTACGCCGAGGTGATGAGCCGGGCGGCGGAGGAGATGACGGCGTCGTGGACGGCGGGCCGGGAGGTCTCGATGGTCACCGAGGCGCGACGGTACGCGCTGTCCTCGGTGGCCGAGATGATCTTCTCAGGTGACCTGAGCCGGCCCGCCATCGCCGAGGTGCACCGCTCGCTGCCGATCGTCCTGGAGGGGATGCTGCTGCGGGCGGTCATGCCCAAGTCCCTGGACCGGCTGCCGATCCCGCTGAACCGGCGCTTCGACGCGGCGGCCGCCCGGCTGCGGGGGATCATCGACCAGGTGATCGCGCAGTACGACGCCGAGGAGGCCGAGGAGGGGCGCCACGACCTCCTGTCCCTGCTTCTGTCGAGCGTCGACCCGGAGACGGGCACGACGATGAGCCCCGAGCAGGTGCGGGACGAGGTCATCGCCATCCTGTTCTCCGGTACGGAAACCTCGGCGACCACCCTGTCCTGGGTCTTCCACGAGGTCGGCCGCCATCCCGAGGTGGAGAAGCGTCTCCACGAAGAGGTCGACGCGGTGGTGGGCACGCGCCGCGTCCGCCCGTCCGACATCGCGCAACTGCCGTACGCCAACCACGTGTTCCAGGAGGCCCTGCGTCTCCACTCGCCACTGCTGTTCACCCGGCGGGCGCTGGTCCCGCTCACGCTGGGCGGCGTCTCGATTCCGGCCGGAGCCGAACTGGCCTACAGTCCCTACGCGTTGCACCGTGACCCGGCGCTGTTCCGCGATCCCACGGTGTTCGATCCGGAACGGTGGCAGGAGAACGCGGACGAGCAGCCGCGCGCGCACCGGTACATCCCGTTCAGCGCCGGCCAGCACAAGTGCATCGGGGACACGTTCGCCGTGGCGGAGATCCTGACCGCCGTCGCGACGGTGGCCTCGCGGTGGCGGCTGGTGCCCGCTCCGGGGGTGACGGTACGGGAACTCCCGGCGGGGATGCCCCAGCCCAGCGAGCTTCCGATGATCCCCGTTTCACGCCATTGACGGAATCTGATCGATTCCGCTCATTTCAAGGCGAGTTCAGGGATCACCCGCCGTCACGGCCCGCGTAAAGCCAGAAGAGGATACAGCGTTGTCCCCTTACGGGTGACGTGATCCCGCAATAATGTGCTTAAGCAGCAACTTCTCGTCCCCAGGGTCGTACACTCGGCCGCACGCGCTGGAGGGGGCAAGAATGTCACATGTCACGGAACCGCAAGGGTGGGCGACCCAGCCGCTGCTCGAACGGGAATCCGAGATTCGCGCGATCCACCGCGCGGTGGACGAGCTGTGCGGCACCTCGGAGAACGGTCCCACCGCACGCCGCGGAGGTGTCCTGACCTTCGCGGGATCGGGCGGCATCGGCAAGACCACCCTGTTGGGCGAGGCCCGCCGGCACGCGGCCGAGCGCTCGTGCACCGTACTGTTCGCCCGCGGCGGCGAGCAGGAGAAGCAGGTTCCGTTCCACGTCATGCGGCAGCTCATCCAGCCGGCCTTCGCCGCCATGACCGAGGACGAACGCCGTGACGTCCTCGGCACCTGGTATAGCATCGTCGCCCCGGCGCTCGGACTCACCGCCGCCCCGGAAGGCCCGACGGCACCCGACCCGCAGGGCGTGCGCGACGGCCTGGACTGGGTCGTCACCCACCTGACGGTGCGCAGCGCGCCCGTCGTCCTGATCCTGGACGACGCGCACTGGGCGGACGCCGAGTCCCTGGCCTGGCTGACCGCGTTCGCGGCGCGGGCCGAGGAGCTCGCCATGCTCATCATGGTGGCCTGCCGACCGGACGAGATCCCCGCCGGCGCGGGAGCGCTGCGCGCCCTGATGAGCCGGCAGGGGACCCGTCCGCACGAGCTCGCTCCGCTCACCACGACCGCGGTGGCCCGCATAGTGCGGCCCTCGGCCAGAGCGCCGATGACGTGTTCTGCCGCGAATGCTGGGCGATCACCGGCGGAAACCCCTTCGAGGTCGTCGAACTGGCGATGAAGGGCCGCGACCGCGAGCTGAAGCCGCACCAGGACAGCATTCCCGAGCTGCGCGATCTGGCCTCCGCCGTCAAGGGCAGCGGCCTGATCGACCGCCTCGAACAGCTCGGTCCGTCCATCGTCCGGCTCGCCTGGGCCGCAGCGGTTCTCGGCACCGCCGTCCCGACCGGCATCGTCGGAAGCGTGGCGGCCCTCGGTGACGCACAGGTCGCCGACGCCATCACCCAGCTGCGGTCCGCGCGCATCCTGACCGTCCTCACGGGCCTGCGCCGCAAGGAGGTCGTCGAGTTCTTCCATCCGCTCGTGGCCACCGCCGTGTACCGGTCGATTCCGCCCGGTGTGCGCGTCGCGATGCACGGCATGGCCGCGCAGGCCCTGGTCGACGACGGGCAGGGAGCCGCGGCCGCGGCCCGTCACCTGCTGGAGATGCACCCCGACGGCGACCCCTGGGTCGTACAGCAGCTGCGCCAGGCCGCGCGCGACAGCTTCTCCGCGGGAGCGCCCGACGCCGCACGCCGCTATCTGGCCCGTGCGCTGCGCGAGCCTCCGGACACGGAGGACCGGGCCGAGGTGCTGTTCGAGCTCGGCTCCGCGAACCTCCTGCACGATCCCGCGACCACCATCAACCAGCTCAGAGCCGCGCTGGAAGAGCCCAAGGCCGAACAGAGCCTGCGGGAGGCGATCACGTACCGGCTGGCCCAGGCCCTCGCCCACACGGGTCAGCTGGCGGAGGCCGCCGGGCTCCTCCAGGAAGAGGCCAAGCAGGCCACCAGCTCCCGCACCCGGCTGCGCATGCAGGCCGAGCAGTTCAAGTGGAACTCGGTCCGGGTCGACGAGGAGAACTCGCCCGCCCGCTCCCGGCTCCTCGCCCAGTTCGCCAAGCGGATCACCGGCCGCGGTCTGGCCGAGCGGCACATCCTGGGCCTGCGGGCCTGGGACGCCGCCATGCGCGGCGAGCCCGCCACCACGGCCCTGGACTTCGCGGAACAGGCGCTGGACGGCGGGATGAGCTGGACCGACCAGGACTTCGGGTTCGAAGTGCCGGCGGTCATCGCGGTCACGCTGATGTACTGCGACCAGCCGGGCCGCGCCGAGGACCTGTTCAACACCGGCATCGTCGAGTTCGAGGCGAAGGGCTGGCGCGGCGCGCACCTGTCGTTCGTGTACACCCTGCTCGGGTACGTCCGCTACCGGCGCGGGCGGCTCGCCGAGGCGGAGGACTTCGTACGCAACGGCCTGCAGATCGCCGACCGTGTCGGACAGGGGATCCCGGCGCAGTGGTACGCGATCGGAACGCTCATCGAGACACTGCTCGCCCGCGGGAACACCGAGGAGGCGCAGCGGGTCGCCGACGCCTACAAGCTGGGCGAGGGCTTCCCGAACGCCGTCGTCTATCCCGACCCGCAGGCCGTGTGGGGCAAGCTGCTGCTGGCCCAGGGCCGGACCGACGAGGCGCTGCGGCACCTGGCCGCGGCGGGCAAGCGGCTCGATCTGCGCGGCACGCGCAATCCGTCGTGGAGTCCGTGGCAACTGGACCTGGCGCTGGCACAGTTCTCCCGCGCGCCCGAGCAGGCGCGTGCCACGGCGGCAGAAGCGGTGGCCCGGGCGAACGCGTTCGGTACGTCCAGCGCCATCGGCCACGCCCTGCGCGTGTCGGCGGCGGTCACGGATCCGGCGCAGGCGGCCGTCCTGCTGCAGGAGGCGGTGGGCCACCTCGAACAGTCCCCGGCCGCCTGCGAACTCGCCCACGCGCTCGTCGATCACGGCACGGCCCTGCACATCCTCGGTGACCCCCACCGGGCGGCGCAGCAGCTCTACCGGGGCATGGAGACCGCCGCGGCCTGCGGCGCCGACGGCCTCGCGCGCCGCGCCCGCTCCCAGCTGGTGTCGGCCGGACTGCGCCCGCGCCGGCTGCACACCTTCGAGCAGGACACGTTGACCGTGACCGAGAGCGCGGCGGCCGAGCACGCCGCGCTGGGCCTCGACAACGCGGCGATCGCGGCGAAGATGCACAGCAACCCCCAGGCGGTCTCCGAACTCCTCTCTGCGGTCTTCACCAAGCTCGGCACCGACCGCCTCGGCCTCCGCAGGGCCCTGGGGATCTGACTGCCTGACCACGACACTCTGACCACGATCGCCCTGGCCGAAACCGGTCGCTGAGGAAATCATCACTGACGTCGCCCTCGCACCCCTGCATTAGCTTGAACGGACATGCGAACGCATGCCGACGGGGGTGTGATGGCGACGCAGTCTGTGGGGTCCGATGTCCAGGACGGGGGGCCTCCCGAGGCCACCCGCCTCGGGGCCTCGACCGGGGCCCGGCCGGCGGTGGTTGCCCTGGGCGTGCTTGCGGCCGTGGCGCTCGCGCTCTGTGCGTTCGGTGCCGTGCGGAGCGCCGGCAGTCCGGCGCAGCGGGCCGTACTGGGGGCCGGCGCCGCCGTGTGGGCCGTGGTGCTGGTGCCGCTGCTCGTGGAGGCATTGTCCCCGGACGTCCTCACCGTGGGGCCGGGTGGCGTCGAACTGCGGCGCGGGCGGCGCCGGGTGCGGCTTGCGTGGGACGACGTGGAGGCGCTGTTCCTGCTGCCCTCGCGGAAGACCGGTCCGGCCGCCCAAGGGGCTTCCGCGGTCGGCACCTCCGCCGCGGCGGCCGCGGTCGCGGCCTTTCAGGGGCGACTCGTGATCCGGCCGCGTGCGGGCAGTCCGGCAGGGCTCGCGCTGCGCGGTTCGCCGAAGTGGGACCGGCACTGGCAGGCCGTCTCCTTCGACCTCCGGCACGTGGAGGTGGGGACTTCGGAGCAGGCTCCGTCGCGCTTGGAGCAGCTATTCGTTCCGTACGCGGGAAGCCGCTGGCACGGGTCCGCCGCGCTCCCCTTCGACCGGACCGGTGGAGTGACCGTACCGGGGCGGCTGCTGACCTGGCCGGCGGTCCTCGTGTTGCGGGTGCGGTGGCTGGTGATCGTGGCCGGCATGCTCGCCGCGGGTGCGGGGTCGGCGGGCCACGGAGTCGGGTTCCCGACGCGGGCCGCCACCGCGGCAGCGGGGGTCGTCTGCGCCGTGGCGGGTACGGGGTGGCTGGCCCGGCGTCTGTGCCGGCGCTGTCGGCTGCGCCTGGACGGCGAAGGGCTGCGACTCGGCGTGGGCGGCGCCGAACGCCTGGTGAACTGGGGCGAGTTGAGCGAGGTCACGATCGGTCCGGCCCTGAGCCGGCGCGGCGGGTCCCCGGGATCGGCCACCGCGGTCCTGGCGCGGCCGGCGCCCCACGCCGCGCCGCCCGCACCGCTGGCGGGCCGGGCCTTCCCCGTACGGACCGATCCGCGGCTCGTCGAGATCGCGCCGCTGCACTCCCCCGGCCTGCAGTACTGGCACGGACTCGACGTGTTCCCGCAGCAGTTGGCCGCAGCGCTCGACCGGGTCCGATCCGACGGGGACGGGGACGGGGGTGGTGACGGTGGCGGTGGCGGTGGCGCCGCGCACGGCGGGTCGGCATCCGCCGCCGCCACCGGAGAGACGCTCACCCTGTACGTCTCGCCGACCGCGCCGGGCGCCCACCGCACCATCGCCTCCGCCCTGAGGGTCGAGGCGGGGGCCCGGCCGGTACGGGTCGTGATCGAACCCGGCACCTACCCGCAGGCCCTCCGGCCGTCGGGCACCGTCGAACTGTGCGCCGCCCAGGGCGGGCACACCGTGGTGATCGACGTGCCGGCCGGGACGGCGGGCGCGGCGGCCGTCGACTGCTCCGGGCACGTCACCCTCACCGGGCTGCGCATCGTCGGCCGGGCGATGGCCGCCGTACGGGCGGACGGCCGGCTGCGGCTGAGCGGCTGCGCCGTCGAAGGGTGGGCCGAGGACGCCGTACAGGCGGTGAACGGCGCCGAGTTGACCGTCGAGGACTGCGAGGTCCGGGTGGGCCGCACCGCACTGGCCGGGGCCCGCGCCATCGTCCGCCGGAGCCGGTTCCAAGAAGCGAAGGCCGACGCGATCGCCCTGACCGAGGGAGCCCGCGCCGAGCTCCGTGACTGCCAGGTGTCCGATGCCCGGGGCTCGGCCGTGAGCGTCATCGCGTCCTCCGCCGTCATCGAGGACTGCGAGCTGTACGGCGCCGGCAGCCACGCGGTGCTCGCCCGCGATCACGCGGAGGTCGACATGGCGCGCTGCCAGATCCGCGACATCGCGTCGACGGCCCTTTCGTACGTCGATCAGGCCCGCGGAACCGTCGAGGACACCACCGTCTCCGGCGCCAAGCACGGGATGTACGTGGCCCGCGGCGCCGGCCCCGTCGTGCGCCGGGTCCGGTTCCGCGACTGCCGCGTCACCGGGGTGAGCGTGGGTGAGCAGGGGCGCGGCCGGTTCGTCGGCTGCGCATGGGAGGCCACCGGTGACACCGGCATCAGCGTGTCGGACGGCGGCGCTCCCGTCCTGGAGGACTGCGTGGTCCGGGGCGGGAGGGTCGGGCTGCTCACGGAGAAGGCACAGGGACGTTTCACCGGGCTGCGGATCAGCGACCAGAGCGCGACCGCGATCCTGATCCGCGATGAATCGACGGCCGAGCTGAGCGACGTGCACCTGGAGAAGTGTGACGACGGACTGGTGATCCGGGGCGACGCGGTCTCCGTCACCCTCGCCGGGGCGACCATCGTCGACCTGGCCGCCTCCGGAGTCTGCCTGGAGGGCAAGGCACGGCTGCGGGCGGAGCGTTGCACCATCGAACGGGCCGGCCTGTTCGGTTTCAACTGCCGTGACAACACCAACCTTTCGGCGCAGGACTGTGCCGTGACCGGCGCCGGGGAAGCCGGCGTACTGGCGGTGTCGAACGCCACCGTGGACGCCGAGCGGCTCACGGTCACCGATTCGGCCAAATGCGCCGTCATCGCGAACGGCAACAGTCGGGTGACCGTCGCCCATGCCGTACTGCGCGGGGGCGGGCAGGACGGCATCCGGCTCGCGGAGTCGGTCATCGGCCGGTTCGAGGACTGCGAGGTGACCGGTTTCCGCGGCGAGGCCGTCTCCGGGAACGACCGCGTCCCCCTCGTCGACGTCCGTACGGGCGCCACTGACGCGGACGTCGAGCGGCCCGGAGCAGGCCCGCTCGCCGCGCTCCACGCCATGATCGGCCTCGATGCGGCCAAACAGCAGGTCGGTGTCCAGGCGGACCTGATCCGGCTGGCCAAGTGGCGCAAGGAGGCGGGCCTGCCCGCTCCGCCCCTCGCGCACCACCTGGTCTTCTCCGGTCCGCCCGGCACCGGGAAGACGACCGTCGCCCGGTTGTACGGACAACTCCTGGCCGCACTCGGCACATTGAAGAAGGGACACCTCGTCGAGGTGGCCCGTGGCGATCTGGTCGGCGAATACCTCGGGCAGACCGCGCAGAAGACGCAGCGGGTCTTCGAACGGGCCCGGGGCGGCGTCCTGTTCATCGACGAGGCGTACAGCCTGTCGCGGCGGTTCGGCGCCGGGTCCGACTTCGGCCAGGAGGCCATCGACGTGCTGACCAAGCTCATGGAGGACCAGCGCGACGACGTCGTGGTGATCGCGGCCGGCTACACGGAGGAAATGCGGACGTTCCTGAACTCCAACCCCGGTCTGCGCTCACGCTTCTCGCGCACCATCGAGTTCGTCGCGTACGAGCCCGATGAGCTGACCCGGATGGTCGAACTCCAGGCACGGGCCCTCGCGTACGTGCTCGCCCCGGAGGTCAGCGAGCTGCTCACGGAACGCTTCGAGCGGCGTGCGCGGCGCGGTGAGCCGGTCAACGGGCGGGACGCACGGACCCTGTTCGAGGGCATGGTCGAACGGCAGGCGGGGCGGCTGGCCGCGCACGAGCAGCCGACGCGCGAGGAGCTCGTCCTGCTGCTCGCGGACGACATTCCGGGCGAGCGTTAGCACCCGGAGCCAAGGCGAAAGGCGCACAGGCATGACGGTGGAGGACTTGGCGAACGGGATCCTCGCCCACGTCCCTCAGGAGTCCCACGACCCGGAGGCAATGAGCTGGTTCCTGTCGGACGCGGCCGCGGAAGCCGCCGACGAGTTGCGCCGGGCCGCCCTGCGGCCGGACGGCAGCGTCCTGCTGATCGCGGTCCACGCCTTCGCATGGCACAGCTTCTGCCGCTATCTCGCCAGTGGAGAAACGGATCCGGCGGCTCTGGGCCGCGCCGTGCTCTGCTTCCACGACGTGCACCGCGCCGATCCCGAGAGCGTCCCGGCACCGCTGGGGCCGGTCGTCGCGATCCTCGCGGGCGAGCCCGCGGGGGCGGACACCGATCCCGGTGACGTGTACCTGACCGGCACTGCGGTTCTCACCCTGTACCAGCAGGAGCGCAATCCCGTGCAGCTCCAGGCGGGGGGCATCCTGCTGCGCCACGCGGTCGACGCCTTCCCCGCGGGCAGCCTCGAACAGGGCGCCGCTCTCTCCGATTTCGGCCTCGTGCTCCTGTACGCGTTCCGGGAAGGCGCGGGCCGGGAGTTCCTGGCCGACGCCGTGCAGCGCAGCCGCACCGCGGTGGCCGCCGCACCCGGCGACCGGGCCGAGCAGGCACGCCGGCACGGCAACCTGGGGTTCGTCCTGAGGAACTGGGCGGAGGCGACGGGCGACCCGGCGGCCGCACGGGAGAGCGTGGCCGAGCTGCGGCTGGCGACCCGTACCAGCGAACCGGAAGACCCGCACTACGTACTGCACCTCGCCGCGCTCGGTGCCGCCCTCGCCTCGGCGGCGGTCCCGCTCGTCGAGCCCGCACTGCTGTCCGAGGGCGTCGGACTCCTGCGCCGCGCCGTGGCGGCCGCGTCCGGATCCGGTCAGCCGTCCGCCGCGTACCTCTCCGACCTGGGCATGGCACTGGTCTCCCTCTCGCTCGCGCCACCGGGGCGGGCGGACCGGCCCCTGCAGCCGGGCGAGCGCACCGCCCTCTTCGAGGAGGGGGTCGACGCCCTCCGCCAGGCGTCCGCCACGGCCCTCAACCCCCTCGAACGGGCCGTGTACCTCGGCCATCTCGCCCTCGTGCTCAGCGGCCGCAACGTGAACACGGCAGATCCCCGTGCCCTCGACGGCGCGTACACCGCCGCGCGCGAGGCCATGGAGGCCGCCCCTCCCGGGCATCCCGCGCACACCCAGGCGCAGTACGTGCTGAGCCAGGTCCTGCGCTCCCGCTACGTCGAGCGGGGCCGCCTCGACGACCTGGAGGCCGCGGTCGACTGCGCCCGACGCGCACTGGAGGCGACCGCGCCCGACACCCCGCCGCATGTCACCCGGACCGTGGACCTCGCCGACCTGCTGCGTCTGCACGCCGACGCCGTCGCCGCGCCCGAGGCGCTCGCGGAAGCGCTCGCCATGCTGCGCGCTCTGGCCGCCGCCACGCCGCCCGGCTCTCCGCAGCGGGCCGAGGTGCTGCTCAAGCTGGCCCGGGCGCTCGCGGCCGTGGGGCACGGCACGGGTGCGGTCGCGGAGGCCGCCACCGACGAGGCCGTACGGGTGTTCCGGGAGTGCCTCACGCTGCCGGGCGAGAGCACCGGTTACGAGGCCACGGTGCGGTTCGCCCTCGGTGCCGTGGTGGCCCGGCACAGGCAGTGGACCGAGGGTGTCTCCCTGATGCGGCAGGGAGTCGACCTGCTCGGCGCCGACGATGCGCGCCGCTCGGAGTACCTGTCCGACTTCGCCGGCGTGCACTTGGACCGCGCCCGTGAGGAGAACGATCCGGCCGAGTACTCCGAGGCGGTACGCCTCCTGCGCCAGGCGGTGGCCTCGGCCGCGGAGGGGGACGCGCGCCAGGAGGCGGTGAGCCGCTCCAACCTCGGCGTCGCCCTCGTGGGGCTCGCCTCCCTGGCCGTCGACGAGGAACTGCTGGCCGAGGGGGTTCAAGCGCACCGGGACGCGGTGGCCGTGAGCGCCCCGGACGACCACTACCGGCCGCACCGGCTCGGCAATCTCGGGGACGCCCTGCAACAGCTCGCACAGTTCCGCTCCGACGCGACCCTCGTCGTGGAGGCCGTGGAGGTGCTGCGCGAGGCGGCCCGGGCCGGTGCGCCCACCGTGCCCGGCAGCGCGGCGAGCTACAGCCGCCTGGGCAACGCGCTGCGCTCACTCACCCGTTTCACCGGAGACGGCGCTCCCCTCGAAGAGGCCGTCTCGTGGCACCGCAGAGCCGTCGCCGCGTTGTCCCGAACGGACGGGAACGGCACGGGCGGGAACGGCACGGGCGGGCACGGCACGGGCGACGAGGCCCTCAGCCTCCCCGGCGCCCTGCTGGGGCTGGCGAACGTCCTCGGTGAGCGCTTCCGCCTCACGCACGACGAAACGGTCCGCGAGGAGGCCCTGCAGCACTACCGGGCGGCCCTGGCGGCGGCTCCCCGGGTCTCCGGCGAGCGCCATGCCATGCTCAGCAGTTACGGCCACATGCTGTGGAGCGCTGCCGTCGACACCGGCGACGAGGCCCGTATGGACACCGCGGTCGGCACACTGCGCGAGGCCGTCGCCACCGCGCCCGCACGCCACGCGCAGCTCGGCATGGTGCTCACGAACCTGGGTTCCGTGCTGATGCAGCGGGCCAGGATCACCGGTGACCGCGTCTGGCTCGCCGAGGCCGTGACCGTACTGCGCCGCGCGGTCGACGAAAGCCCGCCGCGCGTCTTCGAGCGCGCCGGCCTGCTCTCCAACCTCGCCGAGGCGCTGCGCGCCTGGTACGGGGTCACGGAGGACCGGGCCGCGGCCGAGGAGGCGGTCGCGCTGCTGCGTGAGGCGAGCACGCTGGAGCACGGTGTGCGGCACGGTCCGGACCTGGCCCGCGTCAACCTCGGCGTCCTCTTGCACGACCTCGCCCTGGAGCCGGGACCGGACGGGGAACCGGACCCGGGCACCCTCGCCGCATCGTGGCAGGCCCTGGAGGAGGCCGTCGCCCGCCTCGGCGATCGCGACCCGCTGCGGCCCCTCGCCCTGGCGAATCTGGCCGGCGCCGCCGTGGAAACCGCGGAGCAGGCCGAGGAGGAATCCGGACCGGCGGTCCGCGCGGCGCTCGAACGCGCGGTGTCCGCCGCCCGGGAGGCGCTCGACCTCACGCCCGAGGGCCATCGCGTCCGGGCCCGCACCCAGTGGGTCCTGGCCCGGGCACAGTGGCGGCGCGCCCTGCTCGGCGAGAGCGTCGACCTGGCCGAGGCGACCCGGCTGGCCCGGCGGTCCGCACGGAACGAGGCGGCATCGCTCTCCGTGCGGGTGCTCGCCGCCCGGACCTGGGGCGATGTCGCGGCGACCGCGGGCCGGGACGCCGAGGCCCGCACCGGATACGCGTACGCCGTCGGCCTGCTGCCCCGGCTCGCCCCGCACACCCTCGGGCGCGCCGACCGGGCGGCCCGGCTCGGCGCCGGGCTGGGCCTCGCCTGCGACGCCGCCGCAATGGCGCTGCGCGTGGGCGACCCGGAATCGGCCCTCACCCTCCTTGAGCAGGGCCGCGGGGTACTGCTCGCCCAGGGTCTGGAGATGCGCGGCGACCTCTCCCGGCTGCGCGCGGCGTCCGCGGCCCTGGCCGCCGAGTTCGAGCGGATCCGGGAGGCGCTGAGCACCGATCCGGCGCCGGCCGCGGTCATCCGTACCGACCTCGGGTCACCGGCCGCACCGGCCACCGAGCAGGATGCCGGTCTCCTGGCCGAGTCACGGTACGCCCTGGCGCGGAGCTGGGAGGAGCTGCTGGTCCGGATCCGGGAACTGCCCGGGCTGGAGGACTTCCTGCGTCCGCCGCGGGTCGCGGACCTGATCGCCGCGGCGTCCGCCGGACCGGTGGTCGTGGTGAACGTCAGCCGGTACCGCTCCGATGCCCTCGTCGTCACCGCCGGCGGGGGCGTCGAGGTGGTCCCGCTCCCGGCCCTCACCCCGGACGCCGTCCTGGAACACGCCGTCACCTTCGCCACGGGGGTCGACGCGGCGTACGGAGACCTGGGCGCCGAGGAGGCCGTGAGCGCCATGCGGATGCTCTCCGACACGCTGGAGTGGCTGTGGGACTCCGTCGCCGGGCCGGTCCTCGACCGGCTGGGGCTGCGTACCGTCCCGATCGACGGCGAACCGTGGACGCGGCTGTGGTGGTGTCCCACGGGCTGGCTGTCGTTCCTGCCGCTGCACGCCGCGGGCCGCCGGGAGGGCCGTTCCGCCGAGAACGTCATGGACCGTGCCATCTCCTCGTACACGCCGACGCTGGGCGCGCTCGTCCGCGCCCGTCAGGCGTCCGGCACCGCTCCCGGGCCGCAGTCCTCCCCTGCCCCGCTGGTGGTCGCGCTCGCCGAGACGCCCGGCGCCGCGCCCCTGCCCGGAGCCTCGCGCGAGGCTCGGCTGCTACGGGAGCTGTTCCCGGCGGGGGTCGAACTCGCGGGCGCCGCGGCGACCGTCGACGCGGTCCGGCGGGCGCTGCCCGACCACCCGTGGGTCCACTTCAGCTGTCACGGCGTGAGCGACCCGATGTCCCTCTTCGAGAGCGGCCTGATCCTCCACGACGGGCGGCTCACGGCGCTCGACGTCGCGGCGCAGCACCCGGGCGCGGCGGTCCTCGCCGTCCTGTCGGCCTGTTCCACGTCCCAGGGCGGGTTCCTGCTGCCCGACGAGGCGGTGCACCTGTCGGCGTCGTTCCAACTGGCCGGATATCCCCATGTGGTGGGGACGCTGTGGCCGGTCTCCGACAAGCTGGCGACGCGGCTGGCGGAGGAGTTCTACACGGCGCTCGCCGACGACATCGCCCACGGCCGGCCCATCGATCCGGCGGCGGCCCTGCACCGGCCGGTCCGGGCCCTGCGCGGGCGCCTCGCCCGCGCCCCGCACCTGTGGGCCGCGCACATCCATGCGGGTCCCTGACCTGCCCTTTCAGCCTGCGGGCGGTTCGGCGGACGGGGTCGGCTCGGCCTGCGCGGTGCCCGACCCCTCCTGGGGCAGGTCCTCCGGTTCGGCCGCGTCGCCGGTCGGCCGGTAGACCCGGCGATCGGAGAACTCCTCCACGAGGGCTTCCAGTTCCTCGTCGGACGCCCCGTCACGATGCGGTGTCATCTACGGCTTCCCCTTCGTCGGTGGGTGTCTGCGGCTGTTGCGGTGCGGGCGGCAGCAGGACTTCCAGTACGTCGATGTCGGCGGCCCGGAGATAGACCCCGCCGGTGTCGGCCACCCGGCCGAGGAACCGGCCATCGGGTGCCATCCGGTACTGGGACTGCAGGTAGAGGTCCCCCTGCTGGGGGAAGGCGGACACGGCCGACTGCGGGCCCAGCCAACCGCCCACCCACAGCCCGCTCTTGAGGCGGGCCCGGACGAAGCACGACCCGCGGTCGCGGAACAGCGCGTCCCAGGCCGTCGGCGTCGGCTCGTACCGGGCCCTCCTGCGCCGCCTCCCCCAGGCGGCCTCCACCCAGGCGATGCCCGCCGGCACCACGACCACCAGGAGCAGCGCGGCGAGGCCCGCCTGCCGGGGGCGCCGCATCACCCCGGCGAGCGGCCCGGCTCCGTCACCGGCGAGCAGGCCGACCAGCCACGGCCCGGCGGCGAGCGCGTACACGGTGTCGAGCAGCGCCCCGGCAGCGATCGCGCGCACGAGGCGGTTCTGCGGTTCCTGCTCGGCCGCGACGGCGCCGCGCAGGTGCTCCCGGACCGCCTGGTAGAAGACCCCGGGCAGCACCAGGATCAGCAGGATCGCGAGCTGCTGTACCGTCCCCGGAACCATGGCTCCCGCTCCTCCCCCTCCCGGCCCGCGTGGGCATGCCGACTCCTTGATCACACGGTACGTCGACGAGCCGCGCGGGGGGTCGGGATCCGGCCGGGCGAGGGAGGGATCACAGTCGGCTCAGCGGTGGGTGAAGTCCGCGGCGCGCTTGTCCACGAAGGCGCTCATGCCCTCCTTCTGGTCTGCGGTGGCGAACACGGCGTGGAACAGCCGGCGTTCGAAGCGGACGCCCTCGGCCAGGGTGGTCTCGAAGGCCCGGTTCACGGCTTCCTTGGCCATCATGGCGACGGGGGCGGACATGGCGGCCACCGTTCCGGCGACGGCGAGGGCCTCGGCGAGCAGCTCGTCCGCCGGGACGATACGGCAGACCAGGCCGGCCCGTTCGGCCTCGACGGCGTCCATGGTCCGTCCGGTCAGGCAGAGTTCCATCGCCTTGCCCTGCACCGCGGGCTCGGTCACGAACACATGTTGGACGTCCTGGTAAGTCCCCCCCTCCACCGGAAGTCCGGCCACCTCCACCGCGTGGGTGAACGCGGGCCGGATCACCCGCCTGCCGCGGGGGCCGGCTGTGCGCTGTCCCGGGGCGCGCGGGACCGGACCGTCAGACCGGCGATCAGGCCCGCGAGCAGCACGCTGCCGGCCGCCCACCAGAAGCCGGCGGTCTGGGCGCGCAGCAGCTCCTTCTCGATCATCTGCGGCATCACCGACCCGGCGCGCAGGCGGTCCACGGGGCCGGAGAGCACCGTGTCGAGCACTGCCGCGCCGATCGCCGTACCCAGCGCCTGGGCCGTGAAGACGGCCGCCGCGGCTCCACCGGAATGCTCCGCCGCGACTCCGCCGGTCACGGTGGCGAAGATCGGCACGAAGGCCAGGCCGACACCGAGGCCGACGAGGAGCATGCCGGGCAACACCCCGGTCGCGTACGGGCTTTCGAAGCTCAGGCCGGTCAGCAGGAACAGCCCGAGGGCCGTGAGCGCCAGGCCCGCCAGCATCGGGACGCGCGGCGCGACCCGGCGCAGCAGTCGGGCGGAGACCTGGGTGGAGCCGATCAGGATCGCGGCGACCATGGGGAGGAAGGCCTCTCCGGCCATGGCCGGGTCGTAGCGCAGGACGACCTGGAGGTAGTAGCCCACGACCGGGTACAGGGCGAAGACGCCGGCGCCGGCCAGGAGCATGCCGAGGAGGCTGCCGGCGCGGTTCGGGTCCGTGAAGACGTACGCGGGGAGGAGCGGGTTCGATGCCGCCGACTGCCACCACAGGAATCCGACGAGCAGGAGGACGCCCCCCACGAGCAGGACCAGCACCAAGGGGGTGGCCCAGCCGTGCGGCCGGGCCTCGCCCAGTCCGTAGATCAGGGCGGCGACCCCGCCGGAGCCGAGCAGCACGCCCGGTACGTCGAAGTGGCCCGCGGTGCGGCCCGGGCGCTCGTGCACCAGGGCGAGCGTTCCGATCAGGGCGATCACGGCGAGGGGGGTGCCGACGTACAGCGAGCCGCGCCAGCTCAGGGAATCGACCAGCCATCCGCCCTCGGCGGTCCCGAGCGCCGTACCTCCGGCCGCGATCGCGGCGTAGATCCCGAAGGCCCTGCCCCGCTCCTTCGGGTCGGTGAAGCCGGTGGCAACCAGGGACAGCGCGGCCGGTGTCAGCAGCCCGCCGAAGACGCCCTGGAGGACGCGGGCCCAGACGAGCGTGCCGGAGTCGCCGGCCGATCCGCCGAGCGCGGAGGCGGCCGCGCAGCCGAGCAGGCCGACGATCAGTATCTGTTTGCGTCCCACGAGGTCCGCGATGTGCCCGCCGATCAGCAGCACCGCGCCGAAGGCGATGACGTAGGCGTCGGACATCGTCCGCAGGCCGTCGGCGGGCAGGTCCAGGGCGGCCTGAACGGCCGGAAGCGCGACGCTGAAGTTCGCCGCCTGGAGCAACACCATCAGCTGCACCAGGGCGATCACCACCAGGCCCCACCAGCGCTTGGGGTGCGCGGGCGCCGGGTCGGGGAGGGAGGCCACGGGCGGGGTCAGCGGCCAGGCGCTCGCGGGCGCGCCCGGGGGCGGTCCGAATCCCTGCGCGGGATCGAAGGGCGCCGCAGGCGCCGGGGCATAGGCGGGCGGCAGGGGCGGCGGCTGGTCCCGGGGCTGGTCCCGCGGAGCGGACGGCTCGGCGGGGGCCGTGGCCTGGGCGGGGATCACCGGGGCGTAGTCGAGCAACTCGGCGGCATGGCGGCCGAGTTGCGCCAGCACGGCGCCCGGCAGCCACTCCCCTGCCTTTTCCGTAGCCGTACGCTCGGCCACCTCCCGGGGACTCGGCCGCTGCGCCGGGTCCTTGTGCAGGCATGCCCGTACGAGGTCGACCAGCGCCTCCGGTACGCCGGTCAGGTCCGCCTCCTCCTCGGCGACCCGGAAGAGGTGGGCGTTCAGACCGGTGTCCGTGGCGCCGAAGAGGAGGCGTCCGGTGGCGGCGTAGACGAGGACGGCGCCCAGGCAGAAGACGTCGCTGGCAGGGGTGAGTTCGAGCCCGCGGACCTGCTCCGGCGACATGAAACCGGGGGAACCGATCAGCATGCCGGTGCGGGTGTGCAGGCTGTGCTCCTCGGCCAGGCTGTCCATCGCCCGGGCGATCCCGAAGTCGATGACGCGGGGGCCGTCGACGGTGACGAGGACGTTGGACGGCTTGAGGTCGCGGTGGATCAGGCCCGCCTCGTGCACGGCCTGGAGGGCGAGGGCGAGGCGGTTGGCCAGGGTGTGGACGGAGTGCTCGGGCAGCGGCCCGAAGTGCTCGGCGACGACGGCGTGCAGGTCGGGGCCGGGGATGTACTGGGTCGCCACCCAGGGGATCGCGGCCTCGGGATCGGCGTCGAGCACGGCCGCCGTACAAGCGCCGCCCACCCGCCGCGCGGCGGCCACTTCGCGGGCGAAGCGCCTGCGGAACTCGGGGTGGCCGGCGTACTCGGCCTGCACGACTTTCACGGCGACGGTACGGCCGGCCTCGGAGCGCCCCAGATAGACCAGGCCCATCCCGCCGGCGCCCAGCCGGGCGATGAGTCGGTACGGGCCGATACGGGTCGGGTCTTCGGCGATCAGCTGGTCCACGGAGGGAAGGATAGGCCAACTGTCGGACAGCGGTGGGGAGATCAGGCGGAACGATCACCACCACCGGGCTCGGTGAACCGTTCAGGCGGGGGCTCCGTAGGGCCACTTGCACGACGCCGGCAGAGCCCGTCGCGCACTCCTACGGACGGAAGGCACCGACATGCCCAACGGCACCATCAACATCGATCCGAGCGAGATCGAGGAAGCCGCCAACTGGCTGCGCAATCAGAAGGAAATGATGCAGCAGAGCCTCCAGGAGGCGAACACCAAGATGGACGAGGTCGTCGCCGCGGCCTACGCGACTCCCGGCTCCGAGACGAAGTTCAAGCCGTTCTGGGAGGAGTACAAGAAGGGCACCGGCGACGCGATCGAGGGCCTCCAGGGCGTCAGCGAGTTCCTGGACAAGGTGGCCGCCGCGTTCGTCGACACCGACGACCAGACCACCAGCGGGATCGGCTGACCCACCGGCGCAGCGGCCGGGTTCCGGGCCCGTACGCAGGTCCGGAACCCGGCCGCCGCCCTCCCATGACGCGACGGAGGAGCACATGGCCGAGATCAGCATCCCGATCGAGGACCTCAAGAACACCCTGGCGATGCTCGCCGACATCCGCAGCCGCATCGAGAACAGGACGGGGCTGGAGAAGGTCGGCACCGGGAGCGACGTCGGGGACTCCACCCTGGTCGACGCGATCCAGAGCTTCGACTCGGCCTGGCAGGGCGGCCATGAGCGGGTGCAGGAGAACGTGGACACATTCCGGGATGCCGCGCAGGGGATCGTCGACAACTTCCAGGGGACGGACGAAGAGCTCGGCAACGCGCTGAACCACTGAGTCACCCCGACCACCGAGTCACCCGACTCGATCCCGAGGCTCGATTCCGAGGAAACCTGAGGAAAGGGGAGGCGTTCCATGACGCACCCGGCCGGTACGGCAGCACCCGCGGCGGCGCCCGAGCGGTACACCCTGCGGATCCCGGACTCCTGGTGGCATCTCGAACTCGGTTCCAGCTCACTGGATGTGACGATCCGCCGGCTGATCGAGGCCCAGGCGTACGGGAACGAGGCGGTCGGGCGCGAGGAGCTCGACGCCCTGGTCCGCACGACCCGCAAGATCGCCCGCGAGGCCGCGGCTCGCGGCGCGCTCCAGGCGGCGGGCATGGTCCAGTTCACCGACAGCGGCTCCTCGCTCAGCGCCACCACGGTCGTGCTGCGGGTGAACACCCCGGAGGACTCCTCGGCCGACCTGGCCGAGCTGATGATCCCGGTCGCCATGAAGAACGCGAACAACCCGCTGGGGCGCGGCACCGAGGCGAACACCGCCGCCGTCATCGACCTGCCCGGGGTGGGTCCGGCGGGACGGGTCACGGTGATCGAGGACCTCGACTACTCCGGCCGGGGCACCGTGCGCACCGCGATCATGCATACCGTCGTGCCGTTGCCGAACACCCGGGATTTCCTTGTGATTTCGAGTGCGACTCCCAACCTGAGCCTGCTGACGGAGTTCTTCGACGTTTTCGACGCCATCAGCGGCACGCTGCGGTTCCCGTCGTGAATCCCCCCTCCGAGAAAGCGAGGTCTCCGCGATGACGCGGCCGGCACTGACCGAGTGGGAGACCCTGGACCTCACCGAGGACCCCACCCCCGGCGAGCCCGACATCCTCCAGAGACTGGCCGACGAGTACCAGACGATCTCCGACGACGCGGAATCCGCGCTCGGCGTCGTCACCCGCGTGCAGAACCAGGAGGCGGGCGCGGGCAAGTCGATGGAGAAGCTGAAGGAGACCCTCGACGAGCTGCCGAAACAGATCGGCGCGCTGCGCGACTCGTACGAGATGGCGACGCAGGCGGTCAAGGACTACATACCGAAGCTGAGGGATCATCAGAATACGGCCGATATCGCCCTGGCCAACGGCAAGGCGGCGGCGTCCCGGCTCGCGAGCGCCATCGCGACCGCCGGCGGCGCCTCGGCCGCGGTATCGGATCTGGACCGGGCCGCCCCGCCGCCGCCCGACGACGAGACCGCCAGGCGCAACGCCCGGCAGGCCATGGACGACGCGAAGGCCGCCGAGCGCACCGCCCAGGCCGCCGTGGACTCGGCCCGCTCCGATCTGGACGCGGCGCGCAAGATGGCCATGGACGCGAAGTCCCTGCGGGAGACGGACGCTTCCACCGCCGCCACCGCGATCGGCCTGGCCGAGGACGAGGCGGTCAAGAAGAAGAACTTCTGGGACAAGCTCTGGGACACCATCGGCTCGATCTTCGGAATCATCAGCGCCGTCCTCGGGGTCATCTCCTTCCTGATCCCCGGGCTCCAGCCGCTCGGCCTGATCCTGGGCGGCATCAGCCTGGTCACCGGCCTCGTACCGCTCGGCATCAACATCGCCAGAGGCGTGGTCACGGGCGACTGGGACGTGGTCGGCATCGTGCTCGGTGTGGTGGGCACCGCCTTCGGCGGGTTCTCCATCATCAAGGGGGCGGGCTCCGCGCTGAGCGGCATCCTGAAAGGGCCCAAACCCACCGGCGGCGGGGGCGGCGGTATCGGCGGCGCCGCGGACGACATCCCGCTGCGGGACCTCCCGCCCCTGCCGCCCTCCCGGGGCTCGGGCGCCTCCAGCGTCCCGGACGGCCCGCCGCGGATCGACGTCGAGATCCCGTCCACCGGCAACCTCCTGGACGACATCCCGCACCTGGGCCCCGGCTCCCGGCCGCCCACGCCGCCCGGCTCCCCGCCGCCGCCCACGCCCCCGCCGCTGCCGGTCCCGCCGCCGGCGGCCGCACTGGCGAACAACCCGGGCGCGGTCAGCGCGTACCTCCAGAGCCTGGTGGACGCGGTCCGCAACGGGACGGCCGGGGCGATCGGCGCCCTCTGTGCCTTCGCCGGTACGTTCTACGGGCCGATCGCGACCGCGGGCCAGGCGCCGGGGGCCGTGGTGCACGGGCAGCCGCTGGTCGGGAACACCAACACCGACGGCACCTGACCGACCGGGCCCGGCCCCGTACGGCGGAGGGCTCCCGCGCCGAACCGTCCGGCGCAGGAGCCCTCCGCCGTACCTGTACTCAGTCCCCCGGTGCGGCGGGAGCGGCGGCCTCGGCGGCCTCGGGTACGACGGCCTCGGGTACGACGGCCTCGGGCGCGGGATCCTGCGCTTCGGGCGCCGGCGGAACGGGCGCCGGCGGAACCGCGGTTTCCGGCACCTGCACCGTACGCAGCACCCCGTCCGCCAGGTGCACCATCGCCCGGCCGGCCCGGCCGCCGCCCAGCCGGCTGCGCGGGATCCTGACCCCGATGAGCTCCCCGTCGCCCACGCTCTGCGGACTCAGCAGCATGCCCTGGCGGTTGCGCCGCGCGTCGGTGTGCCACCCCGAGTAGCCGGAGGACAGCCGCTCGATCTGGCCCGACAGCACCAGCCCCTGGCCCGTCTCGGCGCCGGAGCGCGCGATGCCGTTGAGCACGGCCTCCGCGTTGGTCTTCAGCAGCAGGTCCGCGTCGTCCAGGAACACGACCACCCGCTCGGGGGCCTGGGCGAGCACCTCCGTCAGTTCCTCGTGCCCGATGTCGGGCCCGTCGAACACGGCAAGCACCCCGGGCGTCCCGGCCAGGCCCCGCAGCGGGGAGCGGCGCGGGGCACCGACGACCACCGCGGTCCCGCAGGACAGCAGGGAGAGCGCCATGGTGAGGAGCGCCGTACTGCGGCCCGAGCGCGGCGGTCCGCCCACGATGAAGGTCGGGTTCATCGCGAAGTCCGGCCCGAGGGCGGTGAGTTCGTCCCCGCCGACGCCGGCCATCGCCCACAGCGGCCCGGGGTGCGGCTGCGGCAGCCGCTCCAGCGCCTCCTCGTAGCCCAGCCGGTCGGGCAGGACGTCCACGCGGAACGGCCGTGCACTGCCCGCCACATGAGCGTCCCGTTCGGCGCACATCGCGCCGATCCTCTGGAGTTCACCGGCCTGAGCCTGTCCGCTGCCGTCGGGGCCGAGGAGGGCGATGTGCACCTCGGCCTTGTCGCCGGCTCGCAGGGCCCGTCCGGAGGGGATGTCGTCGGGAACCGAGCGGGAGTTGACGCCGATCATGCTGTACTCGGATTTGTCGTTGAGGCGCAGGACCAGCTTGTCCTCGGTGCTGGAGCTGATCCGGGTGGAGAACAGCGACCGGTCTCCGGCGAGCACCAGGTGGATGCCGACGCTCGCGCCGTCGCGCAGCAGGGCGAGCACCCCGGCCAGCAGGTTCCCGCCGTCGTATTCTCCGAGGGTCTTCTCGAAGACCTCCCACCGGTCCAGCAGCACCATGATGTGCGGCGGCCGCTGCGCCGCGGGCAGGGCGGAGCGCAGCTCCGGCAGGTCGGCGAAGCCCCGTGCCGCCAGCAGTTCCTGGCGCCTCGTCACCTCAGCGGTCAGGCGGGACAGCAGCCGGGCGAGCCGCTCGGGCTGGGTGCGCTGGACCACCGCCCCGCAGTGCGGGAGCGCGTCGAGGGCGAGGAGGGCGCCGTTGCCGCAGTCGATCCCGTACAGGTGGAGATCGGCGCTTGAGTGGGCGCGGGCGAGGGCCCCCGCGATCGTGCGCAGGGTCTGCGAGCGTCCGGCGCGCGGTGCGCCGACGACGTGCAGGTGGTTGAGGGTGGCCAGGTCCAGCGCGAGGGGCCGCTGCGCCTGGTCCGCGGGCAGGTCGACCAGGGCGTAGGCGACCGGGGCGAGGTCGTAGCCGCCGGGTGCGACGGCGGGCAGGTCGTCCAGGACGATGCTCACGGGCAGGGCGGGCAGCCAGGGACTGTGCTGGGGTGCGATGTCCAGGTCGGTGTTGGCCGCGCGGACCGCCTCGACCAGGTCGCGCAGGTCGGTGACCGCCTCGTCGCCGTCGTGCCGTACGGCCCGCGGGCGCGCGGGCAGCGGCCGCCCCAGCTGATCCCAGCCGAGCGGCACCACCCAGGGCGCCGGGACGGAGGCTGCCACGGCGCCGGGCCTGCGCCCGCCGACCCTGCCCGCCTGGAAGGGCACGAGCGAGGACTGTCCGAGCCGTACGTAGGCCCGCCCCGGGTGGTTCTTGGAGATCCCGGCGGCCTCGGGCGAGGTCAGCACGTCCTGGCTCTCGCCGGCGTCGGTGACGCGCAGCGCGATGCGCAGGTTGGTGTTGGCGCGGATCTCCGGTGAGACCACGCCACCGGGGCGCTGGGTCGCCAGGATGAGGTGGATGCCGAGGGAACGGCCCCGTTGCGCGATGTTGACGAGGCCCTTCACGAAGTCGGGCAGGTCACGGACCATCGAGGCGAACTCGTCGATGACGATGAGGAGTCGGGGCATGGGTGTGCGCCGCGGCTCGCGGCGCAGCAGGTCGACGTAGTCCTCGATGTCCTTCGCTCCGGCCTCGGCGAGGATGTGCTCACGGCGCTTGAGCTCCGCCGACAGGGAGGTCAGCGCGCGCTCCACCAGATGCGCGTCGAGGTCGGTGACCATGCCGACCGTGTGGGGCAGGTCCACGCAGTCCTTGAAGGCGGAGCCGCCCTTGTAGTCGACGAGGACGAAGGTCATCGCGTCGGGCCGGTTCGCGACGGCGAGCGAGGCGACGAGGGTCTGGAGCAGCTCGGACTTTCCGGAACCGGTGGTACCGGCGACCAGGCCGTGCGGCCCGTCCCGGCGGATGTCCAGGGCGAACGGGCCGTCCAGGGAGACCCCGACCACGGCGGAGGTGCTGCGGCCGCCGGCCTTCCAGCGGGCCGCGACGCCTTCCGCGGTCGGCGGATCGAGGGCCAGTACGTCGAGCAGCCGGGCCGAGGACGGCAGGACGGCGCCCTCCTCGTCGGCGCCGCCGGAGTCGCGCAGGGGGCCCAGGGCCCGGGCCAGCGAGCGGCAGTACTCCGGGGAGACGGCGTCCGTGCGGACCCCCGTCAGCGTCCCCGAGCGGGAGAGCCCCACGCGCAGGGTGCCGCCCGGCTCCTCGGTGACCACGGCCTGGCACTCCTCGGGCAGCAGGCGCTGCTCGCTGTCGAGGCAGATGGCGTGCACACCGACGGCGGGCCCGTCGCGCAGGATCTGTACGACGCCGGGCAGGGAGCGCAGCCTGCGGGCGCCGTCGAGGACGACCAGGACGTCCGGGTCGCGGGAGGTCCGGTGGTCCCGGGCAGCGGCCGCGCGGGCGGCGATCAGCCCGGTCAGCTCGGCCACGCGTCGGGCGGAACTCTCGGTGTCGGTACCTATGTTGGCCGGGGTGTCGCCGCTCTGCTGGCGTACGTGCGGCAGCCAGCGGATCCAGGTCCAGGCGGCCTCGGCCTCGTGTCCGGCGCTGAGCACGTAGATCTGCAGGTCGCGGGGGCTGTGCAGGACGGCCGCCTGGGCGAGCGCCCAGCGCGCCACCGACCGGGCGGCCGGGCCGCCGCCGGCGATGCCGAGGACCTTGTGCTCGCGCAGCGCCACCGTGACCGGTACGTCGAAGGCCGCGCGGGTGAACGTACGCCGGTGCTCGTCGCGGGTCGGGTCCTCGAGGACGACCGCGGAGGGCTGGTCGGCGGTGCCGACGCGCAGTTCGAGGAAGTCGGCGTCCGAGCGGCGCCGCTCCCACAGCCTGCGGCGCGGGCCGACGGCGGTGAGCAGGACGGCGGCCGGGTCGGGGAAGCCCTGCCTGCGGGCGATGCGCTCGGCGACCACGGCCTCCTCCGCCTCGGTCTCGATCCGCTCCTTCTTCTCCTCGTACTTCTTCAGCGACTCGGCATACGTGTCGCGGCCCGCGCGGCGGTTGACGAGGTAGTTGCCGAAGATCGCGACGGGCGACAGCAGGCCGAACAGGAGGGCGTAGAGCCGGTGGAAGACGAGCACTCCGGCCGCCGCCATGACCAGCGGGGTGATCGCGGCGATGTAGGGCAGCGGCCGCTTGGCCGGCTTCACGGGCGGCGTGGGGATCCGGAACTTGGTGACGGACTCCGGCGGCAGCAGCCGGGGCGGGCGGTTGTAGTCCCAGCCGGCCCCGTCCTCGGAGCGCTGAACGGCAGCGTCGGGGGCTTCGGGCCGGACGAGTTCCAGCAGGCAGCCGCCCACCAGGAGCTGGCCCCCGAGCGGCCAGGTCCGCTCCTCCTCCACGTCCTCGTGGTCCAGCCGCAGCGCCACGCCGGAGCCCTGCCCGGCGGTGGCCTGCGGGGTCAGGACGCAGCGGCCGCCGGGCCCGACGCGGAGCAGCGCGTACAGCCGGGCGGGGGCGCCGCGCAGGATCTGCGGCAGCCCGTCGTCGGTGAGGCCGATCCGGTACTCCCCGATGTCCAGCCGGTGTACGGATCCGGCGCCCCGGCCGCCGACCGCGCGGACCTCCACCAGCCCGCGCGGCTCCTCGGTGGCCGCCTCGACGGGCCGGCCGAGCCCCACGACGACGGCGTCGCGCAGCGGGGAGTCCCGCAGCAGCATGTCCTCGGGCAGGTCGGCTCCGTCGACCTGGAGTCCGGAGCCGGCCAGCGGCAGTGCGGTGCCGGCGCTCTCCGCGAGGGCTTGTGCGATGGCGCCGACGGGCGTGTCCGGATCGGCGTCGAGGTGGACGTCGAAGGCGGTGCCGACATCGTCGACCACGGTGAATATCAGTGGCACGGGACTCTCCAGACGGGACGAGGACGACGGGGGAGGGGGCGGCCGGCGCGCGTACGGCCGCACCGCCTGCCCCGGGCCTACGGGAAAGCCGCCGGTACGGTTCACGGCCGGTGGCGCGGACCGGTCACGGACCCGACGCCGACCCGACGCCGACCCGACGCCGGCCGCCCTGCGCCGACGCCGCGCGGGCCGGCCGTGCACGGGCGCCGTGAACCATCCGGGCCCCGGGCCCGTAGCAGGCGCTCGCCCCTTTCCGGCAACTTCCCGCACTTCCGTGACCTGACAGAGGTGGTCGCCATGAACTCGTCCGTCGTCCTGGCCGTGGTGCTCGGCCTGGCACTGATCGGCGCCGTCGCCGTGCTGGTCCGCACCGAGCTGCGCTCCAAGTCCGCGCCGCCGGCCGCCCGCCCCACCGGTACGACCGGCCGCGAGGCCCTGGACACCGTCGACCTGGCCCTGCGGCGGCTGGCCGCCGAGTGCCTGCGGATCGGCCGCGACCTGCCCGACGTGTACGCCGTCGTCCATGCCGGGGAGCGGCTGCGGCTGCGGCTGGCCGGCGTGGACCGCAGCGCCCCCACCCCCTGGGAGGCGGACGAGTCCGGCGAGGAGTGGACGGCGGAAGTGGCCCGGCTGGGCGGCGCTTCCGCCGACGCCGCCGCGCCGGCGCAGCCCTACCCGCTGGCCGTCACCATCGGACTGGACCAGGGCGAACGGGTCCTGGTCGACCTGTCCCGGGCCTCCGCGGCGATCGCGGTGACCGGTGGCCGGGACGGCGTCGACCAGCTGGTCCGGGCCCTGATCACCGAGCTGGTCACCGGGCCGGTGGGGCGGCGTGCCGAGGTGACGCTGGTGGGCTCGGCCGCCCGGGCCGAGATGACGGTGGGGCTGGGTCTGATGTCGGCCCGGCTGCACACGGTCGCCACGCTGGAGGAGGCCCTGATCGACGGCGCGATGGAGGCGTGGCGGGGGGCCACCGGGTCGGCGCCGGCCTCCCAGGCGACCCAGGTGTTCCGGATGATCGAGGGCGGCGGCCCGGTCGGGCTGCAGGGCCGTACCCCGCGGCTGTTCGTGCTCGACGCGGCGCAGTTCCCGGAGGAGGAGCCCGCGATGGCCGGACTGCACGCGGCAGACGCGGTGGTGGTGCTGGGGGACGCCCCCGGATTCGGCTGGCGTTTCACCGTCGGGGCGGACGGCTCGCTCGACACCGGGGCGCTGGGGCTGCGCGTCGACACGCACGCGGGCCGGATGTCCTGACGGTCCCTCGCAGACCCTGCCTGACTCCGCCTGGCTCCCGGGCGTCTCCCCCACCCGGCGGCCGTCCCGCCGGAGCAGCCGGCTCCGGCGGGGCAACGGCACTTCGGCTCCGCGTCGGCGACACGCCGGCGGCGCGCAGGCGGCGGGGTCAGGCCGCGTGGAGGCCCCGGCTGCTGAGGCCTTCCCGCAGGGCGCGCATCGCGTAGTGCGTCCGCGATTTGACCGTGCCCGGCGGCACGCCCAGCACTTTCGCGGTCTGGCTCACGCTGCGCCCCATGTAGTACATGTGCAGCAGCACCTCCCGCTGGAACGGCGCGAGGTCGCGCATGGCGTCGACCACGACCTGGGTGGTGAGGGCGCGGTCGACCCCGTCCGGTACGGGCAGCCGGCGCAGGCCCTCGTCGTCGGCCTCGGGCGGGCGCGCCTGGCGGACCCGGTAGCCGTCGATGACCAGGTTGCGGACCACGGCGAACAGCCAGGGGCGCAGCGCCTCGGCGCTCGGATCGAGCTCCGAGGCGTGCTGCCAGGCGCGGATGGCCGCTTCCTGGAACACGTCCTCGGCCCGGTGCCAGTCGCCGCCGAGCAGTCGGGCCGCGAAACGCATCAGCACGTATCCGTGCTTTTCGTAGAGCGCTCTCAGGAATTCGTCGCTCGGCTCCGCGGAATGGTTCCGGGCTGCCTGTGGGCTCGATATCAGTAAGTCGTGCAAGACGGTTCCCTCCGGTCCGGCACCGGCAGAAGAGGCTGCCGTAGCTGATCTCTGATGCAGTTGTAGTCCCGAACGGACAGCCGGACCGGGCCCGTTACGGGGCGGATCGCGCCCGAGTCCGACCGCCCGGACGGGAGCGAATCACCAGTTCGGAGCGGGTACGCGGGACCTGGCGGCGGTACCGGGTGCCCGAACGGCGGGTTTCGCCGATCCGATTGAGACCCGCGGGGTTGCGGATCCGTGTCCGGTACGGGCATTTCTTTCCGATAGGGATCCGCCGGTCCGGGCGGCCGCGCCCGGGAGTCGGGCCCGGCCGCCCGAACCGGATCAAACGGAAGGCTCGTTGGCGGCGAGGGAGGCGATCTCGGGGGCGGTCAGCGCCCGGTCGTAGACGTGGACGTTGCCGATCCCTCCGGGCCAGAAGTCCACCTGGTTCCCCTGGTACTTGCCGCGGCCGATCACCAGATTTCCGGCGGGCTGCTCAGGATTGACCGGCGCCGAGGCCTGGCCCGCCAGTTTGCCGTCCACGTAGATCCGCAGCGTCTTGTCCTCGTGGCCGTACGTGCCGACCAGGTGGTACCAGCGGCCGAACTGGGGGACGCCGAGGGAGTCGGCCATGGCCCGCGCGTTGGAGAAGCTGAAGGAGAACCGCTTCTGGTCGGCCACGTACTGGAGGAAGAAGACGCTGGCCTGGGCGCCGTCCAGGGACACGGCGGTGCGGAAGCCGTCGGCGTCGAGGCGGACCGCCGCCGCGACCGAGTAGTCCTTGCCGACCGTGTCCAGGACGGGTGCGCCCGTGTCCGCGTACCCGGTGGAGCCGTCGAACTGCAGGGCCCCGCCGTGCGGCGCGTTCGACCAGGTCACGTTGCCCTTGAGCACCCCGTCGTGCTTGCCGACCACGTCCGCGGCCACCGTGCCGGCCTTGTCGTCGGTGGTCCACCAGCCCACCCCCTTCAGGTCCCGTCCGGTTCCCTTCGCCGGGGGGTTCTTCTTGCCGGGCGGGGGCGTCTTGGGCGTGGGGGACGACAGCTTGGGGCCGGAGGCGGACTTGTTCTCGCCACCGGCCGATCCGTCACCGCTCATGTCGATGATCACAAAGGCGAGTGCGGCTGCCAACGCCACGATCACAGCGATGAGCGACCATCTGCGCGTCATGAGTCTCTCCAGGGGTCCGGCCGGTGGGTGGGTGTACGACGCCTGGCTGACGTGCGGAACCCGCAACTGGTTCAACGCGGGGCCGGGCCCGCACCCGATCCGGCACCCCAACGCGCCAAACGGGCACCTCCGGCGCCCGGAATGACCAAGTACACGTCTGTGACGTGCTGTTCGGCCCCTTCCGGAACGGGCGCATCCAGGCCATCTCATGCCCTGAACGGGCCGGTGCACGACTCACGCCCGGCGGTATAAATCTCTGGCGGGCCCGTTCGGGCCGCCGGTGCCCGAACGGGCTGGGGAAGGGCAGGTACGTCCGATGCGGTCAGAGGAACGCCACCAGCGGCTGCTCACCCTGGCCCGGCAGCAGGGTCGACTGGAGGTCGCCGGTGTCGCGGTGGACCTCGGGGTGGCTCCGGAGACGATCCGCCGGGACCTGAGCGAACTGGAGCGCCGGGGGCTCGTCCGCCGAACCCACGGTGGCGCGTATCCCGTCGAGAGCGCCGGCTTCGAGACCAACCTGGCGCAGCGCGTCACGCGCCACGTCGAGAACAAGCGCCGGATCGCCGCGCAGGGCGCCAAGCTGCTCGACGGAGCGGAGACCGTCTTCATCGACGAGGGGTACACCCCGCAGCTGCTCGCGACCCTGCTGCCCACCGACCGACCGCTCACCCTGGTCACCGCCTCGCTGTCGACGGCCGCGGCGGTGGCCGACTCTCCGCACACCACCCTGCTCCTGGGCGGCCGGGTCCGCGCCCGGACGCTGGCCAGCGTGGGCTCCTGGGCCTGCGCGATGCTCTCGGGCTTCGTCATCGACCTGGCCTACCTGGGATCGAACGGCATCTCCCGGGACTGCGGCCTCACCACCCCCGATCCGGTGGTGGCCGACGTCAAGGCGAAGGCGCTGGAGGTCTCCCGCAGACGGATCTTCATCGGACACCACGGCAAGTTCGGTGCGAGCAGCTTCTGCCGGTTCGCCGAAGTGTCCGACTTCGAGACGATCGTCACCGACACCGGGCTCTCGGTCGCCGAGGCCCACCGGTATTCGCTGCTGGGCCCGCAGGTCATACGCGTCTGATCCGCCCCGGCCACAAGCCAGCCCGCCCGCAAGAACGAACTCCGCACGCCACGCGTGTCCTCGCCATGCCCGACCACCACCGAGAAGGGGACCACCATGACGACCCGAGGAACCAGCAGAGCCGCCCGAACCTCCCGGGCCTCCCGGGCTTCCCGAGCCTCCCGGGCCTCCCGAGCGGCAGCCGTCGGCCTCGGCATGGCCGTGCTCGCGGCCTGCTCCGGCGCCGGCGGAGCCGCCGGCGGCTCGGCCGGCCGCTCCATCAACGTACTGATGGTCAACAACCCCCAGATGGTGGACCTCCAGAAGCTCACCGCCGACCACTTCACCAAGGCCACCGGGATCAAGGTCAACTTCACCGCGCTGCCCGAGAACGACGTACGGGACAAGATCAGCCAGGACTTCGCCAGCCAGGCCGGCCAGTACGACGTCGCCACCATCAGCAACTACGAGACGCCCATCTACGCCAAGAACGGCTGGCTCGCCCCGCTCACCGCCCGCGCCAAGGCCGACTCCGCCTTCGACCAGGGCGACATCCTGCCCCCGATCCAGGAGTCCCTCACCGCCTCCGGCGAGATCTACGCGGAGCCGTTCTACGGCGAGTCCTCGTTCCTCATGTACCGCAAGGACGTCTTCGCCGAGAAGAACCTCACCATGCCGCCGAACCCCACCTGGGCGCAGGTCGCCGAGCTCGCGGCGAAGGCCGACGGGGCCAGGCCCGGTATGAAGGGGATCTGCCTGCGCGGCCTGCCCGGCTGGGGCGAGGTGATGGCCCCACTGACCACCGTCGTGAACACCATGGGCGGCACCTGGTTCGAGAAGGACTGGAAGGCGCGGCTCGACAGCCCCGAGTTCGCCAAGGCCGTGAAGTTCTACGTCGACCTGGTCCGCGACCACGGCGAAGCCGGCGCCCCCCAGGCCGGGTTCACCGAATGCCTCAACGAGATGGAGCAGGGCAAGGTCGCCATGTGGTACGACGCCACCTCCGCCGCCGGCCCCCTGGAGGACAAGGCCTCCCCCGTGGCGGGCAAGGTCGGCTACGCGCCCGCCCCCGTGGAGCAGACCAAGAGCTCCGGCTGGCTCTACACCTGGGCCTGGGGCCTGCAGAAGGCCGGCAAACACCAGGACGACGCCTGGAAGTTCGTCTCCTGGGCGTCGGGCAAGGAGTACGAGAACCTCGTCGGCGAGCAGCTCGGCTGGTCCCGGCTCCCGGCCGGCAAGCGCACCTCCACCTACGCCAACCCGCAGTACGTGGCCGCGGCGTCCGCCTTCGCCGACGCCACCAAGTCCGCGCTGACCACGGCCGATCCCGCCAACCCCGGTGTCCAGCCGCGACCCGCCCCGGGCATCCAGTTCGTCGGCATCCCCGAGTTCACCGACCTCGGCACCGAGGTCTCCCAGCAGATCAGCTCCGCCATCGCGGGCCGTACCAGCGTCGAGGAGGCCCTCAAGGCGGGCCAGTCCCGCGCCGAGGCCGTCGCCAAGAAGTACGCGGGCAACTGAGCGGAAGGACGGAGGCTCCCCATGACCGCCCCTCTGACGGCCAAACCCCCTGGCACCGCCCTGCGCGGCGGCCTGCACCGGGCCGCCCGCCCCACCGGATCCCGCCCCCGCGGCGCCTGGGCCCGGCGAGCCCCCCTGCTGCCGGCCCTGGTCTTCCTGATCGCGGTGACGCAGCTGCCGTTCGTCGCCACCCTGGTCATCTCGTTCATGCGCTGGAACGCCCTGGCGCCGGACGACCGGGGCTTCGGCGGCCTCGCCAACTACCGCAACGCCCTGACCGATCCCGCGCTGAGATCCTCGCTGCTCACCACTGTCGTCCTCACCTCGGCCGTGGTGCTCACCAGCCTCCTCCTCGGCCTCGGGCTGGCGCTGCTGCTCGACCGCAGCTTCGTGGGCCGCGGCATCGTCCGCACCCTGCTGATCGCGCCGTTCCTCGTCGTTCCGGCGGCCTCCGCCCTGCTGTGGAAGCACGCCCTCTACAACGCCTCGTACGGGCTGATCAACGGCTCGCTCACCTGGATCTGGAGCCTGTTCGGCAGCGACGGCGCCCCACAGCCCGACTGGATGTCCGGCCTCCCGCTGGTCGCGGTGGAGGTGTCGCTGATCTGGCAGTGGACGCCGTTCATGATGCTGATCCTGCTCGCCGGGCTGCAGAGCCGGCCGCCCGACATCGTCGAGGCAGCGCACGTCGACGGCGCCGGCACCTGGCAGGTCTTCCGCCACCTCACCTTCCCGCACCTGCGCCGCTACCTGGAGCTGGCCGCCCTCCTCGGCAGCATCTACGTCGTCCAGAACTTCGACGCGGTCTTCACCCTCACCTCCGGCGGTCTGGGCACCGCCAACCTGCCCTACACCGTCTACGAGACCTTCTACCAGGCCCACGACTACGGCCAGGCCTCCGCCGAGGGCGTGCTCGTCGTCGTCTGCTCCATGCTCATCGCCACGTTCGCCCTGCGTACGGTCTCGTCCCTGTTCCGCGAGGAGGCGCTGTGATCGCCCTCGTCCGCCGCAGTGTCTGGGGCCTGGTGGCCTGGCTCTGCGGGCTGCTGTTCTTCCTGCCGTTCGCGTGGATGGTCCTCACCTCGCTGCACAGCGAGCAGGACGCCGCGACCAACCCGCCCAGCGTGGGCGCCGCGCTCACCCTGGACGGCTACCGGGAGTTCTTCGGGGCGAGCACGGGGACGAGCCCGTGGCCGCCGCTGATCAACTCGGCCACGGCGAGCGTCGTATCGACCCTGCTGGTCCTGGCGCTGGCCCTGCCGGCCGCGTACGCCCTGTCCATCAAGCCGGTCCGGAAGTGGACCGACGTGCTGTTCTTCTTCCTCTCGACCAAGATGCTCCCCGCCGTGGCCGGGCTGCTGCCGCTGTACCTCATCGCCCAGAACACCGGGATGCTGGACAACATCTGGCTCCTGGTCATCCTCTACACCTCGATGAACCTGCCGATCGCGGTGTGGATGATGCGCTCGTTCCTCGCCGAGGTACCCAAGGAGATCCTGGAGGCGGCCTCCATCGACGGCGCCGGGCTGCCGACCACCCTGGTGCGGATCGTGGCGCCCGTCGCCGCGCCCGGCATCGCCGCCACCGCGCTCATCTCGTTCATCTTCAGCTGGAACGAGCTCCTCTTCGCCCGGGTCCTGACCGGGGTCGTGGCCGGTACCGCACCCGTCTTCCTCACCGGGTTCGTCACCAGCCAGGGGCTCTTCCTGGCGAAGGTGTGCGCCGCCGCCGTGTGCATCTCGCTGCCGGTCCTCATCGCCGGGTTCGCCGCCCAGGACAAGCTCGTCCAGGGCCTCTCCCTTGGAGCAGTCAAGTGAAAGCAGCCGTCATCAGCGCTCCCGGCGTCGTGACGATCGAGAACGTCGCCGACCCGAAGCCCGGCCCCGGGGAGGTGGTGGTCCAGGTCGCCGCGTGCGGCCTGTGCGGAACCGATCTGCACATCCTCCAGGGCGAGTTCGCGCCCAGCCTGCCGATCGTGCCGGGCCACGAGTTCGCCGGCACCGTCGTCGCGTACGGCCCCGGCGTGACCGGGCTGGCCATCGGCGACCGGGTGGCGGTCGACCCGTCGCTGTACTGCAACGCCTGCCACTACTGCCGGATCGGCCGCAACAACCTCTGCGAACGCTACGCGGCCATCGGCGTCACCGTCCCGGGTGCGGCCGCGGAGTTCGCCGTCGCGCCGGCCGCGAACTGCGTCAGGCTCCCCGACCACGTCCGCGTCGAGGACGCCGCCCTGATCGAGCCGCTCTCCTGCGCGGTACGGGGGTACGACGTCCTGCGCGCCCAGCTCGCCAGCAGCGTCCTGATCTACGGCTCCGGCACGATGGGCCTGATGATGATGGAGCTCGCCAAGCGCACCGGCGCCGTCGCCGTCGACATGGTCGACATCAACCCCGAGCGGCTGGCGACGGCCCGTACCCTCGGCTGCTCCCACGCCGTCGGCTCCCCGGACGAGATCGACCGGCCGCGCGGCTGGGACCTCGTCATCGACGCGACCGGCAGCGAACAGGCCATCCAGGACGCCATCGGCCGGGTGGCCAGGGGCGGTACCTACCTCCAGTTCGGGGTGGCCGACTACGCGGCCCGCGCCACGATCGAGCCGTACCGCATCTACAACCGGGAGATCACCATCACCGGGTCGATGGCGGTCCTGCACAGCTACGAGCGGGCCGCGGAGCTCTTCGCCGCGGGCGTCCTGGACCCGGACGTGTTCATCAGCGACCGGCTGCCGCTCACCGACTACGCGGCCGCCCTCGGACGGTTCCGGGCCGGACAGGGCCGCAAGATCCTGGTCACCCCGTGACGGCGGGACCGGGACCGGGACCGGAACCGGGACTGGAACCGGGACCGGGACCCGGACCCGCCCTGACCGCCCCGAGTGCGCCGACCGGCCCGACCCTCGTCATCGGCGAGGCGATCACCGACGTCCTGACCGGCGAGGACGGGGTCCGGCGCGCCCGCCCGGGCGGCAGCCCGGCCAACGTGGCCCTCGGCCTGGCCAGGCTGGGCCACCCGGTGCGGCTCGCCACCCGGATCGGCCGCGACGGGCCGGGCCGCGATCTCCACGCCCACCTGCGCGGCAGCGGCGTGGTGCTCACCCCGGGGTCGGTCACCGATGAGGCGACCTCGACGGCCACCGCGCGGCTGGACGCGGCGGGCACCGCGCACTACACGTTCGACATCACCTGGGATCCGCCGCTCGCCGCGCTCGCCGCACCCGCTTCCGGCCCGGCGCCGGCCCACCTCCACACCGGGTCGATCGCGGCGGCCCTCGCCCCGGGCGCGGACCGGGTGTTCGCGGCCGTCGAGGCCGCCCGGCCAGGCGCCACGGTCTCGTACGACCCGAACATCCGGCCCGCGCTGCTCGCGGGGGCCGACCGGGAGCGGCCTCGCGCCGAGCGGTTCGTGGCGCTGAGCGACGTGGTGAAGGCAAGCGAGGAGGACCTCGCCTGGCTCTACCCCGGGCAGTCCCCGGACGAGGCCGCCCGCCGCTGGGCCGACGGGAGCGGCCCGGCGCTCGTCGTCGTGACCTTCGGCGGCGCGGGTGCGCGGGTCTTCTGGCCGGGCGGCCACTGCGATGTGCCCGCGACCGCCGTGAAGGTCGCCGACACCGTGGGCGCGGGCGACGCCTTCATGGCGGGCCTGGCCAGCGGGTTGCTGCACACCGGACTGCTGGCCTCCGCGGACCTGGCCGGAGCACCCGAAGCCGCCCGCGCCCGTACGGCACTGCGCGAGGCCGCGGGCTCCGCGCACCTGGACCGGCGCGTGGCCTCGGCGCTCTCGCTGGCCGCCCGCGCGGCGGCCCTGACCTGCACCCGCGAGGGCGCCGACCCGCCGACGCGCACCGAGCTCGCCCGCTGGGCGGCCGGAGGTCCACGGGGCTGACCGGCTGTCCGGGAGCGGCCGCCGGGCGTCCCCGCGCGCCGGGCGGGGCCGGGGCGGGGCGGCGATAATGGGACGCATGAGCACAGGTGCCGGGCGCGGGCGCTACGGCGAGGCGGTGTTCCGGCCCGAGCAGGCCGGCGAGGACGATCGCATCGACCTCGGGGCGCTCACGTACGACGACATGACGATGGACCGCCTGCGGGCCTTGGGCGCGGGGCCCGGCTGGGACTGCCTGGACGTGGGAGCCGGGACCGGCACCGTCGCCCGGCGGCTGGTCGAGGAGGCCGAGGTGGCGAGCGTGCTCGCGGTCGACCGCGACGTCCGCTTCCTCGCCGCCCGTCCGCTGCCGGGGCTCGATGTCCTGGAGGCGGACGTCAGTGCGCCGGATTTCGACCCCGGCCGTCGTTTCCAGCTCGTCCACGCCCGGTTCGTACTGATGCACCTGCCCTCGTGGCGGAGCATGATCTCCCGGCTCGGCGGCCTGCTGGCCGAGGGCGGGGTGCTGGTCCTCAGCGACGCCATCGACCTCACCAGCCGTACCGCGCCGCAGACCCCGTACACGAGGGTCATGCAGGCCATGTGGCAGGGGCTGCGGGACACGATCGGCACCGACGTCTCGTGGGTCGCGCAGTACCCACAGCACCTGCGGGACGCGGGTCTCGTGTCGGTGGCCGCCGAGATACGGGTGCCTCCCCTGATCCCGGGCAGTCCCATCAGTCGCTTCTGGGTGGGGACTTGGGACCGGGCCAGGGAGTCGATCGTGGCCACCGGACTGGTGGACGACACGACGATCGACGAGGCGGCCCGTTACCTCGACTCACCGGACTGCGCCGCTCTCTCGCCGGGAATGATCACTGCCTGGGGCCGCTTGCCGCTGCGGCACCAGATGCGGTAGGCGCTGAAACAGCAAGCCAGGGCGACCGAGGCAGCACACCAGAGGCCGACGACGACGAGGATCGTGGCGAGCAGGGACATGTGGATCACTCCTGTCCGGATGGGTGCGCTGTCCGGGCCGTCCGAAGTCCGGTCCTGGGTCCGCTTTTCGTCACGAAAATACGTGTGAAGGCGGGCAACTGGTTCACTGACTGAAGTGGTGGGGCTCAGATGCCGAATACCTCGTCACGTACCCGTGTCAGGGCGTCCTCCAACACACCTCACGGCACCGGCTCGTGCCGGATTTCTCCGCCCGATGTGCTCAGCGAGCGGCGACCGGCAGGTGGACCACACCGCGCAGCGCGATGCCCTCGATCCACTCGAACTCGTCGGTGAGCAGGCGCAGGTCGGGCATCCGCCGGACGAGCAGCCCCATGCAGATCCGGGCCTCCAGCCGGGCCAGCGCAGCGCCCAGGCACACGTGCAGGCCGTGCCCGAAGGTCAGGTGGCGTACGGCGGGGCGCTTGATGTCGAACCGGTCGGCGTCGGTGAAGACCCGCTCGTCGCGGTTGGCGGAGCCGGTCAGGCCGAAGACCAGGCCGCCCGCCGGGATCGGGACGCCGCCGAACTCCACCTCCTCGGTGGTGATCCGGCCGACCCAGCCCGACTGGCTGTCGTAGCGCATGGACTCCTCGACGGCCGGCTCCAGGAGATCCGGGTCGGCGCGCAGCGCGGCCAGCTGGTCGGGGTGGGTCAGCAGGGCGATCACGCCGTTGCCTATGACGTTGGCGGTGGTCTCGTGGCCGGCCGCCAGGATGAGCGCGCAGGTCGAGACGAGTTCCTCGTCGGTCAGCGGCCGGCCGTCGGCCCCGGTGTTCACCAGCACGCTCAGCAGGTCGTCGGTGGGCCGGCTGCGGCGCTCCGCGATCAGCTCGGTGAAGAGCGCCTCCATATTGCGTACGGCCGCCGCGGCGGTACGCATCCGGGCCTGGGGCTCGCCGCTCATCGCGGGCACCGCCATCAGCTCCATGGACCACTGCTTGAAGCCGGGCAGATCGGCCGGGCGCACGCCGAGCACGTGGCCGATGACCGCCAGGGGCAGCGGCATCGCGATGTCCTCGATCAGGTCGAACTCGCCCATTTCCAGGGCGTCTTCGATGAGCCGCTCGGCGCGCTCGGTGATGAAGGGCTCCAGCGCGGCTATGTTGCGGGCGGAGAAGGTGCGGGTCATCGGCGCACGCAGCCGGGTGTGGTCGGGGGCGTCGGCGAAGACCATCCAGTCACCGAAGAAGCGGCCGAGCAGCGCCACCTCGTCCGCCAGGCCCGCGTCCGCCCTGGGCAGCAGCGGCCCGACCCGCTCGGCGGACATCCGCCGGTCCCGGAGCAACGCGTCCACGTCGTCGTAGCGGCTGAGCAGCCACGCGCCGAGCTCGGGGTAGTGGTGCACCGGCTCGTCCGCGCGCAGTCGCGCGTAGGCCGGGTACGGGTTCCGGAAGAACTCCGGCGTCATCAGGCCGTACGGATGGCTCATGGGGGTCTCCGCATCCTCGTCGTCGTCCGCGTTCGGGGGTTTCTCTCTTTCCCTCTCATGCGGAACGAGCGGGCGCGGGGCGGTGGTTCAGCCTCCGTTTAAGGCGGAGGCGGAGGCGGAGCCGGAGGCCGTCACGAGGATCACGAACAGGAACGGCGTCAGCCGCCCGCCGGGGACTTCGACGACACGACCTGGCGCAGCAGCCGCTCGGGGAGGTATTCCGGGAAGGGCGACAGGGCGTGGGTGGTGGCCTCGTGGATCAGGTCCTGGATCGGGTCCGTCTGGGGGTCGGTCAGGGGGGTGCCCAGGCGGATGGCCACCTGCTTGCGCAGGGTCGGCAGCAGGGCGTAGAGGCGGTCGCCGGGGCAGGAGGTGGAGTTGAAGTCCCGGTGGCCGTAGATCTCCGAGGCGGGCAGGCCGTACTGGGTGCAGATGTGGGCGCACAGGTCCGCCAGCGCCGCGAACTGCGCCGCCGGCGGCTCCTCCGTCATGTACGTGCCCTCGTTCTCGATGCCGATCGAGACCGTGTTCTGCCCGACGCAGTGCGCCGCGCGCACCTGGCGCTTGCCGGTGCGCAGTTCCGCGAGGCTGTTGTGGCGGCCCTCCGTCACGAACGCCCCGCGGCTGACCGTGAAGTGCTGACCGGTGTCGATCCAGCCCTGGGCGTCCATGTGGTACGTCTGGATCGCCCGGGCCAGGGCGTACGCGCGCTGCTGCGAGTAGTCGGTCACGTTGAGCGTCGCCGTGTGGTGGACGATGATCCGCTCCGGGCGGTTGGCCAGGACCACCACGGCCTCGGAAGCGGCCCGCGCCCCCCAGCCGGCACAGCTCACGATCTCCGGTCCGGCCGCGGCAGCTGCCGCGGCGTGCGCGCGGCCCGCCGGGACGAGGGAGAGCGCGGAGCCGGCGGCCAGGGCGAACGCGCCCGTGACGACCGCTCGGCGGGTGTGCTGCGCGGGGGAGGTCATGCCGTGCCCTTTCGGTCGGAGGCTGCCCATTGAAGGGGCCCCGTCCGCAGGAGCACGTATGACACACCGATGATCGGCTTCCCGGCGGCGCCACGGGGTGAGCGGGGACCGCCATCCGGGTGCGGCCCGGGCCGCGTCCCCGGCCCCGGCCGGGCCGTCTCTCACATCCTGGGCCGGGAACACTGCCTCCCGCCCAGCCATCCAGCCATCCAGCCGCCCAAGGAGTACGGGATGTCCTTCGACGCCGTCGACCGCTTTCTGACCGCCCTCGACCCGGCACACCGCGAGGCCGTCGACGGCCTGCCGCGCGACGAGCAGGAGCGGCTCGCCGCGGCCTGGGAGGAGGAGCTGGAGACGGACACCGACATCGACACCCTGGACGAGCTGTCACCCCCGGCCGCCGAGAGCGAGGCGGCCCGACGGGTGATGGAGCGTCGTTCCGAGTAGCCGGGCCCGCGGGTCACGGGCCCGCCGCCCCCTCAGACGCGGTCGGCCGCGATCAGCAGGTACTGGAACGAGCCGTCCTTGTACGAGTTGATGAACGCCTCCTCGATGCCGGTGACGAGCGAGGAGGTGGCCCTCAGCTCCCAGTACGGCAGGGTCGCGGGGGTCAGGTCGATGACGGCCTGCGGTACGAGGCGATTGTCGGCCATGGCCCGCATGTACTGCCGGCGGGAGTGGATGTTGCACTCGAAGTGCGCGTTGATCTGGGAGACCCACTTCGAGGGCTGGCCGTAACGGGGGTTCCAGCAACCGGTGATGGTCACGTACCGGCCGCCGACGGCCAGGACGCGGGAGTGCTCGGCGAACAGGTCGTGCAGGTCGACGTACATGCTCGACTCGTTGTTCCAGGAGGCCGCGGCCTGCCCCGTCTCGAACGGCGTGTTGAGCATGTTGCAGACACGGGCGCGGACGGAGTCCTCGATGCCGAGCTCGCGGGCGCGCTGGTTCGCGAAGTCGGCCTGCTTCGCCGACAGCGTCACGCCCTCGACCTTGCATCCGAACCGCTCGTGGGCCATGACCATCGATCCGCCGCGGCCACAGCCGGCGTCCACGAGCGTGTCGTCCTGCCCGATCCGGCCGAGGTGGTCCAGGAGGACGTCGGCCTGCGCCGACTCCAGCCGGTGGAGCTCGGCGATCAGCTTCTTCTCGTATGCGCTGTCCTCGGCGTCTCCGAGGGCCGCCCGGTTGATGTCACCGATGCCGTAGTGGTGGTGGTAGAGGCCGTCGACGTCGCCGAGACGCAGGTTCACCGGCCGGGCTTCGTGGTCCCAGTAGCGGGCGATGTCGCCCTGGTAGGGCGTGGCCGGGGCCGGGATGAACGCCGAAGGGGTGGAAGCGGCGGAAGCGGCGGCGGGGGCAACGGTGAGATCGATGTTGGTCACTTATAAATCCATCCTTACCAGAAGTCGGGCAGGCTGTAGCGGTAGGTGTTGGTCTGGTGCCAGTAGTGGTTGCCGTCGACCCAGGCGGCCACGCCGCGCAGGAAGCGCGGCACGCTCGGGACGGGGCAGGCGACGGCCAGGTCGGCGGCCGCGGCCTCGAAGGCCTGCATGAGGTCGTTGTGGACCTCGACCGCCTTCAGGTAGGCCTCCTTGACGGAGACGCCCTCGCGTTCGGCGATCACCACGGGCAGGTTCAAGTGCTTGCCGGGGACGGCGAGTTCCTTGGTGTACGAGTACAGGTCGTTGACGATGGTCGTGGCGTTGCCGGCGAGCGCGATGACCCGTTGCATGGCGGGCTGGGCGTGCAGGTCCGCGGGCAGTTCGTAGCCGCCGACGGTGTCGGTGATGGTGGGGCAGGGGCGGAAGTTGTTGAACTGGCGCATCGCCAGGTACTCCCACACCTCCGGGACGTAGTCGGTCTCGGCCCAGGCCGCCTCGGCGAGGTACCCCATGTGCAGCCGGGCCATGTCGTGCCGGAACCGGTCGGCCTGGGAGGGGGTGGCCCCCTGGAGGAGGTACCCCATGGCCGAGCGGTACGCGCGCCGCGGGGCGTCCGACCGCAGGGACTCCGACCACTGCGGCTGGTACTCGGTCGTGGTGTGGAGGGGGTCGAGCGCGGTGTGGGCCAGCAGCAGGCGTCCGCCGAGGCCGACGGGCGAGCCTCCGTGGTCCTCGCAGTAGCAGTCGTCGACCACGTTCTCGGCGACCATCAGCCGGGTGGCGAGCATCAGGTGCTCGATGGTGGGGGCGTCCGGGTGACAGGCGACCATGTACCGGCCCACGGAGAAGCCGTCGAACTGGTCCTCCCACTCCGGCGGGTAGAGGTCGACCTCGTCCGCCCACGCCTTGATCCTGCGGCTGACCTCCTCCACCCGTACGGGGTCGGGTTCCGGTACGGGGTGGTGGTAGAGGCCCGGGATCGGACGGCCCGCCGCCGGCTCGGGCGGCTCCGGCGCCGCGGCCGGCGGCGGCTCCTCGTGCCGGGCCAGGTGGAGGCCCACCGTCCCCAGACCGCTGGGGCCGCGCAGGATCCGCTCAAGGGCGGGGCTCGGTGCGCCGGCGGGAGCCGGCGGCCCGGCAGGGGCGGGCACGGCGAGTTGCTCGGGCCGGATGCAGCCGACGGCTTCGACGCCGCGGCCGTGACCGTACGTCCCGAAGGCGGCCGCGGCGGCGGGGAGGCTCGACTGCACAGGGGAGGGCCCGGGATCGGGCATCCGTAACTCCTTGGTGAGGTAGTGGGGCTGTCCCGGTTCCCGGGCGCGGCCCCGGGTCGCCCGGCCCGTCAGTCGTGCCTGCGGGCGATCTGTACGTTCTCCAGCACGCCGAGCGCGTCGGGCACCAGGATGGCGGCGGAGTAGTAGGTGGAGACCAGGTAGGAGATGATCGACCGCTCGTCGATGCCCATGAACCGCACCGACAGGCCCGGTTCGTACTCCTCCGGCAGTCCGGTCTGGCGCAGGCCGATGACGCCCTGGTTGTCCTCGCCGGTACGCATCGCGAGGATCGAGCTGGTGTTCTCCTTGCTGATGGGGATCTTGTTGCACGGCAGGATCGGGACTCCGCGCCAGGCCGGGACCTGCTGTCCGCCGAGGTCGACGTGGTCCGGGTAGAGCCCGCGGGCGTTGAACTCGCGCCCGATCGCCGCGATCGTCTTGGGGTGGGCGAGGAAGAGCTTGGTGCCGCGGCGGCGGCAGAGCAGCTCGTCGAGGTCGTCCGGGGTGGGCGGGCCGGAGTGGGTCTGGATCCGCTGCTTGAAGGCGGCGTTGTGGAGCAGACCGAACTCCCGGTTGTTGACCAGCTCGTGCTCCTGGCGTTCGCGCAACGCCTCGATGGTGAGCCTGAGCTGCTCCTCGGTCTGGTTCATCGGCTCGTTGTAGAGGTCGGCGACCCTCGTGTGCACCCGCAGGACGGTCTGCGCGATGGAGAGTTCGTACTCGCGCGGGTTGAGCTCGTAGTCGACGAAGGCGCCGGGCAGTTCGGCCTCGCCGGTGTGGCCGGCGGACATGGCGATCTCGGCCTCGCCGTGCTTGTTCTGCCGCTGGTGCGGCAGCGAGCCGAACTGCTGGACGTGGTCCTGGAGATGCGGCGCCGAGGACAGTACGGCGGCGAAGTCGGAGCGGGACAGGGTGAGCAGGGTGCCCGCGGTGGCGGCGGTCGCGGTGTAGTCCCAGCCGCCGGCGCCGTCGAGCAGGGCGTTGTCGCCGAACCGGTCGCCGTCCGCGAGTACGGCGACCGCGACCTCGTCGCCGTACTTGCCGACGGAGGTCTGGTTGATCCGGCCGTGGGCGATCAGGTGGATGTCGTTGGCCGGGGTGCCGCGCTCGACGAGCACCTCACCGGCACGGAAGTCGCGCTGGACGCACCGGGCGGCGAGCGCGGTCAGCACCTCCAGGTCGTCGAAGCCGCGCAGCATGGCGAGTTCGCCGAGCTCACGGGGGATCACCCGGACGTGGGCGCCGTCCTGGACGAATTCGATGCGGCCGTCGCCGACGGTGTAGGTCAGCCGGCGGTTCACCCGGTAGGTGCCGCCCTTGGTCTCCACCCAGGGGAGCATCTTCAGCAGCCAGCGGGAGGTGATCTCCTGCATCTGCGGTGCGGACTTGGTGGTGGTGGCGAGGTTGCGGGCAGCCGCCGTGCCCAGGCTGGTCTGCCGGGGCGGTTCGAGCTGCGCCTCCGGGCTGGTGTCCACGGTCATCGGGCAGGCGCTCCTTCGTCGGGACGGTGACCGGCGACGCGCACACGTCACCGGTGGAAGAAGAAAGTCAGGGGGCGGAATTCCGGGCAATCCGTCCAGATCCGGGAGCACACTAACCGTCAGCGCGCCACACCAGCCCCTTGAGCCGTTGCCATTACCTCGATACGGCGATCTTGACCCGCACGGCGTTTACGGAGCGGTACGACAACATTCAGGCCAGATCGAACACCTGCCCCAAACGCCGCCTCGGACGGATCCTCACCGGTCGACGAGGAACATCGCCGCGTCGTCCGCCAGGCGGTGCCGGGTGTGCCGGAGCAGTGCCCGGTGCAGCTGGTCCAGGAACCCGTGCGCGTCGGGCGCCGCCTCCACCGCCCCCATCGCCCCGGGCAGGGCGAAGAAGTCGCCGGCGCTGTTGCGGGCTTCGATGACGCCGTCGGTGTAGAGGAGCAGACGGTCCCCGGGCGCGAAGGAGTAGCTGTCCACCACACCGGGAGGCCCGGTGATGAACTCCGCCAGACCGAGCGGCGGCAGCGGGCAGGCGGGCTCCAGGGCGCGGACCGTTCCGTCGCGGAGCAGCAGCGGGGGCGGATGGCCGCGATTGACCACCTCGACGACGGGCCCGTCCGGCACCTGTGCCACCAGCGCGGTGACGAATCCTTCCACGAGTACTTCCGGGTCGATCACGCCCGGCACGGCCGCGTCCCGCAGCAGTGCCGCCTCGCAGCGGCCTATGACCCCCACCAGTTCGTCCTCGTAGTGCACGGCCTCCCGGAACGCGCCCAGCACGGCCGCGGCCGCCCGTACGGCCGGCAGGCCCTTGCCCCGGACGTCGCCCACGATCACCCGGACCCCGTACCGCGTCTGCACGGCCTCGTACAGATCGCCGCCGATCTGTGCCCCCGTCTCGGCCGCCAGGTACATGCCGGCCACGCGCAGGGCACCCAGCCGGACCGGGACGGGCCGCAGCACGGCCTCCTGGGCCGCCACGGCGATCCGGCGGACCTGTTCGAGTTCGTCCTCCCGCCGCTTGCGGACGGTACTGCTCGTCGCGAGGCTCGCCAGCGACACCAGGAACAGGGCCAGGAAGTTGGTGTAGACCTGCTGGCTGCCCCAGGCCCCGTTGTACGTCGCGGTGGTCACGCTCACGGCCACGGCCAGCGCCACCGCCACCAGCGTGCCCTTGGGACCCATCGCCACCGCGGCCAGCGCCGGCGTCGCCACCAGGAGGGGGCCGGTGTACAGCACGTGCGCGGGCGTGAATTCGATGGTCAGCACCGAGAGCGCGATCGCGAAGGGCAGACACTCCGCGACTACGAAAAGGACCTGGTGGTGGCCGCCTGCTCCCGGTGGAGGAGGTGAGCGGAAGGGCACCCGCATGGATCCAGCCTGCGCCGCCGAAGCCGCTTGCCGCCACCGTTCGCCCGTGCGGGGCCCGTCAGGCGTAGAGCCCGCGGCCTGCGGGCATGTGACGCGGTGCGGGCGTCGGGGCGCCCGTTCCCCGGCCCCGCCCTCCCCCCGGAGCGGGGCCCCGCCGAGCCTGGGAGCGGTGAGTCCGGATGAGCAGCAGCCCCGAGCGCCGGGTCTCCCGTCGGGAGTTCGACGCGATCTTCGCCGAGGTCCGCACGTGGGGCCGCTGGACCCCGGCCGACCGCGGCGCCTGGAACCGGGTCACCCCGGACCACGTACGGCGGGCCGCCGCCCTGGTCCGGTCCGGAGCTGCGGTGCCGCTGGGCCTGCCCTGGGACACCCGGCCGGGACCGGACAACCGCAGGCCCGCCCTGCACTACATGACCGACCTCGGCGACGTGGAGGCCCCGGAGCCCGCCACGTACAAGGACTTCCTCGCGGTCGACTACCACGGCAAGGCCGTGAGCCACCTGGACGCGCTGTCACACGTCGCGTACGAGGGGCGACTCTACGAGGGCCGCCCGGCGCGGGAGGCCATCGGCGCCGGGGGTGCCCGCTTCGGTACGGTGGCAGCTCTCGGCCCCCTCGTCACCAAGGGCGTGCTCCTGGACCTGCCGGCCGTTCTCGGGGTCGACTGGCTGGAGCCCGGGCAGGCCGTCCACGCGCGGGACGTCCTCGCCGCGGAGCGGGCACTGGGCGTGACGATCGACGAGGGATGCGCGGTGCTGCTGCGCTCCGGCCGCTTCCGCCGCAGCCGGGAGCTCGGTCCCTGGGACTCCGACGCCGCGAGCGCGGGCTTCCACGTGGACGCCGTGCCGCTGCTGGCCGAGCGCGCCGTCGCCCTGCTCGGCGGCGACGGGGACAGCGACCTGCGCCCCTCACCGGTCGAGGGCGTCCACTCCCCCGTCCACGCCCTCGCCGTGGCCGCCATGGGGGTGCCGCTGCTGGACAACCTGGACCTGGAGGCGCTCTCGGCCGCCTGCGCCGAGGAGGGGCGCCACGAGTTCATGATCGTCGTGGCACCGCTGAACGTGCCCGGCGGGACGGGTTCCCCCGTCAATCCGGTCGCCATCCTCTGATGCGGACAAATAGGTGGGAATATACTCGGAAAGCACTTGCTCGGTGTAAGCGCTCCGCTGTGGCGCCTCGCTGCGGCCGAGCGCTCGGTAAGGGGAAGTGATGCGTATGGGGGCCACGGGAGAGCAGATCGGCCCCGCACGCTCCCGTGAGCGGTTCCTGGTGGGCGAGCCGATCGCGGACGGGGTACGCAGCCCGATCTTGAACTCGTGGCAGCGTTGCCAGTCCCTCGGACTCTCGCCGGACCAGACGGACCTCCCCTACCGGGACGATTTCGACCCGGACAGCAGGCTCGTGCACGCGGCCCAGCCCGTGCTCGACCAACTGGCGTCCCGGTTCGCAGGCAGCCAGATGAACGTCTCCCTCGCCGACGGGAACGGGACGGTGCTCCAGCGCCGCTTCGGGGAACCCACCCTGGCCCGGAGCCTGCCCCCCATCCAGAGCGTCCCCGGCTTCGTCTTCGCCGAGCGGTTCGCGGGGACCAACGGCATCGGTCTCGCGCTCGCCGAACGGCACCTGGTCCAGGTCTACGGGGCGGAGCACTTCGCCGAGCGCTCCCAGTCGAACGCCTGTTCCGCGATCCCGATCCGCGACCACCTGAGCGGGCACATCGTCGGCGTGCTCTGCTTCGGGTACCCGCACGGCTACGAACACCCGTCGCTGCCCGTCCTGGTCCGCCGGGCCGCGGAATCCATCGAGCGGCGGCTGATGGAGCAGCGTTCGGCGCGGGAGCGCGCGCTGCTGCGTGCGTACCTCGACGCCGGCCACCTGGCCGGAAACGGCGCGGGTCCCGGGGAAGGTCCGATGATCGGGCTGGAGGAGCTCGGCGACAGCGGGCTGGACCTGCACGATCAGATGATCCTCAAGGAGAAGGCCACGGAGCTCATCTCCTCGACCCGACGGGCCGCCGTCGAGGTGTTCCTGCCCCACGGGCGGGGGGTCACGCTGATGAGCAGCCCGGTCACGAGCCTCTCCGGGGTGGAGGGCGTCGTCGTGGAGGCCGTGTTCACCGGCGAGCCGCCGCCCGCGCACCACCTCTGCGTCGCGACCGGCGCGGAACCGCCGTACGGAGCGCACGGAGCACCGCACGGAGCACCCCACGAAGCGCACGGAGCACCGCACGAAACGCCTCCCGGCCCGTCCGAGGCGTACCCGCCCGCGCCCGGCGCACCCGCCCCCGGCAAGGTCAGGGGACTGGTGCTGGTGGGCGAGCCGGAAGTCGGCAAGTACGCCGTCGCGGCGCGCCGCCGCCTGGAGCTGCTGGCCGAGGCCAGCACCCGTATCGGCACCACACTGGACGTGACCCGCACCGCCTGGGAACTCGCCGAGACGGCGGTCCCGCGCCTGGCCGACTACGTCACCATCGACGTGCCGGAGGCGGTGCTGCGCGGCGAGGAATCCGCCGATCCCCGGAGCGAGCTGCACCGCGCGGTGGTCCACGGCATACGCGAGGACTGCCCCTTCTACCCCGTCGGCCGGGTGGAGTTGCGCTCCGGCACCCCCCACATGCGGTGCCTGGACAGTGGGCAGCCGGTGCTGGCGCCCGACCTCAGGGAGGCCATCGGCTGGATCGACCAGGAGCCCGAGCACGCGCGGGGGATCCTCGCCCGCGGCGTGCACTCCCTCATCTCCGTTCCCCTTCTCGCCCGCGGCGTCCTGCTGGGCATCGCCAGCTTCTACCGCTCCGAGGACCCCGCCCCGTTCGGGGAGGACGACAGCTGGCTGGCCCAGGAGCTCGCGGCCCGCGCCGCGCTCTGCATCGACAACGCACGCCGCTACACCCGCGAGCACACCCTGGCCCTGGCCCTGCAGGAGAGCCTGCTTCCGCACGGCGTGCCCGAGCAGGGCGCCGTCGAGGTCGCGCACCGCTACCTGCCCGCCGAATCCGGGGTGGGCGGCGACTGGTTCGATGTCATCCCGCTCTCCGGCACCCGCGTCGCCCTCCTCGTGGGGGACGTCGTCGGCCACGGCCTGCACGCCGCCGCCACCATGGGCCGGCTGCGTACGGCCGCCCGCAACTTCGCCGAGCTGGAACTCGCCCCCGACGAGCTCCTCACGCACCTGGACAACCTCCTGGTGCGCCTGGACCGGGAGGAGGGCGGCGACAACGACTCCGGCAGCACCGGCATCGTCGGCGCCACCTGCCTCTACGCCGTCTACGACCCCACGACGCGACTGTGCAGCATGGCCCGCGCCGGGCACCCCCCGCCCGCGCTCGTCCACCCGGGCGGCCGGGTGACGTTCCCCGAGCTGCCCGCCGGACCTCCGCTGGGCCTGGGTGGCCTGCCCTTCGAGACGGCGGAGATCGAGCTCCCCGAGGGCAGCACGCTGGTCCTGTACACGGACGGGCTGATCGAGGACCGCGAACGTGACCTCGACGTGGCCCTCGACCAGCTGAGCCACGCCCTGGCCCGGCCGGACCGCTCGCCCGAGGACACCTGCCAGGCGGTCATCGACGCCGTCGCACCCGAGCATCGCGCCGACGACATCGCGCTGCTCGTCGCCCGCACCCGTACCGTGCCCGCCGACCGGATCGCCACGTGGAACGTCTCCGCGGACCCGTCCCTGGTCGCCGGCGTCCGCGCCGCCGCCACCCGCCAGCTCGCCGACTGGGGGCTGGACGAGCTGGCGTTCGCCGCCGAGCTCATGCTGAGCGAGCTGGTCACCAACGCGGTCCGCTACGGCACCGAGCCCATCCAGGTACGCCTGGTCCACGACCGCTCGCTGATCTGCGAGGTCTCCGACGGCAGCAGCACCGCCCCGCACCTGCGGCGGGCGGCCACCACGGAGGAGGGTGGCCGCGGCCTCTTCCTCGTCGCGCAGCTCGCCCACGCGTGGGGCACCCGGTACACCACGCACGGCAAGGTCATCTGGGCCGAATGCGCCCTGGACGCGGCCTGAAGGCCGACAAATCGCCCATATCTCCATAGCCGGCAGTAGCATCACGGGTGTCCTCACCGCTTCGCGCTGTATCTCCCGCAGCACCACCTCCCCAGGCGGCCCCGGAGAAGTCCGTGCATGACACTCCCGCCACTCCCGTCACCCCCACGCCCCCGCCCTCGCGCTCGCGCTCCGGCGCAGAACCCCTCGTCCGGATGCGCGGTCTCGGCAAGCGGTTCGGCGGCACCGTCGCCCTGGACGCGGTCAGCCTCGACGTCCACCGCGGCAGCGTCCTCGCCCTCCTCGGCCCCAACGGCGCCGGGAAGTCCACCCTCATCAAGGTGCTCGCCGGGGTCCACCGCGCCGACGAGGGAGAGGTGAGCGTGGCCGGGCACCCGCTCGGCTCCGAAGCGGCCTCGCGCAGCATGTCATTCATCCACCAGGATCTCGGCCTGGTCGAATGGATGACCGTCGCCGAGAACATCGCCCTGGGCACCGGATACCCGCGCCGCCACGGCCTGATCTCCTGGCGGCGGACCCGGGAGCGCTGCGCCGAGGCGCTGGGCACCGTCGCCGGGCACCTGGACGCCGACGCCCGGATCGCCGACCTCGCTCCCGCCGAACGCTCACTGGTCGCGATCGCCCGCGGCCTGGCGAGGCGGGCGGAGCTCTTCGTCCTCGACGAGCCGACCGCCACCCTCCCCGCCGCGGACTGCGCGCGCCTCTTCGACGTCCTGCACGCCCTGCGCGACCGGGGGCACGGCATCCTCTACGTCAGCCACCGGCTCGACGAGGTGTACGAGGTCGCCGACTCCTTCGCCGTCCTGCGCGACGGCCGGCTCGTCAGCCAGGGGCCCCTCGCCGCGTACGGCCCGGACCGGCTGGTCCGCGACATCGTGGGCCACGAACCGGCCGGGCCCCCGCCCCCCGCCGCAGCCCCCGCGGCGGCATCCGCCGGCCGCCCGCCCGTGCTGCGCCTCGACGGCGTGACGACGGAACGCACCGGACCCGTCAGCCTGGAGCTGCGCGAGGGCGAGATCCTCGGCATGGTCGGCCTGACCGGCGCCGGCCACATGCACCTCGGCCGCGCCCTCGCCGGCGCGCTGCCGCCGATCGGCGGGCGGGCGCTGCTCGACGGCCGCCCGTACCACCCCCGTACGGTCGCCGCCGCCCTCGGTGGCGGGGTCGGCTTCGTCGCCGGCAACCGGCAGGAGGAGGGCTGCGCCGCGGAACTGACGGTACGGGAGAACTTCCTGGCCAATCCCCGGGCAGCCGGAGTGCCGAGCTGGCACTGGGTCGCTCCGCGGCGCGAGCGCGCCGAGGCCGCCGCCCTGATCGAGCGGTTCTCCGTACTCCCCCCCGACAGCGAGGTGCCGATCGCCACCCTGTCCGGCGGCAACCAGCAGAAGGTCATGGTCGGGCGCCGCCTCCGGGGCGGTCTGCGCCTGCTGATCCTCGAAGAGCCGACGGCCGGTGTGGACGTCGGTGCCAAGGCGTCGATCCACCGGCTCCTCGACGAAGCGCTGGGCGCCGGGCTGGCGGTCCTGCTCATCTCCAGCGATTTCGAGGAGATCGCCGACGTGTGCCACCGCGCGCTGGTGTTCGGGCGCGGGACCGTGGTGGCCGAGCTCGCGGGGGAAGCGCTGAACGTCACCGAACTCACCCGCACCGCCTCGGCCCTGCCCGCGATCACCGGAAGCCCGGAGGGCCGGTGAGTCCGCCCTCGTCCCGCCCCACGCCTCCGGCCCAGCGGCGCGGGCACGGGCATTGGCGCGGCCACGGCCACTTCATCGGCACGTACGGCCTGCTGGCCCTGACCGTCCTGCTGTTCCTGCTCTTCTCCGTCCTCCTGCCGGACACCTTCCCCACGCTGGACAACGTCTCCTCGATCCTTTCCAACCAGTCGATCCCGGCCATCCTGGCGCTCGGCGTGACGGTCCCCATCGCGAGCGGCAAGTTCGACCTGTCCATCGGCTACGGCCTGGGCCTGGCCCACGTCATGGTGCTCTTCCTCATCGTCGAGAAGGGCTGGCCCTGGCCGCTCGCCTGCCTCACGGTCGTCGCCGGAGGGACGCTGGCCGGCGCCGTGAACGGGGTCATCGTCGAGTTCGCCCGCATCGACGCCTTCATCGCCACGCTCGGCACCGGCAGCATCATGTACGCCGTCACCGGCTGGATCACCGACGGGGGCCGGATCGTTCCCGGTCCCGAGGGTCTTCCGGCCGCCTTCACCGACATCTACGACGCCCGGTTCCTCGGCCTGCCGGTCCCCGCCTTCTACGTCCTCGGCCTCGTCATCGTCCTCTGGCTGGTGCTGGAGCGGCTGCCCTTCGGCCGGTACCTGTACGTCATCGGCTCCAACCCCCGCGCCGCCGAGATCCTCGGCATCCCCACCCACCGGTACTGCGTCTACGCCTTCGCCTGCTCCAGCACGGTCGTCGGGTTCGCCGGCGTGCTGCTCGCCGCGCAGCAGCAGATCGGCAACCCGAGCGTCGGCCTGGACTACCTGCTGCCCGCGTTCGTCGGAGCCCTGCTCGGCTCCACCGCGATCAGGCCGGGCCGGGCCAACGCCATCGGCACCCTCGTGGCCGTGACCGTACTGGCCGTCGGGCTCGCCGGGATCGGCCAGCTCGGCGCCCAGTTCTGGGCCACCCCGCTGTTCAACGGCTGCACGCTGCTCATCGCGGTCGGCCTGGCCGGCTACTCGGCCCGGCGGCGGCTGCGTACCGACGCCATCGCGACGGCGGACGACGACACCGGCATCGCCACCGCCACCCCCTAAACCAGCCCAGGAGCACTGTGTACCCGAAGTACCCGAACCGCAGGACCGCCCTCGCGGCCGCCGCCCTGCTGGCCGCGGCCGCCACCGCCGTCGCCGGGTGCGGGGGCGGCGGCTCGCCGAACGCCACCGGCCCGTCCGCCGCCGGCTGCCCGGCCGTCCTCCAGGAGGCCAAGGCGGCCGTCCAGCGGGCCGAGAGCACCGACACCGCGTGGAACGGCCCCACCACCGGTCCCGCGGCGGTCCCCGGCAAGACCCTCGTCTACGTCGCGCAGACCATGACCAACCCGGGCGTCGCGGGAGTCGCGAAGGGCGTACGGGAGGCCGCGCAGGCCATCGGCTGGACCGTCCGGGTGATCGACGGGGAGGGCACCCCGGCCGGCATCCAGGCGGCGCTCAGCCAGGCGATCACCCTCAAACCCTCGGGCATCGTCATCGGCGGCTTCGATCCCCGGCTGACCTCGCAGCAGGTGGCGCGGGCCGAGGCCGCGGGCATCCCGCTCATCGGCTGGCACGCGGTCAGCGCCCCCGGCCCGAGCACGAACCCCCGGCTCTTCACCAACGTCACGACGAAGGTGGAGGAGGTGGCGAAGGCCAGTGCGGACTGGGTCATCGCCCGGTCCGGCGGGGCCGCCGGGGTCGTCGTGTTCACCGACGACTCGATCCCGTTCGCCGGTACGAAGTCCAAGCTGATCGAGCAGCGGCTCGCCGCCTGCCCGGGCGCCGAGCTCCTGGCCCACAAGAACATCCCGATCCCGGACGCGAGCCGGCGCACCCCCCAGGAGGTCGCCTCGCTGCTGTCCCGGTTCCAGAAGCGGTGGACGTACTCCGTCGCCATCAACGACCTCTACTTCGACGATGCCGCGCCCGCCTTCCGCGCCGCCGGCAAGCCCGGCGCCGGGCCGCCCTTCAACATCGGCGCCGGGGACGGGGACCCGTCCGCCTTCCGGCGCATCAACAGCGAGCAGTACCAGGCCGCCACCGTCCCGGAGCCGCTCTCGCAGCAGGGCTGGCAGATCGTCGACGAGTTCAACCGCGCGTTCGCCGGGCAGCCGGCCAGCGGATACGTGGCTCCCGTCCACATCGCGACCGCCGAGAACAGCGCCGGGGTGACCTCCTGGGACCCCGAGGGCTACCAGGAAGCGTACGAGAAGATCTGGCACGGCTGACCCGGTCGTGTTTACGTGGACGCGCGCCTCACGGCCGGTGGGGGCGCCCGCGCAGCCGCTTGTAACCCCGGGGCGGCACCGCCCGTCACATGGGCGCAACAGGGATTTCCTACGTTGGGCGCCACGGGATCGACCTGCACACGGCCGCGGCGCCCGGGGTTCTGGGGGTCGGCCGGTGTTCTCCGAGGAGGTCTCCCGTGTCCGAGGCGCAAGCGGCGAACCGGCGCATACGGGAAGCGGCGGTCCCGGCCGCAGGGGACGCGGCCACCGGATCCGTACGGACGGTCTGCTCGTACTGCGGCGTCGGCTGCGGGATCGTGCTGGACATCGCCCGGGGCGCCGACGGCCGCCGTACGGTGGCCAAGACGGTCGGCGACAAACAGCACCCGGCCAACGCCGGGCGGCTGTGCACCAAGGGCGCCACCCACGCGGACCTGCTGGCCGCGCCCGGCCGGCTCGGGACCGCCCTGGTCCGCGAAGAGCGGGGGACCGAGCCCGCCGCCGTGGCCGTGGACGCGGCCATCACCCGGACGGCCCAGCGGCTGCGGGCCGTCCTCGACGCGCACGGCCCCGACGCGCTGAGCCTGTACGTCTCCGGCCAGATGTCCCTGGAGGCCCAGTACCTGGCCAACAAGCTGGCCAAGGGGTTCCTGCGCACGAACCAGATCGAGTCGAACTCCCGGCTGTGCATGGCGAGCGCCGGCACCGGCTACAAGCTCTCGCTGGGCGCCGACGGGCCGCCCGGCTCGTACGAGGACTTCGAACGGGCCGATGCCTTCTTCGTGATCGGCGCCAACATGGCCGACTGCCACCCCATCCTCTTCCTGCGGATGATGGACCGGGTCAAATCCGCCGGCGCCAAGCTGATCGTCGTCGACCCCCGGCGGAGCGCCACCGCCGACAAGGCGGACCTGTTCCTGCAGATACGGCCGGGCACCGACCTCGCCCTCCTCAACGGGCTGCTGCACCTGCTGGTCGAGGGCGGCCGGACCGACCCGGCCTTCATCGCCGAGCACACCGAGGGCTGGGAGGACATGCCCGCCTTCCTGCGGGACTACCCGCCCGCTGCGGTCGCCGAGATCACCGGGATACCGGAGGCGGACATCCGGCTGGCCGCCCGCTGGATCGGCGAGGCGGACGAGTGGATGAGCTGCTGGACCATGGGCCTCAACCAGTCCACCCACGGCACCTGGAACACCAACGCCCTGGTCAACCTGCACCTGGCCACCGGGGCGATCTGCCGCCCCGGCAGCGGCCCCTTCTCCCTGACCGGCCAGCCCAATGCCATGGGCGGCCGGGAGATGGGCTACATGGGACCGGGCCTGCCCGGCCAGCGGTCGGTCCTCGTCGACGGGGACCGGCGCTTCACCGAGGAGCTGTGGGGTCTGCCGCAGGGCACCCTGCGTACGGACGTCGGGCGCGGCACCGTCGAGATGTTCGAGAAGATGGCGGCCGGCGAGATACGGGCGTGCTGGATCATCTGCACCAACCCGGTCGCCTCCGTCGCCAACCGCAGTACCGTCATCAAGGCCTTGGAGACCGCCGAACTCGTCATCACCCAGGACGTGTTCGCGGAGACCGAGACCAACGCCTACGCCGACATCGTGCTCCCCGCCACCCTCTGGGCCGAGGCGGACGGCGTGATGGTCAATTCCGAGCGCAACCTCACCCTGGTCCGGGGCGCCGTCGACCCGCCAGGACAGGCCCTGCCCGACTGGCAGTTGATCGCCCGCGTGGCCTGCGAGATGGGATTCGCCGAGGCGTTCACGTACCGCAGCTCCGAGGAGGTCTTCGAGGAGCTGCGGCGGGCCTGGAACCCCACGACCGGCTGGGACCTGCGGGGCGTCTCGTACGAGCGGCTGCGCGGCGGGCCGGTGCAGTGGCCGGCCGCCCCGGGCGGACCGGACCGCAACCCGGTCCGGTACCTCAACGACGGCGTCAGCCAGACCCCGGTCGAGCACCCGGACGGCAGCCGTCCGCGCCTGGCCTTCCCCACCGCCTCCGGGCGGGCCTCCTTCTTCGCCCGCCCGCACCTCCCGGCCGCCGAACTCCCCGATGACGACTACCCGTTCGTCCTGAATACCGGGCGCCTCCAGCACCAGTGGCACACCTTGACCAAGACGGGCAGGGTCGCCAAGCTGAACAAACTCAACCCGGGCCCGTTCGTGGAGATCCACCCGCAGGACGCGGCCGCCCTCGGCATCGCGGAGGGCGACGGGGTGGAGGTGGCCTCGCGGCGCGGCCGGGCGGTCCTGCCGGCCGTCGTCACCGACCGGGTGCGGCCCGGGAACTGCTTCGCCCCGTTCCACTGGAACGACCTGTTCGGCGAGTACCTCAGCGTCAACGCGGTCACCAGCGACGCCGTCGACCCCCTTTCCTTCCAGCCCGAGTTCAAGGTGTGCGCCGTGACGCTGGCCAGGACCCGGGTACCGGTTCCCGCGGCCGCGCCCTCCACCGAAGCCTTGGGCGGGTCCGGCGCCGCCGCGGCCGAGGGGACCGGACCCGGCCGTACCACGACGGCGCTGATGCACCAGGTGACCGGCCGGCCGGCGACCGCGGTCCCCGCCCTCACCTCCCTGTTCGGGCTGGACGGGCACACGCCGCCCGCCCTCTCCGACCGGGAGCGCCAGTACCTCGCGGGATTCCTCGCCGGGCTCGCCTCCACACCGCCCGGTACGGACGTCCCGCTCCTTCCCGCCGGCGCCCCCTTCGAGGAAGGGCACTCGCTCTGGGTCGACGGGGTGCTCGCCGGCACGTACTCCCGTACGGCGACGGCCCTCGCCTCGGTGCCCGCGTCCGCTGCTCCGGCCGCGGCGCCGTCCTCCGCTCCGGCACCGGACCCCGCCACTGCGGGTACGCCGACCCGGCAGACCATGGTCCTGTGGGCCTCCCAGACGGGCAACGCCGAGGCCCTCGCCGCGACCGTCGGCGCAGCGCTGGCCCAGGACGGCTCCGCGGCGGCCGTGCACAGCATGGCCGACCGGCTTCCCGCCTCCCTCGGGCCGGGCACGGATCTGCTGGTCGTCACGAGCACCTTCGGCGACGGCGACGCCCCGGACAACGGAGCCGCGTTCTGGGAGGCGCTCAGCGCGGCCGACGCGCCCCGGCTGGAGGACGTCCGGTACGCGGTGCTCGCCCTCGGGGACTCCTCCTACGACTCCTTCTGCGGCCACGGCCGCCGGCTCGACCGGCGCCTCGAAGAGCTCGGAGCCCGGCGACTCCTGCCGCGCGTGGACTGCGAGCCCGATGACGAGGAGTCCGCCGGCCGTTGGCTGGGGCAGGTACGCAGTGCCCTGGCGGCCGGCGCCGCGCCCCCGGTGGCAGCCGCCGAGCCGCCCCGGCCCGCTGCGGCCCCGGGCAGGGCCGCCGCCCGGCACACCGCCCGGCTGTCCGGGAACCGGCTGCTGAGTCTGGCCGGCGCCACCAAGGAGGTCAGGCGGTTCACCTTCGGCCTCGGCGAGGACGGCCCGGCGTACGAGGCGGGCGATGCCCTCGGCATCCAGCCGGTCAACTGCCCCGAGCTGGTGACGGAATGGCTGGCCGCCACCGGCCTGGCCGCCGATGCCGAGGTCGCCGTACCCGGACACGACCAGCCCATGCCCTTCGCCCGGGCGCTGCGCCGGCACCTGGACATCACCCGTGTCACGCCCGACCTGCTGCGCTTCATCACCGAGCACACCGGCGACCGCAGGCTCCGGCAGCTGACGCGCCCCGAGAACAGGGACGGCCTCGCCCGCTGGACGTGGGGACGCCAACCCGTGGACATCCTGGCCGAGTTCCCGGTCCGGCTGAGCGCCCAGGAGTGGGCCGAACGCCTCAAGCGGCTCCAGCCGCGCCTGTACTCCATATCCTCCAGCCCTCTCGTCGACCCGCGCGAGGTCAGCCTCACCGTCTCGGTCCTGCGCTACGAGGGTCCACGCCGCCACCACCGCAAGGGCGTGGCCTCCGCCTTCCTCGCCGACTGCGAACCGGGCAGCCCCGTACCGCTGTTCGTCCAGCGCTCGGCGCACTTCCGTCCGCCCGCAGGACCCGAGACACCGGCCGTCATGGTCGGCCCGGGCACCGGGATCGCCCCGTTCATGGGCTTCCTGGAACACCGCCGCGCCCTCGGCCACCACGGCGGGAACTGGTTGTTCTTCGGCGAGCAGCGCCGGGCCACCGATTTCTATTACCGCGAGGAGCTGGAGGAACTGCACCGGCACGGCACGCTCAGCCGTCTGGACCTGGCCTTCTCCCGTGACCAGCGGGCCAAGGTCTACGTCCAGGACCGGATGCGCGAACAGGGCGCCCAGTTGTGGTCCTGGCTGCAGGAGGGCGCCCATTTCTACGTGTGCGGTGACGCGAGCCGGATGGCCAAGGACGTGGACCGGGCGCTGCGCGACATCGCCGTGGCCCACGGCGGCCTGACCGAGGACGAGGCCGCCGCGTACCTGAAGCAGCTTTCCGCCGAGAAGCGGTACGCCCGCGACGTGTACTGACGGGCTCCGCTGCCGGGCGGGGTCTCAGAACCAGTTGATGGTGAGGGGGAAGGTGGTGGTGGCGGTGGCTGTGGTGGTGTCGGTGGCGGTTGCGGTGATCTGGAGGGTTCCGGTGGTCCAGGGTTTGCCGGTGATGCGGCCGGTGTTGGTGTCGATGGTGAGGCCGAGGGGGAGTCCGGTGGTGGTGTAGCGGAGGGCGGGTCTGCCGCCGGTGGCGGTGAGTTGGATGGTGCAGGACTGGTTGAACTTGCAGGTCTGGGGGCCGGGGTTGGCCAGCTTCAGGTCACCGGGAGCCGGGGTCGGGGTCGGGGTGGGGGTCGGCGTCGGGGTCGGGGTGGGGGTCGGCGTGGGGGTGCTTCCGCAGCCCGGGGTGGCCTCCGGCGGTAGCGGGACCCGCCAGATCTGGGTGTCGTTCTCCGACCCGACGAGCAGGCTCGTGCAGTCGAAGTAGGTCACCGTCTCGCCCTGTGGCTGCGCGGGCAGGGTGACGTCCGCGAGCTTGGTCCCCGCGGTGTCGTACACGGAGGCCGTGTTCGCGCCGAACGGCCCGCCGCTGCGCAGGGTGTACGAGGCGCCCGACGGCGAGAAGGCGCCGTCGGTGGCGAAGGCCGGGCCGGGCCGGACCGCGGTGAGCGTGTTGACCTGTCCGGTCTGCGGGGGCAGCGGGGCCTTGTACAACTGGCCCGTCGCTCCGATGAGTTTGCTCGCGATGTACAGCTGACCGGTGAGGGGGTCGGCGAGCAGGGATTCGGCGTCGTGCCGGCCGTCCGCGTAGGCGAACCTGTAGGTCACCGGGGTCACGGTGGCGTTGGCGAGCTGGTCGGGCTCGGCGAAGGAGTGCACGAGGATCTCGGCACGGCCGCTGAAGTTGTCCCCGATGTCGCCCACCAGGATCACCGGCTGCCCGGACGCGTCCTTGCCGATCGTGAGCCCCTCCCAGTCGGTGTTGCCGACGCCGGACAGGGTGAAGGTGGCCTTGAGTTGGCCGGTTGCGCCCGTGCAGTCGACGGCGAAGACCTGGTTGGTGTTGCCGCTGTCGTTGACGGCGTAGAAGATGCCCGGGTGCTTGCGGCTCATGGCGAGCCCGCTGAGTTCGGCCATGCCGCCGGGCAGCGTGCACTCGCGCTCCGGGGCGAGCGCGGCGGCCGCGGCCCCGGCTCCGGGGGTGGCGGCCGGGCCGGTGGCGGCGCCGGCGGGGCCGGCGGCCAGCCATGCGGTGGCCGGCAGCACGGTGGCGAGGGCCGCGGTCGCGAGGGCGGCGGCCCGTGGGGGTGTGAGGAGTCGAGACATGCGCACCATGTGATGGCACATCAGATGGTGATCGCCAGGCCCGGCGGCCCCCCGTTTGAGCATCATTCAATGCCGGGCCGGCATGCCTGGCCGAAACCCGGCGGGTTCCGGTGGGATTCCGGTGACTTTCGGCGCCTTCCCGCGGCTTCCGGCGGCTTCCGGTCAGCGCGCCGGTTCCCGGACGGGGGCGTTGTGCCGGGCGTGCGCGATGAACGCCCGGGCGGCGCGGGTCAGCGGCCTACGGGCGTGCGCGATGCCCACCGGGCGCAGCAGCGGCGGGGTGAAGGAGCGGATCTCGGCGCGGCTGCCGAAGGCCCTCAGCACCACGTCCCGGTACCAGATGAGGGAGCCGCGGCCGTCGGTCACGCCGGTCACCCAGGCGAGCCGCTCGTCGACCTCGAACGCGGGCACGGGCCGGACCCCGAGACAGCTGAACATGGCCTCCATCTCGGTACGCCGCCCGGTGCCCGGGGTCGGCAGCACCATCGGGAGCCCGTCGAGCATCCGGAACGGCACCGGGTCGGGCAGCCGGGCGCCGAGGGGCGAGACCAGCACCACCTCACGTTCCTGGATGTGATGCGTGGACAGCTCCTTGTCGACGGGCAGGTCGACCAGGGCCAACTCGGAGGTTCCGTCCAGGAGTTCCCGTACCAGCGACTCCCGGCCGTCGTGCTGGTGGAGCCGTACGTGCACGCCGGGATGGCGCGCGGTGTACGCCGGGACCAGCTCGGAGGCCAGGTCGAGGGCCAGGGTGGGGGTGGCGACGAGGGTGAGGGTGGTCCGTCCGCCCTTGCCGTTCGGGGTCCCGATGTCGTCGATGGCGTCCACCGCGTCGAGCACGGTACGGGCCAGTCGGACCACCCGGGTCCCTTCTGGGGTGAGGTCCACCCCTCTGCCCCGGCGGGCGAGGAGCTCGATGCCGAGGTCGCGCTCCATGGCCTGGACGGCCCGCGACAGGGCGGACTGGGCAACGAAGACCGAGGCGGCCGCGCCGGTGATGGAACCGCAGTCCGCGACGGCGACGAGGTAACGAAGCTGCGCGAGTGTGGGGGTCATGACCGGACGGTAACCGCGCGAGGTCGACCCTGTAAGGGGCGTCATGGTGAACAACTGCACGAATTTGGCGAGGTGTTCATACCCAGGGGGCGCCGAGGCATACCGGCCGGGCATGAGACCGGGCCCCTGCCGTACGCCGACTCCCGCTCCGGCGGCGCCCGCCCCGCCGGGGAATACCGCAGGTCGGCGGCCTGACGGGAGCCGGCAGGTGACGCCGTCGGGGTGCGCCTGAGCCGTCCGGTACGTGAAGGACCTTACTCCGCATATCCGTTGACAGTGCACGGCGGCCACCGCACGATGCATCCCGGCGTCAGGGGAATTGACCAACGTTCAAGCCCGTCCCACCCAGACGGGTCGCCCGGCCACCCTTACCGGCGGGGAGCTGCCTGCGCGCACTCCCCGCTGCCCCGCTCGGCCCAGCTCGCCCCTGCGCCCCGCTCGCCCCCGCTCGCCCCTGTGCCCCCGCAGGCCCCGCACCCCGCTCGCCCCTGTGCCCCCGCAGGCCCCGCACCCCGCTCACCCCTGCGCCCCGGCCCGCCCGGGGGTGCACCGCCGCACCTTGCCCAGCCTCTGCGCAACCGGCGACATGTGACACAGCACTCGATGAGGAGCGCCCGTGACCCCCCAGCCCATGCCGTCCCCCCAGTCCGGCGAACCGTCCCCGCAGTCCGCCGGAGCCCCGTCCGCCGACGCCCCGGCCGCCGCCCCGCAGTCCGCAGCCCCGCGCGACCTGGTGGTCGCGCTCAGCCCCTTCGAGGAGCCGCAGCCCCGGATCGTGATCGCCGCCGAGCGGGCGGGCAGCCTCGGGCTGCTCGACCTCGGCCGGGATCCCGACGCCGCGCGGGCCGCCTTCGCGGAGCTCGCCCGGCGGCTCGGCCCCGGGCGGCGCTACGGCGTACGGGTGCCCGCCGGCTGCCCGCTCGGGCCGGAGCAGCTGCCCTCCGAGGTGGACACGGTGCTGCTCGCCGACGCCGCCGAGCACACCCCGCAGCGGGTGGCCGACTGGGCGGCGGCGTCCGGGCGGCCCCGGGTCTGGGCCGAGGCCACCGGGCTGGCGGAGGCCCGGGCCGCGGTGGCCGCCGGGGCCCGGGCGGTCGTCGCCAAGGGGCACGAGGGCGGTGGCCGGGTGGGCGGAGCCACGACCTTCGTCCTGCTCCAGCAACTGCTCGCCGGCTCCGGCATCGGAGTGCCCGTCGTGGCCCGGGGCGGGATCGGCCTCCATACGGCGGCCGCGGCCGTCGCGGGCGGAGCCTCGGGCGTGCTGGTCGACGTACAACTGGCCCTGACGCCGGAGGGCGAGGCCGGGCTGCCTGCCGAAGTGGCGGCGGCCGTACGGGCGATGGACGGCTCGGAGACCCGGCTGGTCGACGGTCACCGGGTGTACGCGCGGCCCGACCTGCCCTCGCCGCAGGGGCCGGCCGCGCCCCTGCTCGGGGCCCGGGACCTGCGGACGCAGCTGCTGCCCGTCGGCCAGGACGGAGCCGCCGCGGCCCGGCTGGCCGCGCGCCACCGCACCACGGGCGGTGTCCTCCGGGCCGTCCGGGCTGCCGTCACGGGGCATCTGGCGGCCGCGGCACGGGTGCGGCCGCTCATGGCGGCCCGGCCCGTGGTCCAGGGCCCGATGACCCGGGTCAGCGACCAGGCGGCCTTCGCGGAGGCGGTGGCCGCCGCGGGCGGGGTCCCGTACCTGGCGCTGGCGGTCATGGAGGGGCCGGACGTACGCCGGCTGCTGGCCCGGACCGCCGAGCGGCTCGGGGACCGGCCCTGGGGCGTGGGCCTGCTCGGCTTCGCCCCGCCCGAGCTGCGGCGGGAGCAGCTGGCGGCCGTGGCCGAGACCCGGCCGCCGTACGCGATCATCGCCGGAGGCACCCCGGCGCAGGCGGCCCCGCTGGAGGCCGCCGGGACCCTGACCCATCTGCACGTGCCCTCGCCGGGCCTCCTGGAGCGGTATCTCGCCGAGGGGGCACGGCGGTTCGTGTTCGAGGGACTGGAGTGCGGCGGCCATGTCGGGCCGCGCGCCTCGTTCCCGCTGTGGGAGGAGCAGATCGAGCGGCTGCTCGCCTGTTCCGAACCAACTGCCCTGGACGTGCTGTTCGCCGGCGGGATCCACGACGAACGCTCCGCGGCGATGGCGGTCGCGGCCGCCGCCCCGCTGGCCGAGCGGGGTGCCCGGATCGGCGTACTGATGGGCACGGCCTACCTGTTCACCGAGGAGGCCGTGGCGGCGGGAGCGGTCACGCCCCGCTTCCAGCGGGCTGCGGTGGAGTGCGCGGACACCGTACTGCTGCACACCGCGCCCGGCCATGCCACGCGCTGCGCCGACACGCCGTACGCCCGCACCTTCGAGGAGACCCGGCAGCGGCTCGCGCAGGGCGGCACCGAGCCGCGCGAGATGTGGGAGGAGCTGGAGCGGCTGAACCTGGGGCGGCTGCGGATCGCCAGCAAGGGGCTGCGCCGGGGCGAGACGGCGGAGTTGGAGGCCGTCGGCGAGGAACGACAGTACGCGGACGGGCTGTTCATGCTGGGGCAGGCCGCCACGTTGCGCAGCGGAACGACGACGATCGCCGCCCTGCACGCCCAGGTGATGGGGGGCGCGACGGAGTTGCTGGAGCGGCGGGCCCTGGAGATCTCCGCTTCGGCCGCCGGGGAGCAGGTTCCCGGCGGCGGGTCCGATCCGCTCGACATCGCCATCGTCGGGATGGCCTGCGCCTATCCGGGCGCGCCCGACCTCGCCGCCTACTGGGCGCAGATCCTGGCCGGCCGGGACGCGGTGACGGAGGTCCCGGCGCAGCGCTGGGACCCGGCGCTCTACTACGACGCCGATCCGGCGCGGGCCGGCGAGCGCACCCCCTCACGGTGGGGCGGATTCCTGGACCCGGTGCCCTTCGACGCCCTCGCGCACGGGATCCCGCCGTCCTCGCTGGCCGGGATCGAGCCGGTGCAGCTGCTGGCCCTGGAGATCTCGGCGCGGGCCCTGCGGGACGCCGGCTACGGCAAGGACCGGCAGTTCGACCGCTCGCGGACCTCGGTGGTCTTCGGGGCCGAGGCCGGTACGGAGCTGGCGGGCGCGTACGGGCTGCGGGCGCTGCACCCCGCCTACCTCGGCGAACTTCCGCCCGCCCTGGACGAGCAGCTCCCCCGGCTGACCGAGGACTCCTTCCCCGGGATCCTCGCGAATGTGATCGCGGGCCGCGTGGCCAACCGGCTCGACCTCGGCGGCGCGAACTGCACGGTCGATGCGGCCTGCGCCTCGTCGCTGGCCGCGCTGGACCTGGCCTGCCGCCAACTGCGCGACCGGGACAGCGACATGGTGCTGTGCGGGGGCGCCGACGTGCACAACGGGATCAACGACTACCTGCTGTTCGCCTCGGTGCGCGCCCTGTCGCCGGGCGGGCACTGCCGGCCCTTCGACGCCGCGGCCGACGGGATCGCGCTCGGCGAGGGGGTGGGCGCGCTGGTGCTGAAGCGGCTCGCGGACGCGGAGCGGGACGGCGACCGGGTGTACGCGGTGATCAAGGCGGTCGGGGCGTCGAGCGACGGCCGCTCCCTCGGGCTCACCGCTCCGCGGCCGGAGGGGCAGCGGCGGGCCCTGGAGCGGGCCTATGCGCGGGCGGGTGTCTCGCCGGGCGAGGTGGGGCTGGTCGAGGCCCACGGCACGGGCACGGTGGTCGGTGACAGTACCGAACTGGGCGTGCTGAGCGAGGTGTTCACCGCGTCCGGGGCCGGGGTGGGCTCGTGTGCGCTGGGTTCGGTCAAATCGCAGCTCGGGCACACGAAGTGCGCGGCGGGCCTGGCCGGGCTGATCAAGGCGGCCAGAGCGGTGCATGCGGGGGTCCGGCCGCCGACGCTCCACATCGGCCAGCCGAATCCGGCCTGGCAGGCCGAGACCAGCCCCTTCGTCTTCGACACCGAGGCCCGGCCGTGGGCGGTGCCGGTGGAGCGGCGGATCGCGGGGGTCAGCGCGTTCGGCTTCGGCGGAACCAACTACCATGCCGTGCTGGCCGGTTACGCGGGAGCCGAGGAGCCGGAGCAGGGCCGGGAGGACTGGCCCGCCGAGCTGTTCTGCTTCCGCGGCGAGGACCGGCGGGCGGCGGGGCGGGCGATGGCCCGGCTCGCGGCGCGGCTGGAGGAGAACGACGCGGCGGGGCGTCCGTGGGCGCTGCGGGACCTGGCCGCGGAGTCGTGCGCGGGCGAGGGGCCGGTGCGGGTGGCGGTCGTGGCCGCCGACCTGGACGAGCTGACGGCCCGGCTGGAGCGCGCCCGGGGGTTCACCGCGGGTGACGGGGTCCACGTACGGGATGAGTCCGCGGATCCGCGGCAGGTGGCGTTCCTCTTCCCCGGGCAGGGCAGTCAACGGGTGGGCATGCTGGGTGAGTTGTACATGGCCTTCCCCGGACTGCGGGGCCTGCTGGACACGGCTCCGCGGGCGGTGGTCTCGGCCGCGTTCCCGCCGGCGGCGTTCACGGCCGAGGCGCGGGCCGCACAGCGGGCCGCGGTCACGGACACCCGGGTCGCCCAGCCCGCCCTCGGGCTGACGGGTGCGGCGGCGCACCTGCTGCTGGGGCGGCTCGGCGTACGGCCTGACTGCGTGGCGGGGCACTCGTACGGGGAGCTCACCGCATTGTGGGCGGCGGGAGCGTACGACACGGAGAGCCTGCTGCGGCTGAGCGCGAGGCGGGCCGAGGAGATCCTGGCGGCCGCCGGGGACGACCCGGGGTCGATGGCGGCGGTGTCGGCCGCACCGGAGGAGGTCCGGGAGATCGCGGAGCGGGCCGGGTGCGTGGTGGCGAATCACAACGCGCCGCGGCAGTGCGCGATCTCGGGCTCGACCGCGGCCGTCACTGCGGCCGTGGAATCGCTGCGTGCGGCGGGAATCTCGGCGCAGCCCCTGCCGGTGGCGTGCGCGTTCCACAGTCCGGTGGTCGCGGAGGCGACGGCCGGGCTGGCAACTGAGCTGGCCGGGACGGTGGTTGCCGATGCCGCCGTCCCGGTCTGGTCGAATACGACGGCGGCGCCCTACCCGGCGGACGCGGATGCCGTACGCGTTCTCCTGTCCCGGCAGGTCGCGGAGCCGGTCCGGTTCGTGGAGCAGGTGGAGGCCATGTACGCGGCCGGCGTCCGGACGTTCGTGGAGGCGGGGCCGGGCAAGGTCCTGTCCGGGTTGGTGGGCCGGATCCTGGCCGGCCGGCCGCATACGGTGGTCCCGCTGGACGTGCCGGGCGAGCACGGGCTGGCCCGGCTGGTCACGGCCCTGGCCGAACTGGCCGCCGCCGGCGTCCCGATCACCCCGGAGCCGTTGTTCCGTGGCCGCACGACCCGCCTCCCGGACCGCGCCCCGCGCCGCCCGGGCTGGCTGGTGGACGGCCACCTGGTCCGTACGGTGGCCGGAACCCCGATCCCGGGCGGCCTCCAGCCCCCGCGCCGCGTCGAGGTACCCGTACCGCCCTCGGCGGCGGTGCCCGGCCCGCCGCTGCCCACGGCGCCCACCGCTTCCGCTCCGGCGGCTGCACCCGCGCCCGGCTCGATGTCGCCTCCGCCGGTACCCGGATTGCAGACGGCGCCCGGCTCTTCGAGTCCCCCTCCGGCGCCGGCGCCCGACCGACGCCAGGAGGCGGTCCTTGAGTACCTGCGCGGCTCCCGCGAGCTGATCGAGGCCCAACGGGCCGTCATGCTCGGCTATTTGGAGACCGCTCCGGCTCCGGCCGAACCGGCGGGTACCCAGGCTTGGCCGGACACCGCAGGAGTCGGAGCGAACGGTACGGATGGTGCCCGGGCTTGGCCCGGCACCTGGGAACTCGCGAACGGGCAGGGGCCGGTAGGCAACCCCGGGCAGGCCGGTCCGGCGGACGCCGAGGGAGTCGGCGCGGGCGGCTACGGGCCGGCAGGGCTCGGCGGGACGGATTCCGCGGAGTTCGCCGACGGTCTGGATGCTGCCGGCGACCGAGGTCCTCGGCCCCAGGTCGGGGCGGGGTCTGCCGAGGAGGTGATGGACGCCGTTCTGGAGATCGTCCACACCCGGACCGGATACCCGCGGGACATGCTCGACCCCGAGCTGGACCTGGAAGCGGACCTCTCGATCGACTCCATCAAGCGGGTCGAGATCATCGGAGCCCTCGCCGACCGGATCGGGCTCCCCACCGACCCCGGCGGCTCCACCGAGTCGGCCGTCGAGGAACTGTCCAGGATCAAGACCCTGCGCGGCATCGTCGACTGGGTCACCGCCCACGCCTCCGCCCAGGCAGCCGCCGCGGGCGGGCCGGATCCGGCGGCGGCAGCGGCCCCGGCCCCGGCAGCGGCCCCGGCGGCAGCCGGACCGGCACCGGCCGGGCCGCTTCGGCGGATGCGGGTCGATGTGGAGCGCGTGGCGGCGGCCGGAGGGGATCCGGGCGCCCTGCAGGGGCTGCGGATCGGGGTCGTCGAGGACGGGCAGGGCGTGGCTCTCGCGCTCTGCGGGGCACTGGAGGCGCACGGGGCCCGGGCGGAGGTGCTGGCCGAGGCCGACGCCGGGTTCGACGGCATCGTCGACCTGTCCGCGCTGCGGGCCGGCCAGGAGGCCGTGCTCCCCGGCGCCTTCCCCGGGTACAAGCGCGCCCTCACCGGCGGTGTCCGCCGGCTGATCCTCGGCTCCACCCCCGGCAGCGGACTGCCCGGCTTCGCCCGCAGCGCCGCCCTGGAGTTCCCCGGCACCCTCGTCCGCGCCGTTGATCTGCATCCCAAGGAAGACCCCGGGCGGATCGCCGCCCAGTTGCTCGCCGAGCTCTGCGACCAGGGCGCAGGGCTCGCCTCCGTCGGGTACACCGCCGAGGGCCTGCGGGTCACCCGCCGCCCGGTACCTGCACCACTCCCCGCATCCGCCGGGACGCTCGGCGCGAGCCCCCTCGGGCCCGGGTCGGTCGTACTCCTCACCGGTGGGGCTCGGGGAATCACGGCTCGGACGGCGGTCGCGTTGGCCCGGGCCACCGGGTGTCACGTCGAGTTGGTCGGGCGGACCCCCGAACCGGTCGGCCGGGACGACGAGTTCGTCCATGCCGGTGACCGGGTGGCACTGCGCGCCGCGCTCATCGGCAGCGGGCTTCGAACCCCCGCAGAGATCGAGACCGCGGCCTCGCGGATTCTGGCCGAGCGGGAGGTACGGGCCACGCTGGCCGCCCTCGCCGGCGCCGCCGGATCCGTCCGGTACCACTGCGCCGATGTCACCGACGCGCACGCCGTACGGGCCGTCGTGGCCGACGTACGGGCCCGGCACGGCCGGCTCGACGGCATCGTGCACGGCGCCGGGACCCTGCGCGACGGGCTGCTCTGCGACAAGGAACCGGCCGTGTTCACCGAGGTGTTCACCACCAAGGTGGCCGGCGCCCGGCACCTGGCCGCCGCGGCCGCCGAGCACGGCAGCACGCCCGCCCCGGCCTTCCTGGCCCTCTTCGGCAGCGTCGCCGGGGTGTACGGCAACCGCGGCCAGACCGACTACGCCGCCGCCAACGACGCCCTCGACGGGCTCGCCCTCTCCTGGGCCGAGACCTTCCCGGGCCGGGTCCTGTCCGTCGACTGGGGCCCCTGGGCGGCCGAGGCGGGCGGGATGGTCACCCCCGAGCTGGAGCGCGCCTACGCCCGGCGCGGCATCCCTCTCATCTCCCCCGAGGCCGGGACCGGCGCGTTCCTCGCCGAACTCGCGCACGGCGGCGACGTACAGGTGGTCCTGATGGCCGAGGAGGACGCGGCCCATGAGTGAGCCGGTGCGACGCGGCCCCCGGCCGACCGACGCCGCCATCGTCGGGATGGGCGCCGTCTTCCCCGGCGCCGCCGACCTGGCGGCCTACCGGCGCAATCTGCTCGCCGGTACGGACTCCATCTCGGAGGTACCGCCCGGGCGTTGGGACCCGGAGGTGTACTACGACCCGGAGGGCGCCGCCGGAGCCGTGCGCGGGGACCGCTTCTACTGCCGGCGCGGCGGCTTCGTCGACGGGCTGGCGGCCTTCGACCCGACCCGGTTCGGGATCATGCCGACCGCGGTGGAGGGGGCCGAGCCGGACCAGATGCTGGCTCTGCACGCCACGGCCGAGGCGATCGCCGACGCGGGCGGCGAGGACCGGCTGCCGGCCGACCGCTCCCGGATCGGGGTGGTGCTGGGGCGCGGCGGGTTCATGGGGGTGGCGACCGCCCGCCTCGACCAACGGGTTCGCACCGCACACCAGTTGGCCCAGACCTTGCGGGAGCTCGCGCCGGAGCTGGGTGAGCGGCGGATCTCCGAGGTGCGGTCCGCCTTCCAGGACGCCCTGGGTCCCGAGCGGCCGGACGCCTCGATCGGGCTGGTGCCGAGTTTCACGGCCGCCCGCACGGCCAACCGGCTGGACTTCCGCGGTCCCGCCTACACCCTGGACGCGGCCTGCGCCTCCTCGCTCCTGGCAGTGGACCAGGCGGTGGGGCTGCTGGCGGGCGGGCGGTGCGACGCGGTGGTCGCGGGGGCGGTCCACCACTGCCACATCGCCACGCTGTGGAGCGTGTTCACGCAGCTGCGGGCGCTGAGCCCGAGCGAGCGGATCCGGCCCTTCGACCGGCGGGCCGACGGAACCCTGCTGTCCGAGGGCACGGGTGTGGTGCTGCTGAAGCGGCTGGCGGACGCGGAACGGGACGGCGACCGGATCTACGCCGTGATCCGCGGCACCGCAGTGGCCGGGGACGGCCGGGCGGCCAGCCTGATGAGCCCGCTGGTCGCCGGCCAGGTGCGGGCGCTGGAGCAGGCCTGGCAGGAGGCCGGGCTGGATCCGCGGGCCCCGGGCGCGCTGGGGCTGCTGGAGGCGCACGGCACCGGTACACCGGTCGGGGACGCGGCCGAACTGGACACGCTGGCCAGGGTGTTCGGCCCGCGCGAGACCACGGGTCCCGGCGTCGGCTTCGGCTCGGTGAAATCCATGGTGGGGCACACCATGCAGGCCTCGGGCATGGCCGGGCTGATCAAGGCGGCGCTCGCCGTGCACGAGGGGGTGCTGCCGCCGACCCTGCACCTGGAGGAGCCGCACGCGGACTTGGCCCGGACCCGGATGCGGCCGGTGACGGCGGCGGAGCCGTGGGAGCGGGGCCCGCAGCCGCGCCGGGCGGGGGTCAACGCCTTCGGCTTCGGCGGGATCAACGCGCACGCGGTGCTGGAGGAGGCCCCCGGTTCCACCGCACCGGCTCCGCCCGTACGCCGCTTCCTGCCCCTGGGGCCCGCGGGCCGGCCGGCGGTGGGGGCCGCGACCGGTGCGCGGGAGGACGTACTGCTGCTCGGCGCGGACAGTCCGGCGGAGCTGGCGGGTCTGCTGGCCGCCGGGTCGGCGTCCACGGGCGAGGGGCCGTGCCGGCTGGCCGTGCTCGGGCCGACCCCGCAGCGTCTCGCCCTCGCCACGAAGGCGGTGGAGCGCGGCCGGGCCTGGCGGGGGCGGGGGGACGTGTGGTTCACCCCGGAGCCGCTGGGCGGCGCGACGGCGTTCCTGTTCCCCGGCCTGGAACCGGAGTTCGCTCCGGTGCTGGACGATGTCGCGGACCGGATGGGGCTGGAGCGGCCGCGGCTCGGCCGGGGCGCCGAGCTGATGGAACGGGCGCTGGACGCCCTCGCGACGGGCCGGTTCTTCGCCCGGATCCTGCCGGAACTCGGCGTGACCGCCGATGTGTTGGCCGGGCACAGTCTCGGCGAGTGGGCCGCGATGGTGGCCGGGGGGATGTACCCGCAGGACGCGGCCGACTCGTTCCTGGACTCGCTGCGGCCGGGGTCGCTGAAGGTCCCGGATCTCGTGTACGCGGCGCTGGGCTGCGCGGCGCGCCGGGCCGAGGCCGCCCTGCACGGCCTGGACGGGGTGGTGGTCAGCCACGACAACTGCCCGCACCAGTCGGTGGTGTGCGGGGATCCGGCGGAGATCGCGCAGGTCCTGGAGCGGCTGCGGCCGGAGGGGGTGCTCGGGCAGGAACTGCCGTTCCGGTCGGGATTCCACACGCCGATGTGGGAGCCGTACCTGGGGCAGGTCCGGGCGGCGTTCGCGCGGCTCCCGCTGCGCCCGGGCGATCTGCCGGTGTGGTCGGCGACGACGTGCGCGCCCTTCCCTGACGATCCTTCCGAGGTACGGGAGTTGGTGGTACGGCACCTGCTGGAGCCGGTTCGTTTCCGCGAGTTGACGATCCGTCTGTACGAGGAGGCGGGAGTCCGAACGTTCGTGACGATGGGGCCGGGCAGCCTGCCCGGATTCGTGGAGGACACCCTGCGGGACCGCCCCCACCTCTCGGTGGCCACGTCCTCCCCGCGCCTGTCGGGTCTGGCCGCCCTCCGGCGCACCTGCGCCGCACTGTGGACCGAGGGCCACGCCCCGCACTGGGACCGGCTCCGGGATCCGGCCCCCGCCGCCCGACCGGCCGTACGAGGCCGGCCCGTCCCCCTGGACCTCGGCTCCCCGCTGGTCCACCTCCCCGAGGACACCCGAACCCGCCTGGGCACCCTCACCGGCACGGCGCCGCCGGGACCTTCGCCGGAGCCGGGACGGCCGGTGTTGTTGTCCGCGCTGGACACGGTGCACGAGGACCCGCGCCCGGGAGCGGTTGCCGGATCCGTCGTGGAGCCCGAGGGTTCGGGGAGGGCTGCGGGGCAGCGCCGGCTCCGGGTCTCGCTCGACGCCCTGCCCTACGTACGCGACCACTGCGTGTACCTGCAGCCCGACGGCTGGCCGGAGGATTCCGACCGGTTCCCCGTCGTACCCATGACGACCATGCTGGAGCTGGCCGCCGACGCGGCCCGCCGGCACGCCCCGCCGGGCGCCGCCGTCCTCGGCTACGACGATGTACGGGCCATGCGGTGGCTCCCCGCCGCGCCCGCCCTCGACGTCGAGGTCAGCGTCCGCGCCGACGGCCCCGGACGGATCCGGATCGGGCTGGGCCCGTACGCCTCCGTCGTCGTCCTGCTCGGCCCGGGCCACACGCGGCCGCCCGCGCCCGACCCCACACCGCTGCGCGATCCGCGCCCCGCCCCCGTCAGCGCCGAGGCCCTGTACCGGGACCGGTGGATGTTCCACGGGCCCCGCTTCGCCGGAGTCCACGAGGTCCGGTCCGTCGGCTCGGACGGCATCCACGGGGTCCTGCGCGCGCTCCCCGACCCCGGTGCGCTGCTCGACGCCGCCGGGCAGCTCTTCGGGCACTGGATGCAACTCCGGCTCCCCGTCGACCGGTTGGTGTTCCCCGCCACCGTCGACCGGATCCGGTTCTACGGGCCCCCGCCCCCGCCGCACGCCCTGGTCACGGCCACGGCCCGGATCCGGGAGGTCCGCGATGTCACCGTCCGCGGTGATCTCGAACTCCTCGACGGCGCCGGCCGGTTGTGGGCCCGGATCGAGGGCTGGACGTACCGCCGCTTCGGCGCGGACGAGCGGGTGTGGCCGATGAAGTTCACCCCCGAGGTGTGCGGGATCGGGGAGCCCCAGCCCGCCGGCTGGTGCCTGGCCCGGCGGCGGTGGACGGATCCCGCCTCGCAGGAGCTGGTGATGCGCCGCTACCTCGGCGCCGCCGAGCGCGCGGCGTACGAGCGGCTGGCGCCGCGCGCCCGGGCGCCCTGGCTGCTGGGCCGCATCGCCGCCAAGGACACACTGCGGCAGCTGCTCTGGGACGGCGGCGCCGGTCCGGTGTTCCCGGTGGAGGTCCCGGTCGGCAACGACCCGGCAGGCCGGCCCGTCCCCGAGGGCGTCCTGGCCCGCGGCTTCCGGCTGTCGATCGCGCACAAGGACCGGGTGGCCGTGGCCCTCGCCCACCCGTCCCACCCCGTCGGCATCGACGTGGAGCCGGTCACGGCCGATCCCGACGCGCTGATCCGGGTCGCGCTCACCCCGGCCGAGCTGCTCCTCGCCGAGGACCTGGCCGCCCGCGAGGGCACCGGGCCGGCGGCCGCGCTCACCGCCCTGTGGTGCGCGAAGGAGGCCGCCGCCAAGGCCCGCGGCACCGGGCTCGGCGGCCGGCCGCGGGACTGGCGGGTCACGGAGGACCCCGGATCGGGCGGGCTGCGCGTGCTGTCGCCCGAGGGGCAGCCGTACCCGGTCCGTACCGCCTCCCTGCCCCCGGCCGAGGCCGGGAGCACGACCGGCTCCGGCTCCGGCTCCGGCTCCGGCTCCGGCTCCGGCGAGTACCTCGTCGCCTGGACCGCCCACCCCGCGGCCCCCTCCCCCGTCCCCTTCCACCTCACGGAGACCAGCCATGGCCACCACCACTGACATCCTCGCCGAGATCACCGGCATGCTCGTGGAGATCCTCGGCGACGAGTTCCTTCTCGCGGAGGAGGTCACCATGAGTACGAGCTTCAACGAGGATCTCGCCCTGGAGAGCATCGAGTTCGTCGCCCTCGCCGAGCTGCTGCACGAGCGCTACGGGTCCGAGGTGGACCTGATGGGCTTCCTCGCCGAGAAGGACATGGACGCGATCCTCGCCATGTCGGTCGGCGAACTCGTCACCCACATCGGCCGGATCACCCACGCCTCCCTGGCCCGTACGTCGTCCGCGACGCCAGCCCCGCCGATGACGGCCCCGGCTGCGGCGGCCTCCGCGCCCACGGCCGGCTGAGCCCGCCATGGCCTTCGTCCCCGCGGGATCCCTGCGCTTCCACGTCCAGCGGCTCCCGGCCACCGCCGAGGCCGCCGGTCCCGACCGTCCCGTCGTCGTGTTCCTGCACGGGCTGGTCGTGGACAACCTGTCCTCCTTCTACTGCCCCCTGGCCGTCCCGGTGGCCAGGGCGGGCCACGAGGCCGTCCTCTACGACCTCCGCGGCCACGGCCGCACCGAGCGCCCGGCCACCGGCTACGACAGCCGCACCGCCGTACGGGATCTGGTGTCGCTGCTCGGCGCGCTGGGCCTCGGGCAGCGCCCGGTGCACCTGGTCGGCAACAGCTACGGCGGCACGCTGGCCCTGCACGCGGCCCTCGCCCGCCCGGATCTCGTCGCCGGACTGACCCTGCTCGAACCCCCGCTCAGCGGGGCCTGGGTGGAGAACATGGTGGACACCCTGTCGGCTGCCGCGCTGAGCCTGGAGGACAGCCCGGTCCCCGCCGAGCTGCTCACCCTGCGGCTGCGCAAGGCCGCCAACCTCACCTCGATCGCCGACGAACTGCTGAACCGGACCAGCCTGATCGACGACATCGCGGCGAGCCGCACCTTCACGACCGCCGACTTCGCCCGGCTGGACTGCCCGACGCTGATCGTCTGCGGCGAACACTCGGAACTGGTCCCGGGGGCAGTGGAGTTGGCCCGCCATGCGCCCCGCGCCACGATCGAGATCCTGCCCGGCCTCGGCCACGACGTACTGAAGGAGAGCAGCGGGGTCCTACGGGAGACCGTGCTCGCCCATCTCGAAGCGACGGCGGCGGCAGCGGTGCGCAGGGCACGCGCCCCGCGGGCGGGAGCGCTGGTCCGATGAGGGTGCTGTTCACGGTCCCGCCGCTGGCGGGACACGTCAACCCGACGGTGGCGGTCGGCGCCGAACTGGCCGCCCGGGGGCACGAGGTGGCCTGGGCCGGGCCGGCCGGGGCGCTGGCCCGGCTGCTGCCCGCGCACGCCCGCATTCTGCCGGCCGGGGACGAGGCGGGCGGCGGCTACGCGGCCCTGCACGAGCGCTGGCGCGATCTGCGCGGGGTCGGGGCGCTGCGCTTCCTGTGGGAGGAGGCGCTGGTACCGCTGGGCCTGGCGATGGTGGCCGGGGTGACGCAGGCCGTGCAGTCCTTCGAGCCGGACCTGCTGGTCGCCGACCAGCAGGCGCTGGCCGGCCCGGTGGTCGCGCGCAGGCTGGGGATCCCCTGGGCCACCTCGGCCAGTACGTCGGCCGAACTGACCCGCCCCTTCGCCGATTTCCCGAAGGTCGGGGAGTGGGTCTCCGGGCAGATCTCCGGCTTCCTCTCGGCCTGCGGGATGCCGGACGCGGACTGGGATCCGCGGTTCTCCGAGCGACTGGTGATCGTCTTCTCGACTCCCGAACTCGTCGGCGTCGGCGCGGAGTTCCCGGTCCATCACGCCTTCGTCGGACCCGCCTTCGGGGCCAGGCCGGCCGCCCCGCACTTCCCGTGGCAGCGGCTCGATCCGGAGCGACGGCGGGTGCTTGTCTCGCTGGGCACCCTCAACCAGGAGGCCGGCGGGCGGTTCTACGCCACCGTACTGAAGGCAGCCGAACGGCTGGCGGACGACGTGCAGTTGGTGCTGGCCGCGCCCGCCTCGCTGGTCGGGCCGGTGCCGCGCAACGTACTGCTCCAGGAGCGGGTGCCGCAGCTGGAGCTGCTGCCGCACCTGGACGCCGTGGTCAGCCACGGCGGGCACAACACCGTCTGCGAGGCGCTCGCCTTCGGGCTGCCGCTGGTGGTCTCGCCGATCCGCGACGACCAGCCGATCGTGGCCCGGCAGGTCGTCGAGGCGGGGGCGGGGGTGCGGGTGCGCTTCGGCAGGACCCGGGCCGAGGAACTGTGTGATGCGCTCACGGCCGTGCTGGACGATCCCGGCCATCGCCGGGCCGCCCGGCGGATCCAGGCCTCCTTCGCCGCGGCCGGCGGAGCCGCCGCCGCGGCCGACCGGTTGGAGAAGCTCTCATGACACCTCCCCCCTTCCACCGGGTCCGTTGGACCTCCGCGCTGGCTCTGGCCGCGCTCGGCGCCGGTACGGTGCGCGCCCGCCGCCGGCTGCGGACGATCCCCGTACTGCCCGCGCCCCCGTCCGCGGCGGACGGGCTGCCGCGTGCCGCGGGGTGGCGGCTGTTGACCGCGCGCGGGGTCGAGGTCAACCCGGCCACGTTCCTGGCCGCCTGCGCGCACGCCGACCGGGAGGGCCTGCGGGTGCTGGACCTGCTGCCGGCCGATCTCGCCGCCGAGCGGGTACTGGGGCTGCTGCGGCTGGTCGACCCGGCCGGATACCGGGAGGACCGGCTCGCGGAGGGGCGCGGGGCGGGGTACGCGGTGCTCGTCGCCGAGGAGGTACTGGCGAGGGCCGGGGTGGATCTGGGCGGGACCGGTCTGGGCGGGACCGGTCTGGGCGCGAGCAGTCTGGGCGCGAGCAGTCTGGGCGCGAGCAGTCTGGGCGCGAGCAGTCTGGGCGCGAGCAGTCTGGGCGCGAGCGGCGCGGAGCCGGGCCGGGCGGACCTGCTCTGGCCGTGTCCGGACGACGCGGGCCTGGAGGCCGCCGGCCGGGAGCCCGCCGATCTCCTGGCGCTGACCCGCCGTTTGAAGGAGTACGCCGCCGACTCCACGGGCCTGGCCATCGCCCCCGCGCTGTCCGTCGGCCGGGCCGGCGATCCGGCGGGGGCGGTACGGGCGGCCGAACTGCGGGCCCAGGGGCTGCCGCCGGGGGTGCTGGCCGCCGCGCAGCTCGCCGGGCTGGGGCTGCTGGCCGGGCTCGCCGGGCGCCAGGGCCGGTGGGGTGCGGCCGCCGCCGGGCTGTACTGGCTGCAGCCGTACCTGGTGCTCGGGGGGCCGGGCGCCCCGCTGCGTCCCGCCGATCTCCCCGGGGCCACCGCCGCCCGGCCGGCGCGTTCCCTCGGCGCCGCCGTACGTACGGCCGCCGCCGTCCTCCGTACGGCCGCCGACGCTGACGCCGACACCGGCGCCGACACCGCCCGCGCGGCCGCGTACCGGTCCGAACTGGCCTTCGGCACCGACCGGTTCCTCGAACCGCGGCGGACGGGCTGCCCCTGGTGCGGCTCCCAGCAGCTCTTCGTGCGCGTCCGGGTGCCCGATCTCCTCCAGGGCAAGCCCGGCCGGTTCACCCTGGAGCAGTGCGCGGACTGCCGCCACGTCTTCCAGAACCCCCGACTGACCCTGGACGGACTGGAGTTCTACTACCGGGACTTCTACGACGGGCATGGCGGGGAGGGTGCCGGGACGGTCTTCGGACGGCTCGGCGACTCGTACCGCAAGCGCGCCGAGATGCTCCGCCCGCACACGGCGGACGCCCCGGCCTCCTGGCTCGACGTCGGGACCGGGCACGGCCACTTCTGCAACGCGGCGCGGGCCGTCTGGCCGGACACCCGCTTCGACGGGCTGGACATGGGCGACGGCGTCGGCGAGGCAGAGCGGCGCGGCTGGGTGGAGACCGGATTCCAGGGCCAGTTCCCGGAGTTCGCGCAGAAGCTGGCCGGCCGGTACGAGGTGGTCAGCATGTACCACTACCTGGAGCACACCCGGGATCCGCTCACCGAGCTGGACACCGCGGCCGCCGTCCTCGCCCCCGGCGGGTTCCTGGCGATCGAGCTGCCCGACCCCGAATCGCGGATGGCACGGCTGCTGGGATCCGCGTGGCTGCCGTGGTTCCAGCCGCAGCACCAGCACCTGATCCCGGCTTCGAACCTGCGCGAGGCGCTGGCCGACCGCGGGTTCACCGTCCTGGCCGAGGAGCACGGCGCCGCCCACCAGGGCAACGACTTCTTCGGCGCGGTGGCCCTGACCACCACCCGGCTGGCACCGGACCCGGACCGCCCGTGGGCTCCTCCGGCCACGCGCCGCGGGCGGGCGCTGGCGCATGCCGTACGGGCGGCGGCGCTGCCCTGCTTCGCCGGTGCGGCGGCGCTCGACGCGCTGCGGACGACCCTGGCCCGGCGGACGGACGGCGGGAACGCCTACCGGCTGCTGGCCCGCCGGGACGACCGGCTGCCGACGGCGGTCGGGGAGGACCGGTGACGGCGGCCCGGACCGGCGCCACGCCGCGCGGCGGCGGCGCCACGCCCGCCGGCTCCGAGCCCGGGGGAACCGTGCCCCTCGGCTCCGAGCCCGGCGGAACCCTCCCCGTCGGCTCCGTCCCCGTTGCTCCCGTCCCCCTCGGCCCCCCGCCCGTCGGTCCCGTGCCGCCGGATCTGGCGCGCCGGGCCACCGCCGATCCGCTCTTCCGGCTCGTCGCCTACGCCCTGGAGGCCGCGCACGGCCGGCCGCCGACCGCCGTCTGGAGCGCCCCGTACGCCTTCCACCTGGGCTCGCCCGGGCTGGTCGCGGCAGCCGGCTGGCCGGTGGCGGCCGCCGCCGCGCCGCGTACGGACGGGCTGGTGCGGCTCAGCTCCCTCGGGCACCCCGCCGACAGCTGCGATCTTCCGCTGACCCCGGACGGTCCGCCGCCCGCCGCCCCCGCCTGGGCCGTCCGCCCGTACGCACTGCTGCGGGCACTGGCCCGCGCCGGGTACGGGCGCGGCGGGACCGACCTGCACCTCCAGGGCTCGCTCACGGAAGCCGCCGGGCTGGCCACGGCGGAGCCCGCCGACTGTGCGATGGCACTCGCGGTGGCCGACGTACACACCCCGGCCACCGACGCGGAACCGGACCGGGACGGGCTGGCCCGGCTGCTGGCGGGGGCGCTGCCGGACGGCGACGACGCGCTGCGCAGGGCGGTGCTGTTCGCCCGGCCGGGCCAGGCCCTGCTGCCGGACACCGGGGAGGAGCGGCGTCACGTCGCCTTCGATCCGGCCGCTTCGGGGACGCGGCTGGTGCTCCTCGCCGTCCGTGGCGATCCCGCGGACCGGGCGGCCGAGCTGGCCCGGGCGGTGTCCTGCGCCCGCCGGGCCGGGGCGCTGAGCGCGTGGCCGCCCGGGCGGCGGCCGGGGCGGAGCGTGCTGGTGCTGCTGCCCGCGTCCCGCCTGACGGCGGTACGGGCCGCGGTGGCGGAGGACTTCCGCGGCCGGGGCCGGCCGGTACCGCGCTTCCTGAACATCGCCGTGGCCGGTGCGGCCCGGCGGGAGGAATGAACCACCCACGAGCAATGAACACCCACACCGAGGAGGAACCGCTCATGCCCTCACCCATGGCCGCCACGAGACGCAGGGCCCGCCGGTCCGCGCTCGTGGCCGCACTCGGCACGCTCTGCCTGCTGGGCGCGTTCACCGTGGCCAACTCGCAGGCGGCCGAGACGGATTCGGCGACCTCGCGAACACCTGCGGTCGCGGCAGCCCTGCCGACCTACGACCACGTGGTGGTCGTCGTCTACGAGAACAAGCAGTACGGCGAGATCATCGGCAGCGCGAACGCCCTGTACGTCAACCAGCTCGCGAACGGCGGTGCCGGACTGACCGGCATGAAGGCGCTGACCCACCCCAGCCAGCCGAACTACTTCAACCTGTTCTCCGGCGCCACCCAGGGCATCACCGGGGACGGCTGCTACACCCCGCAGTCGATGAGCGCGGCCAACCTCGGCCAGGAGCTGATCGCGGCCGGGAAGACCTTCGCGTCGTACAACGAGGACCTGCCGGCCGAGGGGTCCACCGCCTGCACCAACGGCCAGTACGCGCAGAAGCACAACCCGTGGTTCGCCTTCAAGAACGTACCGCTGAATACGGGGAAAACCTGGACACAATTCCCGCAGAACAACTTCGCGGCACTGCCGAACCTGTCCTTCGTCGTCCCGAACCAGTGCAACGACATGCACTCGTGCTCGGTGAACACGGGTGACACGTGGACGAAGAACAACATCGACGCGTACGCGCAGTGGGCGAAGGCCAACAACAGCCTGCTGGTGCTGACGTGGGACGAGGACAACTACCTCGGCTCCAACCAGATCGCCACGGTGTTCTACGGGGCGAAGGTGAAGACCGGCACGTACGCCACCGCCTTCAACCACCACCACCTGCTGCGCACCTTCGAGGACCTGTTCGGTACGGCGACGCACGCGGGCAACGCGGCGAACGTCCAGCCGATCACGGAGGTCTTCGACGGCTCCACGACCCCGACGCCGACCCCCACGCCGACTCCCACGCCCACCCCGACCCCGACTCCCGGTGACCTGAAGCTGGCCAACCCCGGCCCCCGGACCTGCAAGTTCAACCAGTCCTGCACCATCCAACTCACCGCCACCGGCGGCAAACCCGCCCTCCGCTACACCACCACCGGACTCCCCCTCGGCCTCACCATCGACACCAACACCGGCCGCATCACCGGCAAACCCTGGACCACCGGAACCCTCCAGATCACCGCAACCGCCACCGACACCACCACAGCCACCGCCACCACCACCTTCCCCCTCACCATCAACTGGTTCTGATCACCAGCCGGGGGCGGGCGTGCACCGCCCGCCCCTGAGCCTCGCTTGGTTCCACGCGAAACAGTGACATGCATCACCACGGGACAACTGATCACGGAAGCATTACGTCCGTTCACCCTTCCCCGACATGTCGATATTTGTCCCACTCGAATCGACATTCCCCTCTTCACCCGACATGGGTGTCTCGTGCAAGGGCAGCGCCTGCGGCAACTTGCCACGTCACAGCCATGTCTGATGGTGGGTCCCGATCTCACGCGGCCGTCCGACCACCCGGTCAGCACGACTGTCCGCCCTTTTCAAGCCCGGCGCCCGGCCCTGCCCCGCGGCCCGGCGGCGAGACTTGCCAGCCCGTTCCGGGGCTTCTAAGAATGGCGGCCCGGCCCCCGCGCTCCAGCAGCTCAGGCGCAGGACGCATCGCAGAAACCACGTGAGGTCACGCATGCACAAGCACCGCAAGAAGACGCACTACAAGAAAATAACCATCGCCGCCGTCACCCTGGGCCTCGTGGGCATACCCACGGCCGCCATGGCATGCCTGCACACCAACGGGGCAACTGGGGCGAAGGCCGGCGGCAGGCACGGCATGCGCCCCTCTCACACCGCGCCCTCCCCCACCGAGTCGATCCAGACCCTGACGGAGCCGACGGACGCCCCGGTCCCGGTCGAGACGGCGACGGCCACGCCGGCCGCGCAGACCACGCAGGCCCCGGAGCCGACTCAGCCGGCCACCGAGCCGACGCAGCAGCCCCCCGCCGCGAAGCCCGCGCGCCCGGCCCCCGCGAAGCCTGCGGCTCCGCCCACCGCGCAGCAGCCGACCACCCCGACCGGTACGGCCTCCGGCCCGGCGGCCGAGGTGGTGGCCCTCGTGAACAAGGAGCGCGCCAAGGTCGGCTGCTCGGCGCTCACCGTCAATCCGAAGCTGACGGCCGCCGCGCTGAACCACAGCCAGGACATGGCCGCGCACTCCAACATGTCGCACACCGGCTCCGACGGTTCGGACCCGGGCGAGCGCATCACCCGCAGCGGCTTCAGCTGGATGACGTACGGCGAGAACGTCGCGTACGGCTACAGCACGCCCGAGCAGGTCATGACCGGCTGGATGAACAGCCCCGGGCACCGCGAGAACATCCTCAACTGTGCCTTCAAGGAGATCGGCGTGGGCCTCGCGCAGCCGAACTCCTACTGGACGCAGGACTTCGGCACGGCCCGCTGACAGCTCCTGCCGACGGTTCCCGGCGACACCTCCGCCTCCCGCCGGTCGGAGGTGTCTCCGGGCTGTGGAGCGTTACTGGCCCACCCTGCCGTCGACGCACTCGCGCAACAGGTCGGCCTGCCCGCAGTGCCGGGCGTACTCCTCGATCCGGTGCACCAGCAGCTCCCGGATCGCGATCCCGTCCTTACCCACCCGCTCGCCCGGATCCGGGTGCTCGGCCAGCGCGGCGTCGGTCGCTGCCTGCTCGCGCTCCAGATCCGCGTAGGCGGCATCGACCACGGCCTGCTCGGCGACGGCTCCGTGGAAGTCCGCGTCCTTCGCGCCGTACAGCTTCGGCACCGGTTCGCCGTCGGTGATCCAGTTCCGCCAGTCCCGTTCCACTTCGGCGAGGTGCCGCAGCAGGCCGAGCAGGGACATCGACGAGGGCGGAACCGACCGGCGGGCCAGCTGCTCCGCGTCCAGACCCTCGCACTTCATCCGCAGGGTCAGGCGGTAGTTCGCGAGGAAGTCCTGCAGCGTCGCGAGCTCGCCGTCCGGACTGTTCTCGTTGTTGCGGGGATCGTCGTCCGGGTCGGCCCACATGTCGGGGTAGACGGTTGCCTCGGTCCATCGCGCGGGTTGATCGCTCATGCGGCGCATGTTGGTACGCAACGGCCCGAGTTCGCCACCGAATTCACCTGGGAAGGGGCGGTCAGCCGAGCCAGCGGCCCTCGCGCATGAGCGTGCGGCCCTGCAGCTCGTCGGCCTCCCGCCAGGCCTGGATCCGCGTCGGGCGGATCCGGAAGTACTGGTACGGCTCGTCGAGCCCCTGCGGGTCGAACCCGGTCTTGGCCGCGAAGGCGTCGCCCGTCCCCTCCGCGAGATCGGCGAGGTCCACCGGCTCGGCGACGCCGTCGATCATGACGACGTCACGCGTCGGCCCGAGGCCGAGCCGGACCCGCCCGTCCGCCAGCAGATTGCGGCCGGTGACCGAGGCGCGCGGAGTCGAGACGAGGACCGCGGCCCCGTCCCAGAGGTACGAGAGCGGGATGAGGTGGACGCCCGGGGAACCCGGCGTCGCGACCCAGAGATCGATGTCGCTCTCCAGTCGCGCGCGTGTGTCCCGCACCCTCTCTTCAAGCCCACGCGGTGGTACGCCGGTCATTTCTTCCTCCACTGCTGCGGTCGGTCATCGGTCGCTCGGCGGCGGGTCAGGGCGCGGGCGTCAGCGACGCCGCCTCCCAGACGAACCCGTCCGGGTCCGCGAAGGCCCCGGCGTCGCCGCCGAGCACGAGCCGGTGCGATCCCGTGCCGTCGGCGGGGACGCCGAGGTCCTTGGCGAGGGCGCGGCGCCCGTAGAGCGCCGGCTTGACCCCGCCCGTCGGGGCCTGGAACTGGACGTACTTGCTGCCGAAGCTCTTCTCGACGGTGAGTCCGCGGCCGATGTAGAACCGCTTGCTCGCGGTCACGTCCGCGGATCCCAGCAGGAGCACCATCTCGTCGAACTGCAGCGGGGCCGGGCCGCTGTCCTTCTTCTCCGACGTCGCGACCTTCCAGATCGTCCCGTCCGGTGCCTGTACGACGCCGCCGTAGCCCCAGAAGGACTTGGCGGCGGGCTTCAGCGACGTGGCACCGGCGTCGAGGGCGGCGCCGATGAAGCCGTTGACGACGGACGGCTGGGACACGGTGAGCGAGAGCGCGAACCCGCGGAAGCCGGTCGTCGGTGCCTGCGAGGCGCGCAGGCGGACCCGGCCGCCCAGACCGAAGGCGGTGTAGAAGCGGTCGGCGGCCGTGGGGTCGGCCACCTCGAGGGTGACGGATGCGATGGAGTTCATGTCCCTCACGCTAGTTGCGGCGAGGCGGCCGGTGCTTCTCGATTCCTGACCGGTTCACCGGCGCTCGGCGGTATGCCGACCAGCTCGGTGACGCCGAGGTCGTCCCGGCGCAGCAGCGCCGCCGCGCGCTCGATGCGACGCGCCATCAGATAGGCGTACGGCGACTTCCCGTACGCGAGCCGGAACTCCCGGCTGAGGTGCCCGGCCGCCATGCCTGCGCCGCGCGCGAGCGCCTCGACGTCCAGCGGCTGCGCGTACTCCCGGTCGATCCGGTCGCGGACGCGGCGCAGCCGGGCGAAATCCTTCAGGCGCTGCGCCTCGGTGAGTGCGCGCCCCCATGCGGGATTGCACATACGAGAACCCCCCTCTGCTCGGTGGCGCGGCTCAGCGGAGTTCTTGGATGCGGATCAGATTGCCCGCGGGGTCGCGGAAGGCGCAGTCGCGGATGCCGTACGGCTGCTCGGTCGGTTCCTGGACGACCTCGGCGTCGCCGGCCCGGACCTTCTCGAAGGTGGCGTCGAGGTCCCCGGTGGCCAGCAGGATCCAGCCGTACGTGCCCTTGGCCATCATCTCGACGATGGTGCGGCGCTCGTCGTCGGTGATGCCGGGGTCGGCGGCCGGCGGCGCCAGCAGGATGGAAGTGCCGGGCTGGCCGACGGGGCCGACGGTGATCCAGCGCATCTTGCCGTGCCCGACGTCGCTGCGGACCTCGAACCCGAGGGTGTCGCGGTAGAAGGCCAGCGCGGCCTCGGGGTCGTCGTGCGGCAGGAAGCTCGTGTGAATGGTGATGTCCATGACCAACACGGTAGTTGGGGGGCGCGGCCCCGCGCTTCTCCGTTCCTGATCCGTCTGCCGGTCACTTTCCGACGGTGTTCATCAGCACGATCGCCGCGAGGTCGGCGAGGATGACGAAGAGGACGCCGAAGATCGTGATCCAGGCCCGGCGTGATTCGTCCATGCGTTCCAGTCAAGCCCCACGGCCCCGGAGCGGCAACCAGAGTGACTCCGGGGCGGGGTTTGTATCCGCCGCGTATCAGCGAGCGCTTGGTTGTCCATCGAAGCGGGGGACCGGGTCGGCGAGGCCGTCGCCGCGCCCGCCACCTGCCGTATCGTTCCGTTCGGGTCGCCCCCACCCCCACCCGTCCGCCCGCACAGGAGTCCTCCCCGTGTCCTCGTCCGCCCCCTCCCCGGCCTCTCCGCGCCCCGTGCGCGTCTTGCTGGTGGAGGACGACGAGCTGATGCGCCGCTCCTTCACGGTCGCCCTCGAACGCTACGGCTACCGGGTGAGGGCCGCGGCCGACGGGCTCGCGGGGCTGGAGCTCTTCCGCGACGGCGACCGCGACAACGGCAGCGGCAGCGGCGGCGGCAGCGGCAGCGGCAGCGACGACGACGGCTTCGACCTGCTGATTCTTGACGTGATGCTGCCCGGCCTGGACGGCATCGGCCTGTGCCGCAGGGTCCGGGAAACCAGCCTCGTACCGATCCTGATGATGTCCGCCCGCGGCGACGGCCTCGACATCGTGGCCGGTCTGGAGGCCGGGGCCGACGACTACGTCGTCAAGCCCGTGGACACCTACGTACTCGTGGCCCGCATCCGCTCGCTGCTGCGCCGGGCGACCTACGCGCCCTCGGCCGCCGGAGCCGGGCGCGCCGCGGGCGAGGAGCCGGCCCCCTCCGAGGGGGACCTGCTGGTCTTCGGGGACCTGACCCTCGACACCGCCGGCCTGGAGGTCTTCGTCTCCGGAAGCCCGGTGGCGCTGACCCCGACCGAGCTGAAGCTGCTGCTGGAGTTCGCCGCCCACCCGGGCGTCGTACTGGAGCGGCACACCCTGCTGCGCAACGTCTGGGAGTACGGCTGGGACGGCGACAGCCGGGTCGTGGACCTGTGCGTGCAGCGGCTGCGCCGGAAGCTCGGCCGGGACCGGATCGAGACGGTCCGCGGCTTCGGCTACAAGCTCAGGCGCTGAGACCGTGCGCCCGTACCGTCGCCTCCCCCGGCCGGACCGCGTCTCCCTGCGCTGGAAGATCGCCGCGCTGGCCGCGGCCACCGCCTGTCTCGTCGCGGCGGCCGTCGGCGTACTCGTCCACCTGTGGACCGCGAGCGACATCCGCAGCCGGGCCGAGATGCGGGCGTTCAACGGCGTGTACGCGGCCATGGAGACCTACCGGCGCACCGGGACGCTGGTGGACGGTGCCGCGCTCGATCCCGCCGAGCTGCCCCTCGTACTGGGCCACCCGGCCGACGGCGACCGGCACACGGCCTACGACGGGCACGTGGACAACAACGTCGGGCCGAGCGTCTGGGCCGCCCAGCGGGTCGGCGGACCGGGCAGCCCGGTCCTGGCCTTCCAGGTCGGCATGAACTCGGAGCTCCACGACCTGCGCCGGCTCGACATGAGCATGGCGGTGGCCTCCCTGGTCTCGCTCGCTGCGGCCGTGCCCCTGGCGGCCTACGGGGCCGGGCTGCTGGGCCGCCGGCTGCGCCGGGTCTCCGAGACCGCCGCCCGGATCTCCGCCGGTGACCTGGACGCCCGTACCGGGCCCACCAAGGGCGGCGACGAGGTGGCCGACATCGCCGCCACCGTCGACCTCATGGCCGACAGCCTCGGCCGGCGGCTGCGGACCGAGCGCCAGTTCACGGCGGACGTGGCCCACGAGCTGCGCACCCCGGTCGGCGGCCTGCTCGCCGCCACCGATCTGCTGCCGCCCGGCGAGACGGAGGACCTGGTCAGGGGCCGCGTACGCGATCTGCGCGGTCTGGTCGAGGACCTTCTGGAGATCTCCCGGCTGGACGCGGGCGCCGAGCACCCGGTCCGCGCCCATGTGCCGCTCGGCGCGGTCGTCCGCGAGGCCGTGGCGCGCACCGGATTCGACGCGCCGGTCACCGTGACCGAATCTCCCGGTGCGGCGGCTGCCGCGACCGAGGAGACCGTCGAAACCGATCCGCGCCGCCTCGAACGGATCGTCGGCAACCTCGTCGTCAACGCCCACCGGCACGGCGCGACCCCGGTCGAGGTCACCGTCGAGGGCCGTACCGTCGTCGTACGGGACCACGGCCCCGGCTTCCCTCCCGACCTGCTGCGCGACGGTCCGCGCCGCTTCCACACGGGCGCGGCGGAGCGCGGCTCGGGCCACGGCCTGGGCCTGACCATCGCCCTGGGCCAGGCCCGGGTCCTCGGCGCCGAGCTGCGCCTGGACAACGCCCCGGACGGCGGCGCCGTCGCCACCCTGCGCCTGCCGCCGTCCTGACGGGCCCGCCCCACCCCTCTACGCAACTGATACGAAGCGACGCGGACGCCGATACACGGCGGCCCCGGCCCCGATACACGCCCCGGACACCCTTCGAAGTGCATCCACCCGCACCGAAGAGGAGTCCCCGTGACCGCCGCACCCTTTGACGCCCTCGCGCCGCACCCCACGACCGGGTTCGCCGCGGCCACCAGCGACCTGTCGAAGGTCTACGGAAGCGGCGACACCCGCGTCGTCGCGCTGGACCGTGTCAGCATCGCCTTCCGGGAGGGCGAGTTCACCGCGATCATGGGCCCCTCCGGCTGCGGCAAGTCCACCCTGATGCACTGCGCCGCCGGGCTCGACCCGGTCAGCTCCGGCTCCGTACGCATCGGCACCACCGAGCTGAGCACCCTGAACGACCGGCAACTCACCGAGCTGCGCCGCGACCGGATCGGCTTCATCTTCCAGGCCTTCAACCTGCTGCCGACGCTGACCGCGCTGGAGAACATCACGCTGCCGCTCAGCATCGCCGGCCGCCGCCCCGACCAGCAGTGGCTGGACCGCGTGGTCTCCATGGTCGGCCTCTCCCAGCGGCTCGGCCACCGGCCCGGACAGCTGTCCGGCGGGCAGCAGCAGCGCGTGGCGGTGGCCCGGGCCCTGGCCTCCCGGCCCGCGATCATCTTCGGCGACGAGCCCACCGGCAACCTCGACTCCCGCGCGGGGGCCGAGGTCCTCGGCTTCCTGCGCGACTCTGTGCGCGAGCTCGGCCAGACCGTGGTCATGGTGACGCACGACCCGGTCGCCGCCGGCTATGCCGACCGCGTGGTCTTCCTCTCCGACGGCCGGCTGGTCGACGAGATGTCCCGGCCCACCCCGGACCGGGTCCTGGACCGGATGAAGGCGTTCGACGCCGGCTCCCGCACCAGCTGACCCGCGGCTCCCTCCCCCTCCCCGCCCCCGGCTCCCCGTACGCCCACGTCCCCGAAAGCTGCCCATGCTGAGAACAGCCCTGCGCAACGTCCTGGCGAACAAGGCCCGTCTGGTCATGACCGTCCTCGCCGTCTGCCTGGGTGTCGCGTTCGTCTGCGGCACCCTCGTCTTCGCGGAGTCCTCCGCCGCGGCCTACCGTGCCGCCGCGTCGAAGAACTTCGCGGACATCGCGGTGAGCGTGACCCCGAAGTCCGCCCCGCCCGGGGCCTCCGAGGAACAGGCCGGTGCCCTCGACGACGCGCTCGTACGGAAGCTGGCCGAGGTACCCGGCGTCGCCGCCGCGCGGCCCGCGGCCGACGGCTCGGCCACCCTGAACGGAGCGGACGGCCGTCCGCTGCGGGCCGGCAAGGCGTGGTCGAACCTGGCCTCCGCCTACGTACCCGGCAAGGACGGCAGGGACGGCCGCCATCCGCTGGTCGAGGGCCGCGCCCCGCGCGGCGGCGGGGAACTCGCCGTGGACAGCGGCACCGCGGCGGCCGGCGGGTTCTCGATCGGCGACACGGTCACGCTGGCCATCGACGGCCCGGTCCTGAAGAAGCGGCTCGTGGGCATCGTCAGGACCGAGGACTCGCGGGTGACGGCCGGAGGCACCCTCGCCGTGTTCGACAAGGCGACCGCCCAGGAGCTGTTCGCGTCACCGGGCCGGTACACGTCGATCGACGTGTCCGCCGAGCCCGGCACCGACGAGTTCAAGCTCGCCGAGCGGATCACCGTCCTGCTCCCGGCCGACCGGGCCGAGGCCGTCACCGGGACCGCCCAGGCGACCCAGCAGGCCACCTACACCGACACCCTGACCCGGGGCCACCAGAAGATGCCGACGATCTTCGCCGGGGTCTCGCTGTTCATCGGCTCCTTCCTCATCGTCAACACCTTCACCATGCTCGTCGCCCGGCGCACCCGGGAGATCGCGCTGCTGCGGGCGATCGGCTCCTCGCGCCGCCAGGTGGTCCGCTCCATCCTCTGGGAGGCCGTCCTGATCGGCCTGGTGTCGTCGGCGGCCGGCTTCGTGCTCGGCCTCGGCATCGCCTCCGTACTGCCCGGCCTCCTGAGCAGTTCGCAGGACTCCCTGCCCGACGGCCCCCTGGTGATCGGCCCGCTCCCCGTCGTGGCGGCGCTCGGCGTGGGCGTGGGCGTCACGGTGCTCGCCGCGTGGCTGCCGTCCCGCAAGGCGGCGAGGGTCGCGCCCATCGAGGCGCTGCGCGCCTGCGAGCAGCCGCCCACCGCGGCCGCTTCCCGGGTCCGCGGTGCGGTGGGACTGGTCCTGCTGGCCGCCGGCGCCGGGCTGCTGGTCTCGCTCACGGGGGCGAAGGACGCCTCGGAGGAGAACCTGCAGAACGCGATGTTCGGCTGCGCCCTGGTCGTCGTCGCCCTGATCGTGCTGGCGCCGCTGCTCGCCGTCCCCGTGATCCGGCTGACCGGACGGCTGACCGGCCGCTTCGGGATCACCGGGCACCTCGCCCGTGAGAACGCGCTGCGCGACCCGCGGCGCACCGCGGCCACCGCCTCCGCCCTGATCGTCAGTACGGCGCTGGTCGCCGGGCTCGCCGTCATCGGGAACTCCACCGGGCAGGCCCTGGACCGGCAGGCCGCGGCCGGCCTCGGCGCCGACTACGTGATCGGCAGCCGCAGCGCCATGACCGCCATCGACCCGGGCACCGAGAAGCGGGTGGCCGGCGCCCCCGGGGTGAGGACGGCGGCGGGCATCGCGGACTCCACGCTCTTCACCGGCGGCGGCGTCCGCAAGATCTCCGGCGTCGACCCCGCCACCGTGAACGACGTCATGAAGCTCGACTTCGTCAGCGGCTCCCTGAAGGACCTGGGACCGGGCCGCGTCGCCCTCTCCGCCGCCGTCGCGCGCGAGCAGGGCGCGAGCGCGGGCAGCCAGGTCAAGGCCCGCATCGGCCGCAACCAGGAGTTCACGCAGTACACCGTCGTCGGCGTCTACGAGGACAACCCCACCGCCGGGGACGTGCTGGGCTCGCGCGCCGACGTACAGCGGGACAGCTTCCTGCCCGACTCCGTCCAGCGGATCCTCGTCCGCGCCGACGGCGCCGCGGTCTCGAAGACCACCGAGGACCGGCTGCGCGCCGCCGCGGGCAACAGCCCGCTGGTGCAGGTGAAGGACCGGCAGGCACTCGTCGACGAGGCCGCCGGCTCCCTGGCCGACCTGCTGACCCTGATGTACGGTCTGCTCGCCATCGGCGCCGTGATATCACTGCTCGGCATCGTCAACACCCTGGCCATGTCGGTCGCGGACCGCACCCGCGAGATCGGCGTCCTGCGTGCCATCGGTATGGACCGCGCCGGGATCCGGCGGATGGTCCGCCTGGAGTCGGTGACCGTCGCCGCTTTCGGCACGCTGCTGGGCCTGGCGGGCGGGCTGCTGGGGGCCTGGGCGGTCGGGTCGCTGACCAACGGCGCCATGAAGCAGTACTCCCTGGAGCTGCCCTGGGGGACGCTGCTGCTCGTCTGCCTGGTGTCCCTGACGATCGGCGTGCTCGCGGCCGCCGTACCGGCACGCCGCGCCGCCTCGCTGAGCCCGCTGGAGGCCGTGGCGGAGAGGTGACGGGCGTATGCGCCGAGGGCCGGGCTGGTCAGACCCGGCCCTCGGCGCCGTACGTTCAGTTCACCCGCACGCTCACGCGCAGGCTCACCAGAGCACGGGCAGCCGCTCCGGGATCCGCTTCATGAACCCCGTGCGCCAGACGAGTTGCTCGATCGGCACGGCGAGGTCCAGGCCGGGCAGCCGTTCGAGGAGCACCTCGATGGCGATCTGCGCGTGCCGCTTGCCCAGGGCGGTGGCCGGGCAGTAGTGGCCGCCGCCGCCGAACGACAGGTGCGCGTTCGGGTTCGGCCGGTCGAGGCGTACGGTGTGCGGGTCCTCGAACTCGGCGGGGTCGTGGTTCGCGGCCTCGACCAGGACGAGGACCAGTTCCCCCTTCTGCACGGTGACATCGCCGAGCCGCATGGTCTCGGTGGCGATGCGGGGCAGGCCGTCGGCGATCGACAGGTTGATGCGCAGCAACTCGTCCACGGCGGCGGGCACGAGCGCCGGGTCGGCGATCAACTCGGCCTTGAGTTCGGGGTGCTGGATCAGCGAGACGAGTGCCATGGTGAGGAATCCCATGACGCTGATGACACCCGCGCCGAACATCGTGACGCCGACGGTGGCGAGCATCTCGTCCGTCAGGTGCGCGTAGTCGGGGTCGTTGCGCAGGGCAGCGAGTTCGGCCATGAGGCCCGTCGTCGCCGGGTCGTCGAGCCGGTCGATCATGTGGCCCATGTCGCGGTCCCAGTTGATGCCCGCCGCGGGGATGGTACGGGGGCTGTTCATGAACGCGATGTGCAGCGACCGGTAGAGGTCGGGGCCGTCGCTCTGCGGGATGCCGAGGATGTGGCAGTGCAGCCCGGTGGAGTACGGGACGGTGAAGTCGCGGCGCAGATCGGCCGGCACCCCGGTGGTGACGAGCTGGTCGACGAGTGCGTGCGCGTGGCCGGTCAGCCACTCCTCCAGCCCGGGGGCCTTCGGGTTGAGGGCCTTCATCACGGCCTTGCGCAGCCCGGCGCCCGTGATGTTCCCCATGTTGTTGACCACCTCCGGGGGGATGGTCAGCGCGTACTGGCGGGGCGCCCCCTCGGCGGAGGTCTCCTTGAGGGAGAACCGGGGGTCGTCGAGCACCTGCCTGCACAGGTGATAGGAGGACACCAGCCACGCTTCCGCCCCGGCTATGGTGCGGACCTTCTTGACCGGCTCGTCGGTGAGGAGGTGTGCGATCTCGTCGGGCAGTCGCGTGCCGTCGGCGTCGAACGGGAACCGGGTGAGCGCGTCGGCCGCGGCCGCCGTGGTGGGTTCGATCGTGCTGGTCATGCGCGGCGGTCCTGTCCTTCGGGTTCTTCGGCGGGGGTGATGACGGCGTGGCCCTGATTGCGCGAGGCGCGCAGACCCCAGCCCCGTGCGTACAGCAACTCGGCCAACGGCAGTGCCTGGTGGTAGCAGTTGAGCGAGGAGGAGACCCCGAGGATGGCCGGGGTGTCGAGGAACAGCGGCACTTCGGCGCACACGTACTTGATGCACACCTCGCGCTGGAGTTCGGTGGGCGGTTGGCCGGCCAGCTTGTCGGCGAGGAACCGGGCCGCGAGTTGGTCGCACACCTCGCGGAACTCGGGGTCGTCGGCCATGAGGGTGTCGAGGCCGGAGCGGATGCGCTGGTAGGCGGGGAGCTCCAGGAGCGCGGACATCGGACGGCCGCGCAGCCGCTCTCCTTCCGGGTCGAGCGTGGCGACGGCGGCGGTGACCTTGGCCCGTACGCCGCGGAGGTTCTTCACCGCCTTGCGCTGCGCTTCGACCTCGGGGTAGCCGAGGGCCACGAACATCTCGGCCACGTGCATGTCCGTCCAGATGAGGTCGACTTCCCGGAAGTTGTCGAGTCCCCACCGGGCGAGTTCGAGCACGCGGTCGTGGGTGAAGTAGGAGTTGCCGGACGAGATGCCGATGACGGCGTGGTCGCCCTCGTCGTGGATGACCTGGCAGTGAGGAGTGTAGGGACGGACGGCGAAGATGCCTTGTATGGCAGTCGTCAACGTGAGTAATTCCCCTGCGCCGCGAGTCCCGGCAGGGCCGAGTGCCCTGGGTGTGGCGGCGCGATCAAGACGCTAGCCGAGAACAGGCACGATTATCCAGAGCTACCGACCGGTTACTCTACGGATTTATGCCGCACAAGCTGTGTGATCACACAATCTACCCCGTCGGCAGATCCCCCAGGACACCCGCCGGAGCACCCCCGCCGACGTTCGCCGCAGCGCTTCGCGGGTAGGCGACCCACATGAATTATGTGACGCGCGGCAAGGAGTACTCGCGCGACGACCGGTACCTCACCACGCGGATCACCGCCGACGGACGCGACGGGTATCCCGTGGAGCCCGGCCGCTACCGGCTGGTGGTCAGCCGTGCCTGCCCCTGGGCGAGCCGGGCGGTGATCGTACGGCGCCTCCTCGGCCTGGAGGAGGCGCTGCCCATGGCCATCGCCGGGCCCACGCACGACGAGCGCAGCTGGCGCTTCGACCTCGATCCGGGCGGCCGCGACCCGGTACTCGGAATCGAGCGCCTGCGGGAGGCGTACCTCGCCCGCGACCCCGGCTACGCCCGGGGCATCACGGTCCCGGCGATCGTGGACGTACCGACGGGCCAGGTCGTGACCAACGACTTCCCGCAGGTGACGATCGACATGTCGCTGGAGTGGAAGCCGTACCACCGCGGCGGGGCACCGGCGCTCTACCCGCCCGCCCTGCGCCAGGAGATCGACGCCGTGAACGAGGTGGTCTACCAGGACGTGAACAACGGCGTCTACCGGGCCGGGTTCGCCGGGTCGCAGGAGTCCTACGCCGCCGCGTACGAGCGTCTGTTCCGGCGGCTCGACCTGCTCTCCGCGAGGCTGGAGGGCGCCCGCTACCTCGTCGGGGAAACGATCACGGAGGCGGACGTCCGGCTGTTCACCACGCTCGTGCGGTTCGACGCCGTTTACCACGGCCACTTCAAGTGCAATCGGCAGAAGCTGTCCGAGATGCCGGTGCTCTGGGCGTACGCCCGGGACCTGTTCCAAACTCCCGGATTCGGCGACACGGTCGACTTCGACCACATCAAGAGCCACTACTTCCTGGTGCACGACGACATCAACCCGACCGGGATCGTGCCGCTCGGCCCGGACCTGTCGGGCTGGCTCGCCCCGCACGGCCGCGCGGCGCTGGGCGGAAGGCCGCTCGGCGACGGCACACCCCCCGGCCCCGCCCCGGCGCCGGAGACCGTTCCGCCCGCCCACACCCCACTAGCGGCCGCCACCTCCTGACTGAGGCTCGCGCCCCGGCTGGAGCCGGTCGGCCGGACGTCCGTGAGTGACTGGCGGGCCCTCTTCCCGGGGGTCAGCCGTCGGCCTTCCCGCTCTCCCCGTGGGGGATCTCGCGTACCGGACCGGGGCCCTTCTTGGGGACCTCCCCCGGCCTGTCGAGACGACTCGCCTCGTCGGTGTCCGCCGCCCGGACAGTGTGCTCGTCCTTGCCGGGCCCGGTCCGTTCGACGTGGGGGGCGCGACGGCGTTGCTCGTCGTCGTGACCGTGCAGGGGAGCGCCTCCGGCGCCGCCTTGGTCTTCCATGACGTGTCACTCCTCGAAAGCGTCGTACGACCCCCGCGGTGCGCCTGCCCGCCCGCCGACGCCGGAAACCTGCCCGCTCCGTCCCTCACCCGCTCCTGGTCTTGCTGCGCAGGAGCATGCTCGGCATCACCAGCCAGCAGATCGCGAACCAGCCCGTGACACAGGCCGTCACCGGCCAGGCGATCCAGTGCGAGGTGGCGACCCGCAGCAGGAGCAGCACCGAGAGGGTCACGGTCAGTGCGAGGAGCACGATGCCGACGGAGACCAGATGGCCCGCCGCCCGGACCAGCTGCGGCTTGAGGTGGTGTCCGGCCAGGAGTTGGTGGTAGGCGACCGGGGCGATCATGGTCCCGGTCGCCAGGGCGCCCAGTGCCACCGTGACGACGTACAGGCCCCGGTCGAAGGGGCCCAGCTGGGCGAAGCGGGGGGTGAAGGCGACGCTGAGCAGGAAGCCGAAGAGGATCTGGGCCCCGGTCTGGGCGACGCGCACCTCTTGGAGCGTCTCGTTCCAGCGGCGATCGGCCCGCTCCGCCGGGGTCTCGTCCCGATCATCGTCTGGCATGCGCGCGGGCCTCCTCCGCGTGGGGACACGGCCCGGAACGGATACCCGCGACCGGGTGGGTCATTCTCGGCGGCTCTCCGTCCGCGTTCGCCCCTCCGGCTGCCGCAGGACGGTCCGTTTCCCGACCCTAGCCCGACGCCGGGTGACGGCGCGGCGGTGGCGGGGCCGTTCGGCCTCCGGCCGCCCCCCGGAGCAACCGAATGGCCGCACACCGGCCCGGGCGCATCGGCCCTGGCAACGGCACGCAACCGTGACGGCGAGCCCGCGCGACGCTGATTGAGACGCTCCCGTGCGGGCAGGCGCCCCGGTACGAGACGGGCCCGGTTCGCCCGTGCCGCACCCGAACCGGCACCGGCACCGGCACCGGCACCGGCCGTACCCCGGCGAAGAGCCCGCGGTGCCGGAACGATCCGATACCGAACGAAGGGGTACGAGATGCGTATCGCATTCCTCACGGCGCCCGAGGGCGTCGAGGAGATCGAACTGACCCGGCCCTGGCAGGCCGCGCTCGACGCCGGATGGAATCCGCGGCTGGTGTCGACCGGGCCCGACCGCGTCCGCGCGTTCCGGCACTTCGACAAGGGGGACACCTTCGCCGTCGACCACGTCCTGGCGGGTGACACCTCGGATGCCTTCGACGCGCTCGTGCTGCCCGGCGGCGTCGCCAACCCCGACGCCCTGCGCATGAACGAGATGGCCGTCGGCTTCACCCGCGACTTCTTCGAGGCGGGCAAACCCGTCGCCGCGATCTGTCACGCCCCTTGGACGCTGGTGGAGGCGGACGTCGTACGCGGCCGGACCCTCACCTCCTGGCCCAGCCTCGCAACCGACATCCGCAACGCGGGCGGCACTTGGGTGGACGAGAAGGTGCACGTCTGCCGTGCGGAGCCCGCCACGCTGATCACGAGCCGCAAGCCGGACGACCTGGAGGCGTTCTGCGGCGCGTTCGTCCAGGAGTTCGCCGCGTCCGGCGCACGAGCCGGCTCCGGTCGCGGCTGACCCACGCGCCGGCAGGCACCCGCACACCAACATCGACGAGCCCCCGGGACGGAGGCCCACCATGTCAACAGGAACTCTGATCGCCATCATCGTGCCCGTGGCGGTCGTACTGATCGCGCTCGCCGCAGGACTGTGGACGATGTCGCGACGGCGCCACTTGCGGGACCGGTTCGGACCGGAGTACGAGCGCACCGTCGAGCAGGAGGGCGGCCGACTTGCCGCCGACCGGGAGCTGCACGCCCGCGAGGAGCGCCATGCCTACCTCGCCATCAAGGAGCTTCCGGAGGATCGCCGCCAGGCGTACGCGCAGGACTGGAGCGACGTACAGCAGCACTTCGTGGACCGCCCCGAAGGGTCCGTGACACAGGCAGACGAGCTGGTGTCCCGGCTGATGAAGGAACGGGGCTACCCCACCGAGGGGTACGACGAGAATCTCCGCGACCTCTCGGTGGCCCACGCGGGCACCCTCCAGCACTATCGCGCGGCGCACACGGTCAAGGTGCGCAGCACGGACGGACAGGCGACGACGGAAGAGCTCCGCGGGGCGATGGTGCACTACCGCGCCCTGTTCGACGAGCTGCTGAGCGACCGAGGAGGTCGATGACATGCGCGACAACGGCGAGTCCGAAGACCGCGCCGAGGGCGAGGAGCGCCCGGGCGGCAGCGGTCTGAGCACGCAGGACCTGGCCGACCCCGGCGGGCAGACAGGAGCGGCGGGGGCGGCGGTCTACCCCGGCGAGGCCACTCCGGAGACCGCGGCGGAGCAGGACGACGCCCGCGGCAACCAGGCGGAGGCGGGCACGCCAGACGCTCCCGACGAGGCCGAGGACCAGCCCCTGCTCGACGGCAAGGACACCGAGGAGTACCGGACGGCATGGCGCGAGATCCAGGGTCGTTTCGTGGACGACCCGCAGGACGCGGTCCGCTCCGCGGACACCCTGGTCGCGGAGGTGATGCAGACGCTCGCCCGTTCGTTCGCGGACCACAAGCAGTCGCTGGTCGGCCAGTGGGGCCGCGGCGAGGAGGTGCCCACCGAGGAGCTGCGGCTGGCTCTGCAGCGGTACCGCTCGTTCTTCAATCGGCTGCTGAAGACCTGAGGGCGGCCGCGACCGGACAGGCCGACGTCGTGGGTGACACCCGTACGCACTCCGCGCGGAAGCGGAAGAGGGACAGCGAGACCCGCTTCACCGTCTGGGTGGCCCTCGCGGCCAATCTGGTCATCTGCGTCGCCAAGGCCGTCGGCGGAGTCATCGCCGGCTCTCCCGCGCTGCTGTCCGAGGCCGCCCACTCGGTGGCCGACAGCATGAACGAGGTCTTCCTGCTGGCCTCGGTCAAGCGCAGCCGGCGGCCGGCCGACCGGCGCCACCCCTTCGGCTACGGCAAGGAGCGCTTCTTCTGGTCCCTGCTGGCCGCCGTCGGCATCTTCGTCACCGGAGGCTGCTTCTCGGTGTTCCTGGGCATCGAGGCGTTCCGCTCGGGCGGTTCCGAGTCCCACGAGGGATATCTGATCGGCTTCGCCGTGCTCCTCGTGGCGCTGCTCGCCGAGGGGGCCTCGCTGGCCCGAGCCGTCCGCCAGGTCCGAGGCGCGGCCGCGGCGGCCGGCCACAGCCTGCGCGAGGAGATCCGGGTGGGCCGGGACCCGACGCTGCGGACCGTCCTCGCGGAGGACAGCACCGCCTGCGTCGGCGTCCTGCTGGCCATGGCGGGGATGGGCCTCCACATGGCGACCGGGCAGGTGGCGTACGAGGCGTCCGCCTCCATCCTGATCGGCGTCCTGCTGGTCTACGTGGCGTACACGCTCGGCAAGGGCGCCCGGGCCCAGTTGATCGGCGAGGCGGCCGATCCCGAGGTGCAGCGCGGGGTACGGGAGCTGCTGCTGAAGCAGCCTGAGATCGACTCGGTCACCGCCCTGCTGACCATGCGGCTGAGTCCTGATTCGGCGCTGCTGGCCGCGAGCGTCGACCTGACGCCCGGGTACGACAGCGAGACCGTCGAGGACGCGATGGTCCGCATCAAGGAGGAGCTGAAGACGCGCTGGCCCGAGCTGGACCAGGTGTTCCTCGACGTCACGGACGCCGCGGCGGCCCGCCGCACGGCCGCCCGGGACCAGGGCGCGGCGGGGGCCTGACACCCCCGGCGGTGCGCAGGCCCGTACGCCCCCGGACCCGAGGTGGTGCCCGCCCTGGCCGTGAGGGCAGGGCGGGCACCACGCCCGGGGGCGGGATCAGGTCTGCAGTCGGCAGTTGGGGCCGTCCTGGCCGTCGGCGCCCTCGTCGTTGAACCAGTAGTCCCCCGCCGCGAGGTAGCGGAAGGAGTGGGTGACCTTCGCCGGCAGCGCCACCGTCACCGCGCGCGTCCCGTCGGGGCGGGATTCGAGGACGTGGGATCCGGGCTGCCAGCCGTTGAACGTTCCCACCACGCTGACCGGTCCGGGCGGGTCCCCGTCGGGCAGCACGAAGGTGACCTCGGTGGCGTTCTTGCGACGCTGTCTCTCGAGCACGAACAACTCCTTCTCACTGTCGGGAGGGGGCCATCCTGACGGCCCGGCCCGTCCCCGACCCGCGACCCGCCGCAAGGCCGGACACGTCACCCGTCCGGGCCGATCTCGTTCATCCGAAAAACCGCCTTTTCTCGAATTCCTCAGCGGCCGGAAGAGTTCTGCGTGTTCTCGTAGCGGTGCGGTCTGCGGTGCGCGACCATACGGACGCCCAGCAGTCAGCAGCAGAAGCAGAAGCAGCAGCAGCAGCAGCAGCAGCAGAAGAAGAAGAAGACACCGAGACAGGAAGAAGGGCGGACGTGTCCGGCAGCGAAAGCGAGAACCCAGCAATTCCCTCCCCGACCCCCGCACCGACTCGACCCAGGACGAACCGGGACTGGTGGCCGAATCAGCTGGACCTTCAAGTCCTCCACCAGAATTCGCCCCTGTCCGATCCGATGGGCAAGGACTTCGACTACGCGAAGGAGTTCGCGACCCTCGATGTCGACGCGCTGAAACGGGACGTCTTCGAGGTGATGACGGAGTCCCAGGAGTGGTGGCCCGCCGACTACGGCCACTACGGGCCGCTGTTCATCCGGATGAGCTGGCATGCCGCGGGTACGTACCGCATCGCCGACGGCCGGGGTGGCGGCGGCGCCGGCTCGCAGCGCTTCGCCCCCCTCAACAGCTGGCCGGACAACGCGAGCCTGGACAAGGCACGCCGTTTGCTCTGGCCGGTCAAACAGAAGTACGGACCGAAGATCTCCTGGGCCGACCTTCTGATTTTCGCCGGAAACTGCGCCATCGAATCCATGGGGCTCAAGACGTTCGGATTCGGCTTCGGGCGTAAGGACACCTGGGAACCCGAGGAAATCTTCTGGGGTCCCGAGGACACCTGGCTCGGCGACGAGCGCTACAGCGGCGACCGGGACCTCTCCGGTCCCTTGGGCGCCGTGCAGATGGGATTGATCTACGTCAATCCGGAGGGGCCCAACGGCAATCCGGATCCGGTGGCCGCCGCCCGGGACGTTCGCGAGACGTTCGCCCGCATGGCGATGGATGACGAGGAGACGCTCGCGCTCATCATCGGCGGCCATACGTTCGGAAAGTGCCACGGCGCCGCCGATCCCGCCTACATCGGTCCGGAGCCCGAAGCGGCCCCCATCGAGCAGCAGGGCATCGGCTGGAAGAACGCGTCCGGCACCGGCGTCGGCGTCGACGCGCTCACGAGCGGGCTCGAAGGCGCTTGGACCACCGCGCCGACGAAGTGGGACAACGGGTACCTGGACAACCTGTTCGGATACGACTGGGAGCTGACGACCAGCCCCGCCGGCGCCAACCAGTGGACTCCCACAGACCCGGCCGCCCAGGGCACGGTGCCCGACGCCCACGACCCGTCGAAGCGGCACGCCCCGATGATGCTGACGACGGATCTCGCGCTGAAGGTCGATCCGGTCTACGCGCCGATCGCGAAGCGCTTCCACGAGAACCCGGACCAGCTCGCGGTGGCGTTCGCCAAGGCCTGGTACAAGCTGCTGCACCGCGACATGGGACCCCTCCCGCGCTACCTCGGCCCGTGGGTCGCCGAGCCGCAGCTGTGGCAGGACCCCGTCCCCCAGGTCGATCACCCGCTGGTCTCGGACGCGGACGTCACCGCCCTCAAGGCCAAGATCCTCGCCTCGGGGCGGTCCGTCCCCCAACTGGTCACCACCGCTTGGGCGTCGGCGGCCAGCTTCCGCGGCACCGACAAGCGGGGCGGGGCCAACGGGGCCCGGATCCGGCTCGCGCCGCAACGGGACTGGGAGAGCAACGCCCTGCCCGAGGTGGGCGAGGTGGTGGGGACCCTCGAAGAGATCCAGCAGGACTTCAACGCGTCGGCGAAGGGCGGAACGAAGGTCTCGCTCGCCGACCTGATCGTCCTGGGCGGATGCGCGGCGGTCGAGCAGGCCGCGAAGAACGCCGGGTACGACATCACGGTCCCGTTCGCGCCGGGGCGTACGGACGCCTCGCAGGAGCAGACCGACGTGGAGTCGTTCGCGGTGCTCGAACCCAGGGCCGACGGGTTCCGCAACTACCTCCGGGAGGGGGAGAAGCTCGCGCCGGAGACCCTCCTGCTGGACCGCGCCAACCTGTTGAATCTCACCGCTCCCGAGATGACGGTCCTGATCGGCGGCATGCGCGCCCTGAACACAGGCTTCGGCCGGTCCGCGCACGGTGTCTTCACCGACCGGCCGGAGACGTTGACCAACGACTTCTTCGTCAACCTGCTCGACATGGGTACGGAGTGGAAGGCGTCGGCCGCGGCCGAGAACGTGTTCGAGGGGCACGATCGGGCCACGGGCGAGGTCAAGTGGACGGCCACCGCCGTCGACCTCGTCTTCGGTTCGCACTCGCAGCTGCGGGCCCTGTCGGAGGTCTACGCGTCCCAGGGCGCGGGAGAGAAGTTCGTACGTGACTTCGTGTCCGCGTGGGACAAGGTGATGAACCTCGACCGGTTCGACATCCGCTGACCGCGCGCCGGGGCCGGGGATCCAGCCCCGGCCCGAGGGCCCGGTCGGCCGCCCCGGCCCGACCGGGCCGACCGGGCCGTCTCAGCGCAGCGCCACGGGGAAGACCACCCGCGGGCTCTCCAGCGAGGGCGAGACCCAGCAGGGAAGGCCCGCCTCGCACAGGGCGAGGACGGTGCCGGCGTGCCGGATCACGTGCGTGTTGGCCGGCGTCGCGGTGAGGTCGACGCTGAAGTCGGGGCGGATGAACGTCTGCCCCTCCAGCTCCCGCGTGCGGATCCAGCGGTTGCGGTGCCACCGTGCGCGTCCGTTGCCGAGCCGGATGCCCTGGAGCATGCCGGGGCCGGTGAACCGGTGCCCCTTGCCCTGTCCGGGCACCGGGTTGGGGCCGTTGCGCAGGTAGCGGCCGTCCAGATCGGGCGGCAGGGTGCCCCGTACGGTGAGATCGGTGGCGGTGTGCTGCTCGGGGACCGGGGCGAAGCGGCCCCTCAGGTACGGGGGAAGGAGTGTCGTCTCGTCGGGCATTTCGCTGTCCCTTGTTGAGCCCCCCGCGGATCCCTCAAGGACTGGACGCAGGAGGAACGCCGAAGTTCGAACGCGCACATATGACGCTCGCCACATACCGGTCAACCGCGAGCGGTTGGGCCCACCGCCGCGGCCGCCGCCGGGGCCCGGTTCCAGCCCATCCGGCACCACGGGAGGGCCAGCTGCCCCTGGTCGGTGACCTCCCGCGGAGCGAGGTCACCGATCGCGGCCGCCTCCCGGTGGCGGGCGTAGACGGTGTCGACGTACCGGTGCCCGGTGTCGGCGGCGATGAAGAGGACCGTCCGCTCGGGGGCACGCTCGCGTTCGTGGCGGGCGGCGAGATAGCCGGCGCCGGTGGAGAGCCCCGCGAAGACCGCGTGCCGGCGCAGCAGGTCGACGCTGCCGGCCAGCGCCGCGTCGAACGAGATCCAGTGCAGGGTGTCGTACAGCTCGTGCGAGACGTTCCCGAACGGGATGGAGCTGCCGATCCCGGCGATGATGATCTCGGGGTCCAGGACGTGCTCGGCGCCGAAGGTGAGGCTGCCGTACGGCTGGACCCCGACGAGTTCCACGTCGGCCGGGGCGGCCGCGGCCGCGCCGCGCAGGTAGCGGGCGAGGGCTCCGGTGGAGGCCCCCGAGCCGACCCCGCCGACGAGGGTGAGCCCGGCGGTCTCGCCGGTCCGACCGCCCGCCGCCGCCTTCCGGATCCGGTCGGCGATCGCGCGGTAGCCGAGGTAGTGGACGTCGTCGTGGTACTGCCGCATCCAGTGGTACTCGGGGTGCTCGGCGAGGATCTCGTGGATCCGCTCCACCCGTCGCTTCTGGTCGAGCTTGAGGTCGCTGCACGGCTCCATCTGCTCCAGCGTCGCCCCCAGTACGGCGAGCTGGGTGCGCAGCGTGTGGTCCACCGTCGTCGAACCGACGATGTGGCAGCGCATGCCGTACCGGTGACAGGCCAGCGCGAGGGCGTACGCGTAGATGCCGCTGGAGCTGTCCAGCAGGGTGTCCCCGCGGCGCACCGCCCCGGTGTCCAGCAGATGGCGCACCGCGGCGAGCGCGGAGACCACCTTCATGGTCTCAAAGCGCAGGCAGAGGAGCCGGTCGTCGAGCCGTACCAGGTCCGGCCGGCCGATCGCCTCGGCGATGTGCTGGTCCATGCGGGAGCTCCTCGCTGGTGGTGGTGTCGAAAGTCGTGAAGGTCCGGGTGGCGGGGATGCCGTGGGCGTCGAGGGCCCGCAGGCAGCCGCGCACGCGGTGCCGCAGGCCGGGCGCGGCCGCGTCGAACAGCACGCCCGCCACCGCGCCGCTGTGCGCGATCTGTACGCCGACCGCCCCGACCCGCCGCGAGATACCGGTCAACGCTTCGAACTCGGGGTGGCGCAGGGCCTGTTGGCCGCGCCGGGCGCTTGCGGTGGCGACCTCGCCGAGGAGCGCGGCGTCCGAGGTGGCCACCGCCCGTCGCAGCAGCGTACGCAGCCGCTCGAAGGCCCGTACGTCGCCGTCGGCGGGCTCCCGCACGGGCAGGGACAGGGTGTCCACGGGCGCGCCCGCCCCGAGGGCGCAGCCCACGACGACCAGCGGGGGCAGCGCCGGGCCGAGGGCCTCCAGCACCCGGCCCTCCCGCTGGGCGAACAGCACCGGCCGGCCGTCCAACATCAGGGGATCGCAGGCCAGTTCCGCCCGCACGGCCAGCCGGGCGACCGATTCGGGGGCCGGCCGCAGTCCGTACGAATCCGCGACGGCCCGTATGGTGGCGATCACGTCGCTGGTAGAGCTGCCCATGCCCAGGCCCACCGGTATGTCGCTCGTGAGCCTCAACTCCCCGCCACAGGGCGGCTGTCCGGTCCGCCGCGCGCACTCCGCCACCGCGAGGGCCGCGGCCCGTACCGCCTTCGTACGGTCGGCGGGTACGGCGGTGAGCGCCGCGGGCTCGGTACCGGGCCTGCGGACGAACTCGGCGCGGCTGCCCGGGCCGGGCATGGGGAGGGTGACCAGACCGGCGCACCGCCGGCCGTCGGTGTCGAGGAACACGCCCTGGAGGATCTCGCCGTGGTGGCAGGGGGCGTGTCCGGTGCCGGTGCGGATCACGCGAAGCTCACCGTCCGGTAGCGGTACAGGACCGTCTCCTCGGCGCTGAACTGGGAGAACGGGAAGGGCTCCGCGGACAGGGCGCTCACGCCGGAGCCGAGGAAGGCGCGGGCGACGGCGCTGCCGGTCTGCGCGTAGACGATCAGCGGGATGCCCCGGGCGCGGCAGCGCTCCAGGATGGTGTCGAACGAGCCGTTGCTCAGCGTCATTCCGGTGGCGACGACGGCCTCGGCGCGCTCCAGCACCGCGTGCATGTCGTCGGTGACGGGGTCGCCCCACTGGGTGACCTTGAGGTTGAAGTCGCAGGGCAGCGGTTCGCCGCCGCGTTCGCGGATCGCCGCGACGAGTGGGTTGACGACGCCGATGAGGCCCACGAGGGCCCCTTCCTCGATGTCGAGCAGGCCGGCTATGGCCGTGTCGCGGGCCTTCGCGCGCATCTCGGGGGTACCGGTGGGGAGCGCGACGGGCTCGGCGTCGCCCGCCGCCGCGGCCACCCGGTGCGGTCGGGCCTCGGACAGGTACGCGTCGAGGGCGGCGATCCGCAGCGGGCGCGGGGCCTCGCGCAGCAGGCGGTCGAGCGGAGTGCCGCAGGAGTCGCGGCAGATCGCCGGGGCGATCTCGCCCGCCTCGAAGGCGCAGCCGCCGAAGGAGCCGCCGAGGCGGACCAGGACGTACTGGTTGAGGTACGTGGTGTCGCCGCCGGCCAGTCGGGTGCCGTGGTGGATCCAGAACACGCTGGTGGCGACGAGTGCGGAGGGGAGCGGGCCGTGTTCGCCGGCCAGGACGGCCTCGATGAGCCCGTCCACGGAGGACGGCACGAGGGCGGGGGCGGGGGCCGGGGCGGGGGCCGGGGTGGGGGCCGGGGTGGGGGCGGGGCTGGGGACGGGGCTTGCGTGGTGCACAAGTCTCCTTTTCACAGGGTGGGTTGCGGCGATCGAAGCGGAGTGCCGAGCGGCCCGCGATAGGTGACCGAGGGGTGGCCGAGCGGGTCCGTCGTGAGTTCGGCGTCGACCTCGAACACCTCGGCGAGGCGCTCGGCGGTGAGAACGGCGGCGGGGGTGCCGGAGGCCATCAGACGGCCGTGGTGCAGGAGCAGCAGCCGGTCGCAGTACCGGGCGGCGAGCGACAGGTCGTGCAGCGCGACCAGGACCGTCTGCTCGCTCCCGGCCAGCAGCTCCATCAGGTCCAACTGGTGTTTGACGTCGAGGTGGTTGGTGGGCTCGTCGAGCAGGAGCCCGTACGGCTGCTGGGCCAGCGCGCGGGCGAGGTGGGCGCGCTGGCGCTCACCGCCCGACAGCGCCTTCCAGGACCGGCCGGCGAGCGCGGTGAGTCCGACCCGCTCCAGCGCATCGGCGACCACCGCCCGGTCGGCGGCCTCCGGTCCGCGCCAGCGGTCCCGCAACGGGGTCCGCCCCAGGCCCACGACGTCGGCGACCCGCAGGTCACTGTCGGCGCCCGGATCCTGTGCGACGAAGGCGACGTGGCGGGCGATCCGCCGCGCGCTCCAGTCCCGTACGGACTCGCCGTCGTAGCGGACCGTACCCGTGTCGGGAGCCCGCAGGCCGGCCAGGCAGCGCAGCAGCGAGGACTTGCCCGAGCCGTTGGGGCCGAGCAGGGCGACCGTCTCGCCGGGCGCGATGTCCGCGGCGACCTCCCGTACGACCTGCGAACCCGCCACCGACCAGCTCACGTTCTCGGCGGTGATCCTCACAGCTCACCCCGCTTGCGCAGCACGAGGAGGAAGAGCGGTACGCCGAGCAGAGCGGTGATCACGCCGACGGGTACCTCGCGGGGTGCGAAGGCGATCCTCGCGAGCGCGTCCGTCCACACCAGGAACACCGCGCCCGCGAGCGCCGCGTACGGCAGCAGCACCCGGTGCAGCGGCCCCACGAGGAACCGCACCCCGTGGGGGACGAGCAGCCCGACGAAGCCGATGGCGCCGACGGTGGCCACCGCGACCGCGGTCAGCGCGGCGGTGACCACGAGCAGCACCATCCGCGTGTTCCGTACGCCGATCCCCAGGGACGCGGCGGTGTCGGTGCCGAACGCGAGCCCGTCGAGGGCGTTCGAGTACAGCCACGCCGCCAGCAGCCCCAGCGGGGTGACGATCGCGCAGACCGCGACGGTGTTCCAGCGGGCCGGCGCCATCGAGCCGAGCAGCCAGTGGGTGACGGCCCGCGTGGTGTCCGCGTCCGCCGAGGCCATCAGGACCAGCGAGGTCAGCGCGGTGAAGAGCTGGCCGATCACCACGCCGGTGAGGACGATTCGGGCGGAATCCAGGCCGGTGCGCCGCAGGAGGAGCAGGAGCAGGCCGAAGGCGAGCAGCGCACCGGCGAGCGCGCCGCCGGTGACTCCGAGCGTGCTCGCACCGATTCCGAGGACGAGGACGGTGACGGCTCCCGTCGACGCACCGGAGGAGACGCCGAGCAGGTAGGGGTCGGCGAGGGCGTTGCGGGTCAGCGCCTGGAGCACCGTGCCGCACACGGCGAGCGAGGCGCCGACGAGGGCGGCCATCAGCACCCGCGGCAGCCGCAGGTCCCAGACGAGCGAGTCGACGAGCGGCGCCAACGGCCGTACGTCCAGGCCGAGACGGGCGCCGAGGACGCGGGCGAGGCCGGCCCAGCCGATGTCGGCGGCGCCGATGCGCACGGCCGCCGCCACCGAGCCCGCCAGCGCGCCCGCGGCGAGGAGCAGGCGGAGCGCACGGGCCGTCCCGGCAGGACCCCTCCGGGTGGCCGGGTCAACGGACATACCCGAGGTCCTTCATGCCGTTCGCCAGGAGCCCGAGGGCGTGTACGGAGCGTACGGACGGGTCCAGCTCGATGCCCGGCACCTCCAGGATCTTGTCTTCGCGGACCGCGGCCAGCTTCGAGACCACCGGGTGCCGGGCCATCTCGGCGCGCTTCTCGGCGGCGCTGTCGCCGGGCCGCCCTCGCTCGGACAGATCGCCGATCACGATGAAGTCCGGTTCGCGTTCGGCGACTTCCTCCCAGGTGACCTCCGGCCAGTCCTCGTCGACGTCGTCGAAGGCGTTCTTCGCGCCGGCGATCCGGCTCATCTCACTGGGCAGGCCCGTCCTGCCCGCGACGTACGGCATTCCGTTGAAGACGGAGTAGAGATAGACGACGGTCGGCCGGTCCGCGCCCTGGGGGGCCTTCGCCGCGTTCTCCCCCGCCTTGGCGACCGCCGCGCGCTGGTCGGCGGCGAGCCGGTCGGCCCGCTCCCGGGCGCCGAAGAGCGTGCCCAGGTTCTCGTAGTCGGAGAAGAGCAGATCGAAGGGGGAGGCGCCGGCCGGGTTCTGCCGGGGGCAGTCCACGGCGCTGACGAAGGTGGGGACCTTGAGGGCGGCCAGCTCCTCGCGGGTGCCGGCGCGGTCCTTGGTGTAGAGGTCCGCGGAACCTGCGATGACGAAGTCGGGTGCGGCGGAGCGCAGTTGCTCACCGGTGGCGATCTTCGGGGCGATGACCGGGACCTTGGCGTACGCGGCCTCGTACGGTGCGGGGATCTTCGTCTTGAGGTTGGCGGTCCCCGCCATCCGGTCCTGAAGCCCGAGTTCGAGCAGGATCTCGGTCGAGGTCTGGTCCAGGGCGACGGTCCGCTGCGGCGGCGCGGCGAAGGACACCTGACGCCCGCAGCTGGTGACGGAGACCGCTTCGGCGGCGGGCTCGCCGTCCGCCCGGGAACCTCCGCCGGCTGCCGTGGAGCAGCCCGCGGTGGCGAGGGCGAGGGTCAGGGCTATCCCGAGGCGGGCGGGGTGGCGCATGGATTCTCCGGTCTGGGAGGAAGGGCATGGGTGTGGTCGTGCACCGGGCAGGAGTGCCACGTTCGAAGAGTACTGTAATGGTATTCATTTTCATTAACGACATCCGGGGCCGGTCCGCCGAGCCCTCCCCCGTCCCCGAAGGAGCCCCCACACGTGGCGACCACACCCACGCCGACCGCAGCCAAGACCGGCGCCCCGCCCCCGCGTTCGGTCCTCCGCGACCCCGTGTTCCTGCGCCTGTGGGCGGGCACCACCGCCTCCGGGCTCGCGACCTGGGCGCTGCCGTTCGTCCTCGGGCTCGCCGTGCTCCACCGCGATCTCGGCGCCGCCGGCCTCGGCCTGGTCCTCGCCGCCCGCACCGCCGGCTTCCTCGCCGCCGTCGCCGTCGGCGGCGTACTGGCCGACCGGCACTCCCGCCGCGCGGTCGTGCTCTGGTCCGCCCTCGCGGCGGCGGTCGCCGCACCCCTGCTCGCCGCCGGTCTCGGCCGCTCGCTCGTGCTGATGACGGCGGCCGCCGCCCTCGCCGGGGCCGGACAGGGCGCCTGCCGCCCGGCGTTCCAGGCGCTCACCGCCGAGACCGTCGAGCCCGGGCGCCGCCAGCAGGCCAACGCCGCCATGACCATGGCGATCCGCGGCTCCACGCTCGCCGGACCCGCCCTGACCGCCCTGCTCGCCGCCTTCCTCGACGTACCGGCGCTGCTGCTGGGCATCGGCCTGCTCTGGCTGGTCGCCGCGCTGGTACCCGGCCAGGGCCGTGGCGCCACGGCCTCCGCGCCCGCCGCCGAGGAGTCGGCCGCGGAGCCCGGCCCGCGCGCCGACTTCCGTACGGAGTTCCTGGAGGGCATACGCGAGGCGCGCCGCCACCCGTGGTTCCTCGCCGGACTCGCCGCCCTCGTCGCCGTCATCGCCCTCGGCTACTCCGCCACCAGCGTCGCGCTGCCGCTGATCAGCCGGGACCGCTACGGCACCGAGTGGGTGCTGGCCGCGGCCATGACCGCGTACACCGTGGGCGCGCTCGGCGGGGCCCTGGCCATCTCCCGGTGGCGGCCGCGCTCCCCGGGCTGGGCGGCCTTCGCCGGGCTGGCGGCGTACGGCCTCGCCCCGCTGAGCCTGATGCTGCCGGTCCACCCGGTGGTGGTCGTCGCCGCGTACGCCGTCGCCGGGATCGGCATCGAGCTGTTCAACGTGCCGTGGTTCACGGCCACCCAGCGCGAGGTCGCCCCGGACAAACTGGCCCGCGTCTCCTCGCTGGACTTCCTGGTGTCGTACGGCCTGGCACCCGTCGGGCTCGCTCTGATCGCCCCCGCCATCGACGCCTTCGGGGTGACGGCGGTACTCGGTGCATGCGCCGCCGCATGCTTCCTCGTACCGGCAGCGGCGGCGCTGGTGCCCACCGCGCGCCACTTCGGCCGCCCGGGCACGGCGACGACGGACTGATCGACCCCGCGCACGGCGGGCCCCGGCTCGGCCCTCGCCCGGCCGGGGCCCGCGTCGATCCCGCGTCTGGCCGGGGCCCGCGTCGATCCCGCGTCTGGCAAGCTGCGGTGCATGACAGCCCTGCAACCAGTCGATTTCGCGCAGATCACCCGCCCGCGGGAGCTGCCCGCCGAACTCCGAGAGCAGCTCGTCGACTGCTGGGTACGGGTCATCAACGCCGGGGGCGCCGTCATCCCCCGGGGGCTCCCCATGCCGCCGGTGACCGCCGGCCAGGCCGACCCGGCCCTGGGCCTGCTCGTCGGCGCGCTCGAACCGCGCCGAGCCCGGATGCTGATCGCCACGGTCGGCGGGAAGCTCGCGGGGTGGCTCGTTGTGCGCCGTGACCCCCATCCGCTCGTCGCGCACTGCGGCGCCGTCAACCACGTCATGACCCACCCCGACTTCCGCGGCAGTGGCATCGGTACGGCGCTGATGCACCGGGTCCGCGAACTCGCCCGGCAGGAGATGGGGCTGGAGCAGCTGCACATCGCCGTCCGGGCCGGGCTGGGGCTCGAGGAGTTCTACGGCCGTCTGGGCTGGTGCGAGATCGGGCGCTGGCCCGGCGGTCTGCGGGTCGCGCCCGGCGACGACCGCGACGAGATCCTCATGCACCTGGCACTCTGACGGCGCCGTCGCATTTCGGCCAACTCCCGCCAGCACGCGTCCAAACCATGCCAGCAGGGCATGAACAGGGCCGCGAGGAATATCGTCGTACGATCGGCGCGCGGGAGGAGCAGCTGGGATGGACACCGGCCCCCTGTACCTGGAACCTCGGTTGGCGCCGCGGCTCGCCGCGCTGCTCGGCTCGGCCCCGTTCCTGCACATGCTCGTGGACGCCCTCGGCTCGCCCCTCAACGTCCTCGTGCCCGAGCAGATCGCGGATAACGCCGAGGGCTTCCGCTCCGTCTACCGCCGCCACCGGCTCGGCGGGCAGGTCTTCTTCGCCCACAAGGCCAACCGTTCCCGGTCCCTCGTCCGGCGGCTCACCACCGCGGACGCCGCCGTGGACGTGGCGTCCGTCGGCGAGCTCCGCCGCGCCCTGGGCGCCGGCTTCACCGCGGACCGCATCATGGCGACCGGCCCCAAGGATCCGGCGTTCCTCTGGCTCGCCGCGCGGTCGGGGGTCACCGTGAACGCCGACGGCCCCGGCGAGCTGGAGGCCTTGGCGGGCCTCGTACGCCGCCACGGCCTGCCCCGCCCGAAGGTCTTGCTCCGCCTCTGCGAGTTCGAGACCTCGGGACCAAGGATGCTCTCCCGCAGGAGCCGGTTCGGCACCTCCGTGAAGGCGCTCGGGCCGCTGCTGGACCTGCTCGAACGCCACCGGGACTCCGTCGATCCGATCGGCGTCGCCTACCACCTGGACACGACGAGCCCGGACGAGAAGGCCATCGCCCTCGAAGGCTGCCTGCGGGCCATGGACGAGCTGCGATTACGGGGATTCCAGCCGCGCGTGGTCGACATCGGCGGGGGCTTCGGGGTCAGCTACCTCGCCCACGCCGCCCAGTGGGACCGCTACACGAGCGAGCTCGCCGCCGCGGTGATGGGCCGGCGCCCGCCCCTCACCTGGGGCGGCCACGGGTACGGACTGCACGCCGAGGGCGGTACGCTGCGCGGCGCCCTGAGCCTGTACCCCGCCCACCGCCCGGTGGCCGGCGCCGGCTACCTCGACGCGCTCCTGTCGCAGCCCGCCCCCACTCTTGGACGGGCACTGGGCACCCTGCTGCTGGAGAGCCTCTACGACCTGTACACGGAGCCGGGCCGGGCCCTGGCCGACCAGTGCGGACTGTCCCTGGCCCGGGTGCTGGAGGTACGGCGCCAGGACGCGGGCCCCGCACTCGTACGCCTCGCCATGAACGCGAGCGACGTCGCCCTGGAGGACCACGGGATCCTCATGGACCCCGTACTGGTGCCCCGCGAGGGCGGCCCCGCCGGCGCCGGCCCGCAGGAGCCGGTCGGTGTCCACCTCATGGGCAACCTCTGTCTGGAGGCCGACCTGATCACCCGCAGAACGGTGTTCCTGCCGCGGCTGCCGCACCCGGGCGATCTGCTGGGCTTCGCCAACACCGCCGGATACTGCATGGACTTCAGCGCCACCCGCGCCCAACAGCAGCCGGTGGCCCGCAAGGTGGCGGTCCGTCAGACGGAGGGCTCTTGGCACTGGTGTCTGGACGAGGAGTACTGGCCCATCGAGGAGTACGGGCCGATCACCGATTCGGGGGGACGGGCATGAGGTACGACAGCATCACCGAGGCCATCGGCAACACCCCGCTGGTCCGCATCGATCCGGCCGTACACGGCCTGCGCCACATCGATCTCTACGCGAAGCTGGAGATGCTCAACCCCTTCGGCTCCGTCAAGGACCGGGCCGCCTGGAACATGGCCCGGTCCGGCCTGCCCGGCGCCCAGGAGCGGGGCGAGACCATCGTCGAGCTGTCCAGCGGCAACACGGCCAAGGCGCTGGCCGTGATCGCGGGCATGCACGGACTGTCGTTCAAGAGCGTCACCAACCGGATGCGCATCCCGGAGGTCAAGGACCTGCTCCTGCTGCTGGGCGCCGAGATCGAGGAGCTGCCGGGCCGCAGCGAATGCCTGGACCCGACGGACACCGAGGACCCGCTGACCCTCTTCCACCAGAGGCTGAACGAGTCCGGCAGCGCCCACCTGCACACCGACCAGTACTTCAACGCGCTCAACACCGAGGCACACGCGACGGGTACGGGCCCGGAGATCGTGGCGGATCTGGACGGCCGGGCCCCGGACTGGTTCCTCGCCTGCGTCGGCACGGCCGGATCCTCCACCGGCGTGGCCCGGTCCCTGCGCGCACACGATCCGGCCGTACGGGTGATCGGGCTGGTGGGCGAGAAGTCGGACTTCATCCCCGGCATCCGCAACATCGACGAGGTCCACGAGGTCGGCCTCTTCGACCCGGCCACGTACGACACGATCGAGTCGGTCAGCGCCGACGACGCGATCGACGGCATGCTCGCCCTGGTCCGGCGCTGCGGCATCCTCGCCGGTCCGACCGGCGGCGCCGCCTACCACGGCACCGTGCGCCATCTGCAGCCCATCGACGCCGAGTTGACGGGAGGCCCGGGGCGAAGGACCGCGGTCTTCATCGTCTGCGACCGGGTGGAGAGCTATCTCGGCTACGTCAAACAGCGCCGCCCGGAGCTGCTGGGCCGTCCGCCCGCGCGGAACTCCGTGTCCGCGCTGACCGATACCGAGGTACGGGCGGCGCAGGTCATCGAGGTGGCCGACGCGCAGAAGTGGATCGCGGCGGAGCGGCCGCTGGTGATCGATCTGCGCAGCTCCTTCGCCTACGCCGCGCTGCACATCGACGGATCGGTGAACATCGTGGACGAGCTCTTCGACGAACTGGTGCGGGGCGGGCTGCCGTTCGGCAGGCGGCAGCCGGTGCTGCTGGCGTGCCCGGTCGGCGAGCAGTCGGCGCGCTACGCCGCACTGCTGACCCGGATGGGGCATCCCGACGTACGCAGCCTCGCGGGCGGGATCATCGCGTGGCGGGATGCGGGCGCGCCGCTGGTGCGTGACTGACGTGGCCGACGCCCTGGAGGAACTGCGCTCCTGGCAGCGCCCGCTGCGCGCCCAGTTCCCGATCATCGTGGCGAACCCGGAGCTGGCGTACCTGGACAGTGCGGCCACCGCCCAGAAGCCGCAGGCCGTACTGGACGCCGCACAGCGCTATCTCACCACCTCCAACGCCAACGCGGGCCGCGGCTCGTACCCCTGGGCCAACGCGACGACGGCCGCGGTGGAGCGGGCCCGGGACCGGGTCAAGCGGTTCCTGGGCGATCCCGCGCCGGACCGCTCGTCCGTGCACTTCACCAGCGGGGCCTCCGAGGGGCTGCGGACGGTCGCCCGGGACTGGCTGGCGGACCGGCTCGCCGACGGGGACGAGGTCGTCGTCCCGTTCGCCGATCACGAGGCGAATCTGGCGCCGTGGCTGGAGGTACGGGAGCTGCTGGCGCGGCAGGGCGTCAAGATCCGGGTACGGGAGCTGCCGTACCAGGACGGCTCCGGCGACTACGATCCGGCGGCGCTCGCCGCCTCGGTGGGCCCGCGCACCCGCTTCGTGGCGGCCACCCACGTGCACCACGTGTACGGCGTCGACATGAACGTGCACCGGATACGCCGGGTGGTCGGGCCGGATGTCCCGATCTGCCTCGACGCCGCGCAGAGCATCGGGCACCTGCCGTTCTCGGTGGCCGAACTCGACGTGGACTTCGTGGTGTTCTCCGGCCACAAGGCCATGGCGCTGCCGGGTACGGGTGCGGTCTGGGCCCGCGGCCGGCACGGACCGCAGTTCCGCCCGGGCGGCTGGGCCGGCACCCCGAACACCGTCGGCATCACGAGCCTGGCCGCCGCCCTCGACTGGCTCGACGCGGCCGGTACGGACCGGATCGAGGCGTGGACGGTGGCCCTGGCGGCCCGGCTGACGGACGGCCTGAGCCGGCTGGGCGCGTACGAGGTGCTCGGCTGCCGCTCCAGCCTGGCGGCCGACTCCGAGGTGCAGCGGCGCCGGAGCATCGTGGCGTTCCAGCATCGCGAGATCCCCTCCCGAGACCTCGGGTTCATCCTCTACAGCCGCGGTTTCATGGTGCGCTCCGACGGCCACTGTCAGGCGGGCGCCACGGAGCCGGACGGCTCGGTGCGGGTCAGCCTGCACGTCCACAACACGGCGGAGGAGATCGAGAAGTTGCTCGGCACCCTCACCAATCTGCAATGATTTTCATGTGGAGTTCAGGGCCGTGAGAACGGCACAAGCACGAGTGGACAGAAACATGAACGTGAGCGGCGCGGGCACAGTCGCGGCGGCCAGCCGGTGGGTGGAACGCTGGGAGCGGCAGCAGCAGCGGTACGCGATCGACCGCGAGGAGCGGTTCACGGTCATCTCCGACGTGGTCGAGCGCGTCACGGCGGGCCACCCCGCTCCCCTGCTCCTCGACCTGGGCTGCGGGCCGGGGTCCCTGGCCGCGCGGCTGGCGGAGCGCATGCCCGCCGCCGAGGTCGTGGGCGTCGACGCCGATCCGCTGCTGCTGGAGCTGGGGCGGGCACACCACGGAACCGCCCTGCGCTTCGCCGAGGCCCGCATCGGGGAGCCGGACTGGCTCGACGCCCTCGCGCTGGACCGCCCGGTGGACGCGGCCGTCTCCACGACGGCCCTGCACTACCTCGGCGAGGACACGCTGCGGCGCACGTACACGGAGCTGGCCGGGCGCATCCGCCCCGGCGGAGTCCTCGTCAACGGTGACCATCTGGACCCGGACTCCCCAAAGGTCCACGAGCTCGCCGTGGACATCGGCCGGCGGCGCGCCGAGCGCCAGCAGGCCCTCACGCACGAGGACTGGGAGTCGTGGTGGTCGGGTGTGCGGGCCGACCCGGAACTGACGCCCCTCCTCGCCACCCGTGACCGCCGCACCCACCCGCACTGCGAGGGCAACGAGCTGACCCTCACCGACCACCTCGCACTGCTGCGCGAGGCGGGCTTCGAGCACGTCGGCACGGTCTGGCAGTTCGGCAACAGCCACGTGGTGGTGGCGGTCCGCTGAACCCGCCGGAGAGCGGCCGTGGGCCCTTCGGGGCAACCGTCGCGGCGCTGTCGCGCGGCGCCGGAGCGTGTCACGCGGGATCGGGATATCAGTGGTCGCAGGCGGCGGTCGACGGCGATCGCCACGGTTCGCAGAGGCGGAGCCCGGTGGCCGTCAACCCCATTCCCGAGGGATACCCGCGGGTCACGCCGTACCTCTGCGCCGACGGAGCCGCGGCGGCGATCGACTTCTACGTATCCGTACTCGGCGCGACGGAGCGGATGAGGATGCCCGCGCCCGGCGGCAGGATCGGCCACGCCGAGCTGCAGCTGGGCAACTCGGTCATCATGCTCGCCGACGAGTACCCGGACATCGACTTCCGCTCCCCGAAGTCGATCGGCGGCACGCCCGTCACCCTCCACGTGTACGTGGACGACGTCGACGCCGTCTTCGCCAAGGCCCTCTCCCTCGGCGCCACGGAGCGCTCGCCGATCAAGAACGAGTTCTACGGTGACCGCACCGGGCAGTTCGAGGACCCCTTCGGCCACCGCTGGAACGTGTCCACGCACGTGGAGGACGTCTCCCCGGAGGAGATGGAAAGGCGTTCCAAGAAGGCCATGCCCTCCGAATAGCGACCGGGAGCGACCAGGCGTGTACCCGGAGCGCACGTTCGCGGCGTTCCGGAGCGCGCCGGGACCATCGAACATACGATGGGCGGGAAACCGGCGCGGGCGGCTCGCCGTGCGGCCCGCCCAGAGCACTCGGGGTGGAGACGTATGGCACAGGCCGCCGATACGGCGCGGACCGTCATCCTGACCGTGGACGACGACCCGGGAGTCTCCCGTGCCATCGCCCGTGACCTGAGGCGTCACTACGGCGCCGACTACCGGATCGTGCGCGCCGAGTCCGGCGAGTCCGCGCTGGAGGCATTGCGCGAGCTGAAGCTGCGGGGCGACCTGGTGGCGGTGATCCTCGCCGACTACCGCATGCCGCAGATGAACGGCATCGAGTTCCTGGAGCAGGCCCTGGCGGTGTACCCGGGCGCGCGGCGCGTGCTGCTGACCGCGTACGCCGACACCGACGCGGCCATCGACGCGATCAACGTCGTCGACCTCGACCACTACCTGCTCAAGCCCTGGGACCCGCCGGAGGAGAAGCTCTACCCGGTCGTGGACGACCTGCTCACGGCGTGGCGCTCCAGCGACTACCGGCCGGTACCCGCCACCAAGGTGGTCGGGCACCGCTGGTCGGCGGGCTCCTCGCGCGTACGGGAGTTCCTGGCCCGCAACCAGGTGCCGTACCGCTGGTACTCGTCCGACGAGCCCGAGGGGCAGCGGCTGCTGGAGGCCGCCGGGGCGGAAGGGCAGCGGCTGCCCCTGGTGGTCACGCCGGACGGCACCGCGCTGATCGAGCCGGAGGCGGCCGAGCTGGCCGCCCACGTGGGGCTCGCGACCACGCCGACCGCCGACTTCTACGACCTCGTCGTCATCGGCGGCGGTCCCGCCGGGCTCGGCTCGGCGGTGTACGGGGCCTCCGAGGGGCTGCGTACCGTCCTCGTCGAGCGGTCGGCGACCGGCGGGCAGGCCGGCCAGAGCTCCCGCATCGAGAACTACCTCGGCTTCCCCGACGGCGTCTCGGGCGCGCAGCTCACGGACCGGGCCCGCCGCCAGGCGAGCCGGTTCGGCGCGGAGATCCTCACGGCGTGCGAGGTCACGGGGCTGGAGGTCAACGGCGCGGCCCGCGTCGTCCACTTCTCCGACGGCTCGGCGGTCGCCGCGCACAGCGTCATCCTGGCGACCGGGGTGTCGTACCGGCAGCTCCACGCGCCGGGCTGCGACTCCCTGACCGGCTGCGGGGTGTACTACGGCTCCTCGCTCACCGAGGCGGCCGCGTGCCAGGGGCAGGACGTGTACATCGTGGGCGGCGCCAACTCCGCCGGGCAGGCGGCGATGTACCTGGCGCGCGGCGCGAAGTCGGTGACGCTGTTGGTACGCGGGGAGTCCCTGAGGGCGTCGATGTCGTACTACCTGATCCAGCAGATCGAGGAGACGGCGAACATCACGGTGCGGACCCGGACCGTCGTCGAGGAGGCGCACGGAAACGGGCACCTGGAACAGCTGACGCTGCGGGACGTGGACAGCGGTGCGACCGAACTCGTCGACTGCCAGTGGATGTTCGTGTTCATCGGCGCGGCCCCGCTGACGGACTGGCTGGACGGTACGGTGCTGCGCGACGAGCACGGATTCATCCTGGCCGGGCCCGACCTCACTCCGGACGGGCGGCCGCCCGCCGAGTGGGAACTGGACCGGCCGCCCTACCACTTGGAGACCAACATTCCCGGCGTGTTCGTGGCGGGCGACGCGCGCGCCCAGTCCGCGAAGCGCGTCGCGTCCGCCGTCGGAGAGGGAGCCATGGCCGTGATGCTCGTCCACCGGTACCTGGAGCAGTCATGAGCGATGGCCGGTTCATGCCCTGCAGTCCGCAGGAGATCTCCTCGCTGTTCCTGTTCGAGAAGCTCTCCCCGGAGCAGCTCGGGCGGCTGTGCGCCGAGGGGCGGGTGGAGCGGTTCGACGTCGGCCCCGTCTACACCGAGGGCGCCCCGGCCACCTGCTTCTACGTGATGATCGAGGGCACCGTCGTACTGTCCCGCCGGGTCGGCGGCGACGACGTCGAGGTGAGCCGGACCTCGCAGCGCGGCGTGTACGCGGGAGCCATGCAGGCCTACCTGGGCGACCAGGTGCCGCAGACGTACACCAACTCGATGCGGGTGACGGAGCCGACGCGGTTCTTCGTACTGCCCGCCGAGTCGTTCGCGGACATCATGCGGGACTGGTTCCCGATGGCCGCGCACCTCCTGGAGGGACTGTTCTTCGGGTCGAGGAACACGCAGCGGGCCATCGGCCAGCGCGAACGGCTGCTGGCGCTGGGATCGCTGTCCGCCGGTCTCACCCACGAGCTCAACAACCCGGCCGCGGCGGCCGTACGGGCCACCGCGACGCTGCGGGAACGGGTGGGCAAGATGCGGCACAAGCTGGCCGTCATCGCCCAGGGCCCCTACTCGCGCGAGGCGCTCGCCGAACTCATCGAGATCCAGGAACGCACCGCCGAACGCGTGGCCAAGGCACCGGTGTTGAGTCCTCTGGAGGCCTCCGACCGGGAGGACGAACTCACCGACTGGCTCGATGACCACGGCATCCAGGAGGGCTGGCGGATCGCGCCGACCTTCGTCCAGGCCGGGCTCGACACGGACTGGCTGGAGCAGGTCGCGGCGACCGTGGCCGAGGACATCCTGCCGGGAGCCATCGGCTGGCTCAACTACACGGTCGAGACCGAGCTGTTGATGGACGAGATCAACGATTCCACCACCCGCATCTCCCACCTCGTGGACGCGGCGAAGCAGTATTCGCAGCTCGACCGCGCCCCGCACCGGGTCGTCGACATCCACGAACTCCTCGACAGCACCCTGCTGATGCTGTCCGGCAAGATCGGCCGAGGGGTGCGGGTGGTCAAGGACTACGACCGCTCCCTGCCGGACGTGCCCGCCTACCCGGCGGAGCTCAACCAGGTGTGGACGAACATCATCGACAACGCCGTCTTCGCCATCGGGAGCACCGGCGGCGAGGGCACGCTGACGGTCCGCACGGCACGCGAGGGCGACCGGCTGCTGGTGGAGTTCCGCGACACCGGGCCCGGTATCCCTGCGGACATCCGCAGCCGCATCTTCGACCCTTTCTTCACCACCAAGCCGGTCGGCGAGGGCACCGGTCTCGGCCTCGACATCTCCTGGCGGATCGCGGTCAACAAGCACCACGGCAGCCTCCAGGTCGAGTCCGCACCGGGTGACACCCGGTTCCAGGTGCTGCTGCCGCTGACCGCCCCCGAATCCGAGACCGCCCAGGAGCCGGCATGACCGAAGACATCAACGGAATCGACCCGACCGTCCCGCCCGCCGGAACCGGCTGCGCCGACTGCAACGCGGTGGGCGGCTGGTGGTTCCACCTGCGCCGCTGCGCCCAGTGCGGCCACATCGGCTGCTGCGACTCCTCCCCGGCCCAGCACGCCACGGCCCACTGGAAGTCCGCCGGCCATCCGCTCGTGCAGAGCTTCGAGCCGGGCGAGGAGTGGTTCTGGAACTACGACACCGACGCCCTGTACGAGTCCGGGCCCGCGCTGACCCCGCCGTCCGCCCACCCGGCGGACCAACCGGCCCCCGGCCCGGCCGACCGGGTCCCCGAAGACTGGACGCGGCTGCTGCACGGCTGATGGCGCCGCCCCTGCATGCCGATCAGCGGTGTTCGGCACGCAGGGGCTTTGTGCGTCCCGGCCACCGCCCGGACCCGTTGTTGTCGCTACCTCCAATATCTCCCCTGCTCACTCGCCGCGAGATTCAGGCCATCGGCCAAGCATTTGCCAGGTGATTGTCGAACATCGGCCGCAGATGCAGGATGGACTGTAGAGGTTCGACGCGGAGGAGGCGGGTCCCTGTGGGCGATGGCGATGGCGATCACGGCAGAACCGTCAGCGGGTGGTTGCGGGGCCTAGAGGTGTTCGCGGGACCGCTTCCGGAGTTCGAGCCGGAGCGGGCTCCGGCCGAGCCCGTTCAGCTGTTCCTGTCCTGGCTGTCCGACGCCGTGGCGGACGGTTTGCGCGATCCGCACGCGATGACCTTGTCCACCGTCGACGAGGCCGGCGATCCGGACGCCCGGGTCCTGATCCTCAAGGGGGTGGACGGCTCGGGATGGCAGTTCGCCGGGCACTGCTTCAGCCCCAAGGGGCACCAGTTGGCCGTCCACCCGAGGGCGGCGCTCACCTTCTACTGGCCCGAGCACGGCCGGCAGGTGCGTCTGCGCGGGACCGTCGCCCCGGGATCCGCGGAGGACAACGCCTCCGACTTCCTCGCCCGGTCGGCCACCGCCCGCGCCGAATCGCTCCTGTCCCGCCAGAGCCAGTACCTGGCGGACCCCGCGGAGCGCGACCACGCCCTGGCGAAGTCCTTGGCCCTGATCGAGCAGGCGCCGTCGCTCGTCGACTCCGCCTGGACGCTCTACACCCTGGCTCCGGCGGAGGTGGAGTTCTGGCAGGCGGCGAAGAACCGCGTCCACACCCGCCTGCGCTACGAACGGACCGCGGACGAGGGCTGGGAACGGTTCCGGCTCTGGTCGTAGCCCCCTGGTCCGCAGTCCCTGATTGGACTTTCCGCTGATCGCGTGCGGCCTTCGTGGTGGGGAAGGCGCATTGCACATGCGGGTGGTGAGGGATTGGCTTGTCCCAGGAACGGGACAGAAGGAAACGAATGGCATCCATGCTCGCCGGCTGCACGCCCTGGCCCGAGGAGTTCGCCGACCGCTACTGGGCGGCCGGGCACTGGCGTGGCAACACCCTGGACAACCTGCTGCGCGGCTGGGCCCAGCAGTACGGACCGCGGACCGCGCTCGTCCACGGCGGCGGCACCCGCATCACGTACGCGGGCCTGAACCGGCGCGTGGACCGCATGGCCGCCGGATTTCGACTGCGGGGCCTGCGGCCCGGGCAGCGGGCCGTCGTCCAGCTGCCGAACGTGCCCGAGTTCGTCACCACCGTGTTCGCGCTGATGCGGATCGGCGCGGTCCCGGTGCTCTGTCCCGTTTCGCACCGCGCGTCCGAGGTGGCTCATGTCGTGCGGATCACGGAGGCCGTCGGCTACGTCGGTCCCTCGACGTACCGGGGCTTCGACCACACCGCGATGGCCGCGGACATCGCGGCCCAAGGGCCGTTCCTGCGACGGGTGTTCACCTTCGAGGCCCCGGGCGAGTCGTCCCCGTACGGCGGCTTCTCGACCGACCCGGCGGGCTGCCACTACTTCCCGCTGGGCTCCCTCGACTCCCCGCCCGGGCCGACGCCCGCGCAGAGCGCCGACCAGGTGGCGTTCTTCCTGCTCTCCGGCGCTGCCACCGAGGTGCCCAGGCTCGTTCCGCGCACGCACAACGACTACGCCTACCAGGCGCGGGCAGCCGCCGAGCTGGTGTCCCTCACCGAGAAGGACGTGTATCTCGCCGCGCTGCCCGCCGAGTCCTACCTCGCGTTCGGCTGCCCCGGCATCGTCGGCACGCTGTCCGTCGGCGGTACCGTCGTCCTGGCCGAGAACCCGGACCCCTCCGAATGCCTTGCGGCCATCGCACGGGAGCGGGTCACCATCACGTCCGTGACGCCCGCCGCCGCCCAGGACTGGCTCGACGTACTTCCCACGGCCAAGGCCGACTTGAGCAGTCTGCGACTCGTGCAGATCGGCGGCGCCGCGCCCTTGCCGCATACGACCGCCGAGCGGATGGGCCCCGAATTGGGCTGTCGCCTCCAGCAGGTCTTCGGCATGGCCGAGGGGCTGCTCACGCTCACCCGGCCCACCGATCCGGACGGGACCGTGCCCACCGCGCAGGGCCGCCCGCTCTCGCCCGACGATGAGATCCGCATCGTCGACGCCGACGGCAAGGACGTGCCCGACGGGGAGTCCGGCGAACTCCTCGCCCGCGGCCCGTACACCCTGCGGGGCTACTACCGGGCTCCCGACCACAACGCACGCTCTTTCACCGCCGACGGCTACTTCCGCACCGGCGCACTCGCACGGCGCACCCCGGACGGCGACCTGGTCCTGACCGGCCGCCTCCAGGGCGGGTCGCGGCCGTAGGCGACCTTCGTCCGGCCGGAGCCAGGCCGTCAGCACCGCGCTTCGGCATCCCTAGGGGAACGGCGGCGGGTCCTGGCAGGTCACGTCTGCGGCGGGCAGCCGGCCCGTGGCGAGGTACTTGTTGACCGTGACGTCGGCGCAGGAAGCCGGGTCGGAGAGGTACACACCGTGCTTCTCGCCGCCCAGCGCCAGCACCATGCGCGAGCCCTTGAGCGCCTGGTGCAGGCCCTGGCCGCTGGCCAGCGGGGTTATCGGGTCCCATTCGTTCTGTACGGTCAGTACGTCGGCCCGGGTCTTCATGGGCGTCGGGGGCTCGACGGGCCGCTGCCAGAAGGCGCACGGCTTGATGTTCGACGCGAAGTCCCCGTACAGCGGGTACTTCGCCTTGTCCCGCACCGCGTCCCGCGCGTACTGATCGGGGTCGCGCGGCCAGGCGTCCGTGTCCCCGCACACGACGGACCAGTAGGCGGGCGTGGCCCCGTCAACGGATTCGGAGGCGGCTGCCGGCCCCGCCGCCGCGGTGTTCGGCGCGGAGGCGTTCGGCCCGGAGGTCCGGGAGCCCGCGAGCAGTTGCTTCAGATCCGGCGCGTCGCCGTCCGTCGGCCGGGGCCCGTTCTCGGCCAAGGACTTGAGGAACTTGACGACGGCCGAGGCACCGTACGGGGAGGCGAACAGCGACGGGTCGGCCCTGAGATCGTCACCCGTGACCTTCTGCCCGTTGTGGACGATCGGATCCCGGTCGGCCCGGGCCACCAGGCCCCAGAAGGTGGCGGACACCTCTTCGGGCGTGGTGCCGAGCCCGTACCGGTCCGAGCGCTCGGCAGCCCACCGCGTCCACCGTGCGAAGGCGGGCTCCGCCTCGGTGGCCCATACCTGGATCATGCCGCGCCAGACGCGCTGCGGGTCCACCGCGCTGTCCAGCACGAAGCGGTCGGTGCGCTGCGGGAACATCTGGGAGTACACCGCGCCGAGGTAGGTCCCGTACGAGTAGCCCAGGTAAGAGATCTTCCGCTCGCCGAGCGCCGCACGGATCACGTCCAGGTCGCGGGCCGTGTTGCGGGTGGTGATGTGCGGGATGACGTCGCCCGACTTCTCCCGGCACTTGTCGGCGATGCCCCGCGCCCAGGCCACGTCCGAGGGGAAGGTCTCGGGCCGGTACGCGCCCCCGATGCCCTGCTCCGCTTGGCTCAGCCCGCCACAGGTGATCGGGCTGCTCTTGCCGACCCCGCGCGGGTCGAAGCCGATGAGGTCGTACTGGTCCCGTACGTCCTTGGGCATCTCCGCGTTCAGGACCATCGGCCGGAACAGCCCGGGAGTGCCGGGACCGCCCGGGTTGAAGAGCAGGACCCCGTGCCGCTTTCCGGGGTTTTCGCTCTTCATCCGGGATATCGCGAGGTCGAGCGTGCGCCCCTCGGGGTGCTGGTAGTCGAGCGGCACCTTGAGGGTCGCGCACTCGTACGTCACCGGCTGGTCGGGGCTGCAGCGGTGCCAGGCCGGCTTCTGGCGCATGTAGCCGGGGGTCTGGGCGGCGGCCGCCTGGGGAGCCGTCAGCAGGGGCAGGGAGGTGGCGACGAGCCCGACGGTGGCGAGCAGCGGTGCGAGGCGTTTCATGGGAGGCATGCCGTCCTTCTTCCGGTGAAATCGCTGGTGTGCCCACTGTGTTGCATCGGAGGGCGTCGCCGAATCCCCTGGAAGAGCCGTCCCTGGTCCCTCTCCCGTACCACGCGAAATCCGGGCAGTTGGCCGAAATTCGGCTCCGGAATCCCTCCGCAAGGCCGCGAACACCGCCCGAGCCGCGGGTAGTCCGCTCCGCCTCAAGTACGACTGCTTGTCATGTCCGCCTTCTCCGGTCGTCTACGGGCCTCGGCCGGTGCGGAATCGGGGCCGTGCCGGAGCCGCGAGGTGCCGCGGCTCCGGCAGGTTCCTGCTCCTGGTCGGCCCGTGGCGCCTTACAGGGCGCCGTCGGGGATCCAGGAGCCGTGGAGTCCGGCGCTCACCCTGTGGGGAAGGTGGACGGTGGCGACCCGCTCGAGGCCGGAGGCGTCAAGCACCAGGAGCTGCGAGGCGTCCTGCTTGAGGTCGGAGACCACGGTCAGCAGATAGCCGTCGTCCTCGCACGTGGCATCGGCGGCGGGGACGAACACGGCCTCGCTGGGCATCCGGGCATCGCCCACCTGGTGGATGCGGCGTGCACCGCTGGCGCGGTCGTACTTGACGACGCCGTAGCCGCCGAGCCCCTCCTCGTTCGGGAAGGAGATGGCGTACTGGTAGCGGTTCTCGGCGCCCAGGTAGTCCTCGTTGAGGGTCGGGAACTCCACCGGCAGGTCGTCGATGATCTGCTCGTCGACGGTGCCGGCGGACATGTCGAGCACCCAACGGCGGGTGTACGAGCGGCTGACGGGCTCGCTGCCGCGCCCGGGCGCGCCGACCCACCAGTTCCAGGAGAGCCGGAAGCCCTCGCGGTCCACGGTGGGGCCTTCCAGGACGATGCGGCCCTGGCCGTCCTCGTAGGCGTTGGAGACGTGGAGCATGTTGCCCGGTTCGATGGAGAACCAGCGGATGTGCCGGGCGCCGTCTTCGCCGCGGGGCATGACGCCGATGCGGGCGGGCTGCTGGTCGCTCCAGCTGTACGGGATGCCGGAGGCTTCCGTGTGGTCGAAGGTGACGTTGCCCTCGACGAAGACCACGTGACGGCGGGTGAGGGCGAAGTCGTGCTTGAGTGCGGCGGTCGCCGCCGGCACCTCGGCGCTGTGGGTGATCGATCCCTTGGCGTCGGACACGTAGTGGGTCAGGAACGGGGGGAACGGCGAGGACCCGAAGAAGTGGAGCTCCCCGGTCACCGGGTCCTCCTTGGGGTGCGCGGTCATCGCGCTGCGCAGTTTTCCGTCGAAGTCGTAGGCACCGACCGTTTCCAGCTCGGGGGTGAGCTCGAACGGGAGGTTCGCCTCGCACAGCGCCAGCAGGCGTCCGGCGTGTTCGATGACGTGCGTGCCCGCGGCGCTCGCGGTCAGGTCCGGGCCGTGCTCGGTCATGTAGGGGGCGCCGTCGAGGGCGGGGGTGCGCACCCAGCGGTTGCGGTACCACTCGGCGCGGCCGCCGCTGAGGCGGATGCCGTGGACCATTCCGCTGCCCTTGAACCAGTGGGTCGGGGTGATGCCGGGCTTGGGGTTGTGGCCGTTGCGGAGCAGGCGGCCGGTCAGCTCGGGGGGCAGGGTGCCCTCGACGGTGAGACCGGTGGCGGTGATCTCGTCGGCGACGGGGGTGAAGTGGCCGGTCAGGTACGGCTTCGCAGTGGTCATGGCTGGACTCTTTTCTCGTGGATGTGACGTGTGCTCAGACAGCTTGTTCGGCGACGGACTTGAGGTGGGACGGCGTGGTCGGGGTGGTCGGCGTACGTGAACTCGTAGGGCGGGTGAGGAACAGCGCGAGGAGGGCCGTGGCGGCCAGGACCGCGGCCGAGACCGTGAAGGCGGTGCGGTAGCCGGCCGTGAGGGCCTCCAGTGGGGGCGTACCGGCGGACGCGCCGGCGGTGACGGAGCCGGCCAGCGTGGCCAGGGCGGCGAGGCCGATCGCTCCGCCGACCTGCCGGGTGGTGTTCACCAGTCCCCCGGCGAGGCCCGCGTCCTCCCGCGGGACGCCGTCCACGGCGAGTGCGGTGAGCTGGACGAAGGCGATGCTGAGGCCCAGGCCGACCAGGACGCTCGGGCCGAGCAGGTCCGTCAGGTAGCTTCCGTCGGCGCTGATCCGCGACAGCCACAGCAGTCCGGCGGCCTCGGTCAGCAGGGCCGCGGTCACGGTCGCGGTGGCTCCGAAGCGCCGGGAGACACGTGGAGCGAGGGCGGAGCCGAGCATATGGGCGACGGCGAGCGGGAGTTGTCCCGCCCCCGTGGCCAAGGGCCCCGACCCGAGGACCTGCTGCTGGTAGAGCGGCAGGAAGAAGAACAGGGCGAGCCATACCGATCCCAGCAGGGCCATCAGCAGATTGCCCGCGGCGACCCGGCCGGTGGCGAACAGACGCGCCGGAATCAGCGCGTCGGGCCGGCGGAGCTCGATCACGGCGAAGGCCGCGAACAGCGCGGCGGCTGCGCCGAGTGCGCCCAGCACCCGGGCATCTGTCCAGCCGGCCCCGCGTGCGGTGGTCAGGCCCCAGACCAGGCCGGTCAGTGCGAGGGTGACGGTGGCGGTGCCCAGCAGGTCGAACCGCCCGCTCTGCCGTCCGGTGTCCCGCCCGGCCTGCCGTCCGGTGTCCCGTCCTGCGTCCCGTGGTACGAGTACGGCCACCGCGGCCACGACCAGCGCCGCTCCGAGCGCGACCGAGTGGAAGATCCAGGGCCAGCCCCAGGCCTGGGTGAGCGCGCCGCCCAGCAGGACGCCACCCGCCGCTCCCGCGCCGGAGACCGCTCCCCACACGCCCAGGGCCCTGCCGCGCTCGGGGCCGGACGATGCCCGGTCCATCGCCAGGGCGAGGGCGGCCGGGGCGATCGCGGCGGCCCCGAGACCCTGCACCGCACGGGCCGCGATCAGCACGCCGGCGGAGGTGGCCAGCCCCGCTGCCAGCGAAGCGAGCGCGAACAGGGCGAGCCCTGCCATCAGCACCCGGCGGCGGCCGAGGAGGTCGGCAACCCGCCCTCCCGCCAGGAGCAGCGCCCCGAACGCCAGGCCGTAGGTGTTGACCACCCAGGTGGTCCCGCTCTCCGTGAGCCCGGTGCCGGCCCGGATCTGCGGGAGCGCCACGTTGACGATCGAGGTGGCGAGCATGACGGTGAACTGGGCGGCGGCGAGCGCCGCGAGGACCGCTCCCGGCCCGGGAGTCCGGCGTACTGCCCGGTCCGTCTGCGTGTGTGCAACGTTCATGGCGCACAGACTCGGCGCGGACGGTGTCCACTATCCAGGCCCGGCAGGCAGGGGCGGTGTCCACTGGTGTCCGCACCTGTCCACCGGGGTCGGCCGGTTCCGCCAGTTCGGCCAGTTCGGCCGGTCCCGCCGGGGGCCCGCGACTGCCGTTGTCACCTGGGGTCGTGCAGCTCCTGCTGCCACAAGGCTTCCGAGAGCAGGTCCAGGCCCTGGCGCAGGTGGCGGCGGTAGGTGCCGTACGGAAGGCCGAGGCGGCGGGCGGCGGCCTCCTGGGTGGGCGCACCGGAGAAGTAGCCCGCCGCCAGGGCCTCGCGGGCGCGTACTCCGCGCGGGTCACGGGCGAGGTCGTCGACGGCCTGGCGCAGCAGGGCACGCAACTCCCCCACCGGATCGGCGAAGTCGGCCGCGAGACGGGCGCGCATCAGGGCGCAGGCCGCGAAGGCGTCCGTATCTCGCCAGTGGGCCAACGCTTCGCGCACGGCCTGGTCGAACGCCGTACGCGAGACGGGCGACAGTCCGGACCGGACCGGCTCGTCGGTGGTGGTGGATATGAATCGCAAGAGCCAAGACTCCACGGGTACTTGACGCCAGTCGACGCCGAACAGCCCGTACGTGTGCTCACCGACGCGCGGCCGTGCCCCGGTGTCGCTGAGGGTGCCCCTGACGCGCTCCGCCCAGGTCTCGGCGTCCCGGTAGACGGCGAATCCGTACGCGCGCCCGCGGGCCCGGGCCGCCTCCGCCTGGGCCCGGGAGCTGCTCAAGTCGATGACGCGCGAGGGGACTTGGTACCGCTCGGGGTAGATCGAGAAGCGGCTGACGCCGATGTGTTCGCCGGGGCTGACCGGCTCGGTGGAATCGGTGTACCGCCACGCGGCGGCGACGACGGGATCGGTGGCCAGGTCCTGGGGGTCGGGCGGGGACGGCAGGGCCAGCCGGGCCGTGAACGCCACGATCCGTCCCGTGCTCACGAGCCGGTAGACGCTGAAGGCCTGCGGCTGGCGCCGCGTCCAGTACCGGACCAGCTCCGCGGAGGCGGCTCCCTCGGTCTCCTCGGTCATGCGCAGTACGGCATCGATGTCATCGGGGTGCAGGGGACGGTCGTGCACCTCGTCCTCACGGGACCAGGACCGCAGTCGGGCCAGGGTGGCGCCCTCCCGGAAGAGGAAGAAGAGCTCGTCGGTGACGGTCCACACGCGCTCCTCGGGCGCCTCGCGCAGTATGCGCAGGTACTCGTCCGCGAGGCGCCGGCGCATCGCCTCGAACGCGTTGGGCGCCCGCCAGCGCAGGTCGGCGGCGAGCGTCTCGCGTGCGGCGTCGTGCGGGTGGAGCCCCCGGTGGGTGGACTCCATGAAGGGCAGGTCCCGCAGCCAGGAGAAGAGCAGATGGGCATCCTCTTCCGGCAGCACCGCGGCGAGCAGCTCCTCGGACGTCGAATGGGCCTGCGCCGCCACCTCAAGGGCGCGGCGGTGGGCCGCCGTGGGCACCTCACCGATCAGCCCCGCCAGCAGGGTGCGCAGTACGTCCGCCGTGGGGGCCCAGATCTCCTCCCGGCCGCAGCCTTCCGATCCCGCCGCGGCCGCGAGCGACAGGGCCAACGGGTTGCCTCCGGCGAAGCGCAGTACCCGGTCCCGCAGTTCGGGCCGGATCTGCGCCGCCACCAGCAGGCTGCGGGCCTGTTCCTCGGAGAACGGCTCCAGTTCGGTCACGTGAAGGAGCCGGGACCAGGCGGGGTCGGCAGTCCACTGCGGCTGCGGAGCGCGCCGGCCGGCCAGGACTACCAGGGTGTCGTCCGCGGCCCGGGGCAGGAGGTGGTGCCACAGCCAGCCCTCCAGCCACTGGCAGTGCTCGAAGGAGTCCACGAACAGGACCGTTCCCGGCACATCCAGGAACGGACCGGCAGCGCGCTCGAAATCGGCCGGGTCCCGGCTGACGAACCGGCCGTCGAGTTCGACGAGCAGCCGCCCGGCCGCACGGGCGTGGTCCGCCAGGTGCCGCAGCAGCGTCGATTTCCCGATGCCGCCCGGACCGCACACGTAGAACGCGAACGGCGCCTGCGGATCACCGGCCAAAGCCTCTCCGAAGCGCCCGAGTTCCTCGTCCCGGCCGACGAAGGCCCGTACGCGAGCTCTGCTCAGCCTTTCCCCCACGGACACCATGGCGGCTCCCAACTTCCTTGTGCACCACCCGGCTTCGACCGGCCGAACGGAGATCCTAATAGAGGTGCCTGTGGGCGGGCCCGAGGTCCCCTTCGCCGAGGTGGACGGGGGTGAAGTCCAGCGACAGCGAGAGGGGACCCCGGGTGTACAGGCCGGTCTCCCGGTAGCGGAAGCCGGGGCTGAAACGGACCTCGTCGAGCAGGGGCAGGAGCATGGCGGCGACGGTCTCGATCTCGGCGCGCGCGAAGGCCGCGCCGACGCACTGGTGGAGTCCGGTACCGAAGGCCAGGTGCTGGGCGGCCGCGGTGAAGGAGCGGGCGGTGCCCAGGTCCGGGCGGTGGATGTCGAAGGCGTCCGGGTCGGTGAAGGCGTCGGGGTCGCGGTTGGCCGCGCCGATCATGCAGAAGACGGTGGCCCCGGCCGGGACGGTGACGCCGGCGAACACGGCGTCCTCCTCGGCCTGACGGGGGATGAGCTGGACCGGCGGGGTATGGCGCAGGGTCTCGGCGATCGCGGCGGCCAGCAGGCCCGGGTCCCGGCGGACCTGCGCCAGCTGCTCCGGGTGGTCGATGAGGTGCTTGAAGAGCAGGGCGAGGGTCTTGTCCGCGGGCTCGGTGGCGGCCGCCAGAACGTTGATGATCAGTGCGGTGACGTCGCGATCGCTCATGGCGATGCCGTCGAACTCGGCAGTGCACAGCTTCGATATCAGGTCGTCGCCGGGGTGTCGGCGCCGCTGTTCGATGACGGGCAGGAGGTACGCCTCCAACTGCTCGGCGCAGTCCAGGCAGTGACGGCGGCGCTCGGGGGTGAGGGCCAGGCTGGTGATGAACTCGGCGACTCCGCCGTGCCAGGCGGCCACCTGCTGCCAGTCCCGTCTCTCCAGACCGAGGACGTCCAGCGTCACGTGGACGGCGAGGGGTTTGCCGAAATCGCTGACCAGGTCCATCCGGCCCCGGGCGAGGAAAGGAGCCATGAGCTCGGCGGCGTTGGCGCGGATGGCACGTATCTGGTCCTGGAGTGCCTGCCCGGTGAAGCCCCGTACGACGATCTTCCGCTTGGCGGTGTGCTCGGCCCCGGTCATCTGCGCGAGGACCGGCCCGCGCATCACCGGCTCCGCGCGCACCTGAAGCGTCTCGGTGGTGAACGCGTCATGGTCGGTCAGCACCCGCTTCACGTCCTCGTGGCGCGAGAGGAAGTAGCTGTCGATCGCCGGCTCGTAGTGCACCGGAGTCCGCTCCCTCAGCTGCGCGAAGTACCGGTAGGGGTCAGCGCCGAAGTCCTCGGACAGGACGCTGAAACGAGTGTTGGCGACGAGCACGGTGAAGGCCTCTCACATACGCAGTACACGGAACGAGCCAGAGCCGGAACCTAGCGGACATCGGGCCTGGTGGTGCGGAACGGACCGGCGCCCGCGACCGGGTGGCCCGTACGCCGCACCTGCTCAACGTCGCCGGGAGCCGCGCCACACGCCGCCTCGCCACGGCAGACAATCCCCCGCACGGGTGAGCATCCCTGTTCGAGCGAGTTTCAGGACGACCGTCCCGGACCCGCCAAGGCCACTGGCACGATCCAGAACATGCGTTCCCCAATTGCCCCCGAATCGGCCGTGACGACCTCGATCCAGCGCCGTTCTTGGAGCACCAGTACCAACCGTGCGCCCATCAGGAGGACGTCGTGAATCCTGCGCCCACCACCTGCTTAGCCCCTGCACCATTCGAACATCAGCCGCTCTCCCCCTGCCCCGGCCCCTGCGAGCGGCGCCATGTTGACGGCTCGGCCGGCCGCCGTGGGTCACGACCGGATACGAGGTGCGGAGCATGAGTGGCGTGAGTGGCATGAGTGGCATGAGCGAGAGGACTTCTTCCGGATCCGGCACCGCAGGGGTGTCGGAGTCGGAGCGGCTCCTCTTCGGCGGCGAGCTCGCCTACGACATCGGCTGGGACCGGCACGAGGGCGCCTGGCTCGGGCTCGGCCTGTGGGCGATGGCGAAGGGCCTGCCCCGGCTCGTCGGCACGGGCATGCGGCTCGCGCACCTCGCCGACGCCCACGCCCTGCGGGTCGTCCTCGGCGCCGAGATCAGCCGCGGCATCACCCAGGCCATCGGCCTGGTCGCGGTCAACAGCGTCCTCGGGCACCTCCTCACCGAGGGCACCACCAACGAGCGGCTGGCCCGGGCGGTGCCCGCGCTCCTCGTCGTGGCCGTGACGGCGCTGCTGGGTTCGCTCCTGCGGTCCGCGTCCACGGCGGCCACCGGCACGCTGGAGCCGAAGGTGCAGCGGGTGGCGACCGAGCGCTACCTGGGGCTGGTGCACAGGGTGGAGCTCGCGGCCGTGGAGGACGACGAGTTCCACCGGCTGCTGGACGCGGCCCGCTACGGGGCCGACTCCGCCCGCCGCATGATCCGCTACTGCACCAACACTCTGAACTCCGCGATCTCCTTGATCGCCGCGGCGGGCGTCCTCACCATCCTGCACCCGGTCCTGCTGCCGCTGCTGGTGCTGATGACCCTGCCGAGCGCTTGGAGTTCGCTGACGATCTCCAAGCAGCGCTACATCAGCTTCCACACCTTCGTCCAGCATGCGCGTGCCGGGCACCTGTTGGGGCAGCTCCTGACCCAGCAGGAGGCCGCGGCCGAGGTGCGCGTACACGACGTCGGCCCGTTCCTCCTGGGGCACTTCCGGAACATGGCGGAGACCAGCGAGAGGGAGCAGACCCGGCTGGCCCGGCGGGCCGCACGGATCGGCCTGGTCGCCGACGCCGCCGGCGGCGTGGCCACCCTCATCACGTACGGGGCTCTCGGTCTGCTGCTGTGGGGCGGGGCGATGGAGCTCGCGGTCGCGGGCACGGCCGTACTGGCCATCCGGACGGGAGCCTCCAGCCTGGACTCCCTGGTGCTGCAGATCACCGACCTGCACCAGGAGAGCCTCTTCGTCGCCGACTACGAGCGACTGTGCCGTGAGGCCGAGGCCCGTGCGATCCCCTCGGGCGGGGAGCCGCTGCCGGAGCGGCTGCGGGAGGTCCGGTTCGAGAAGGTGACCTTCACCTACCCCGGAAGCGGCGGCGAGGAGCCGGGGCCGACGCTGCGGGAGGTCAGTGTGTCCTTCCCGACGGGGAAGATCATCGCGCTGGTGGGTGAGAACGGCTCGGGCAAGTCCACCGTGGTCAAACTGCTCGCGGGTCTGTACCTGCCGGACGAGGACGGCGGGACCATCCGGTGGGACGACGTCGACGCGCGGACGGCGGACCGCGGGCAGGTGTTCTCCCGGGTCGCGCTGATGTCGCAGAACTTCTTCCACTGGCCCTTCACGTTCCGCGTCAACGTCGGGATCGGCGAGTCCGGCCTGCCGATCGACGACCGCGCGGTGGAGGAGGCCGCCGCGTACGCCGGGGCCGATGAGGTTCTGGCCGGCCTGCCGCGCGGGCTGGGCACCCTGCTGGCGCGCGGGTACCGGGGCGGGCACCAGATCTCCGGCGGCCAGTGGCAGCGTGTCGGGATCGCCCGGGCGAAGTACCGGCAGGCCGAGATCCTGATCGTGGACGAGCCGACCAGCGCACTGGACGCGGTCGCCGAGCAGCGGGTCTTCGACCAGATCCGGGCCCTGGCGGCGAACACCGGGCAGACGATCGTGCTGATCACCCACCGCCTGCACTCCGTACGCCACGCCGATCTGATCCACGTCCTGAAGGACGGGCAGGTCGCGGAGTCGGGGACCTTCGCGGAGCTGATGGACGAGAAGACCGGCACCGGGGACTTCCGCGACGCCTACCTCGTCCAGGCCGCCGCCTTCGCCGACGGCCTCCCCACACAGCCCGCCGGCGACCACGACGCTCTTCCCGCCGAGGACCGCGCATGACCGATACCGACGTGCCACTGCTGCGCAAGGCACACGTGCCCACCACCGCGGCACGCACCGGCGGGTGCGTGGGCCGGTGAGCGGCGGCGCCCGGCACACCGTGCCCGTCGACGTCCACCTCGTCCTGCGCCGCACCGGCGAGCACGGCCCCGAGGTGCTGCTGTCCCGCCGCGCCGGGCCGGTGTACGCGTCCGGGCTGTGGCACCTGCCCTCCGGGCACCTCGACCCGGGCGAGGACGTGGTCGAGGCGGTGATCCGGGAGGCCCGCGAGGAGACCGGCGTACTCATCGACCCCGAGGACGTCACCGCGGCGGCCACCATCCACCACCGCCCTCCCGTAGGCACCACTTCGCGGATCGGGGTGTTCTTCGAGGTGCGGCGGTGGTCGGGTCGGCCACGGGTGATGGAGCCGGACCGGTGCGACGGCATGGGCTGGTACCCGCTGGACGGGCTGGCGGAGCCGATGGTGGCGTACTGCCGGGCGGGCCTGGACGCCTACCGCGCCGGGCTGCCCGCCGCCGTGCACTTCCAGCAGCCCGGCGACCCGATCCGGTACGCCCCCGGCGTCCCCGACCGCACCCGCCTCCTGCCCGGCCCGCCCATCGGAGGGGTGGAGTTGCCGTACCGGCTGCGGGTGTTCGCCGAGCAGGCCGTCGGCCGGATCACCGAGGCGGTGGAGGTCTCCTGGATGCGCACCGGGAGCCGGGTCTGGCGGATCACCGACTCCGGCGGCGGCACCTGGTACCTCAAGCGGCACCGGGGGTCGAAGTTCCACGAGCGGGAGGTGGCCGCGTACCGGAGGTGGGTGCCGGCGCTCGGCCCAGGGGCTCCCCGCCTCGTCGCGGCCGACACCGCGGCGCTGGCCGTCGTCGTCACCTCGCTGGCGGGGCGGCCGCTGCACGGCACGGTCCTCGATACGGATTCCGAGGTGAGAGTCCAGTACGAGTTGGGCCGCCTGACCTCTGCCCTGCACGGCAGCGCCCCGGAGCAGCCCGCCGAACCGGCGTCGGCTGCGGCCGACGTGAAGCACCAACTGGACGCGGCCCGGCCGTACCTGGCGAACGGGGACGAGAATCTGGTCCTCGCCCTGGCGCGCACATACGCGGACCTGCCGCCGCCCGTCGTGGTGCCGACGCACGGGGACTTCCAGTACCGCAACGTCCTTCTCACCGAGGACGGCGGGCTTCGGCTGTTCGACTTCGAGCGGTCGGAGTACGGCACCGCCACGCGGGACATGGTGCGCCTGAGCGACACCTGGACCGGCCGGCCCGACCTGCGCGCCGCATTCCTCGACGGGTACGGCAGACCGCTCACGCCGGCCGAGGAGCTCCGCCTGGACTGCGAGTCGGCCTTCGACGCCGTTTCCGGCATCGTCCACGGCAGCGCCCACGACGACCCCGAGGTCGCCGAACGCGGCCGCCGGACCCTGCTCCGCCTCCATGCCGCCCACCGCTCGTAGTCCCGAAGAGGAAGCCCACGGCATGGCCCTCGCCCCTCCTCGCCACACCCGCCGACGCTGCGGAGATGCGGATGACCCGCTTTCCGGCACCGGTCGACGAGCCCTGAACACCCCCGAAGGAGCACGCACCACATGAGCACCACACCCACCATGCAGGACTGGCACGCCCACTACGACGGCGGCCGCGACTTCCGGGCGCTCACCGACACCGAGAAGGCCGTCCTCGGCGAACACCTTGCCCTCCCCGACGACGCTCGGGAGGCGATGGCGCTGGACGTCGCCTGCGGGACCGGCGAACTGGCCCGTCTCCTCGCCGGAGCGGGGTACCGGGTCGACGCGGTCGACTGGGCCGAAGCCGCCGTCGAGCGCGCCTCCGCCGCCCCGTCGGACACGATCGACTACCACCAGCTCGACGTCACCGGCGGCGACCTCGCCTCCATCGCCCCCGTAGGCGGCGGGTACCGGGTCATCACCATGCGGCGGGCCCTGGCCCACCTGCCCGACCGCACCCGCACCGTGGCCGAACTCGCCGCGCTCCTGGAGCCCGAGGGCACCCTGTGCGTCATCACCCCGCACGCCGACCGTCACCCGGAGAAGCTGCGCGGAATCTGCCTGGACGACGCCGAGATCGACCTGCTCCGCGACGGCTGGGTACACACCGAACGCGTCGAAGCCGGCGACTCCACGATCCTGCTGCTGCGCCGGCCCAAGGTCGGCGCCGTCGTCTACGCGGAGAAGCGCACTCCGAAGCCGGCCGCGATGGCCGGCGTCGCGGTCGTCGTCACCAACGGCCGCGGGCAGGTCCTCCTCGGCTGGAACCCCTCACGCACGATGTGGGAGCTGCCGGCGGGCAAGGTGGAGCCGGGCGAGGCGTTCGAGGCCACGGCCGTACGGGAGTTGGAGGAGGAAGCGGGACTGGCCGCGCGACCGGAGGCGGTGCTGCTGCTGGGCACCCTGTGCGACGCCGCTCACGGCTTCACCCGCGTCACCGAGGTCACCCGGATCACCGAGTTCACCGGCGAGCCTTCGGCGCGGGAGCCCGAGCTGGTCACGCGGTGGGAGTGGCACGCCCTTCCCGTGCTGCGGAGCCTGACGCAACCGCTGTTCACCGCCTCGGCCCAAGCCCTGAACGTCGTCTGGCCCGGCCTGCTGCCCGGCGTACCGGCCGCGCACCACACCCCACGACCCGCCGGGAACGTGACGCTGAGGTTCGGGGAGCCGCGGACCGCCGTCAGGCTGCGGGAGCAGCTGGTGCGGGACCTGACCGAGGCCGGGCGGACCGACACCCCCGAACTCCGGCGGGCCTTCACGGCCGTCCCCCGACACGCGTTCCTTCCCGAGCAGCCGCTCCGGCGCGCCTACGCCAACGAGGCCGTCGCCACCGTGCTCGACGAGGACACCGGCCGGCCGACGAGCTCGGTGTCCCAGCCCGGGATGCAGGCCGTCATGCTCGACCGGGCGGGCCTGCGGTCGGGAGACCGGGTGCTGGAGATCGGAGGCGGCGGCTACAACGCGTGCCTGATCGCCGAACTCGTCGGGCCCACCGGGTCGGTGGTGTGCATGGAGATCGACCCGTACGTACACGCCCGGACCGAGCGGTTCCTCGCCGAGACCGGGTACGCGGAGCGAGCACGGCCCGTCCTGGGCGACGGCGCCCACGGAGCCCCCGGGCATCTGCTGCCGGAAGCGGGCTTCGACGCCATCCTGGTCACGGTCGCCGCCAACGACGTGCCGTGGGCCTGGCGTGCTCAGCTGGCCGAAGGCGGGCACCTGGTCCTGCCCTTGCGGATCGGCGGCTTCACCCGCGCCATCGGGCTGCGCCACCGGGGCGGCACGCTGCGCTCGACCGGGACCAGCCCCTGCGGGTTCGTGCCGATGCAGGGCATCGGCCGGTGGGACGAGACGGCGGTGCCGCTCGGGGAGACTGGCTACGCAATCCAGTGGGAGGACACTCCGCCGGCCCCGGTGGACGGCTTGGACCGGGCCCTTGCGGCTGACCGGGTGGAGGTTTGGACCGGGGTGACCGTGCGCGGGGGCGAGTCGTTCGAGGACCTGCAACTGTGGCTGGCCACCTCACTGACCGGGTTCTGCCGGGTGACCGGCGACCCTGACCGGCCCGGCCCCGTACGGCTGCCGAAGAGGGTGGGTGCCGAAGCCATCGTCACCGGCCGGTCGCTGGCCTGCCTGATGGTGGAGCGCCGCGAGCACGACGACGCGACCGGCGCATCCACGTGGGAGTTCGGAGTTCAGGGGTTCGGCCCCGATGGCAGGGCCGCTGCGGACACCATGGCAGCCGCCGTCCACACCTGGGACCGTGAACTGCGCGGCCGCGCCGTCCCCGCACTGACCATCGTGCCCGCCGGCACACCCGACAGCGCACTCCCCGCGGGCGACGTCGTCGAGAAGGCCGGTGCTCGCATCGTGGTCAGCTGGCCGGACCGTGACGGTGCCGCCGGCCGCGGCGTTGGGCAGGGCACGAGGAGCGGAGGGGGCAGCGGACGGTGATCACCTGGACCAACGGGCCGTTCGGCGGCGGGAGCGCCGGTGGCTTCCACCACCTCGTACTGCACGCACAGACCCTCATGGAGGCACTGGCGCGTCTCCGGGCCACCGCACACCGCGCCGCCTCCTGTGAAAGCGATCCACGATGACCACGACCACCAGGACCAGGCCCTTCCGCATGGGCACCCGGCCTAGGGGGTGTCTTACGGATCAGGCCGGGCCTTCCGTTCGCACTACCCCGACATCGACCTCACCATCCTCAAGATCACCTCTGGCGGCGACCAACACCGCGGCCCGCTGGCGGAGATCGGCGGCAAAGGGGCCTTCACCCGCCGCGCCGACGAACACCTCCTCGACGGCCGGGTCGAGGCCACCATCGCCTGCGCCAAGGAGCTCCCCGGCCCCCACGACCGGAACCCCGGGATCACGGTCGGAGTGGTCCTGCCCCGCGAGGACGTCCGCGACGTCCTGGTCCTGCCCGCCGGCCAACCGCCCGCGACCCTGGACGATCTGCCTCCCGGTACCCGGATCGGCACCAGCGCGCCTCGCCGCGCCCACCACCTCACCGGCACGCGTGTACCAGCACCAGCACCAGCACCAGCACCAGCACCAGCGGACTGGCCGTGAAGCCCGTCCTGAAAAAGCCCCAGGAGGCAATCGTGCCGCTGCCCAGTCTGCTCGGCGTCTTCGCCCACCCCGACGACGAGGCCCTCGTCGCCGGAGGAGTCCTCGCACAGCACGCCGCCTCCGGCTCCCGGACGGCCGTCGTCACCTCCACCTGGGCCCCCGACAGTCACCGCGCCGCCGAACTGGCCGATGCCGTCGCGGCCTTGGGTGCCGGCGCACCACGCATGCTGGGGTACGCCGACCACCGTGTCCCCGACTCCGCCCCGAGCCGACCACGGCTCTGCGACGCACCACTCGACGAGGTGATCGAGCGGCTCGTGAGTCACATCAGGCAGTTCCGGCCCGAGATCGTGGTGACCCACGACGCCTACGGTCAGCTCACCGGCCACCCCGACCACCGCCACACCCACCGCGTAACCACCTTGGCCTTCACCGCCGCCGGGCTGGAACAGCTCTACCCCGACGCAGGGGAACCCTGGCAGCCGAAGGCCCTGTACGCCGCTACCCACCCCCACTCCGCCCTCGGTGATCTGGGGCCGCTGCTCGCCGGGGTGGACAAGTCGGTCCTGAGCCTGCCGGACGAAATGATCACCGCGACGGTCGACGTCCGGCCGTGGCTCGACCGCAAGTGGTCCGCGATCCTCGCGCACCGCAGCGAGGTCGCCAGGGAACGCCCGCTCCCCGCGCTCCTGTCCCGCCTCCCGGACAAGACCCGGAACCGAATCATCGGAACCGAGTACTTCACCCGCCTCCACGCCGAGAACTCAGCCCGCATGCTCACGCAGCTCACGGCATAGGGAACGTCCTCAGACCGAAAACGCCCGAGAGTCAGCCACGCAGCAGGCCGTCCCAGCCCGTCGACTGGCAGGCTGCCGCTCCCTACGCCGAGGGTCCGTCCTTCCGTTGCACCCGCGACGGCGTCGCCCCGCTCTCCGCTAGCCTGGCCGCTGGTTGCCTACTGGGCTGGATCGACCAGGAAGAGATCATCGTGACAACCGTCCTCATCGCCGGAGGAGCCGGCTACATCGGCAGCACCGTCGCCTCAGCTTGCCTGGATGCCGGGATCACCCCCGTGATCCTCGACAATCTCGTCCGTGGCCGCCTCGAGTTCACCAAGGGCCGCACCTACTACGAAGGCGACATCGCGGACGGCGCGCTGGTGGACCGGATCTTCTCAGAGCACCCGGACATCTCAGCCGCGGTCCACTGCGCGGCGCTGATCGTGGTGCCGGAGTCCGTCGCGGACCCGATCGGCTACTACGACGCGAACGTGTCCAAGAGCCTTTCCTTTGTCGGCCACCTGCACCGCAACGGCTGCGACCGGATCATCTTCAGTTCCTCGGCTTCCATCTACCAGGCCGAGGCCGGCTCACCGGTGAACGAGGACTCGCCGCTGGCCCCGCAAAGCCCGTACGCGCGGACCAAGGCGCACTGCGAAGAGATGTTCGCCGACATCGCCGTCGCCGGGCCCCGCGTGCTCTCGCTGCGGTACTTCAACCCCGTCGGCGCCGACCCCGAGCTGCGCACCGGTCTCCAGCTCAAGCGGCCCAGCCACGCACTGGGCGTACTGATCCAGGCACACCAGGAGGGCCGCCCGTTCCCGATCACGGGCACGAACTACCCGACCCGCGACGGCACGGGCATCCGCGACTACGTACACGTCTGGGACCTCGCCGCGGCACACATCGCCGCGATCCAGCGCTTCGACTCCATCCTCACGGAGGAGAAGCGCTCGATCGCGATCAACCTGGGCACCGGCTCCGGCACCACCGTCCGCGAGCTGTGCGATGCCTTCAACAACGTCGTCAGCACGCCCTTGCAGACCATCGACGCCGACCCACGGCCCGGTGACGTGGCCGGCGGCTACACCAAGAGCGACCGGGCGGCCGAGCTGCTGGGGTGGACGCCGAAGCTGTCCCTGGAGGACGGCATCCGGTCTGCCCTGAACTGGATTCCGGTTCGCGACGAGCTACTGGCGGACTGACCCTTCCTCCTCACGGTAGGCGCTGTGTGCGATTTGGCGCGTTTCCGGACACGATTACGCGCCGTGATCGTCGGCGAACAGAAACGGGACGCGCCCAACTCTCCCCAGCCGGCACCGAACCAGCACCGGCCGGGTGTTCCTGGTGACGGGGTTCGGCCCCTTGCCGGTCGGTGCCTACGGTCGTTCGAAGGCCTGGAGTACGCCACCGGCCGAGAAGCACAGGGCGCCTGACAGCGTCCCCCAGTTGGCGATGTCGGAGTTGACCAGGCTTCCGGTGGCCGGCCGGGTGAACGCGGCCAGCGCCGACACCATGAAGAGCACCGACCCCAGCTGGTTCACGGCGACGACCCACCAGCCCAGGCTCCGCGAGCGCAGGCAGGGCCGGAACCGGTGGCAGATCTCGGCGAACGCGAGATGGCCGGAAACCAGGAACAGTACGCAACCGACCACGTCGGGGGTCCAGACGAGCCGGTTGACCTGCTGGGCCGTGAGCCCTTGGAGGAAGGAGTCCAGCAGGTTGACTGCGAATACGAGCGTCCCCATGAACAGCACGAACGTGCCCAGCCAGTCCAGCCGCATCGGCTCGTACCCCCACCACCTCCAGTCGGCCGTGGCCAGTCGGCCGCTGCCCGGTGTGTGGCGAGGCGCGTTCAGCACCTGCAGGAGCGAGGTGTAGCCCCCGAGGTTGAAGAACAGACCGCCCGCGAAGAAGATCGAGGCGCTCACGAGCGCGTCGCCGGAGCCGAACTGGGCCACGGCGGCTCCGAGAGCGAAGAGCGCTCCTCCGACGACGAACGCGCCGGAGGCAATGGCGTTCAGTCTGCGAAGGCGGCCGAGGGCCTCTGCGTCGGCGCTCGCGGACAGGGTGACCGCGTCCCCGGGGCCGCGGAGCGAGAGTGCCCCGCGCCTGCGCGCGGGCCGGGACTCCCACACCACCGTTCCCCCTTCGGGGCGGTTCCAGAGGAGGCGGGTGGTGAACGGTCCTGCGCCTTCGGCTCGCTGCTCGGGCTGTCCCACGACCCGAGCCTAGCCACGGCTACGAGCCCCGGCAGGCAGTGAAACGCGGCCGTCCGTCAGGCGACCAAATCGTAGATGCCCCGCGCCACCAGCCACAGGCCGACGAGCAGGGAGAGCGTGATGACCAGCTGTTCCTGATGGTGCGCGAGCCAGCTGCGCAGAGCGTTCAGCTTCGCGCCCGCGGCCTGCGGCGCCCAGACGGTGTACATCTCCATGACGACGAGGCTGAGCGTGGCCAGCAGGCAGTAGCCGGTCAGGGCCAGCCAGTCGGCGACGGAGGAGAGGTCCGCGGCGACGACCGTGGCGGCGCCGGCTCCGACCAGCGCCCAGGGCTGGAGCAGCCAGGCCAGCCCGGCGGCCGTGGCCAGTGAGGCACCGTCCACCCGGGCGGTCCAGCGCGGCGGGCCGTGCGGACGGGGCGGGCGACGGCGGCGGTGTGCGCCGTACAGCACCAGCCCCGCACCGATGACGAGTTTCGCGCAGGCCACGGCGGTCGACGGCGCGCTGTGGAGTGCCGGGGGCACGCCACCGGTCAGCAGCAGCACGCACGCGATGACCGCCACCAGGTCGACGAGCCACGACAGCAGGAACGCCAGGCCCTTGCGGGCGCCACGCCGCGAGGAGAGCAGCAGGATGAAGGCGCTGTTGTGCAGGGGGCCCAGGGTGATGGCCGTACCGATCACGACGAGGTCGACGACCATCAGCGCAGTCACTCCCGGGGGTCGAGGCCGTCCACCGCCGTTGGGCGGCGCAGCCGGCTGGGACGGGGTCGAGCGGCGCTGTCACGGCACCGCATGCCGACTCTGCGGGCGGCGGCCCGACCGGTCAAGGAGGCCACGCGCACGTCCCCGAACGCCGCATCCGGACCCGGGTCTCTTCCAAGATCGATTGTCAGTGGTGGATGGGAGGATCGAGGTATCGAATCGGAAAACGGGGGAGCCGCCATGTCCGGAAAGCAGAACTACATCAATCACGTCGCTCTCGTGCTGGACGCCAGTTCGTCCATGTCGCACCTGAGCCGCAAGGTGGTCGAAGTCGCCGATCAGCAGATCGCCTATCTGGCCCGCCGGTCACAGGAACTGGACCAGGAAACCCGTGTCACGGTGTACGTCTTCGCGGACAAGGTGGAGTGCGTCATCTACGACAAGGACGTGCTGCGCATGCCGTCCCTGAAGCAGTTGTACCGGGCCGGGGGAATGACGGCCCTGCTGGCGGCCACGCTGAAGTCGCAGCGGGAGCTCGCGCAGACGGCCCAGCTCTACGGCGACCACAGCTTCCTCACGTTCGTCCTGACCGACGGGCAGGAGAACGCGAGTCACCGCTGCCCGGACGCCCCTTCCCGCAGCCCTCGTGACCTGGTGCAGGCCGTGGCCACGATGATCGAAACGCAGCAGGACAACTGGACGCTGGCCGTCCTCGTGCCGGACCAGATGGGCAAGCGCGAGGCCATGCAGTGCGGCTTCCCCAAGGACAACATCGCCATCTGGGACGCCACGAGCACACAGGGCCTGGAGGAAGCCGGACAGGTCATCCTGAAGGCCACCGAAAACTTCATGATGGGCCGCACCAAGGGCATCCGGGGATCGAAGGCGGTGTTCTCCACCGGCGCCGAGGTGGTCAACAAGGAAACCATCGCCGCGGCCGGTCTCACCCCGGTCGATCCGTCGCAGTACCAGCTGATTCCCGTGGCCCGCGATGCGGCGATCCGGGAATGGGTCATCGAGTGCGGGCAGAATTACCGGACCGGTTGTGCGTTCTACCAGCTGAGCAAGTCGGAAAAGATTCAGGCGCGGAAGCAGATCGCGGTGCTGGAGAAGAAGACGGACCAGGTGTACACGGGACCGGAGGCCCGGGCCCTGCTCGGCCTGCCCGACACGGAGGTCCGCGTCAAGCCGGACCACAACGACGACTTCACCATCTTCGTGCAGAGCACCAGCGTGAACCGGAAGCTGGCACCGAACACGCGGCTGCTGCTCATGGTCTGACGCCCCCGATCACGCCCCCCCTGCTGCTCGGGGTGACTGCCCGTAGGCGTTGCGGTAGGCGCGGCGGAAGTGGCTGGGGTCGGCGAACTGCCAGCGTGCCGCCACCTCGGCAACGGTGTACGGACTGCCGGGGCGGTCGAGGTCGCTCCGGGCGCCCTCGAGACGCCTTCGGCGGACGTAGGCCATGACGGTCTCGCCGTCGAAGGCGCGATGGAGGGTGCGGACGGAGACGTTCAGCGCCCGGGCGATGGCGGCGGGGTTCAGGCCCGGATCCATCAGCCGGCGTTCGGCGTGGGCGGTGGCCGCGGCATGCAGTGTCTGCAGCGGGAGGTCGGTGTCGGTGTGCGGCTGAAGGAGTCCGGTCAGCAGTACGGACAGCGCCGTGCCCGCGGCACGGGTTCCTGCCGGACCGAGCTCGTCCGCCAGGGCCCAGGCGGCGTCGAGGTGGGCGAGCAGCAGCCGGGACTCCGGAGTCGTGGCAGGAACGACGGTGAGGGGCGGCAGCCGGGTCCGGTGCAGATGGTCGAGCAGGCCCGCCCTGGGCAGGATGAGCACCCGGCAGTCGGTCGGCTCCGTGTACGCGAACCGCCAGAAGGCGTGCAGGTCGCGGACGCAGAGCATGCCGGGGCCGATGTCGGCTCGCCGGCCGGTGTCCTCGATGAGCAGGCTGCCGCTGCTGATGACGTGGACGGCGACGAGGTCGGCGCGGCTGTCCGTGTTCCCGCTGCCCGAGACGCCCTCGATGGGGTCGCTGAACTGCCGGCTGACGGCGACGTCGCCGACCAGGCGGCGCTCCACCCGGGTCCGGTGGACCCCGGCGGTGCGGTCGGCAGGCAGCCGCAGGTGCCGTACGTGGGCGATGTGGCCGAGCCGGCGCCCCCACTGCTCGTGCAGCAGATCCTGCCGGTGCGGGTGGTGCAGCGGAACGTCGAACGATGCCCGCTGCCGCCACGCCGCGCCGCTCGCCGCCCCCGCTGCCGCTGCCGCCGCTGCCCGTGTCACCCGTATCCCCCCCGTCGTGGCACGGATGTTCCTCCCGTGCCCGCGCTGCTCTTCCTACAGTGTTGCCCACGCGATGAGTCAGTGCGGCCGCACAGCCGGCCGCGGACGGCCTCGTGCGCCCTCAGCACCGACCCCCACCCCGTGGAGCCCTGCCGTGAAGAACCCGCCTCCGCTCTCCCCCTCGCCGACCGAGGAGACCGACGCCCGCGCCGAGTTGACGGCCGCGGCCGCCGGGCTCGTACCCGTTCTCGCCGGGCAGGCCGAGGAGGGCGAACGGTTGCGCCGGGTGTCGGACGGCGCTGCCCTGGCCCTGCGCGAAGCGGGCATGTTCCGTCTCGGTACCCCTCGCGCCCACGGCGGGTACGGAGCCGGGGTGCGCACCTGCATGGAGGTGACGGCCGAACTGGCCCGCGGTGACGGATCGGCCGCCTGGATCGCGAACATCTTCACCGGGGGCAGCCTCATCGCCTCCATGACGGACGACCGCGCCCGTACCGAGGTCTGGGGCAAGGACCGCGACGCGGCGGTCGCCGCGTCGTTGACCCCGTCTGGCACCGCAGTCGCCGGCTCGACCGGCGACGTGGTCATATCGGGCCGGTGGGGCTGGGCCTCGGGCATCGACCATGCCCGGTGGGTGGCCCTGGCGATCGCTCCGCAGGCCGCGGACCGGGCGCCGCTGATCGCCCTGGTACCGGTCGAGGAGATCCGGGTCGAGGACACGTGGCACGTGGCGGGCATGGCGGGTACCGGCAGCAACACCGTCGTCGCCGACCGGGTGCACGTGCCGGCCCACCGGACGCTCGACATGGGAGGTGTCCTGGCCGGCGCCTACGCCACCCGCCACGAAGGCGAGCCCCGCATCGCGGTCGCAGCCGCCTCGATGCTCGCCCTCACGGTCGTCGCCCCCATGCTCGGAATGGCCAGGGCCGCCCTGGACCTGACCCTCGACACCGCTGCCCGCAAGCCCATGTCCCTGACCACCTACGCGCGTCTGGCCGACTCGCCGAGCGTCCAACTCGCCGTCGCCGACGCCGCCTCCCTGATCGACACCGCCCACCTGCACGCCTACCGGGCCGCGGACGACCTCGACCGCGCCGCCGCCGAGCAACGGCAGCTCACGATCGCGCAGCGGGCCCGGGTCCGCATGGACACCGCAGTCGCCGCAACCCGCAGCCGTGAGGCAGTGGACCGCCTCGTCTCCGTATCCGGTGCCGGCGCCTTCGCCCGGACCAATGCCCTCCAGCGGATCTGGCGCGACCTGAACACCGCCTCCCGCCACGGCGTCGTCAACCCCGACCTCGGCCGGGAGATCTACGGCCGCAGCCTGCTGGGCATTGCCGAACAGCCCACCTTCATCATCTGAAGCCTTCCCCCGCGGTCCAGCTGGGCGGTCGCGTAAGCCATCCAGGCCGCGCCGTCGCCCGCCTGTGACGGCGAGGTGGCGAAACCGCTACCCGTGAACGTCCTCACTTCGGACGAGACGAAGCAGGACTTCCAGATCGCCGCGACGCTCAGCGAGCCGGAGCTACCAGGTGTCAGCGCACCGGGGGATGGCACGGGCGGCGGAGGTCGATGCGGGGACCCGGTCCGAGGGGCGTGGTCAGTACTTCGTGACCCGGGAGCGGAAAGCGTCCATGGTCAGGATCTTCTCGGCGACAGGAAGAGTGATGGTGAACTTCTCCCCGAAGCCGTCGTACGTGGTGCTGCTGGTGCGGCCGTCGCGCTGCGATTGCAGCAGGAGCAGCCGCTGCTGGTCCTTGTCGATGAAGTAGACGTCTTCGGACTTTCCTGCGGCTACCTCTACCGCTTGCGCCTGCCTGCCGTCGACGGCCCGGTCCTTGCCCTCGGTTCGGCGCCCCGTCTCCGCGATCTTGTAGTACATGTCGCAGCCCTGTTCCGCCTTCGTGGCCACGTAAGAGGACCTGAGTTCTGCCGGGACGGTGACCTGCTGGCCGCGCTGCCGCAGGGCACCGGCGAACAGATCGGCGCTGGTGTACGAGGTTCCGTCCTTGCAGTAGATGTCGCCCGATATACCCCCCGTGACCTCCACATGGAGGCCTTGAGCAGGATCCGACCACATCTCCTGCTTCGCACCGGCGAAGGCCGTGGTATTCCCCGACGAATGGAACGACTCGTTCAGCATCCGGGTGTTCGCAGCCTTGATGAGCGACACCGCGTCTGCGTCCGGCACCTTCCCGGCGCCGTCGCCGCATCCAGCCACAGTGGCGCTGAGTACGGCTGAGAGAGCAATGGCCCGGGCGAGGCCAATCTTCGTGAACATGGGTGGACGGTCTCCATCTGGTCGGTCCGGTCGGCGTCATATGGTGATGAGGTCATGCGCAGGACGCACAGCGCGGCCGTCCAGGGGTCGGCGCACCTTCCGTTCTCTCGGCACCTGGCCGATACGGCCCCGGCGGCCACGACGGGGCCTTGCCGACATCTCAATGGGCCTCTACGGGCTTGGCGCAGCCGAATCTCGCCCCGGCCGCTTTGGTGAAGGCGATGAACAGGTCCCGCGGAGCGGGCGCGCCGGTGCCCAGGGATTCGGTGTAGCGGAAGCCCGTCTCCATGGCGAAGTAGGTGGGCTTGCCGGAGCATTCGGTGACGGTGTGGGTGGCGTCGAATCCCTGTCCCGTGAACCCCTCGGACTTTCGGATCCCCGCGATGACAGCGGGGTCCTGGGTCGCCGAGAAGGTCGCGTAGGCCTGCTCCGCACCCTCCCCCGCGGCAGTTCCACAGCTCCAGGTGGAGCCGGAGTCCTGGACGGTCTCCCGCAGGACGGCCGGGAGCGTGAAGCCGGACAAGCCGCACACGCTGCCTGCCGTGGCCAGGCGTTGCGGCGCGGCGGGCGCGATCCGGTCGGGCGCGCTCAGCGGCTCACTCTGCGCACAGCCGGACCTGCCACTGATCCGGTTCGCGGTGTCGGTGAGGAGCCGAACCAGCTTGGCCGGGTCCGCGCCCACCTCCGCGTACGCCTCGGCCACGCCCGCCTGACGGTCGGTGCAGGCCGCAGGGAGCTGTACCCAGCCGCGGCCCGGGGCCACGCCCCCGCCCGGGAAGAACGACACCGTTGAGGGATCGGGCCAGCGGCCGCCGGTGAAGGCGAAGTCGCCGCGCTCGCGGGTGCCCTGAACATGCAGGCGCCCGGTCTTCGAACCGGGGAGCCCCGCCGCGCTGCGTTCGATGACGCAGTCGAACCCGGTTTCACCGTCGGCCGTTGTCCTGCGCGGTCCGGGGCGGTCGGAGATCCTGCCCGGCCCGGTGAGCACGGCCTCGGCCTCCTCGGTGGCCACCGCGCCTCCGCAGAGCGTGGAGCTGCCGAACGCGTTCGTGTTCAGCCAGAGGTGCAGCCCGGCCAGTGTGCCCGCCACGGCTGTCAGGGCAATGATGGCGGCGCGCATCCTGCGGCGGGGGCGGCGGGGCGACCGCTGCGCGGGTGTGGTGGGCATGGCGCTCTACTTCCTTGTCCGGAGCGCGGAGTACGCGTCCTCGCGACCAGTGATATAGCTCTGCTGAGCCTCGCCCTTCGCGTGATTGTGCGCCACCGTCCTGTCGGCGTGCTGCTGGGTCGCGAAGGAGTCGATCAGGGAGTTCGTGGCGCCTATGCCAGGCCTTGATCGCATCGTCCCGCGCGCTCTCGACCCTCTTCTTGAGTTCGGTGAACTGGCTGTGCGCATCGCGCAGGAGGCTTGCGACGGCCTTGGCCTGGATCTGCGGCGGAGTACTCGTAGCGCGTGGCCGCGAAGCTCGTATGGGCCACCCCGACGCTGATACCGCTCCAGCTCTCACACATGGTGATCTTCTGGACGCTTTCCCCGTAACGGCTCTCGACCTTCTTCAGCTCAGCCGCCATGGAATCCCACTTGCCCGCCGCCGTCGTCAGCAGGCTCAGGTCCGTGGTCATCACTTCGTAGTACGTCAGCACCTGCTACCCCCCACAGCCCGTTGAGTTTCGACTGACCGATCGGCCGGAACTGGTCACCCAGGCCGATGTCGTTGCCGATGAAGCGTCCGGAGGCGCCGCGCACGGCGCTCTTCTCGGACCCCAGCCTCCCCATCAGAACCGTGACCTGCCTGTCCCACGTGTCGGCGACCTTCTTCAGGCCCGGGGCGGTGTCCCAGCCCTCGAAGCCCTTCACTGCGGTGTTCGCCAAAGGCCCAGCCGGTGCCCCGTTCAACCTCATGTCCGCAGACCGCTCCGCCAAGGCCATGGACCGTCCGCGCCACTCCCGTTCGAAGTCCCCCGACATATCGCCTCCCTCGACCTCTCTTGATCCAAACATGGCAACTACGCACGGACCAAGGGGTGTTGCATCAAGGAGACGTATGGGTTGACGGGACAAGACCTTGTCACCTGGGAACACTCGAGCGTTCTCCATAGGATCCGGTCTGTGAACGATGACGACGAGCCGGTCTTCAAACGAAGCAAGTGGGGCACGAACCGCTACTACTACAACCCTCGCAATCCCCTCGGGCTCACGCTGATCGTCATCAGCCTGCTCTTCGCCGGGACGGCGTTGATCCTGATGGCCAACCGCGCCGGCCCCTTCAAGCCGCCGCCTGATCCCGCGCCATGGAGCCCACCACCGTTCGACTACTCCTGGCCGCCGCATTCGAGCCCGCCCGCGCCCGCTCCGACACCGGGCACGACAAGCACGCCGCAACCGTGACGGCACCGGGTCGTCGCCCCCTTCGCGGGGGCCCGCCCCGCCTCGGAACCTGACCGGGAGCCGGGCGGGCGCACTCGTGGTCGGGTGTGACTGATGGACGCCGGCGACCAGCCGGACGAACCGGTCAGCCTCGGCCCGCTCCAGTCGGCGAGCGCGCCGGCAGCGCCGCCCTTCGCCGGCCAGGTCGACGCCCCCGGCCAACACTCACCCGGCCACTCGTCGGTGAAGTCGACATCGGGTCGGCATTCGCCCGAACACGGCCACAGCCCCTGAGACCGGGGCCCCGGCCCCGAGGCGGGTACCCGGTGTGGGGCTGTGAGTTGGCTGTGAAGCGACGGGTTGAGGGGTCTGGAGTGTGGGATGAGTGCCGACAAGTTCTATATTCGTATGAACCATCCATACGCGGCCCGGCTGCGGGGATCTCAGGGGGACGACTGCGATGGCCGATACCGACACCGCTCCGGCTGCCCGGACGGAGTCTCGGAGTACCCGCAAAGTACGGAGGAAGGCGCAGAACCGCAGACGCCTGGGCCTGGGCGTCGCCGTGATCGCCATAGCCGGGGCCACCGCCGCCGCGTTCGCCTTCACGAGGAGCGGTCCCGAGGGGGCCGACCAACGCGATGCGAAGCTCGGGGCTCCGGGCGGTGCGGCCGACGGGGCCGCCGCTGCGAAGAAGGCCGAGGAGGCCTGGGACGGCAAGGTCAAGGTGTTGGGAGACGGCTCCACCTCCTACACCGGGCCGCAGCCGGGACAGCTCAAGCCCGAGCGGCTGAAGCCCGGGGAGAAGCCGCCGCAGTTCGTGGTGTTCTCCTGGGACGGCGCGCTGGAGGGCGACGACCACCTCTTCTCCCACTTCCGCCAGGTCGCCCGCGAGAACAAGGCTCACATGACCTTCTTCCTCACGGGCATCTACCTGCTGCCGGAAAGCAAGAAGACGCTCTACCGGCCGCCGCAGCACAACCAGGGTTCGGCCGCCATCTCTTACCCGACCGTCCCGCACGTGAAGGGCACGCTGGAGCAGTTGCGCGGCGCCTGGGGCGATGGCGACGAGATCGGTTCGCACTTCAACGGGCACTTCTGCGGGCCCAAGGGCGGCGGGGACTGGAGCCCCGCCGAATGGAAGAGCGAGATCGACCAGACGTATTCGTTCGTCAAGAACTGGAAGACCAACACCGGTTTCACCAAGGAGGCGCCGCTGCCCTTCGACCCGGACCGGGAAGTGGTCGGAGGCCGGGCGCCCTGTCTGGAGGGCCAGAAGAACCTCCTGACCGCGATCAAGCCGTACGGCTGGCGCTACGACGCGAGCTCCGCGGGAGACTTCCAGATGTGGCCGTCCAAGCAGGACGGCATCTGGAACTTTCCCCTGCAGCTCGTACCGCTGCAGGGCAAGGAGGTGCAGGTCCTCTCCATGGACTTCAACTTCCTCTTCAACCAGTCGGGCGACAGCACACAGGGCGACCCGGCGAAGTTCGCAGCGTGGCAGGCCCAGACCCGGGCCTCGTATCTGAACGGCTTCAACCGTGTCTACAACGGCAGCCGGGCGCCCATGTTCGTCGGCAACCACTTCGAGGACTGGAACGGCGGCATCTACATGAAGGCTGTCGAGGACGTGATGAAGGACGTCTGCCCGCGCCAGGACGTCCGCTGCGTGTCCTTCCGGGAGCTGGCGGACTGGCTCGACGCGCAGGATCCGAAGGTCCTGGCCCAACTGCGCACGCTCGACCCCGCGCAGGCACCGGACTGGGCTTCGCTCATCAAGTAGACGGGGCCCGGGGCCGGGCAGCGTGCGCTGCCCGGCCTACTTCACCGCCTTGATGTAGTCGGTCCACAGACGCACCGCCCGCTCGCTGCCGGGCGTGCCCGGGGCGTCGCCGCCCAGTCCCGTCAGCGGCAGCGGAACCAGGTCGGTCAGCGACATCCGGTAGACCACCACGGCCGTGGACTCCTGCTCGGTGCTCGCAACGAACCAGCCCGCCGTATTCGCGGCCGTCGTTCCGGTCTTGCCCGCCGCCCCGGCGTGCGCCTTGCCCGCCGTCTTCGCCGAACCCTCGGTGACCGCGTCCCGCAAGGCGTCCGTCACCGCCTGGGCGGTCTTGGCCGTCACGGCCCGGGTCGGCTGCGGCATGTCGAGCGGGACCGCAGCGCCGTTGCGGCTGGCCGAGCGCACCGAGTAGGGGTCGGTGTGCATGCCGTCGGCGGCGAAGGTCTCGTAGGCGCCGGCCATGCGGATCGCACTGGGCATCGAGTTCTCCCCGAGCGCGAACGTGGGAATCCGTGGCCCGAGGCTCGATCCGAGCAGGCCCGCGCGCTGGGCGAACGACTGCACCCCGTCGAGGCCCACATCGAGGCCGAGTTGCAGCATGGGAGTGTTGACGGAGTTGGCGACGGCCTGGCGCAACGTCACCTGGCCCCAGTTGCGACCGTCGTCGTTGCGGCCCTTCACCACCTTGCCGCTGCGGTCCCAGTACGGTCCCTCGGGCGTCTGCACGGTGACCTGGTCGTCGCCGTTGTACGGGGTGGAGGGGGAGACGGGCGTACGGGTCTTGCCGCGTGAGCGCAGCACCCCTTCGTCGAGCGCAGCGGCGTAGACGATCGGTGTGAACGCCGTGCCGACCGGGATCGTCGTCGCGTTCGACTCGTTGAAGCCCTGCTTCAGATAGTCGGGGCCGCCGTACACGGCGAGCAGCCGCCCGTCGGGGGAGACGCTCGCCGCGCCGATCTTCGCGTGTTTGTCCGTGTCGGGACGCCGCTCGGCGTCGAAGTCCTTCTGCGCCTTTTGGACGGCAGAGGTCAGGGCCGTCATGCGGGTCCGGTCGAAGGTCGTGTAGATCTGGTAGCCGCCGAGGTCGAAGTCGGAGTCCGTGATGTGGCCCGCCTTGATCGCGTAGGCCTTGGCCAGATCGACCAGATACCCGGTCTGCGCGCCAGGAGTGCCGGGGAGGGCAGCCCCCAGGGGCTCGGGGAATGTGGTGTAGGTGGCGCGCTCGGCGCGCGAGAGCCGGCCGGTCTCGACCATGCGGTCCAGGATCCAGGCCCAGCGTTCGACGGCCCGCTCGTGGTTCTCCTTGCCGGCGGCCGGGTCGTACATCCCGGCGCCCTTGAGGAGGGAGGCCAGGAAGGCGCCCTCGCTGGCATTGAGCTGCGAGACGTCCTTGCCGAAGTACGCCTGGGACGCGCGCTGGATCCCGTATGTCCCGCGCCCGAACCAGCTGGTGTTCAGGTAGTCCTGGAGGATCTGCTTCTTGTCCCTCTGGTTGTCCAGTTTCACGGCGAGCAAGAGCTCGGTGAACTTCCGGGAGAGTGTGCGGTCCTGGTTCAGGTAGGCGTTCTTCACGTACTGCTGCGTGATGGTGGACCCGCCCTGGGTCTCGCCCCCCGTCGCCGCGGCACCCAGGGCGCGCAGGACGCCGGACGGTGACACGCCGGGATCCGAGTAGAAGCTCGCGTTCTCGGCGGAGAGAACGGCTCCCTGGACCTTGGGAGGCACCTTGTCCAGCGGCATCTCCTGCCGGCTGACCCAGCCCGTCCGGGCCATCGTGGAGCCGTCGGCCCAGTAGTAGACGTTGTCCTGCTGTGTGGCGAACGAGTTGAGGTCTTCGGGTATGTCCGTGGTCGCGTAGGCGTACGTGATGAAGCCCGTCAGGGCTATGAACGCATACAGGCAGGCACCCAGCCACTGACGCCAGGAGGGTATCCACCGGCGCCAGCCGCTGCGGCCCGGCCTCGGGAAGGCAGGTCGCAGGCGCCGCAGTTGTGTGCGCGCCGCAGCGGCAGCCGCCGCGAGGGCGCCTGGCAGGCCGGCCGCCGCCTGGGGCCGACGGCGTGTCCCGGTCTTCCTCCGGCGGCCCGACGGGGCTCCGCCGCTGCCCTCCGGAGCCGCCCGCCTGCCCCACGATCGCCCTCTTGCGGACGTATCCTGCCTGCCCACTAGGAATGCCCCCTTGCTGTGCTTTCCTGCATACCCTAGAGGCATTTGCTGTGAGGTCGGCGTGGTGGCATCGGCTTCCGGCCGCGCGTTACGGCGCCAGTGGCGGAAGGTGACAACCGGAGGCAGATCGCCCTGCGCTCAAAGTGACTCCTGTCGGGTGACCGTCGAGGAAGCGGAATGCGCCGAAGGAGACGGAGGAGCCTCCTGGTTGTGCGAAGATTCCGTCCCCCGGTTCGTGTGGACCGGGTGACAAGGGGAAAAGCAGTGATACCAAAGAGGTTCAGGCTTGCCGTCGGCGCAGCCTTGACCGTGGCCCTGTCGTCCGCGACGCTGTTCGCCTACTCCGCGAGTGCGGGTTCCGGGCCCGAGGCAGCCGACCGCGCGACCGTCGACGCCTTCGCCCGCATGGCCGACGACGTGCTCTCCCAGCGCACCCAGGCTCTGGTCGAGGAGCAGCCGGGACACCGCAACTCCGGCCCGTCCTCCGCGAAGACGCGCATGTCGGCCCAGCTGAAGAAGGACGAGGACGCCGCGATCTCGTCGCTGCAGTCCCGTAGGACGCGCCTGGCGGCGCTCGGCGAGGCCTACACGGGTGCCACCACCCACGTCTCCGTGGACCGGGCCACGGTCACCGGCGGGAAGGCGACCGTCGAGGTCTCCGAGGACACCACGCTCACCTACAAGAAACTGCGCGGGGACGAGCCGGCCACGACCGACTTCCGGACGCGCTACGAACTGACCCTCACCAGCAAGCGGGGCGGTGCCTGGGAGCTGACCTCGATCAAGTCCCAGGACAACGGCCCCGTCGCGATCAACGAGCCCGTGGCGGCCAAGACGAACGTCGCCAAGGACGATGGCCAGCAGTATCCGGACGGCACGCCCGCGTCCACCAAGTACCCCGCCCCGGCGAAGCCCAAGGCGAAGACCGGCGGTGCGTACGACTACGCGGCCATGGCGAAGTACGCGGAGAAGTACTGGAGCAGCTACAACCCGGCGTACCGCAAGTTCAGCGGCGCGGGAGGTGACTGCACCAACTTCATCAGCCAGGCGCTCAAGGCGGGTGGCTGGAAGACCGTTCCGGGCTCCACGACGGACTACCGCAACTGGTCGTACGACGGCGCCCGCCAGACGGACTCCTGGGTCGGCGCGAACGAGTGGGCATGGTTCACGCTGTCCAACAAGCGGGCCGCCAACCTGGCCAACGTCTACCAGACGGACGTCGGTGACATCGTGCAGGTGGACTTCAACAGGGACGGGTCCAAGGACCATTCCATGATGGTGACGTACCGCAGCAACGCCGGAATGCCGTACCTCACGTACCACTCCACCAACACCTACCGTAAGTCGCTCGCGAGCATCATCGCGTCCTACCCGGACGCGATCTACTACGCGTACCGCACCTGACGGGTGCCCTTCGGCTTCTCCTGCCGCGGAACCCCCGCGGCAGGAGAAGCCGCAACTCCGGCAGGGCTTGCCGGCCCCCTCCTGGCGAGCTCGGAGAGGGGCGGTTCGGGTGATGTGGTGTGCGGGCACACTCGGCGGGGGCTGAATATGATGACCGGCCACATATGCCGGTGACCTGGGGACTTCTACGTTGTGGCGACACCGATCGTCCCCGCAGACCCCCTGGAAGTGGTGTTCATGGCCTCCCCCGAGACCACTCCCCCGACCGCCGGATCCATCAAGAGAATCGTCGCCGCCAGTCTCACCGGGACCACCATCGAGTGGTACGAAAACTCATCCGACCAGAGCTACCACCTGCAGGTTTCCCTTGCGCAGGACATCTGAGTCAGCACCGAACCAGCACGGTAAGCGGAGTTGCCCCATCCATCGCCACCCCGACAGAACGCCGTCGCCCTTCGGCATGCCATGGACGACACTATCCCGTCACGCTCTGTAGCCAGAAGCTTGAGAGCGGACCAGTCCATTGCCAACGACGGCTTCACCGATGACCTCCAGCCCAAGGCCGGGAACACGATCACGCCCAGACGGCATGGCGCATGGGCTGAACGTGGTGATCCAGAAGAAGCGGCCTAGTACTCCAGCCGGACTTTGACGTTTTGCCTGGTCAACGGCTTGAGCGTGGGCAGTGTAGCGGGGTGGTGCCGGGTGAGGGAATGGTTCTCCCGGCTCGTCCCGCAAACGAGCGCCCGCGCCGTGTGTAGTGACATCGGCGTGCACGTGCCTGGTGCAGGCGGCGCCATCGCGACCACTTCACTGCGTGGTCGCCCCGTGCAGCAGGATGGTGGTGGGCAGTTGCCAGCAGACGGCGAATCTCGGCTGGCTTGAGGTCCACGAGGTCGGGCGTGTCCCGTTCGGTTCCCCCTTTCCTTTGCGTGGGCGGCGGTGACTGCAAGGAAGGCGTGGGCGAGCATCGAGAGAGTGACGCGCCGGTGCCAGCCGGTGTAGCGGCGGACTTCGTATTGGTCCAGGCCGCACTCGTTCTTCGCGAGAGGTGGTCGATGCGGGGGCCGTGGACCTGCTGGGACTTGGGCACGGCCATGACGGAGGACAGGCCGGCGTCTTCCAGGAACCGGCGGAAGCGGGAGTCCTGCCCGTAGGCGGCATCCGCGGTGACCCAGGCGACGGGCAGCGGAGAGGCGAGTGCCCGCAGGACCATGGTGCGGGCCAGGTCGTTCTTCGTCGCGAAGCCACGCTCGCCGGGGATCTTGGCGGCGCGGCAGCGTTCGGCGTCGTCGGTCCAGGACTTGGGCAGGTAGAGCTCGCGGTCGACCAGGGCGTGGCCCAGGGTGGTGGCGTAGGCGGCGAAGACGCCGATCTGGCAGTTCTCGGTGCGGCCGGCGGTGCCGGAGTACCTTGCGGTTCACCGGTCCGAGCAGACCACGGACGTAGTCCCGCATCCGGCGCCTCGGCTCGACACGAGAGAAGCGATGCCCGACCTGCAGGAAGAGCTCTTCCAGTTCCTGTTCCCACTCGTTGGCGGGTACGTCGTCAATCACACCGATTGGCTGTCCAGCCCGATGTCACTACACACGGCGCGGGCGCTCGTTTGCGGGACGAGCCGGGAGAACCAGTCCCCCACCCGGCACCACCCCGCTACACTGCCCACGCACAAGCCGTTGACCAGGCAAAACGTCAAAGTTCGGCTGGACTGCTAGCCCCACCAACTGCTCACTGTGCCTCATCCGCACAACGGCGGGCCGGACAAAGAGTTACATACCTCCTCTCAGGACTGTCAGTCCAGGTGGAACACCTCCGTCAGCGGTGCCATCGCCTGGTCAGCCGACGTGCCGTCCAGGTACTGGAAGTAGCGGGACATCTCGGCCTGCCAGCGGGCATTGACCTCGGTGGCGGACATCGCCTCGCGGGCGCGATCGAAGTCCTCGGTCTCCAGGTAGCCGACGAGCAGGCCGTCCGGGCGCAGGAACAGGGAGTAGTTGGTCCAGCCGGTGGCCCGGAGGGCATCGAGCATCTCCGGCCACACCTGGGCGTGGCGCTCGCGGTACTCGTCGCCGAGTTCGGCCTTCACATGGAGCAGGAAGCAGATCCGGTGCTTCGTCATGAGACACCGATCCCCGCCAGCTGCATGTAGTACACGCCGAACTGGTCGGCGGTGAGCGTGGTGCCGGTGACCTTCACGTACCGGGCGGTGGTGGCGGCGAAGGCGAAGGAAAGGCCACCGGCTCCGGGGCGCGGGTACGAGCTCCTCGACACCACGGTGGTCCAGTTCGTGCCGTCGGTCGAGAGCTGGACGGTGAAGGCCGACGGGAAGCCGCGCCCGGTGTTCGGGATGTCGTCGCGGGGGTACAACGTGACCTGGCTGATCCGTGACGGGCCGCCGAGGTCCACCCTCGCCCACTGCGTGGTGTTCGGGGAGCCGGCCCCGGCGCTGCTCCAGCCCGAGGAGTTCCACAGGTCGGTGTGATGGATCCCGTTGGTGAGGTTGGCGGTCAGCCAGCCCTCGTTGGCATACTCGACCGAGCTGGAGGTGGTCGCCGTGCCGCCCGCTGCCAGATCTCCGCCGACAGCCTCGATCTCCGCGAACTGCATGCGGAAATTACCGAACTGATCTGTGCTCAGGTTGGTCCCCGTCACCTTCACGTAGCGCGCGTTGACCGTCGCGAACGGGAAGGTCTGTGCCGTGGCGCCGGGCCTCGCGTACCCGGTCCGGGTGCTGACCGTGGTCCAGTTCGTGCCGTCGGTGGAGGTCTGGATGGTGAAGTCGACCGGGAAGCCCTGACCGGCGTTGGCCCCGTCGCTGCGCGGGTAGAGGTCCACCCGGCTCACCGGCCGGGTCGAGCCCAGGTCCAGCCGCACCCACTCGGTGTGGTTGGTGGCGATACTGCCGGAACTGCTCCACCCCGCAGCGTTCGGCGCCGACGGCCGCTGCCCGTCGACCGCCGAGCGGATACCCCAGCCGTCGGCCTCGTACGAGCTGGAGGCGGTGGCGGCGGCACTCTCGGCCGGGGCGAGAGAGGTCGGCATGATCCGGGCGTTCCAGAAGTTCGCGCTGGCGCCGCCGGTGACCAGACCCACATCGCCTGCGGTGAACGCCGCGTCGGTGACGGTCAGCACCGGCGCCTGCCCGGTCCCGGAGTACACCGTCAGTGCGTTCCCGCGCGCCACTAGGCGCAGGCGGGTGCGCTGCCCCGACACGTAGCCGGGCACGGACGCCGAGCCGATACTTGTGCCGCTGCGGTAGACGAACACCTGGCCGTTGTCCCGCTGGGCGATCAGGTAGCCGGAGTCCAGGTCCGTGCCGTTGGCCGAACGCACCATCAGACCGGCCCAGTTGGTGCTTCCACCGAACGAGCTCACTCCGGTGATCTGCAGGTCCACGCCGACCGAGACGTCGGTGTAGCCCCGGCCGCGCAGGTAGGAGACGTCCCCCCAGTTCGCCGACGCGTCGGACTGCGTGTACTGGGCGCCGCTGGTCGACCACGTTCCCCGGGTGTGGGTCCAGAAGTGGTCGCCGCCGCTGAAGTCGTCCGTGAACGGCAGCGCCAGGTCACCGGACGCCGCGGCCAGTTCGTCGAGGAGCTGCTTGTGCCGGCCCTCGACGTTCCACCCGGAGGTGTCGTACGCCGTCGGGTTGGTGATCACCGTCTCGGCCAGGGTGCGCGCCGCCTGCGGCTTGACCGCGGCCAGCTGCTGCAGCAGTTCGAAGTCCTGCAGGCCCGCGGTCTGAGCTTCGCTGCGGAGGCTGTCGTAGATGCCGTAGGCGGCCTTGTTCGGATAGACCAGCCAGTGGTCGCCGGTCTGCGGGGTGTTGAAGGTGTCGGCGGCCGGGTACGGCTCGCTGAAGCCGTCGTGCCAGTAGTTCCAGCCCCAGTGCAGGTAGCCGTCGCCGCCGATCTTCCAGGTCAGCCAGGGGAGGAGCCTGGTCCCGCTGAGGTAGTTGCTGGTGAAGCGGTTCATGTACGAGCCCTGCGGGAGGATGCAGCTGTACAGCCACAGGTCCTTCCCGCTGATCCGGTAGCTCTGATAGAGCGCGACGTTCGCGTCGTAGTTCGACGAGAGCGGGGTCTGCGTCGACAGATGAGCCGCGTCCCCGGTGAAGGTGGTCAGCTGCGCCTCGTTGGTACGCGGGTTCGGGAAGTACTGCTCGTAGAGGGTGTAGAGCCAGTTGGCAGCCGTGGCCTGTTGCGTGGTGGTGGGCTCGTCCAGGGCGCTCATGTAGAAGTTGTTCGTCCAGCCCTTGGCATCCAGGTGCGCCTTCAGCGCCGGGAAGAACTGGTTCAACCAGATGTTGGTGTCCGGGCAGCCATTGGCCGGAGCGGAGTCGGGCCGGCAGAGCGCGTGCTTGACCGCGCCGCTGACGCCGTTGGCCGGCACCAGGGTCTCGAGGTACGGACCGGAGGCGGGCGGCTCCAGCAGGGTCGGGGTGTAGAGGTACTGCATGGCCCCGGCGCTGACGAAGAGGTTGACGAACCGGTCGAAGGTGGACCAGCCGAAGGTGAAGTGGCCTGCGGCGTCGACGGTGGTGTCCGGGATCAGCAGGGCCACCGCGTCGGCGTAGATCACGTTGTTCCGGTGCCGCGCCATGTTCGCGGCGATGTTGGCCTCGACGGTCCACCAGTTGGCGTCGTACATCTGCACGCCGTACTCGTTCGGGATCGACGCCTCAGTGCCCGCGTAGTCCCAGCCCGCCGAGGAGAACCAGTTGTTCATCTTGAACGTGGACTGCGAGGTCGGCGGGATCGTGGCGCTGTACACGGTAACCGACACCGGCACCGTGACGGCGCCCAGGCTGCTGTTCACCCTGGCGCTGCCGATGTAGACACCCGGCGCCTGACCGGCCGGCACGTAGACCTGGTAGTAGGCGGCGTACGTGGTGTTCGCCGCCACCGACTGCGGACTGTTGTTCATCAGCGCGTCGTAGTAGGCGATCCCACCGTCGGGCGGGTTCTGGACGTTGCCGACCTTCTGGATGCTCGGGTGGTTGTACTCGTAGCGCGTGGTGATGTTCGCAGCGGGAATGAACGCGCCGCCGGGGCCGGTCAGCGCCCCGGAGGTGACGGACACCTCGGTCTGCGCTGAACCGGACCGCACCAGGATCTGCGCCCCCTCGTAGGCGTTGCGGGCCGCGTACAGCTCGATCCCGGTCGGTGCCCAGCCCGGCGGGGTGGTCGAGGTGAAGGGCCGGTCGGTGGCGTCCAGGATCCACACGGTCGGCCCGTCGGCAGCGCCGGCCTGAGGCGCGGCGAGGACGGCCAGCGGCACTGCGGACAGTGACAGTGCCAGGCACACCAGGAGACGCAGGGATCTGCGGCGACGCGTGCGCATGGAAACCCTCCGAACTCTGAGAAATGGCTTCGAGAGCCGAACAGGCCTTCCTTCTAAACCTGTTCGGGTCGCCCGCAATTGTTTTGCGGCGCGACATTCGGTCGACGCGGGGCCTCGCCGTTCGGAGTCCTGGTGACGGCATGCGGGCAGCTCACAGCAATGACAGCGAGGTCGGGATGACACGAAGGGCAGCCGCTGGTCGCGCGATCGCATCGGGAATATGCGCACCCGGCCACCTGACGGCCAGCACGTCGCCCTTCGGTAAATGGAGTATTTCCAGAATTACGATCCACAACCATGCGAACTTGAGCAACATTTGACTGACCGTCACAGTCAGCACGACGGGAGGTGACACCACGTCCATGCCGTGCGGCTCAGGTCAGGCGAGCCCCACACGGGCGGCGGCGACGTCCCACGCGCCGATGTCTCCGGCGGGCTCGTAGCGCCGCAGGCGCTGGGTGCGGGCGACCAGGCGACGCATGGCGCCGCGGTCCTCGACCAGGCCGTGGGTGCGGGCCTGGACGAGGATGTTGCCGATGGCGGTGGCCTCGGCGGGGCCGGCGATGACGGGCAGGCCGGTGGCGTCGGCGGTGAGCCGGCACAGCAGGGCGTTGCGGCTGCCGCCGCCGACGAGATGCACGGCGCGGATCGCGCGGCCGGTCAAATGAACGGCCTGAAACAGGGTGTGACGGTGCGCCAAGGCCAGGCTCTCCAGGATGCAGCGGACGACGGCGCCCTGGTCCTCGGGCAGGTGCTGGCCGGTGCGGGCGCAATGCTCGGCGAGGCGGGCCGGCAGGTCGCCGGGGGCTAGGAACTCGGGGGCGCCGGGGTCGACGAGCGCCGCGAACGGGCGGGCGGCGGCGGCGCGTTCGAGCAGCTCGGGCAGGTGGTGCGCCTCGCCACGGGCGCGCCAGGTGCGCTGGCTCTCGCTGAGTAGCCAGAGGCCCATGACGTTGCGCAGGTAGCGGACGGTGCCGTCGATACCGAGTTCGTTGGTGAAGTTGGCGGCGTGCGAGGCGTTGGTGAGGACGGGCGCGTCGAGTTCGAGGCCGGCGAGCGACCAGGTGCCGCAGGAGATGTAGGCGAAGTCCTCGGTGCCGGCGGGGACGGCCGCGACCGCGGAGGCGGTGTCGTGGGAGGCAACCGCGACTACGGGCGTGTCGGGGCGCAGGCCGGTGGCGGCGGCGACGTGCGAAAGGACGGTGCCGGCGTGGTCGCCGGGGCGGCGCAGTGCGGGCAGGAGGGCCGGGTCCAGGTTGAGCGCGGCGAGGACCGGGGCGGACCAGGAGCCGGTGCGGGCGTCGTACAGGCCCGTGGTGGAGGCATTGGTGACCTCTGCGCCGACGGTGCCGGTGAGCCAGTGGGTGATCAGGTCGGGCAGCAGGAGCAGGGTGCGGGCGCGGTCGAGGTGCTTCTCGGCGGCGAGCTGGAAGATCGTGTTGAACGGCAGGTGCTGAAGGCCGGTGATCCGGTACAGCTCACGGGCCGGGAGGCGGCACCAGACGGCCTGGACGGCGGCGGCGCCGCGTGGGTCGCGGTAGTGGAACGGATTGCCTAGGAGCGCGCCGTCGGCGTCGAGGAGCCCGTAGTCGACGGCCCAGCTGTCGATGCCGACGGAGGCGAGGTCCCAGCGCGCGGCGGCCTCGCGGAAGCCGTCCAGGACGCCTTGGTACAGGCCGAGGGCGTTCCAGTGCAACCCGTCCGGGAGTTGGACGGGAGTGTTGTCGAAGCGGTGGGTCTCGGTGAGGTCGAGGCGGTCACGGCCGACCCGGCCGACGAGCACCCGTCCGCTGGTGGCGCCGAGGTCCGCCGCGGCGAAGGCGGCCGGGGGGTGTGGGGTGCGGGGCGTCACGGCCGCCTCAGCGCAGGAAGGCCGCGGCGACGCCGGCGTCGACGGGGATGTGGAGGCCGGTGGTGTGGGTGAGGTCTCCGCCGGTGAGGGCGAAGACGGCGGCGGCGACGTGCTCGGGCAGCACCTCGCGCTTGAGGAGGGTGCGCTGGGCGTAGAACGCGCCGAGCTGCTCCTCCGCGATGCCGTAGGTGGCGGCGCGCTGGGCGCCCCAGCCGCCGGCGAAGATGCCCGAGCCGCGGACCACGCCGTCCGGGTTGACGCCGTTGACGCGGATTCCGTGTTCACCCAACTCGGCGGCGAGTAGCCGAACTTGGTGGGCCTGGTCGGCCTTGGTGGCGGAGTACGCGATGTTGTTGGGGCCGGCGAAGACCGCGTTCTTCGAGGCGATGTAGACGAGGTCGCCGCCCAGGCCCTGCCGGATCATGGTGCGGGCGGCCTCCCGGGAGACGAGGAAGGAGCCGCGGGCCATGATGGCGTGCTGCCGGTCCCAGTCATCGGCGGTGGTCTCCAGCAGCGGCTTGGAGATGGAGATGCCCGCGTTGTTGACCACCAGGTCGACACCGCCGAAGGCGAGGACCGCGGTGCGGAACGCCTCGGCGATCTGCTCCTCGGAGGTGACGTCGACGGTGACGGCCACGGCCCGGTCCGGGCCGCCGAGTTCGTCGGCGACGGCCCGGGCGGTGGCGGCGTTGACGTCGGCGACGACGACGCAGGCGCCCTCGGCGGCCAGGCGGTGCGCGATGGCCTTGCCGATGCCGGAGCCGGCGCCGGTGACCAGGGCGACGCGGGTGTCCAGCGGTTTGGGCGCGGACATCCGCCGCAGCTTCGCCTCTTCCAGTGCCCAGTACTCGATGGCGAACTTCTCGCACTCCTCGATCGGGGCGTAGCCGGAGACCGCCTCCGCGCCGCGCATCACGTTGATCGCATTGAGGTAGAACTCGCCGGCCACGCGGGCGGTCTGCTTGTCCCTGCCAAAGGAGAACATGCCGACGCCCGGGACCAGGACGATCGCCGGGTCGGCGCCGCGCATGGGGGGCGAGTCCGCGGTGGCGTACCGCTCATAGTAGGCCCGGTAGCCGGCCCGGTAGTCGGTGTGCAGCTCCCGCAGGCGGGCGATCATCTCGTCCAGGGGCGCGGTGGCGGGCAGGTCGAGGACCAGCGGGGCGACCTTGGTGCGCAGGAAGTGGTCGGGGCAGGAGGTGCCGAGGGCGGCCAGGCGGGGATGCTCGGCGCGGGCGAGAAAGTCCAACACGGGCTCGGCGTCGGTGAAGTGGCCGACCTGCGGGAGGTCGGTGGAGGCCAGACCGCGGATGACGGGGGCGAGCGAGGCGGCGCGCCAGCGGCGTTCGGCCTCTGGCAGGGCTTGGTAGCCGTCAAGCTGCGGGCCGAACGGCTCGGCCTTGCCGTGCCGGTCCAGGAAGGCCTCGGCGGTGCGGATGATGTGCAGGGCGTTGGCCTCGCACTCCTCGCTGGTGGCGCCCCAGGCGGTGATGCCGTGACCGCCGAGGACGCAGCCGACGGCCTGCGGGTGGGTCCGATTGATCTCGGCGATTTCCAGGCCGAGTTGGAAGCCGGGGCGGCGCCAGGGCAGCCACGGCACGGCGTCGCCGAAGCAGGCGGCGGTGAGCCTTTCGCCGTCGGCGGCGGTGGCGAGCGCGATGCCGGAGTCGGGGTGCAGGTGGTCGACGTGCGCGGCGTCGACCAGACCGTGCATGGCGGTGTCGATGGACGGAGCCGCGCCGCCATTGCCGTGCAGGCAGTACTCGAACGCGGCGACCATCTCGTCCTCCTGTTCCACGCCCGGGTAGGTGTTGGCGAGGGCGCGCAGGCGGTCCAGTCGCAGCACGGCCAGGCCCGCCTCGGCGAGGGTGCCGAGGTCGCCGCCGGAGCCCTTCACCCACATCAGGTCGACGGGCTGCCCGGTGACGGGGTCGGTGGCTGCGCCCTTGGCAGAGGTGTTGCCGCCGGCGTAGTTGGTGTTGCGCGGATCCGATCCGAGCCGGTGGGAGCGGGCGAGGAGGGCGGCGACGACGGGGTGCTGGGCCATGGCGGGAGCAGCTTCCTTGTCTGGTGGCGGTGGCGCTCTCGTAGGGGTGCGCGAGGAGGGTGCGGGCCGGCCCGTGGGTACGAGGTGGTGCGGCCGGCTCGCGTGGCGGACGGGTCAAGCCCCCCATCCGGCCTGGGCGCCGCCGACCCGCTCGGCGACGATCTTCTCGGCCCAGCCGCCGGCCCGGTAGGCCGCGACCGGGTTCGGGTCTCGCCCGGCCTCGGCGCGGACCTCGGCCAGCAGCGGACGGACGTCGGTGGCGTAGGCGTCCATCAGCACCTCGTTGGCACCGAGTACATCGCCCGCGTTCTGAGCGGCCGTCAGGGCCGAGCGGTCGACCAACAGGGCCTTGGCCGTGGCCTCCTGGACGTTCATCACCGAGCGGATGATCGCAGGGATCTTCGCCTCGATGTTGTGACACTGGTCGAGCATGAACGCGACGCCGGCCTCGGGGGCGAAGCCGCCGTTCCCGGCGACCTCGTGCAGGATCCGGAACAGCTGGAACGGATCGGCGGCGCCGACCATCAGGTCGTCGTCCGCGTAGAAGCGGGAGTTGAAGTCGAAGCCGCCGAGCTTCCCCTCGCGCAGCAGGAACGCGACGATGAACTCGATGTTGGTGCCGGGGGCGTGGTGGCCGGTGTCGACGACGACCGCGGCCCTGGGCCCGAGCCGCAGGCAGTGCGCGTACGCGGTGCCCCAGTCCGGGACGTCCGTGGTGTAGAACGCGGGCTCGAACAGCTTGTACTCCAGCAGGATCCGCTGGTCATCGCCGAGCCGCCCGTACACCTCTGACAGGGCGTCGGATAGGCGTCGTTGGCGGGCCGAAATGTCGTCCTGGCCGGGGTAGTTGGTGCCGTCGGAGAACCATAGCTTGAGGTCGCGCGAGCCGGTGGCGTCCATGATGTCGACGCATTCCAGCAGGTGGTCGAGAGCCTTGCGGCGCACCCGCGGGTCCGGATGGGTGACGGAGCCGAGCTTGTAGTCCTCGTCCTGGAAGACGTTCGCGTTGATCGCGCCGATCTCCAGCCCAAGCTCGCGGGCGTGGGCGGACAGCGCGCCATAGTCCTCGACCCGGTCCCAGGGAATGTGCAGCGAGACCTTCGGGGCGACGCCGGTGGCGGCGTGCACCTGGGCCGCGTCGGCGAGCTTCTCGAACGGGTCGCGCGGCACGCCGGGTTGGGCGAAGACTTTGAAGCGGGTTCCCGAGTTCCCGTAGCCCCACGAGGGCGTCTCGATGCGCTGGGCCCGAAGGGCGTCCTTCACGGCGGATCGGTCGGCCACCGGAGCACCTCCCACGATCTGAATCGTTTCAGCCAGACGGTAGGTGGGACCGCGGGAAGCGTCAAGGCACCGGCGTGGAGCTGTTGGTGTGATGTCGTAACCTGACCTCCGGGTCGGCCGTCGGAGCCGGTGAAACTTTTCAATGGTGGGACATGGGCGGCGCGGCGAGCATCAAGGACGTGGCACGGACGGCCGGTGTGTCGGTCGGCACGGTCTCCAACGTGATCAACCGGCCGGAGACGGTCGGCGAGGAGACCAGGGCCAGGGTCCGGGCCGCGATCGACCGGCTCGGCTACGTACGCAGCGAGTCAGCGCGCCAACTGCGCTCCGGCAGCAGCCGGATCATCGGTCTGCTGGTCCTCGACCTGGGCAACCCGTTCTTCGTCTCCGTGGCGCGCGGGGCCGAACAGGCGGCGCGCGCGGCGGGCCTGGGTGTGATGGTCTGCAACAGCGCTCAGCGGCTCGCCGACGAGGCGGACTACCTCGCCCTCTTCGCGGAGCAGCGGGTGCGCGGGGTGCTGCTGACCCCGGCCGACGCGGAGGGGTCGGGAGCGGCGGCGCTCCGTCGCGGCGGCGTGCCCTTCGTGCTGGTGGACCGGCTCGCCCCGGGGCTGGAGGCCTGCTCGGTGTCGGTGGACGACGTCGGGGGCGGCGCCCTGGCGGCCGGGCACCTGCTGGCGAGCGGCCACCGACGGATCGCGTTCGCGGGCGGCCGCCACCGGCTGCAGCAGGTCGCCGACCGTCGCAGCGGCGCGCTGCAGGCGCTGGCCGGCCGCGACGCCGTCCTGCTGGACCTGGAGGTGGACGGGCTGGACGTGGCGGCGGGCCGCGACGCCGGCGCCCGCCTGCTGGGGATGCTGCCGAGACCGACCGCGGTGTTCTGCGCGAACGATCTGCTGGCCCTCGGGATGCTGCAGGCCGCGTTCGCCGCGAGCCTGCGGGTACCCGAGGACCTCGCGATCGTCGGCTACGACGACATCGAGTTCGCCGCGGCGGCCGCGGTGCCGCTGACCTCGGTGCGCCAGCCCGCGGAGGCGATGGGGCGGACGGCGGCCGAGATGCTCGCCGAGGAGACCGGCCTGGGCGGCGCGGCCCACCGGCACCGACAAGTCGTGTTCGAGCCGGAGCTGGTGGTGCGGCGTTCGACGCTGGTCGTGCCGCTGCCCGGCTGAGCGTGGCGTTGCTGTGCCCGCGCGACTGCCGTCGGTGCGGCACCTCGACGGCGGGGCCGGGGCGACCAGGCCGGTCTCGTAGGCGAGGACGACGGCTTGGGCGCGTTCGCGCAGGCCGAGGTCGGCGAGGATGCGGACGACGTGGGTCTTGACGGTGACTTCGGAGAGGGTGAGGTGGGTGGCGAGTTCGGCGTTGCCATGCCACGGGCGAGGAGTTCGAGCACCTCGCGTTCGCAGGCGGTGAGGGTACCGAGGGCGCTGTGCCGACAGGCCCCATCGATCCGTTCCGTCCGGGCCAGGATCATGCTCTGAGGCGACCCCACGTGCCGACGTAGTTCCCGTACGACGTGGGCACGAGCATGCCGTGGGATCCCGCCGCCTCGGCCTCCTTCGCAGTCCGCACCATGTGGTGCACGGTGGGCAGGTCTCCCTCCGGCGGCCACGTGCCGACCTGGGCGATATCGGGCCCGGTGACCAGGAAGTTGTAGAGCCAACGAGGATCGGTCAGCCATGCCGTTCTTCCAGAGGTACGGGCCGGGACAGATTCAGGGCGCCGGTGAAAGCGGGGATCCGCGCGGTAGCGCGCCGCCGCCTCGCGGCACAGCGTGGAGGCGTGGGCGGCCGGCAGCGACGGGGCGACGCGTTCAGCGCGGCGGCCTGGCCCACCGTGAGCCACATGACGCCCTACCCACGGTCCACGGCTGTCTGGCGGTCGAGATGTCTGTGCCACGGAGTCAGCATCGCATCCCCAAAACCGGCGCAACTCTGCAATTCCGACAGGGGCTTCCCACCCGCCTCCGGAGGGGCCCAGGGGATCGGTTCCGGCCTTGTGGTGGCCGGGCACACTCGGGTGGGGTTGATTGTGATGACGCGCCACATATCCCGTCGACCTGCGGACTTCTACGTTGTGGCCACACCCGACGTCCCCGCAGACACCCTGGAAGTGGTGCACATGGCCTCCACCGCAGCCGACCCGCAGGCTCCATCCGGAATCCGGCGCATCGTTGCCGCCAGTCTCATCGGGACCACCATCGAGTGGTACGACAACTCATCCGATCAGGGCTACGACCTGCGGCTTCTCGCCGTCCACCTCGCCTGAACCAGCACCAAACCAGCACGGGATCCGAAGTGGGCCTCTCACCCTTCGCCGCGACACCACAACTGCGTCTCCGCCAAGGACATCAACAAGGCAGCCTCCGTCACTCTCTGTAAGACAAGAGCCCGAGAGCTCGAGTAGCGCCGGAGTCAATGTGGCCCCACCAGGAGCGCGGTTGCCCGGTGACCCGTGCGACAGCGATCGCGTCGGCGGGTGGGAATACCGGGCCCGGCGAGGCAGGCGCGTGCAGGCACGCCGCGCTTGCCCGCACGGAGGCAGCCCCCGTGCGGGACCCGACCAACCCCCAGGGGCGCCACACCGAACGCTCGGCGCTGGAGGTCGCGACATGGCAGAGGAGTTGGACTGTCAGTAAGGGCCGATATTCATGGGATTGCGACGAGCCTCGGATCCCATTCAGAATATTGAGGCACAAAACCGTGACACCGTCGCCCGGCAACGGAATACCGTCCGACCCCTGCTCCGAGGGCCGTGCCGCCGCGGGCGGTCAGCGTCGTACCGCCACCATCGCCGTTCCCGCCGGACCGCCGAAGGCGATCATGGGGGCCTTCCTCCCTGCCGGCCCGTCGGCGGGCAGGACGCAGATGGACGTGAGCCCGGTGCCCGTGACCAGGCGGGCCAGCTCCTCTCCGGTCCAGGGGTCCCAAAGGCGCACGGTGGTGTCCTGGCCGCCCGCGGTGACGAGGAGCGGCTGCGAGGCGGGCGACGGCCGCAGGAGGGCCATCGCGGAGACCGGCCCGCGGTGGCCCTTGAGGACGGGGTACGCCTCCTGCTTCGGAGCATCCGGGGACCAAAGCCGGACGGAGCCGTCGGCACCGCCGGTGGCGAGGAGCGCACTGCCGTCCTCCGCCGGGCAGACGGCGAGTGAGGTGGTGGAGCCGATGTACGGGGGCAGGCGGCGGTGCGAGGGTTCCCCGACGCGGCAGAACCGTACGGCGAAGCCCGAGGCGTATGCGACGAGCGGACCGGAGGCGGTCGGCAGCACGGACAGGCAGCGGACCGCCTCGTTGCTGCTCAGGGGTGCGCAGTACCGCTCGCCGGTGGCGAGGTACTGGTAGCTGATGACCCTCAGGCTCGTGGCACTGACGAGCACGGCGCGGTCCGCGTCATCGGCAAAGAACGTGGCAAGTGCGCGCACCCTCGTCGACGGCCCGCCCTCTCTCGCGAGGAGGGTCCAGCCGTCCCGTCCGTCCCAGCGCCCGATGACGCCACCCCGCAGACCGGCGATGACGGAGGCGGATCCGTCGCTCCACGTGTGTGTGGCGAGCGCCGTCAGCTCGCCCGCGTTCCAGTCGGCGGGCCACACCACGCGGTGCAGCACGTCTCCGGTAGACGCGGACCGGAATTCGAGGCCGGACGACGGAGCCGGCCCCAGGAGCATCGCCCCGTCTCCTGCTTCGGCCGCCACCGCCAGGTGCGAACCGTCACCGCTCTCCTCGAGGTGGGACTCCCACCTCGACATGAGCGACTCGGGATTCCAGATCCGCACGGTCCGGTCGGCGGACCCGGACGCCACGAGGGGTGTCCGGGCTCCCCTGTCGATGACGGCGATCCCCTTGACGCGCTTCGTGTGATCGGAGGTGGCTGCGTACGTCTCCACCCCGTCCTCGGGGTCCCGGAGACGGACGGGCCCGCCGTGCACCCCGCCGAGTGCGAGCAGTGTTCCGAGCAGGGGATGGGGGTAGAGCCCGATGGACGCCGCGGGCTGTGGGATGCGGGCGGCCTTGTTCTCGGCCCCGGTGAAAGGATCGTAACTGCGAACGTTCTGCGTCGACTTGAAGACCACCGTGAGCCGGGGCTGTCCGTCGGAGGTCTTGAACAGGGCGAGTGCGGCCACACCCTTGCCCGGGCCCTTCACCGAGGTCACGACACGGAACGAGTCGGCGTCCATCACGGCGACCGTGCCGTCATCACCGCCTGCGGCGAGCATCGTCGTGCCCAAGCCGAGCGGAAGCACGGCCAGTGCCCTGACCGGTCCGCATCCGAGACCTTCGAGTGTCAGGCGGGACAGTACCCGTCCCGTGGCGGGATCGCAGACGATCAGTCCGTCCGTCGTTCCGACGGCCAGCCGGGCCTGCCCGTCCGGCGCGGTGAACTCGGCCAGCGCATACACCGGTTCCGATATCGGGAAGTGGGTGACGTCGCCCGTCTGTGGATCGAGGGTCCAGACGCCGCCGGCGCAGCCGACCGCGAGCAGAGGCTGTCCGCCGGGGCCGCTCAGCACGGCCAGCGCACGGGCGTAGGGCCCGCGGCGGGTGGGCTGTCCGAACTCCGCGCCGGTCAGCGGGTCCCATACGGAGACCTCACCGTCCTGGTCTCCCGCCGCGACCAGGGGACTGCCGTCGGGCAGGGTGAAGGAGACGAGCGAGGAGAGGTCGGCCCGGGTCCGGCCCAGGATGTTGCCGGGTACCCGCAGCCGGTTCCACCGGGGGGTGATGCCGGACGTGTATCCGCCTTCCCGCGTACCGGCTTCGGCCGGGACTGAGTCCCGTTCCAGGTCCGAAGCCAGGGCGCACAGCCGCAGGCTGTCGGCCCGGGCGGCGACACCGGCATCGGCGAGGAAGGGTTCGAGGCGGGCCCAGGAGGCCACGTACACGGACTCGGCATCGGCGTCGGCCGGAAGGCCGAGAGAGGCCTGGACCGTGCGGCTCGTCTCCCACGGCAGGAACCGCCGGGGCACGTACCGGTCGTCGAGCAGCCCGGCGGCAGCGGCGTGCGCGACCAGGTGGCGCCGTAGGTACGGGGGCGGGGCCTGATCCGGTGAGGCCGGGAGCAGCAGTCCGAAGGCCGAGGCCAGCCTCGCGTGTTCGGTCGGGTTTCCGTCGGCGGCGAGGCCTTCCGGTGCCGCCTGCTCGGGTGCTCCGAGCAGGGTGTGGGGTGAGTCCCGGAGGGTTTCGCCGATGCGTTCGTGGATCGGGCGGTACACGGTCCGGCCGTCCTCGACGGCGGTGGTCAGATAGCCGCTGAGGCGGCTGTCCAAGACCTGGCGGATGACCGCGTCCGGGTCGTGGACCGCACTGGGGGACAGCGCTTCCACCGCGGCGGGCCAGATGTCGGACCAGGGGAGCCCCGCCCCACGAGCGAACGCCGAAGCACGCAGCGCGGTCATCAGATGTTCGGCCGGGGCGCCGTCGGAACGGGCCACCTCGGCCAGGTCCTCACGCAGGAGGGCCTCGGTCCCCTGGCGCAGGGTCCGGCGCCACTCGGGATCCTCGGGGTCGGGCAGGACGCACAACGCTCGCAGGCGTTCGGCGGCGATACGGGCGTCCAGGAAGGACGGGGACACCTCCTGGGCCATCGCCTCGGCCAGCTCGTGGTGGCGGGCAGGGTCCGGGACCGACGTGGAGTCGTCCTGGCCTTCGAAGGGGGCCTGGAGCAGAGCGCCTACGTAAGCGGCGATGTCCGGGGCGGTGGCACCGGCGTCGTCCGTGCGGATCGGCTCCCCGGAGTGCGTGGCCCGGACGAGCAGGCTGAGCAGGTCCGAGGGAGCGGGGGCGCCGGCGGCGGTGCTGCCGGCCGACGGGTCGCCCCCGGAGCTGCGGATGCCGAGCAGCAGCCGGACGGCGGGCTGCTCGGTCTCGGCTCCCTCCATGCGCAGGTCGGTGAGGGGGCGCAGGAGGTCGGTGATGACGCGCGTCGGGTTCCGGGCCTCGTCGATGCCGTCCACCACGAGGGTCAGCGCACCTCCGCGATGCCGGGCGGTGTCGCGTACGAGCCTGCGCAGTCGGGTCAGGGGCCCGGCGTCCTTGTCCACGGCGGTTCCGGCGGCGGGCGCCGGGCCGCAGACGCCGCCGAGTGCCTCGTACAGGGCCTGGGCGAGCTCGTCCGGGTCCGAGTTCCGGGCGAGCACGGCCGCGTCCACGGAGCCTTCGGGTACGTCGAGTTCCTCGGGGAGGGCGGCGAGGAGGGGACCGTAGGTCTCGTCGGCCCGGAACCCGGCGTCGCTGAGGGTCACGATGCGGGCGAGGAGGGCGGACTTCCCGGAGCCGGCCTCGCCGGTGACGACGAGTACGCCTTCGTCGCCGCCCAGGAACGCGAGCATGCGCTTGACCAAGGTGGTCCGGCCGGTGAAGTACCAGCCCGGCGTGCGGGCCCCGGTCTCGCCGGAGGCGCGCGAGACCCAGTACCTGTCGAGTTCGGTCCGGGTCCACCCGACCTGGCTGACGGAGGCGTCGAGCACCGGTTCGACCCCCGCGTAGCCGGGGTTGGGGAGGCAGGGGCTCGGCTGCTGCTGTGCTTGCTGGACCGTGGCGGAGGGGGTGGGCCAGATGTCGTGGAGGTCGGCCATGGTGTCGCCGTCGAAGACCTTGCCGACGATGCCCTGCCAGTCCTGCCAGCTGAGGTGGGGTTCGGCAAAACCGTTGGCTTCGTCGGCGCAGTGCTCGTGGGCGGCCCGCAGAAGGTTGGTGAACTGACCGAGACGAGGCCTGCTCTCGTCGTCTCCGGCGGCGAGCACGACGAGCGAGCCGAGTGCGCGGCGTTCCCTGCGGAGCGCCTTCAGCTTGTGCTTGATCTCGGCTTCGAGCCGGCCGGAGAAGCAGGAGTCCACGATGACGAGCACGTGTGTGGCCCGGGAGTCCAGCACGGTCGTGATCAGGTCCGCGGTGGGGAACGCGGTGCTGAGCGGCCTTTTCTTGTCGGAAGCCGGCAGGCGCAGGAAGTGCTGGGGGGAGTTGTCGGGGGCCAGGCCGTGACCGGTGATGTAGACGACGAGGGCCTCATCGTCGTCCACATCGGCGAGTTCCTCGTCGAAGAGGAAGTCTCGGAGGTCGCGCAGTCTGTGGAGCTGTTTGGGACGGGAGGCCGTGAAACGGCGGCTGTCCTCGAGGACGGGGCTGGCCCACCACCCTTCGACGGTGGCCACCTGGGCCGAGATGCCCGCGCTGAATTCCTGCTGGTCGACCAGCCTGTCGTCGTCGTACTCGGTGACCGCGATGACGACCAGGCGGCGGGTGAACGTCTTCGGGGCCGGCACGCGCGTCACCGCGGGCCGCCTGCCACCGCGTGGGCGACGGGTTCGGTGCGGAGGTAGCGCACGGCGCTGTGCGGGTCCCCGATGCCGTTCTTGACCCCCACGTCGGTGAGGTTCCGTGCTGCCGCGGCCAGGCCGGCGCCGCCGGTGATGAAGTCGTCGGGATCGTAGACGTTGATCCACCTGATGGGGTCGGGGAGTCCCAGGCGCTCGCCGTTCGCGATCCCCATCAGCCGGCGTACCGAGGGGATCCCCAGGGGGGAGCCGCAGGTGACGAGGGTGTGGACGGCGGGTCCGTGGGCGCCGCGTGCGGATCCCACGTCCTGGTGGCGGAAAAGGTCATAGGCGATGACACTGCCGAGGGAATGCCCGATGACCACCGAGGTGGCGGAGGTGAAGTCCTCCCGGACGAGGGCCCGGACCTTCGTCGCCAGGTCCGGCTCCGTCAGGTACAGGCGGACTTCTCGCATGGACCGGACGAAGAGCTGCGCGCCCCCGCGGGCGAAGCGGCGGTCGTATGCCATGGCGAGGCGGGTGATGCGCGGTGACCACAACTTCGGGGGGCCGAGGGTGGCCAGTGTCTGTTCCTCGGCGAAGGCCAGGTCCTCGGGGCGGACCACGTCACGGAGGGCGTCGGCGACGAACTCCTCTTCCTCGGCGGCCATCAGCACGGACTCCCCGAACGGATCGTCCTCCGGTCCCAGGCGGTCCGTGCCCTTGATCACCAGTGGTGTCCAGTGCGGCATGTGAAGCGTGGGGGTCTGGCCGGGCCGGCCGGTGAACTCCTTGATGCCGCGCTGGAGCGCCTTTCCCCAGTCCTCGGTCAACTGCCGCCGGGAGGACCCGGCCTGCCCGATCCCGTGCACCCCGACGATCTGTACCGCTTGCACACGCTCCCCCTCCAGCTGAACTCTCGCCCGCAATTCTCTCAGGGCCCGCAGAGCCACCCCGACCCGGCCAAGCACATGGCCCGCCGCAATGGGCCGCACAGTGGGCCGGAGCCCTGGAGAGCGGCGGCCGGTTGGAGCGGCGCTTCCGTAGGATCACGTCATGACTGCCGATACCCCGCTCACCCGAGAGTCCTTCCGGCGCCTTCACCCGATGGGCACGCCCCGGCCCATGTCTCAGCTGCCGGATCGTGTCTGGGCCGAAGAGGACTGGGACCGGATCCGCCTCGGATACCGATCCCAGAGCATGGACGAGAAGTGGAACGTCTTCGCCGAAGGCGATGTCCTCTTCATACACCGGAGTTGGACCGGCCGCGGCATCTACGAGGCCTCCTTCGCCCCCGCAGCCGGTGGCGGGAGGAGGATCGCCTCCGCTGTGGTGGAGGCCGACGGGGAGCGCTATCGGAGTGCGGGAGACGCGTACGACTGCCTGATGATGGAGCTGGTCGTCAGCGCGATCGTCCTTGGTGAGCCGGCCGTCGAACTACGCTCTGGTCTCGTGGAGTTGAGCGCCAGGGCTTCGGGGAAGGGCGATCCTCCCGCAGGTGTGGTGGAACACAGCGTTCTGGGATTGCGCTCTGGATCGTAAATCCTGCGGCCCGGACCGTGCGTACAGCCTGGCGGCGGCCCGCTCGCGAACCTCCTCTACGAGCAGCAGGGCCACCCCGTGCCACCCGTTCACGGGTGATCGCGAGGCGGCTCACGCCCGCCGCTGTCAGGCTGCGGTCACCGGGGAGGACCGACCGCCGCGGCGCCGGCGGACGCTCACCGCGACCGCCGTGAGGGCCTCTTGCTGACCCTGTCCCATCTCCCTACTGAGGTTGCTTTGCCCTGGGAAGCGCATGTTCCGTCGGAGAGCCGGAATGCCACCGAGTAGCCGAGAGGGTAAATTCGAGGCCGCCCGCATCGTGGAGCGTGTGACCGTCCGAAATCTCGCGCCGTACGACAGGTGCATCGAATGCGGCGACTTTCACGACATCAGAACGTCTACCAACGGCCGGTATGACTTCCACCAGGTCGACGACCTGATCAAGACCACCGAATGATCACGACATCACAGAGGCCCTGGGTGCGCCGGGACTTCGGTGTATCAGCGGGTGCGGGTACGGACGAGGCCCAGAAGCACGTCGCTGGTGGTGACGTTCGTGCCGTTGGTGTACGCGCCGGTCACCGCGCTCTGTGGGAGGAGGGCGATGTCCCTGAGAGCAGGCGTCTTCTCCCAGCCGACCGGAATGGTCGTGTCCGGGTCGTTGATCAGGCTGTCGCCCGCGGGAGTGGCGATCCACTGCCGACGGATGGGAATGGTGCGCCGCATCAGACGTCGAATCGTCCTCCGGTCGCCGGGGCGCACCCGGCGCGGGAGGCTGGTGCGTGCGGTGCGCTGAGTGGGGTGGAGCCAGTGCCGGCCGTCCGGGTCGGTCCACACGGGCAAGACGCGGATGCTCGGGTCGCCGAGACGAGTGGTGAGGAGTTCGCTGCTGTACGTCGAGTTCGTGAGGGGGTGCAGGTTCGTCCCGGTCCGGTGCGTGCGTAGAGCGACGAGGTCGGCCAAGGCCTGCTTGGCGTTCTCGTCCGCCCCACGGCGTACGTCGTCAGCGGCGGTGTAGGTGTCGCTGTAGACGGCATCGACGTGGTGCTGGAGTTCCTCGGGGATCGCGATGGGCCCGGTCAGGGTGGCCAGGTGTTCGTGGGTGCGGCGCAGCAGGCTCGCGTCGTACACCTGCCCCCAATGGCGGGGGACGGTCGGCTGTCCTTTGCGGGTGACGGGGGTGAGGACGTGCAGGGTGGGGTGTTCGGCGTACGGAGGTCGGGTCCGGCCTTGGTGGCGGTGGCCTCGGCCGGCGCGCTGCGCCAGGAGTGCGAACGGGGCGAGGTCGGTGATCACGACGTCGAAGTCGACATCGAGACTCTGCTCGGCGACTTGGGTGGTGATGACAACGACGGGCCAGCCGGGCCTCTCGCCGGTGGCGGCGGTCCAGGTGCCGTCCGCTGTCCGGTGCGCGGGGCACACCGGGCCGGTCCACCGTTCGAGCCGGCGGGTGACGCCGTGGCGCTGATGGACGGGCATTCGGGCGTGCAGGATCCGCACGAGAGTACGGCTGCCCTTGTATGCATCGCGCAGGGCCCCCTCGGTCGCCTGGGCATCAGCCACGGTGTTGCACACGATGAGCGCCGCCCCGGGGGTTTCGGAGCCGGTGTGAAGGGGGTCGAGGATGTCAAGGATCAGGCGGGTCCGCTCGATGGAGCCTGCGGACCCCTGGCTCGGTGTGTACGGGTGGGTGCGGATGTCCAAGCGGTGGGCGCGGGGCGAGGAGTAGGGGCCCCCGATGGACGTGGCGCCAGTGGCGTGGTCGGTGTATGTCCACCCGGGGTAGGCCGGGGCGACCGTCTCCAGCGGCGTGTGCCCGGCGCCCCGCCGGTAGGCGTTGAGGAGACTCGTCGCGATCGTCCCGGTGAGCGTCGCGGACAGCACAACGACTGGTACTCCAAGCTGTCCCAGCCACTCCAGCAGAGTCACGGTCAGCGCGTGCCCGTGCGCGTCATAGGCGTGCGCCTCGTCGATGATGACCGTCTTGCCCGACAGGCCCAGCCAGCGCATCGCCATGTACTTGTGGGGTAGGACCGCGCGGACGGCCTGGTCCCAGGTGCCGACGGCGATGCCGGTGAGCAGGCCCCGGTGCGGGCCGCGCAGCCAGTCCGACACCAGGGCCGGGTGTTCCAGGCTGGGGGTGAGGTCCTCGGGCGTGTACTCGGCATCCAGCCAGGCCAGGGAGTGCAGCCGGGCCACAGGGGCTTTGCCCCGGCAGTTGTGGCCGGCATGCCTGACCAGCCGACGGTGCATCGCGTCGGTGGTCGCCATCGTCGGCAGCAGCATCACCAGGCCGCGCGTCCCCGCGGACCGGCCGAGGACCCGCTCAGCGAACAGGGCTATCTCCGTCTTCCCGTCTCCCGGCGCGGCGGTCACCAGGAGCATCCCCGGCCCGTCGACCAAGGCTGGGAACTCACGCTCGATACTGGCCTGCAACGGATAGGGGTCCACACCAGCCAGACCCGGGAACATCTCACCGAACGTACGAGCACGCTGCCAGTCGGGCGGCAGCAGCTGCGCACGGGCCAGCACCCGAGCCCCCGCCCGACGGGCCATCCGCAGATGTCCGTCCCAGTCCCCCGCCACCCAGCGTGTTGTCCGGTGCTGCCGTTGCCGCGCCTTGAGCCACCACGATTGCGACGCCAGCCAGTCCGCCAAAGACACCAGCCCCGTCGTCACCGCCGCGACCGGAGCAGACGCACGTCGCGTCGGCCACACCGGCACACCGAACAACTCTCCCGCCAGGCGCACCATCGCCTCACGCTGCTCATCCCACCCTTGCTCGCCCAGACCTGGGGCCGCAACGATCGGACAGGTCAGCGAGCCATCCTGGTGACTGAGCAGCTCCCCGTACCGACCGTGGTGCCCACCCAGGATTTGCCCCAGCTGCTCGGCGACGAGCCGGGAGGGCCGGCCGTCGAGCGGCAGCCCGTACACGCGATGCAGTAGCTCGGGCAACGCCAGGTGCACCCCGTGGTCGTGATACGGCGTCGACTCACCGGTTGCCGGGAACTCGGGTGTCCCCGACAGCACATCTGCGTCGGCGGCCTGACGCTGAAATACCGGGCTGATCTTCGCCAGATCATGGAGGAACCCGAGACAGACCAGAAGCTGGCGGGTCTCGGACTCACTCATCCCCCAGCCCGCAGCGAGCATTACCCGCTGACGGCCATTGAGATACCGCTCCCACAACACTTCCATGATCGCAGCGGTGTCGACGCCGTGACATCCCACCGGATACGGCCGGTCAAGACCGCGATCCTTCCCCCACAACCGGGGATCCAGACGCATCACCGTGTGCTCCTCCTCAACACCTGCAGAACAGTGCGGCTCCGCGCGGGCGGAGCGATGAGCGGGCCCAGTGCCTTGATCACCACGCAACCGGGTTCAGCTCCGCGTGGGCGGAGCAGACCAGACGGCCGACGTAATGCCTGTCCAGATGACCGGTTCAGCTCCGCGTGGGTGGAACAGACATGGAGGAGCTGGCCCAGACCCCCATCCCCGGCGGTTCAGCTCCGCGTGTGCGGAGCAACTTCGGAAGCTGCGCATTTTTCCCGATGAGGTCCGGTTCAGCTCCGCGTGGGCGGAGCAAACGGCATCGACGGCACAGTCGTCGCCAATCCAAACGGTTCAGCTCCGCACAGGCGGAGCCGAGGCGTTCGCCTTCCACCTCAACCCGCCGACCGGCGGTTCAGCTCCGCGTGGGCGGAGCACGACCGGATGCCGAGCACGAGAATCACCTGGCCGTGCGGTTCAGCTCCGCGTGGGCGGAGCAGGCCTCGGCATTCCCGCCCGTACCCAGGCGTAGAGCGATTCAGCTCCGCGGGGGCAGAGCCGCCACATCTCAGCATTCATAGGGTGGCTCCGCTTTCGGTTCAGCTCCGCGTGGGCAGAGCCGACTTGGTGCAGCTCTGCGACACGTACATCCCGGGCGGTTCAGCTCCGCGTGGGCGGAGCAGACCTTCCGCCACCCGTCCAGTCGCCATGTAAGCACGGTTCAGCTCCGCGTAGGCGTAGCGGACATGAAGGAGAATCTCACGTCAAGAGCGATGGACAGTTCAGCTCAGCTCGGACGGAGCAGACGGTCCGAGTCAAAGCAAGTCCCGTCTCGCCTACGGTTCAGCTCCGCGCGGGCGGAGCAGACGCAGCGATCTGGACGGCGCTCGTCGTCCCGGTCGGTTCAGCTCCGCGCGGGCGGAGCGGACACCCCCGAAGGCGAGGCCCGCGTCGGCTGGTTCGGTTCAGATCCGCGTGGGCGGGGCGGACTTGTAGACAGTCTCCACGATGAACTGGACGGGCGGTTCAGCTCCGCGTGGGCGGAGCAGACTTCCACCTCGACCTGCCGCAGGCCCTGGAGGGCGGTTCAGCTCCGCGCGGGCGGAGCAGACCTCCCCGGTCAGCGGCCGACCCTCGACTACGTCGATTCAGCTCCGCGTGGAGGAGCAGACCCGCGCGGCCGGGACGGGGGACCCCGTGGCCGCGGTTCAGCTTCGCATGGGCGGAGTGGACGCAGCGATCTGGACGGCGCTCGTCGTCCCGGTCGGTTCAGCTCTGCGTGGGCGGAGCAGACCGCCGGACGCCCAGGCACGAGAAGCGGGACGACGGTTCAGCTCCGCGTGGGCGGCGCAGACGAGGCCCACGTGATCGGCATAGGGCTGGAGGGCGGTTCAGCTCCGCGTCGGCGGTGCAGACTCGGCCTTGATGGCCCGGCCGATCGTGGGATGCGGTTCAACTCCGCGTGAGAGGAGCAGACTGCTCGTCGCCGGGGCGGCGCTGGCGGGTGATCGGTTCAGCTACGCGTGGGCGGAGCAGACCTCGGCCTGTCGGGCGTGAAGATGTACGCCTCCGGTTCAGCTCCGCGTGGGCGGAGCAGACCGGTGCGTCATCAGCGCGAGAATCTGCTGCGTCGGTTTAGCTCCGCCTGGGCGAAGCGGACAGCTGCATCAACGGCCCGGCCGCGTCCTTGTGCGGTTCAGCTCCACGTGGGCGAAGCAGACAGGCACCGGGCCGGGCGAGGCCTGGACTGGATCCGTTCAGCTCCGCGTGGGCGGAGCAGACGCCACAAGGTCGTCCAGATACCGGGCGAGGGCCGGTTCAGCTCTGCGTGGGCGGAGCAGATGCCAGCCTCCTCGCACGAGCCGGCCGGGTCCGCGGTTCAGCTCCGCGTGGGTGGAGCAGACCAGCTCTATCAGTTCCGGTGGCACGTCGAGCCCGGTTCAGCTCCACGTGGGCGGAGCAGACAGCACTCCCGCTCCCTCGGCGCGGCAGGTGATCGGTTCAGCTCCGCGGGGGCGGAGCAGACGAGAGCACGAGGGGGAACTCGTACTCGATGCCTGGTTCAGCTCCGCGTGGGCGGCGCAGACCCATCCCGCAAGTGGGACAGCACCACGTACTACGGTTCAGTTCCGCGTGGGCGGAGCAGACAACGGCCGCGGCGCGATCGTCTCCCTGGAGAACGGTTCAGCTCCGCGTGGGCGGCGCAGACATCGCGTCCAATCCGCCGATGACGGTGCCGGTCGGTTCAGCTCCGCATGGGCAAAGCAGACCGGGTTTGGCCGTGGCGGGTCAGCAGGCGTCCCGGTTCAGCTCCGCGTGGGCGCGGAGCAGACCCTTACCGGGTCCCCGTGGCTGATGTCCGTGTCGGATCAGCTCCGGGTGGGCGGAGCAGACATCACCAAGCAGAGCGCGGACGCTACCGGAAACGGTTCAGCTCCGCATGGGCGGAGCAGACGTCTCTCAAGGCCGGGTCAGCCAGATCCTCAGCGGTTCAGCTCCGCGTGGGGCGGAGCAGACGCCTTCAAGCCCACGGACCTCCTCGACCAGACCGGTTCAGCTCCGCGTGGGCGCAGCAGACCAGTTGTTTGGTTGGGGCCGAGATGCTGGTGACGGTTCAGCTCCGCGTGGGCGGAGCAGACGCGAAGCCAAGGTGCTGGAGTCCACGAGTCACCGGCTCAGCTCCGCGTGGGCGGAGCAGACGTCTACGCGGCCAGCGGGCCCTCGCCGCTGGACGGTTCAGCTCCGCGTGGGCGGAGCAGACCTCTGCGTCCCCTGCATGGCCATCGGCGGCGTCGGTTCAGCTCCGCGGGGGCGGAGCGGACTGTTCGCGCGCGGCCTTCTGCCAGTCGCGTACCGGTTCAGCTCCGCGGGGGCGGAGCGGACATCCTCACCGGCTCCCGGAAGGGAAACGGCATCGGTCCAGCTCCGCGTGGGCGGAGCGGACTTCGCCTGCTCGGAGGGCAGTGTCTTCAGTTCCGGTTCAGCTCCGCGTGGACGGAACAGACGACGGGTCGCCCGCGCCGCCCCACTGGTACGGCGGTTCAGCTCCGCGTGGGCGGAGCAGACGACAGTCGGTACATGGTCGCGGCCGAGATGTACGGTTCAGCTCCGTGCGGGCGGAACAAACGCGGTCCACGAGTCCGCGCACGCCGTCCTGGCCGGTTCAGCTCCGCGTGGGCGGAGCAGACCAGATCAAGGCGTACACCGTCCACCGCATCCGCGGTTCAGCTCCGCGTGGGCGGAGCAGACCGGATGATCTGGGACGACGCCAACGTGCGGATCGGTTCAGCTCCGCGTGGGCAGAGCAGACCGCCGGACGCCCAGGCGAGAGAAGCCTGACGACGGTTCAGCTCCGCGTGGGCGGAGCAGACGCCACGACGTCGTCCAGATACCGGGCGAGGGCCGGTTCAGCTCCGCGTAGGCAGATCAGACGTCCTCAGCAACCAGCATCCGCTGGAGTTGTACAGTTCAGCTCCGCGTGGGCCGAGCAGACATGCCGTCCGTGCACCTGCGGGTGTAGACGTGTGGTTGAGCTCTGCGTGTGCAGAGCAAACGGCCAACACCAAGCCGCTCCCCGGGTCCTCGCCGGTTCAGCTCCGCGTAGGTGGAGCAGACGGCATCAAGGCTGAACGCTGCTCCTCTGGAACGGTACAGCTCCACGTGGGCGAAGCAGACACACCGTCCGTCGCCTACACGGTCCAGCTCGGCGGTTCAGCTCCGCGTGGGCGGAGCAGACCCCGCCTCGCGCGCACCGTAGAGGACTGCGTTCGGTTCAGCTCCGCTTGGGCGGAGCAGACACCCTCATCGTCGCGGCCACCGATCCGGTCTACGGTTCAGCTCCGTGTGGGCGGAGCGGACGAAGCAGTGCCGGCCAAGTAGACCGCTTCTGCCGGTTCAGCTCCGCGTGGGCGGAGCAGACTCGGAGACCCGCCAGGACGCCGTACGGAGCCGCGGTTCGACTCCGCGTGGGCGGAGAGGACATTAAGCCGGTCATCGGGTACGAGGTGCTGCACGGTTCAGCTCCGCGAGGGCGGAGCGGACCTGAGCGCGCCGTTCGATCCCGATGCCAAGCTCGGTTCAGCTCCGCGTGGGCGGAGCGGACGCCATGCTCGCCGCCCTCGCTGACCTGACCGGCGGTTCAGCTCCGCGTGGGCGGAGCAGACCACCGACTCTTCAACGCGGGCAAGGGCAAGGACGGTTCAGCTCCGCGTGGGCGGAGCGGACGTTTTGGGGTCGTTCGAAAGCTGGAGCAGCATCGGTTCAGCTCCGCGTGGGCGGAGCGGACCCGGATACGTCCCCCGGCCCGGATCCGGGCCGCGGTTCAGCTCCGCGTGGGCGGAGCGGACCATTCGACGGAGATCTCCGGTCCGTCGAGGTACCGTTCAGCTCCGCGTGGGCGGATCGGACGACCGGCTCACCAGCGCGGACGGCCAGCTCACCCGTTCAGCTCCGCGTGGGCGGATCGGACACTTCGTGACCTGCGGCATTCTATTGACTTTGCTGTCTATTTACTCCTTGTGGGGCGCGAGGGAGAGGAGGCCTAGTCCGTACGCGCGCCCTTTGCCGATGCCGTTGGTGACGGCGGTGCAGACAGCGTCAGAGTTCGTGATGGTGGCGATGCCGTCGAGGGCGACCGCGGTGAGGGTGACCGTGGGGGCGTCGCTGCGGCGGGCGGTGATCCGGGGCAGGGGGGAGTCGATAACGAGGTCGATGTGGAGGCCGTGGGTCTCGGCGGTCCTCGTCCACCAGGCGGCGATGGTGTCGCTGGTGACGGGCAGGGTGATTCCGCGGCGCTTGGCGGCCTGGCGGGCAGCTCGCGCGAGGAACTCCTCCCGCAGTCGTGCCGCTGCCGCGAATGTCTGGCCGGCCTTCACGGCCGATTCCGCGCGCCGATCTGCTTCCTGGTGGAGGAGCTGGGGGTCACGGGTGGTCGTGACGGGGTTGGCGTGGATCCGGTAGCGGACGGTGCGGCCGGCGGCGATCCAGTCGAGGACGGGTGTGGCGTCGCGCTGGGCGGGGGCGGATTGGGCGTAGCCGTCGGGGAGTCGGTCCAGATGGATGGGGACGGTCGCCTGGACGAGGAGACTGGCGCCGTCGGGGCCGAGGTCGAGGCGGTGGAGGAGGTTGGCGTCGCTTCGGGCCGTGGGGTTGCCGTCCTCGCGGTCGATGAGGTTCATGACGGTGCGGTGCATCTGGCCCGGGTCACGGACGTCGCGGTGGACGTCCCGCGAGGCGGGGTTGAGAGGGATGCGGGCGAGGGCGAGGCGGGTGCTGGTGGTGGCGGTCATCGGGTGGCCTCCTGGGCGAGGGTGGGGAGGCCGAGGTGGTCGGCCATGGTGGTGAGCCAGGCGGTGCCGAGGCCGCCGTTGGGAGCCGGGATGGTGCGGTGCTGTTCCCATATCCGGCGGGTGGTGAAGGTCCGGCGCTGGCCGGGGACGGGCTGGTCGTTGTGCTGGGTGGTGGCGGGCCGGCCGGGGGCCGGCGGGGTGTCGTAGGTGAAGGTGACGGGTCCGGCGGCAGTGGCAGGCCGGTGGAGGGGGATGCGGTCGAGGTCGTCGACGGCGGTTGTGCTGCGGGTCAGCAGGATGGGCGTGTCGGGCAGGCAGGAGCGGCGTCCTAGGTGTGGGGTCCACACGGGGTTGTTCAGGGCGTGTTCGGCCGTGTCGAGAACGGTGGTGGGTCCGGTGACGGCGAGGGTGAACGCGGCGTCGGCGAGGTAGTAGCGGGTGGAGATGACGGGTGCGTCGCGGGTTCCGCCGTCGGCGGTGGTGAGGCCGAACGCAGGGTCGTGGTTGCCGCCTGCGGTGTGGAAGTCGGAGAGGATCTGGCCGAGCCGGTCGATGCGGATGGTGTAGCGCAGCTGGTCGAGATCAGTGTTGTCTGCGTCGCGTTCCCGGCCGAGGCAGCAGGCGATCAGTCCGGTGAGGGCGGAGCGGGTGGGCTGGCGGTAGGTGGGGCAGATGTTCGACTGTGCGGGGGCGCCCCATGCCTGGAGCGGGCCGGACAGGTGCAGGATCAGGCCGTCGCTCATGCCGGGGTCTTGTCGAGGGTGGCGAGGGTGGTGGCGACGAGCTCGTCGAAGCTGTCGGAGCGTTCGCCGAGGTGGGTGAACGTCTGGTCGGCGAGTGTGAGGTGGGTGTGGCCGGTGAGGCGGCTGGTGCCCAGGAAGCGGTGGTGGGCGCCGGCGTGTGCGTCGAGGCGGGCCATGCTGGCGGTCAGGTAGCCGCCGGTCGCGGTGGCCGGGACGGGTTCCTCGAACGCGCCGGCGAGGTTGACGGGCCGGTCGGTGCGTACCGCGGCGTACACGAGGTGGGGCACGGTGTGGGGGGCGGTGCCGGAGACCTTGCCGACGTTGCGGGGGGCGCAGGCCGCACGGAGGAATGCCTCTACGGTGTCGCGGGCGGTGGCGTGGTCGCCTTCGAGGTTGCTGCGGAGTTTGGTGACGTTGAGGGTGGAGTAGCGGTAGAACGTGGCGCTGTTGAAGCGCTGTTCGCCCATGTGGCCGGCGCCGGAGGCTTCGCCGAGTTCTTTGATGATGTCGTCGACTGCGGTGAAGCTGTCGATCTGGGTGGTGATCGCGTGGGTGGACAGGGCGTGGGCGGTCTGGATGGCGGATTCGACGGTGGAGCCCGGCTCGTTGGCGAGCATCCTGCCGTAGGCGGCAACGATGGCGTTGCGGGTGCGGAGGATGGTCAGGACGCTGTTGGGGGTGAGGAATCCGGTCTTCTTGTCGGTGGCCTTCTTGACTTGATCCGTGAGGATCTTCATGCGGCCCTGGTCCTCGGCCGGCTCGCCGTCCTCCCCGTCGGCGGTCTCGGCCTCGTCGGGCTTGGCCGCGGTCTTCGATGCCTTCGTCTTCCTCGCCGCTTCCTTGTCCAGCCCGGCGTGCGCGGCGGCGATGTACGGGGCGAAGTCGTCCCGGCGGGCATCGACGAGGTCGGCAAGCTCGGTGATCGCGGCCGACGGGAGGAGAAGCAGGGCGTTGGTTCCCCCTCCGTCGGTGATGCCGAACCCCTTGACCTGGCATGACAGGAGCAGCATCTGCACGGCGGTCAGGGCGTCCTGGCGGTCCCATCCCCGGTCGGTGAGCTGCTTGACGGCCTCCAGGGTGGTGGCGCGGGTGCGATAGGCCGTGACGCCGAGCATCTCCTGGGCGGCCTGACGATGGTGGTACTTCTGATGTTGGGAGGATTCGCGGCCGCGGAGCACGCCGCCGTACACGGCGGACTTCGGTGAGCCGTTGCGGTCGCGGTTGGCCGACGCATACGGCGTCGACTGGATCTGGATGAGGTCCAGGTAGATGGCGGACGGCAGGCTGATGCGGGTCACGGGGTGTTCTCCTCGTTGCTGCTGGAGTTGTGGAAGGCGCGGGCCCAGTCGAGACGGACCTGAGCGGGCTGGCTGGGCCAGCGCAGGAAATCGGCCAGGAGCAGGGTCCAGGTGACGGGGACGCTGGCGGAGCGCAGCCGGGCGACCACGGCAGGGGTCTCGCGCAGCAGGGTGGTCTGGTCGAGCTCGGCGAGGTAGGCGAGGGTTCCGGTCGCGTTGTCGCGGGTCATCACGCTGCGGTGTGCGGCGACGGCGAAGGACCAGCCGAGGTTGTGCCAGGGCTTGAAGGGTGCCGGGGGTAGCGGCGGTTGGGTGGTGGCCGTCCGGGGGTTGGGGGCGTCGTGGATGGCATAGAGGGCAGCGACGAGAAGGTGCGGGATCTCTGCGGCTGCCGTGGCGGGAGGCCGGTATCCCGCAGCCATGAGGTGGTTGTAGAGGGGCCAGCGGGATTGGCCGGCGTCGCCGGTGGGGTGTTCCAGGTCGGCGAGGACGATGTTCAGGCCGCGGCGCAGGTCAGCGCGGCCTGCGGGGGTTGAGCAGGCCGTACGGACGACGTGCAGGAACGAGCTGCGGCTCTCACGCCGTCCAGCGTCGGGGCCGGAGTCGGGGGTGGACATGATGGTGGTCAACGAAGCTCCCTTACTGCTGGGCGCCGCCGGCGCCACCGGATACAGGAGGTCAGGCGATACGTCCGGCGCGGGGCGTGAGCCCGATACGCAGCCACTTGCGGTGCTCGGCGATCGCCAGGAAACCGTCGCTGCTGGTCGCCATGTCGGCGGTCACCTCGTCGTAGACGTCCACCGTCATCGTGGCTAGCGGCTGCGCGGGGTCGGTGACGTCACGGACCGCGTTCCAGAACACGCCGTCGGCAAGGTCCCAGAACCGGGTGCGGGCCGACTCCACCCACGGGGCTTCCTTCGCCTTCGGGTCGATCTTCCGCCAGGCGCCGCGCAGCTGCTTGACCAAGTGCTGCTCGGCCTTCTCGCAGTCCTGTCGGCCGACCGCGACGATCCGGGCCCGCTGCGGGTTCAGCGCGGGCAGGCAGGCCGCCAGGGCCTCCGGAGTCGTGGCGCTGTAGGCGATCGAGTCGCCCATCTCCCGCTTGTCCTGGTCGTAGCCGATCGCACGGACCCGGACGGACCCGATGCCTGTGAGGGCGCTCGGCGGCAACTGCGCGTAGACGCCGATCCATGCGGGCCTATGGATGCCAGGGGCGGCTTTCACGGACGGGTCGCTGGCGGCGATCAGTGCGTCGAAGTCCCGGAGCAGGCCCCGCCGGTGACTGCCCCGAACGGGGCCACCCTTCTCCCGGTCCAGGACGAACGGGTCACGCACCGCAGGCAGATCACTGACCGCGCCCCAGGCCACCCAACACTCCGACACCATGCTGTCGGTGACCTTGACCAGGACGTGGTGCGCGGACCGGCCGGCGAGGAGGCTGACCGGCCCGGCCGGGACCGGAGGCTGCAACGGGTCGGCCGGCCCGGCAGCCTCCCACTCGGCGAGGTCCTCCCCGTCGCCGGTCGGCCACGCAGACGGGGGTGGGCAGGACAGGAGCGCGGAGAGGAACAGGTTGCGGCACTCCGGGAAGTAGGAGACCACCCCCCGGTATGGGCCCGCCTTCATGCTCTTCGTGTTCTTCCCGCCATGGGTACGTTGCGCGCCCGTTCCGCAGGGCCCGTACCCGCGCCACAGCAAGATCCCCTCGAAAGCGGTGAGCGGGTCCATCGGGGTGTCCTGCGGGGTGTGGTCCCACCACAGGGCGTTGTTCCCTGCGGCCCGGTCGAAGTGGATCTTTGCGGGAGCGGCGGACTTCGAGCACTCGGCGGCGAGCACCGGGTGCTGCAAGAACGGGCGGACAGGGTCTTCGAGGTCGAAGACGTGGCGGGCGAAGTACGCCTGGACCGCGTCCGGGTCGAGCCGCCCCGCCTCCAGCAGTTCATCGAAGCGGTCCTCCCACTCCTCCTCCACCCCCCGGTCCAGGCCCCCGATCCGGGCGACGACCGCGGCCATCAGGCGGCGGAGTGCGCCCTCCGCCCCGGCGTTCACCGGCACGTACCCGTCCAGAAGGTGCAGGCCTGCAACGGTTACGGGCAGTACCTCCGTCACGCACTCCCCCGGTGCTGCGCCAGAAAATGCCCGAGCGGTCTCGTCCGGATCGGCATCTGATCGAATCTGCACTCGTAACAGCGGGAACCGGGCACGTTCAGCATCCGCCACGCCTTGCCCCTCATTTCTTGACGGGAGTTCAATTACATGTACTCATATGTCAGTTCATTGCACTACTGGTCGGGCAGTGGAGACGCTAAAGGGTTGCGTGGTAGTAATCCAAGCCGTGGCCAGAGGCGTACACACACGTCGAAGCTCCCTCGCAGACCACCCTAGGGACGGGGTCTGACAACGCCGCAGCGATCGGCGGTCGGACAGCCAGCCAGGGGCGCACCGGCCGCGCCCACGGTCAGCTCGCAGTACGTTGCGCGCGCCGGCCCGCTCGGCCCCTCCGCCCACGCTGGGCTGTACCGGCCGCCTCGAGGGGCCGCGAGCGCACCACGCACAGGTAGGTGCCGACGAGTCAAGCAGCGAAATGCCCGCCACCTCGGAGTCCCGCACGAGATCGCAGGTCTGCGAGGCCGCCGACTCTTGAGAGCAAAGTCCACCCCCGGGCACGTCCCGAGCGTGCTGTCATAGCCGCGTGCGAGGGTTGCCCACGAAGTCCACCCGGGAGAGCAACTTTGGGGTGCGCCCCAACGATCTGCCACTGGGATGGCGATCGAACGAAGGCCACACACGTTGATCACGCGTACGTAGGCAACCACCACGAGCCAGGCACCCTGGGGGGGAATGTGGCAGACGTGAACGTCGACAGCCTTCGCGGGAGGGATCTCGCGGAGTGCATCGTGACGACCTACGGCTTCTCGGTCTACCCCGTGCAATCAGACGGGACGCCCCTCCAGAACTGCGAGACGTGTCGTTCCAGAAGCGTGCGATATAGATCCGGTTCGTTGTCATGCACGGCCTGTGTCCAGGGGTTTGGGGAGGCTCCTGAGCTGGTCAAGCACTTTGTGTCCGCCGAGACAATGTGGTGCCACGGCTCTCACTCGGCCACGGCCAGGCCTGACAGGGTCAAGGACTTCTGGCCCACCGACGCGCCCCCGGCGGTCGCCCTTGCCCCCTCCGGGCTGCGAGTTGTCAGGGTGTCGCCGCAGATGGAGGAGCCGGACCTGTCCGGGATCATCGACTACGCAGGCATGGAAAGGACTCTGGTCCTAAGACACTCCGACGGGACAAGATCCATGATCTACATGGGGTACGGTCCAGCGACGACCTCGGGACCGACCGCGTCCTACTTACAGCTGATGCACACCTGTTCGGCATTCTTATGGGATGGAAGGATCGTCGCCGACTATCCCGTCTCGCACATGCAAAAGAGCATCTACGGGTCCCTGCAAGAGTGCGACAGTCTCCTCGGTCCGTGTAGCTGTTCTGTCGACTACGACGACAGGAATCAGTACCGGTACAGCTGGCAGCACTGCCCCCAGTCGCCGGACACCCATCCAGGGATCACAAACTGCCGAGGCAGCGCACAGGTGACGGGCGACGTTCCCCGATTCGAGCTAGAGGCCGACTTAGTCGACTGGCTTGTCCGACAGCTCTCCCCCTTCTTCGAGATTCAGCGCCAGGTCTCAGGTAAGTCCATTCACGGGAAGACCGTCCGCCTGGACCTTCTCCTGACTCCGCGTGACACGACGGGCTGGAAGAAGACCGATGTGGTCTTCGGACTGGAGGTGAAGCAGCCGAGCAGTGATCCGGCGAAGCTGATAGCCCAGGCCATCGACTACTCCAACTCGACCTGGACCGGGCACGGGCGAATCCCGATCCTGATGTACCCACTCGCATCCGAGTTCCGGAACGAACCGAGCTTCATGCGCTTCCTGCGGACCCTGGCCGCGGAGTTCATGGTTGGGGAGCTGTCGCGCGACAACGCGTTGGGCTGGACCATCACCATGGGAGGCGCTCCGGTCTGGCACGCCGCCAGGGGGCCAGCGGAGGTGGGCAGGACCAGCCTGTTCAGGATGAGGGATGGGCACCGATGAGGTCACGGGCACGGCAGCCGGCGCTCTACATCATCGCGCCGATGTGCTGCGACGCCTGCTCGAAGCCGGCGGGCCGGGGAGCTCGGCGTTGACCGTCCACAGCATCCTGGACCGGATCCCAGACCACGGCTGGGGCATGCACGGCAGCGCCCAAGAGGTCACCGAGCGCGGCGACCTCCTGGGCCGAGCGACCGCGGTACCCGAAGATCACGGCCGCCCTCACCCAGGTGCCCCCTACGGGCAAGCGGGCGTTAGGAAGTAGTGGGCATCAGCTGACCCTGAGCGCAGCGCACGCAACGACTCCCGCCCTAGGCCCGGCCTCTTCTGCTACGGTCGTTCGTTCGCCGAGGAGGTCGCGATGACTGGATCCCTGCCCGTTGCTGCCCAGGTGGATCTACGCCGCCAGCCAGTGGAACACGTGCTGGAGCGCGTGGAGAAGGCCCTCCATCTGCAATTGGATCGGCAGGCACTGGTACGCAAGCGTCGTTCCTTGGGCGGCCGTACGGAGCGGGGTACATGGGTGCGTATCGAGCGGCGGGGGTTCGAGCGGATCGGCCCGCAGGGCTGGAACGGGACCGAGGCCGCCGCCGTACTCCAAGGCGTCGCGATGCCCGAGTGGTACCAGGGCCTGGCGTGGCGCGAGCCGGGCGAGCCGGTGATGTGGCGCGCGGACGAGCTGGAGCTGATTCCATCGCCGTCTGTCGGCAAGGGTGCCCTGGTGCTCGAAGACCCGGGCCTGCCGGATGCGTGGTGGGAGGCGCTGAACGCTTCGCTGGACGCGCTTGCCTCACAGCAGACACCGCGGATCGCGACGCCGGACACGGTGACGATCACGCAGGAGCAGGTGACCCAGACCCTCGGGGCGGTCTTCCCCGGGGTGGCCGATACGCAGATCGAGCGGTGGGCGCCAGCTCATGCAGATCTGACGTGGGCCAACGTGATGGGACCGGAGTTCTCCCTCATCGACTGGGAGGACTGGGGCATGGCGCCCCGGGGCCTGGACGCCGCAACACTGTGGGGCAACGCGCTTGCCGTCCCGGGGCTCGCGGACCGCGTCCACCAGGAGCTGCGTGCGGACTTGGAGAGCCGGGACGGCAAGCTGATGTCGCTGTTCTTCCTGTCGAAAATCGTCGGACCCCACGCGTACGAGGAGGACCCTCTGCTTGAACCGGCCCGGAAGGAGGCCGAGCGCCTGGTAGCCGAGCTTCAGCTCTGACGGTGTCCATGGAGGGTGCGGAGGTACTGGCTGACGGCGGAGGTGTCCACCTCGGCTGCCAGGGCCTGGACCAACTGGGCCAGGTGCCCCGGGTTGTCGGTTCCGACCGCCATCGCGGTAGCGCTGGGCAGGTGGAACGCGGTCCGGAACGCCGCCTGTATGCGGGAAAGGTCCCCGTGAGGCGGTCGCAGGAACGGCCGAGGGTCGAACTCCTCCCACACCCTCCTGTGGCCGCCACCGAAGGGGCTCATGCCCCAGGTCTCGCCCGCCTTCCAGGCTGTGCGCAGGACGCTTGTGGCGTCGAGCAGGTCGATGCCCACGAGGAACCCGGCCCGGACCATCAGGACGTCCGGAGACGGCAGGTCGTCCACCTGGACCATGCCGAGCGGCCGGGTATCCCAGGAGGCCACACCCCAGGCGCGGCACAGACCGTCGCGGGCGGCGTCGGCCAGGGCGGTGCAGGCATTGCCGAGGAGGGCGTGGCCATCGGCAGTGGACAGGCCCGCGAGGCTCCGTTCGGGGTTGTGGAGGAGCACGGTGTCAGGTTCCCTGCCGAGCTCCTGGGCCGCTCGCTCGACGGCCAGTCGCAGCCGGACCGGATCGAGGGAGTGCTCAGCGCCTCCGGCGCTCGGGAAGACGCCCACCTTCGTGGAGAGGTCGAACTTCGGCAGCAGATCGGCGGCCGTCTCGGCGAGCACTGCGTGCGAGCGGAAGCCGAGGTAGGGAGCCGCCGTATCCAGGGCGGTGACGCCGAGGTTGAGTGCGGCCGTCAGGATGTCGCGGTGGTGACGAGATCGGTGTAGGCCGAGGACAAGGCGGTGGTCAGCTCCGTGCACAGTTCCTCCTTCAGCAGGATCTCGGCGAGCTGTTCCACGTCCACGCCGGTCTTCTCGGCGGCGTCTGCGATGTCGACGGGGTGGCCGCTCAGCAGCAGGGCGAGGGCGGGGTACGCCTTGCCGGCGAACGTGAGTTTCTTGCCCGCGGCGAGTACGTCCACGGTGTCGTGGTGCTGCTCGATCACGGGCTCGAAGTCGGTGACGCACACGACGGCCCCGGGCTTGCCGAACAGGCCGGCGGCCGGGACGTGCCGGGCGGCCAGGCGTTCCCGCTCGCGGGCATCGAAGAAGTCCTGCGGAGTCAGCTTCGTAGCCATCTCGGCGACGGCGTCGGCCAGGAGCCGCTGCTGTCCCTCCCACTGGCCGGGGGAGTTCCAACGGCCCAGGTCGTACCGGAACAGCTCCTGTGTGCGGGCCTGGTCGGCGAGCCAGGCCAGCCAGTTCACGCCGACGCGCTTCACGATGCCGAAGGTGGCGTGCAGGCTGTAGCCGTCGCCCTGGTCGTCGCGGGTGGCCTGGTGCCAGAAGCCGCGCGGGATGTGCATCACGTCGCCGGGCTCCATGACGCCCTGCCACACGATTTCCTCGCTGGGCTCGGCGTTGGGGGCGGAGTCGCGGTACATCGGAACCTTGCGCGAGGTGCCGCGGACTTCCCAGCTCTTGCGGCCGGCGAGCTGGACGATCAGGGTGTCGTGGTCGTCCCAGTGGAGCTTGAAGCCGCTGGCGTCCTGGGTGGTCAGGTAGGCGTTCACCTGCACCAGCTCGCGGGCCCACCACTGGAGCGCACGGCAGGTGGCTTCCATGGCCGGGTCGAAGAAGTCGACCTCGTCCAAGACCATGGTGCAACCCTCGCGCATCAGCCCGCCGACGCGGCGCATGTCGGCCATGGGGATGGCCTGTCCCCGCCGGGTGACGGAGGGCTGGATGTAGCGGCCGGGGTGCAGTTCGGCCCCGTCCTGGAAGATGCGGAACTGGGGCGTGGTGACGCTGCGGCGCATCACCAGGTCCAGCAACTTCCTGGGGTTGAGCAAGCGATCGAGCAGATCAAGGTCCTCGATCGTTCCCCGGGCGAAACCGGCCCCGAGTTCACCGGGCCCGTCCCAGCCGAGGGCTTTCTCCAGTGCGGTGACGAAGTGGTGGTCCACGTGTTCCTCCGGTCGGCGTCATGGCGGTGAAGGCCGGGGGCCCGCCGTGGATGGCGGGCCCCCGGGTGGTGCTGTGGCGTACTGGCGGGGCTACTCCTGCGGGAGGTTCAGGCCGTCGCGGTTCTCGCCGTCGTCGCCCGCGGAGGTGCCGGTGGAGTCGGACTCCGCCGCCGCAGCGGTGAAGCGGTCCTGGACCTTGATCAGGCTCTCGACGCCGATCAGCAGGTCTTCCTTCTGCGCTGCCATGTGTGTCTCCATTTCCTGGAAGTCCAGGGCCGGCGGATGCCGGCCCAGCCCCGATGGGGCGTGCCTCACCAGCCCTTTGTTTCCGGGCCGGTGAGGAGACGGGGGTGGCGCGAGGCCACGGATCGAGCGAAGGCGGGATTCGTGCCGGAAGCCGGTTGCCGGTCAGCGGCCGGGATCACCAGCCATGGCCAGGGTGACCACCAGGACGGTGACGACGGCGGCGTAGAGGAGCACGACGAGCTGTTGGCGCCACCCCCACGGCGCTCGCCGTGAATCCGGGGATCCCGCTCCATGGGGGTCTTCACCGCCAGGAGGCTGTCACTACGCCGCTCCCGGCGTGATGGATGCCGGCCGAAGGGCGCGGGCCGGCGCCGACGTACCGCCGCAGCGGGGGCATTCGCACGGGGGGGTAGCGGCCGGGATTGGAGAGGATGTCGAACGGCTCCCCCTCCATAACCCGTGTGCTTCGCGTCCATGTCCGGCCCGAATCCCGGAACACCCGGAGGTCCATCAAGATGCGGGGTTCGGCGTCCAGGGCCGGGGTCGCCCCGAGGGCCGTTCGCTCTGAGTCAGGAGTGCCACCGTGAGTCTCCAAGGCGGTCGTCCTCTGTCGCTTCGCCATGTGCAGAAGGATCGCCAGCGGGCGGAGTGACTAGAAAGGTCCAGCGGATTACCCAACTTGGGTAACATCACGTTTAGTTGAGACCTTGAAGCGATCCGTAGTCTTCCTCCGGAGCGTGCCCCGATGCCCGAGTCACGTCGCACGAAGGAACTCCCGGCGAGTCTGCTCACCGAGCCCGAGTTGATCGACGGTTGCCGCGTCCGTGACTTCGCAAGGGTCTTCCGGCTGGTGAAGACGCGGGCGGGCATCTACCCGTCGATGATCGCGCGGCAGTGCGAGCTGACGCCGAGCCGAGTGGGTGAGGTGATCGCGGGCCAGCGGCAGCTCCTCCACATGGAAGTGATCGAGCGGATCGCCGATGGATTGCGCATCCCGGGGCACATGCTCGGGCTTGCCCGCCGCACGTGGGAGACACCGGCTGTCTTGGTCGTGGCCGAGCGGGAGCGGCCGGAGTTCGGTCACTTGGCCGTTGAGCCGAAGCCCCTCAGTGCCCTACCCGGCGTGGAGGTGGACAGCATCCTGGCCCTGGCCGCCGGGACCAACGCGAGCCCATCCACACTGCACGCACTGCGTTCTTCGATCGAGGACTACTGGCGTCGCGACGACGAGCACGGGGGCGAGACGCTCCGGCCCGCCGTCGTCGGCCAGCTGCGATACGTCGAGGGGCTGCTGAAGGACCAACGACCGACGCCCATACAGCACGGCCTGTACGGCATCGCGGCGGAGCTGGCGCGGTTGACCGGGTGGACGTACTTCGATGCCCGGCAGTACCACCAGGCCCGCGCGTACTTTTCGGAGGCTCTGCAACTGGCCCGGGAGATTGACGACCACCCATTCATGGCCAACGTCCTGGCCTGCATGAGCCTGCAAGCGACCTACCAGGACAAGCCGGCGGACGCGCTTGCGCTGGTGTCTGCCGCCCAAGACCAGGCCCGAGCGGCCATCGGCACGACGCCGAGAGTCCGGGCCATGCTGGCCATGCGTGAGGCCTTCGCCCACGCGGCCCTGGGTGACCGGACGGCGACCCACACAGCGATCTCCGAGGCGCACAGTCAGTACGGCCAGATCAAGGCGGACGACCCGGACCCGGCATGGGTGACGTACTTCGACGAGCCGAAGCTCATCGTGGACACGGGCATCGCGCACGGCCGTCTCGGCGAGGCAGCGATTGCCGAACCGTTGATCGCGGACGCGCTGGAGCGGGAGGACCCCGCGAACCAGCGGGGCCGGGCGTTCCATGCCTTCTGGTTGGCCCGTACGCAGCTCCAGCGGGGCAAGCTCGACCAGGCGTGCCACACGGCGATAGAGGCATTGGTGCCCGCCGCAGCCGTGTCGTCTGAGCGGGTGACCGGGCACCTTCGCGAGTTCTACGAGCAGCTTGCGCCCTATCGCGAGGTGCCGGCCGCAGTCGCCTTCGAGGCACGCCTACGAGCGATGCTTCCCCCGCAGGGTCAGCGAACCCCTTCGTCCATCAGGACGTAAAGGAGGCCGACGAGGGAGCCGCTGCTGACGATCTCGCGGCGGTCGATCATGCCCCGGACGCTCGCCAGGGGGATCCACTCGATCCGGTCCGACTCATTCTTCTCAGTCGGCGGACCCTCGTACGTGGCGCCGTCGGCGCGGAACAGGTGGTGCTGCGAGTCCGTGATGCCGTTCGCCGGTTCGGCGTAGATCAGCGGCTTCATCGGGCCTGGACGCCAGCCAGTCTCTTCGAGGACTTCACGGGCGGCAGCCTCGCCGGGGGTCTCGTCCGCCTCGACCAGGCCCATGGGCAGCTCCCAGGCCCACGCATCCGTGATGAAGCGGTGACGCCACATCATCAGGACCTCTTGGCGGTCGTTGATGACAGCGGCCACGGCCAGGTGGCGGAGCTTGACGACGTGGTGTTCCCAGCGGTTCCCGTCCGGCGTCTCGATGTCTGTGAGCCACAGGTTCACCCACTTGTTTTCGTAGATCGGACGTTCCCCGTGGATCTTCCACTGCATCGCTGCGGCCCCTCTCGATCGGCCTCCAGCATCGCAGAGCCAGGTTGAAAAGCAGCCTGGTTCAGGCAAATTCACGTCACAGTGACGAATATGAAGGGGGTCGTGCGGGCCGTGGAGGAACCTGGGGTCGGGTCCGACGAGTTGACAGAGAAGTCGGCAAGAACCCACCGCCGGCCGCTGCCCCGACGTCACGCTTCTCCGCCTTCGGGCCCGTCCCGAGTCCAACCCGTACACCACCCGGTCCTGATGCCCCCTGGTCATAGATGCCTGGGAGTTGGATCCTGGCCGCGATATGGGAGGGGTGGAGCGTGCAGGACGACTTACTGGTGGTCGGCTTCGACCTGGAAGCAGGGCACGAAGTACACGTGGCCGAGCAGCCGCCGGAGTACTGGCGGCAGCATGGTTACGGCGGCACGGGGCAACTGGTGTGCTTCTACTGCTTTCACGGGTTCGAGGCACCCGTAGGCACGCGCGTGCCGTTGCTGACGCGTGGGCGCCTGGGCGGAAAAGTGCGTACGCACTTCGCGCACCCGGCCGGGCAGGCTCCCGAGGGTGGTCACCATCCTGAGACGGTTTGGCACATCACTACCAAGCACACACTGGCCCGGTGGGCGCGCAGCCGCCCGGGCGTCACCGCAGTACGCCTGGAGCAATGGACCCCGGACCAGGACCGCCGCGCAGACGTTGCCGTGCGGTTGGAGGACGGCACTCGCCTCGCGCTGGAGGCGCAGCGGATGCTCATGACCGATGACGCGTGGCGCGCCAGACACGGCGACTATCGACGGCAGGGCATCGTCGACGTCTGGTTCTGGCGGCCTGGTGTGCACTTCCCCCACGTTGTCCTGTCCGAGGGTCTGCCGGTGTGGTTCTACATCCCGTCAAAGGGCACGGCGTGGACGGCCTTCGGCCGGGCGCACCAGAAGGTGCACCGGTGGTGGGAGGTGAAGGACCCGGCGGTGTTCGGTCTGCACCATCCGCCGTGCGCGCTCGACGACCTGGAACGGCAGGCTGTATCACTCGGCGAGCTGAACCTGGACCAGCATGGCGCCGTGCTGCCCCCGAGCCTGCAACAGAAGCTGAGCGACTCTCAGCGGGAAGCCCGCGAGGAGGCGGCGGAGCGGCGGAAGAGCGCAGTGCGGTACGCCCGCCAGCTGCACGAGGCACAGCAGCGACGCGAAGAGGCCCACCGGCATCCGAAGCCACTGCCGGCACCTCGACTGCCGCCGGGCGCCCTGCGCTGCATAGTCTGCAAGCGACCCTTGGCTCCAGAACTGGCGACAGCCGGGCGCCATCTCCTGTGCTGACCAAGCCACTCCTCGCAGCCGACCGCCCTGCCCACATCCGACGAGGCGAGTACCGACCGTCAACGGGCTACGAGGTAGACGCTCCAGTCGGCGGTAGCAAAAGGCCGGTCCGCGCGGCCGCAGCCGAGGTAGAGCATGGAGCCGGGAGGACCGGGGACGCCATCGATGGGGCTTCGCCCGACCTCGTTCAGGACCCGCTACTCGAGTTTGGACACCGAGGCGTTCCAGACAACGCCAGGCATGAAGCAGACCCGAGAGACGAATCAAACGCTACTTCTCTGCCGTTTCCGCTTTGCGTCACCTCGACCACAAACGCGTCATGCTCAACGCAGCGTAACCAGCACCGAACCAGCACGGGGTGGGTTGCGAGGGGTGCTGACGTGGGGTTTCAGGTGACAGCGAACCAGCACCAAACCAGCACGGGAGCCAGCACCGCCTCCCCAAAACCGGCGCAACTCTGCAATTCCGACAGGGGCTTCCCACCCGCCTCCGGAGGGGCCCAGGGGATCGGTTCCGGCCTTGTGGTGGCCGGGCACACTCGGGTGGGGTTGATTGTGATGACGCGCCACATATCCCGTCGACCTGCGGACTTCTACGTTGTGGCCACACCCGACGTCCCCGCAGACACCCTGGAAGTGGTGCACATGGCCTCCACCGCAGCCGACCCGCAGGCTCCATCCGGAATCCGGCGCATCGTTGCCGCCAGTCTCATCGGGACCACCATCGAGTGGTACGACTTCTTCCTCTACGGCACCGCCGCCGCGCTGGTGTTCAACAAGCTGTTCTTTCCGACCAGTGATCCGCTGACCGGGACTCTGATCGCCTTCATCACCTACGCCATCGGGTTCCTGGCCCGGCCGATCGGCGGGGTGGTGTTTGGGCACTTCGGGGACAAGGTAGGGCGCAAGAAGCTGCTGGTGCTCAGCCTGCTCATGATGGGCGGGGCGACCTTCGCGATGGGGCTGCTGCCCACGTACACCAGCATCGGCGTCGGGGCTCCCGTGCTGCTTACCGTCCTGCGGCTGGTGCAGGGCTTCGCCCTCGGAGGGGAGTGGGGCGGGGCGGTGCTGATCGTCTCCGAGCACGGCGGGGCCGCGCACCGGGGGTTCTGGGCCTCCTGGCCGCAGTCCGGGGCGCCGGGCGGGAATCTGCTGGCCACCGGGGTGCTCGCCCTGCTGGCCGGTGTGCAGTCCGACGCGGCGTTCCTCGCCTGGGGCTGGCGCGTCCCCTTCCTGCTCTCCGGTGTCCTGGTGGTCGTCGGACTGTGGATCCGCCTGTCCGTCTCCGAGTCCCCCGTGTTCCTCGCCGCGCAGGCCGCCCGGCAGGGGCGCAAGGACGAGGCACCCGTGGTCCAGGTGTTCCGCCGCAGCCTGCGTCAGGTGCTGACCGCCATCGGCACCCGCTTCGGCGAGAACATCTCGTACTACGTCCTGACTTCCTTTCTTCTTGTGTACGTCACCGTGCACTTGGGGCTGCCCAAGAGCACCGCACTGAACGCCGTCCTCATCGGCTCGGCCGTCCACTTCGTCACCATCCCGGCCTGGGGCGCCCTCTCGGACCGGATCGGGCGGCGCCCGGTGACGCTGATCGGGTCGGCCGGCATGGCCTTGTGGGCGTTCGCGTTCTTCGCGCTGGTCGACTCGAAGTCCTTCGCCGTCATCACCGTCGCCGTCACCGCCGGACTGCTCCTGCACGGCGCGATGTACGGGCCCCAAGCCGCCTTCATCTCCGAGATGTTCGACACCGACGTCCGCTACTCCGGCGCCTCGATGGGCTCGCAGCTCGCCTCGATCGTCGCCGGCGCGCTGGCTCCGCTCATCGCCGTCGAACTCCTCAAGGACTACGGCTCCTCCGTACCCGTCTCCCTCTATCTCTGTGCGGCCGCCGTGGTGACCACCCTCACCGTCGCCCTCGCCCGCGAGACCCGCGGTCGTGATCTGGCCCGGGCGGGTACCGGGGCCGCCCCTGCCTCCGGCGGGCGGGCGGCTCCCCTTCCGGCCTCCGTCGACCCCGCCTGATCCGGGCCTTCCGGCCACGGGAGAATGCCGCCATGACCTCCGCGAGGGAATCCGCCATGCTCGAACTGCTCGAACTGCTCGAACTGCTGCGCCGCGGCGCGCCGGTCGAGCAGTTCACCCGGCCCGCCGCGAACGCCCGTACCGCCGGGGCGGGCCCCGCCGAGCAGGCCCTCGTGGAGGAGGCCACCCGGGTGGCGCTGGACATCCGGCGCACGCTCGACCAGCACCGGCGGCGCGAGGCCGAGCTCACGGCCCTGTTCGACACGGCGGGCGACCTCGCCGCCCTGCGCGACCTCGACGCGGTGCTGCGGGCCATCGTCCACCGGGCCCGCACGCTGCTGGGCACCGACGTCGCGTACATGACCCTCAACGACCCGGTGGCCGGAGATACCTTCATGCGCGTCACCGACGGCTCGGTGTCCGCGGCCTTCCAGCAGTTGCGGCTCGGCATGGGCGAAGGGCTCGGCGGTCTGGTCGCCCAGACCGCCCGCCCGTACGCCAGCGCCGACTACCGCACCGACGACCGCTTCCGGCATACGGACACCATCGACAACGGGGTCCGCGAGGAGGGCCTGCGCGGCATCCTCGGCGTCCCGCTGCGCGTCGGGACCCGCGTGATCGGGGTGCTGTACGCCGCCGACCGCGCGGTCCGCGACTTCGCGCCCGACGCGGTCGCGCTGCTCTCCTCCCTCGCCGACCACGCCGCCGTGGCCATCGACAGCGCCCGGCTGCTCGAAGAGACCCGTACCGCCCTCGTGGAACTCGGGGTCGCCACCGAGACCGCCCGCGCCCAGAGCGAGGCGATGCGGCTCGCCGCCGATACCCACGACCGCCTCACCCGGCTCGTGCTGCGCGGCGGTGACGTGGCCGACGTCGCCCGGGAGGTCGCCGCCCTGCTGGGCGGCAGCCTGGTCGTGCACGACGCCGACGGCGCCGAGCTCGCACGGGTCGGTACGGATCCGGCCGGCCCGTCAGCAGGCCCGTCAGCAGGCCCGTCAGCAGGCCCGTCGGCAGGCCCGTCGGCCGGCGCGTCGGCGGGCCCGCCCGCCCACGCGCTGGCGGCGTCGCGCGCCGGCGGCCGGGCCGTCGCCGTGGACGGCATCTGGGTCTGCGCGGTCCTGGCCGGGCCCGAGCTCCTGGGCAGCATCACCCTCGGCGGGCGCGGTGACGACCTGCCCGACACCGAGCGGCGGCTGTTCGAGCGGGCCGGCCTGGTGACCGCGCTGCTGCTCCTGCTGCGGCGGTCCATCGCGCACGCCGAGGACCGGGTCCGCGGTGAACTGCTCGGCGACCTGCTGGCTCCGGCAACTCCCGGCCGCGTCCACGACACCGGCAGCCGGACGATCCGGGCCCGCAAGCTCGGGGTCGACCTCGCCCGCCCGCACGCCCTCGTGGTGCTGCACTGCGACCCCGCGCTGCGGTCCCGGCTGGCGGCCGAGGCCGCCCGGCACGCGCGCGCCCGCGACGGTCTGGCCGGGTTGCACGAGGGCCGCGTCGTCCTCCTCGCCCCGACCGACAGTCCGGGCCCGCTCGCCCGGTCGCTCGCCGGCGAGCTCGGTCAGGTGCTGGGCACCCCGGTCACCGCGGGCTCCGCCGGGCCCGCCGCCGGTCCGGAGGGGCTGCCGGGCGTGTACGCCGAGGCGCTGCGCTGCCTGGAGGCCCTGCACGCCCTCGGCCACACCGGCGACGGGGCCGGCCTGCCCGACCTCGGATTCCTCGGGGTGCTGCTCGGTGACGGGGCGGACGTGGGCGCGTACGTCGACCGGGTGCTGGGGCCGGTCATCGCGTACGACAAGCAGCGCGGGACGGAACTGGTCCGCACCCTGGAGGCGTACTTCGCGCACGGAGCCAGCCTGGCCCGCACCAAGGACGCCCTCCACGTGCACGTCAACACCGTGGTGCAGCGCCTCGACCGGGTCCGGCAGATCCTGGGCGATGACTGGAACACCCCGGCCGGGGCGCTGGAGATCCAACTCGCCCTGCGGATCCGGCGGGTGGCGGCGCCCCGACCGTCCCGGCCGCCCCGGCCGGCGCCCGTACCGCCCGCCATCACTTCGTCCTATCCGACCTCGCGGTGAGAGGCCCACGCCCCGAGGGTGAAGTCCTGCCCCTGGCGTCGGACTTCGACGGCTCCCGCCCCGCCGAAGTGGGCGGGTACGAGCAACTCCGACCGGTCGGCGGCGCGTTCGAGGATGCGGCGGCGGCTGGCGGCGGCCTGCGCCGGATCCAGGCAGAAGCAGCTGTTGCAGGCGGGCTCCAGGATCTGCACCGGGCTGTGCAGCAGATCGCCGACGAAGACGGCCCGGTCGGTGCCGGAGGCCAGCCGGACCACGGAGGATCCGGGGGTGTGCCCGGGTGCGGCCTCCAGGGTGAGGTGCTCGTCGATGCGGTGGGCGCCGTCCCAGAGCACCACCTGTCCGGTGCGGTGGACGGGCGCGATGCTGTCCTCGTAGATCAGCCGGTCGACCTCCCGGGCGCCGCCGCCGTACCCGTTGCCGGGCCCGAAGTGGTGGTCGTCCGCAGCCGGGATCAGGTACTGGGCGTTGGGAAAGGCGGGCACCCAACCACCGTCCTGGGCAACGGTGTTCCATCCGACGTGGTCGCCGTGGACGTGGGTGTTGACGACGATGTCCACGTCCTCCGGGCGGATTCCGGCCGCCCGCTCCAGCTCCCCGAGGAAATCGCCTTCCCGGTGGTGGAAGAGGTCCGAACCCGGCCGCTCGCGCCCATTGCCCACGCCCGTGTCGACCAGGACGGTCTTACCGGCGCTGCGCAGGACCCAGGTCTGGAGTGCGATGACCGCCCGGTCGCTGTCGGCCTCCCAGTGGTCCGGTGACAGCCATTCCTCGTTCTCCTTCCACACCTCGCCGCCGGCCTCCGGTACGAGGCTGCGCGTGGGCCCGAGCGGCCCCTGCCACTCGATGACCCGGGTGACCTCGACGTCGCCCAGCACGATGCTCTTCCTGATCTGCCTGCCCTGCACGCCCTGCATGCCCTGCTCGTTCTCGTTGTTCATGACGTCGAGTCTACGAAGGGCGGTTGAGCCTCTCAATGCCTGCCCGGCTCATGTGGATACGCAGCCGTCTCACCCCTGGCGCCTGCGAGTACTCTGGCTTCATGGATGTGGTGAGCGACGCCATCGCGGCCGTCCGGATCGGGCAGCCCTCCTCCAACCGGGTCAGGGTGAGCGGGAGTTGGTGCGCTCGCTTCGCCCCTTACGACGGCGCCGGCTTCCACGTGGTGCTGGAGGGCAGCTGCTGGCTGTTGCCCGACGGGGGCGGCCCGCCGATACCCCTCGCCGCCGGCGACGCGGTGCTGCTGCCGCACGGTACGGGACACGTGATCGCCGACTCCCCCGCCGACTCGGCGGCCGTGGCGCGGGCGGTGCCGTTCGAGCTCCTGCCCGGGGCAGCGATGCCGGGTGCGCCCGGGGCGCCCGGGGGTGCCGCCCCCGGCGGGGTGGAGATGCTGTGCGGCAAGTACCGGCTCGACCGCAGCCGCGTGCACCCGCTCATGCTGGAGCTGCCGAAGGTGGTCCATCTGCCGAACCGGGTCGGGTCACACCCCGAACTGCGGGCGGCCATCGCCCTGTTGGGCGGTGAGCTGGGCGAGCAGCGGCCGGGGGCCTGCATGGCGGTGCCCAGCCTGCTCGATCTCCTGCTCGTCTACATGATCCGCTCCTGGATGGCCGAGGGCTCGGGCGGAGCCTGGTCGGCCGTGCTGGGTGATCCCGTCGCGGCGGCCGCCCTGCGGGCGCTGCACTCGGATCCGGCCGCGCCGTGGACCAACGAGCGGCTCGCGGCCGAGGCGGGCGTCTCCCGGCCCACGCTGGCACGCCGGTTCACCGCCCTGGTGGGCCGCCCGCCGATGGCGTACCTGACGTGGTGGCGGCTGACGTACGGCGCCACCCTGCTCCGGGACACCCCGGACCCGCTGGCCGCGATCGCGCGCCGGGTCGGGTACGGCACGCCGTACGCCTTCTCGCACGCCTTCAGCAGGGAGTTCGGGACGACGCCGGGCCGCTACCGGGCCGGGGCGGCGAAGGCCTCGTAAGGCGAAACCTCGTACGGCGAAAGCCCGTAAGGCGATGGCCTCGTACGGCGATGGCCTCGTCAACAGCAGGGCCCCCGCGAGCGGCGGGGGCGGATCGCCGCCACCGCCGCTCGGGGCGTCCCGGGACCGGCGGCCGGCTCAGCGGCGGACCGGGCACTGCTTCCAGGAGAAGTGGTACACGGAGTTGATGCTGCCGTCCGTGGAGTCGACGGTCATGTAGCTCGTCTTGCTGTTGTCGGAGGTCCCGACCTCCGCGCGCAGCTCGGTGTTGATGTTGAAGTTGCGCTGTTCGCCGCAGGGGGCGAAGACGAGGGCCTCGATGCCGGTGGTGTCGGTCACCTGCCAGTTGTCGTCGAGCTCGCCATGGAACTGGTGGGTCCGGTTGGCGGTCTGGCTCATGCCCTGGAAGTAGTAGCTGGCCTTCTGGGTGCCGATCGCCCCCGGCTCCAGCTTGCCGTAGCCCCGGTAGTCGACGTGGGACACCGCGTACGTGTAGCCCTGCGGGACGTGCACGAGGAGGGAGAGGAGGCAGTTCTTGCGGCCTTCGGTGGCGGCGACGCCCCCGCCGGCCGAGGCCAGGTACTCGCTGTAGGTGACGGTGAAGGCCGAGTTGTCGGGGGCCACGGCGACGGTGGCGCTGCCGGGGCGGCAGCCCGAGCCGTTGACCGAGGCGACGTCGACGGCCACCCGGCCCGGGGGCGCGGCGGCAGCGGTGGCGGTGGCGGTGGCCCCGGCCGACGGGGAGAGCGCGAAGAGGCATCCGGTCACGGCGGCGGCGGTCAGCGCGGTGCGAGCCTTGCGGGTGGTGCGAGGTGACTTGATCACGTCGCCATGGATAGCCGTCGCGGGCGGAAGTCGAGCGCGACCGGGTACGCCGCTTCACCCGGTCGGACGGGCCGGTTCACCGGAGAAACGATTCAGCGCGGCAGACCCGGCGACCGAATGGCCCACACCGCACAGCTTCACCCGCCCCGGTCGCGTCATTCCGTACTAAAAATGGCATTTTTCATATGCTGGGCACCCTGCCGACGGAGGAGAGTTCATGCCCGGCCTGCCCGGTCTGCCCGGTCCGCTCGTACGGCGCTCGGCCGCGCTGTCCGCATGCGTGGCCGTGGCCGCCGCCCTCGCATCCCTCACCGCGCCCGCCCAGTCCGCCTTCGCCGCAGCGGCCCCCGGGCACGAATCCCCGCCCGGGCACCACCGGCCCGGCGACGACAGCGCCCGCGCCGCCCGAGTCGAGGCCGACCCCGCCGAGGCCGCCGTCATCGGCGAGGAGCACGCCCGCGCGCACGCGCAGCGGCGGACCGCGGTCAAGGGCCCCAAGGAATACCCCCAGAAGAAGCGCACCGAGAGCCTGGCCGCCCTCAAGGCCTCGCAGCAGCTGACCAACGCCCCGTTCGCCGCAGCGCAGTTCGGCCGCTTCACGGAGTACTTCCCCTCCCCCGACTTCGGCGTCCACACCGCACTGCTGCCCACCGGCAAGGTGCTGCTCTTCTCCTTCGAGCGCGTGGAGACCAACCCCACCAAGGAGACCGGGCCCACCGACCGGATCGGCCCGACGAACGCCGGCCGCGCCTTCCTGTGGGACCCGGGCAAGGGCACGGGGGCACGGGCGTTCAAGAAGGTGGAGCCCCCGACCGTCCTGATGCCCGACGGTACGTTCACACCCCGCCCGGCCCCGTTCTTCTGCGCGGGACACGCCTTCCTGCCCAACGGCATGGTCGGGGTCTTCGGCGGCAACACCGGCGGCAAGGGCGGCAGCGGCGCCAAGCTGTCCTTCGTGTTCGATCCTTGGACCGAAACCTGGTTCCGCAACCGGGACATGTCGGTGGGGCGCTGGTACCCCTCGGTCGTGACGGGGGCGGACGGACGCCAGATCATCATGTCCGGCCAGTCCGAGCGGGGTACGGGCACGCCCACCCCGGTCGTCGAGCGCTTCCCCGCGCTGCGCCATCCCGTGCCCTGGCGGACGTACGACATCCCGGTCGGCCTGGCGGCGGAGCGGCTCCGGGCGGACGCCCCGTTCCGCAACGACTATCCGCACCTCTTCTCGCTGCGCGACGGCATGATCTACGGGCTCGGCCGCGACGCCGATCAGCAGTGGCTGTTCGATCCGGTCAAGGAGACCCGGACCGATCTGCCGCGGCGTCCCGCCGACTTCCGGGGTTACGGATCGGCCGTACCGCTGCCGGCCGGGTTCCGCGGCCCGGACTCCGTGCTGGTGCTCGGCGGCGATCCGCACGACCCGAACACCTACCGGCTGTCCGGCGGCCGGTGGACCACAGAGGAGCCGCGGGCCTTCGGCCGCACCCAGGACGACACGCTGATCCTGCCGGACGGCACGCTGCTCACGGTCAACGGAGCCCTGGACACCCGGGATTACGGGCACGGGCCGTTCAATCCGCAGGCCGACCTCTCGTACCGGCAGATCGAACTGCGCGACGCCCGGGGCCACTGGAGGCTCGGGCCGGCGCAGCGGCTGCCCCGCGGCTACCACTCCAACGCCCTGGTGCTGCCGGACGGCCGGATCATGGTGACCGGCGACGAGCTCCAGCAGATCGCCAACGACCCCGACATCCGGGACAAGATGGACGGCAGCATCGAGCTCTACGAGCCCGCGTACCTGCACCGGGGCGGCAGCCGACCGGCCCTGGACCGGGCACCCGGGGGCGAGTTGGGCTACGGAGCCGGGTTCGAGGTGCGCAGCTCCACGGCCGCCAAGGTCACCCGCGCCGTGCTCCTGGCGCCGACCACCGTCACCCACGCCGTGAACACCAGTCAGCGCCATCTGGAGCTCCCGATCACCGGCGTGCACGGCACCGCGATCGGGCTCCGGACACCGCCGAGCGCGGCGGACGCCCCGCCCGGCTACTACTTGCTGTTCCTCCTCGACGCGAGAGGGGTACCGAGCACGGCGAAGTGGATCAAGCTCGGCGGCCGCCGCTAGGGTCTGTTGCGAAAGTGCTGGTGCAGTCCGGCCGCGATTTGCTGACCGAGCGGAGCTCCGGGCAGGATCTCGTGCATGGTTTCGGTCGTGCAGAACGTGGCGGTTGACTGTGTGGATGCCTATGAGCTGGCTCGGTTCTGGAGCGAGGCGCTCGGTTGTCCGCTGCATCCAGGGAGCGAGCCGGGTGACGTGGAGACTGCGGTGACCCCGCCGGAGGGCCCACTGCTGTACTTCAACCAGGTGCCAGAGCCAAAGACGATCAGGAACCGGATTCACCTGTGCCTGCGCCCCGAGACCTCGCGCGAAGAGGAGGTCGATCGACTGCTGAGCCTCGGTGCCACCCTCGTCGCCGATCGCCGGGAACCCGATGGTGCCGGCTGGGCCGTCCTTGCCGACCCCGAAGGCAATGAATTCTGCGTTCTGCGCAGCGCGGCCGAGCGCGCAGCGATGTCGTCCTGAGGCTCATTCGCTCACCGTCCGAGTAGCTGACCACAGCCACTCGTTGATGGCCGCGACCAGCACGGTCGCTTCGTAGCGGACGGCGAGTTTGTCGTATCTCGTGGCCACAGCGGTGACGCTCGAGGCGGTTGATCCCGCACTCGACTGCGTGCCGCTGCTTGTAGTCGTCTTTGTCGAACTTCGGCGGCCGGCCGCCGCGCGAGCCTCGCGCCAGTCGGTTGCGGACCCGGTCCGCAGGCACCGGAATCGTTGCCTTGATCCCGCGCCTGCGCAGGTAGGAGCGGTTTCTGCGGGAGTCGTACGCCTTGTCGGCCCGCACCCGGTCCGGCCGCTTGCGCGGCCTGCCAAGCCCCGGCCGCGGCACCCGGACCGCTTCCAGGACCGGCTCGAACTGCGGGGAGTCACCCCGCTGCCCGGCCGTGATCACCACCGACAGAGGCTTCTGCCCTTGCCCGACCGCGAGGTGGATCTTGCTGGTCAGCCCGCCGCGGGAGCGTCCGAGGCCGTGGCCGGCCGGCTCGACCGTTCGCGTCGGCTTCAGCCTGGAGCCGGGTGAGGATCCGGGCCCGAGTCCCGTCCCGCTGCCAGCGACGGAACAGGTCGCAGACCCGACCCCACGGGCCATATCTTTCGGGCACGTCCCGCCATGGGGCGCCGGTCCGGGTCCGCCAGCGCATGCCGTCCATCAGCTGCCTTCGCGTCCACACCTGCGGACGGCCCGGCCTGATGCCCTGCGACAGCAGTGGCTCAAGCCGGGCCCACCGGCCATTCGTCAGATCACCACGTCCCACGACAGGTGATCAACAACGAACAAGATCCACTTTCGCAACGGACCCCAGGCCGTCCCGGCTTCCTCGCGGTTCAGGAGGCGGGCGGGGGCTCGACCCTCGCCAGCCAGGCGGTGAGGAGCACCTCCAGCTCGGCGGCCTGCTGCGCGGTCAGCCCTTCGAGCAGGTTCCGCTCGTTCTCCATGTGCTCGGTGAACGCGCGGTCGATCAGCTCGCGCCCCGCCGGGGTCAGCGCGACCACGCGCCCCCGGCCGTCGGCGGCCGAGCGGCGGCGCGCGACGAGGCCGTCCCGTTCGAGCCGGTCGATGCGCTTGGTCATCGCGCCCGTCGTGACCATGGTGTGCACCGCCAGTTCGCCGGGGGCCCGCTCGTACGGCGCTCCCGCGCGGCGCAGGGCGGCCAGTACGTCGAACTCCCCTTCACTCAGGCCGTAGCGGCGGTAGACGAGGCAGAGCCGGTCCGTCAGGAGCAGCCCGAGCCGGTGCAGCCGCCCGATCACGCCCTGCGGGGTCACATCGACGTCCGGGCGCTCACGGGCCCACTCGGCCTGGATGCGGGCGACATGGTCGGCGGGCGCCGCTGCCTGCGGCTCCGCCTGCGATTCGTACGGTTCCTGATTCACCCGACCAGCATAGCTTCCAAGGAAGGTATTGTATCTTCCATGGAAGCCAATCTCCGATGGTCGCTGGTCACGGCGGTCGCGCCGATCGCGTGGGGTACGAACTACTACGTCACCCGGGAGTTCTTGCCCGCCGGCCACCCGCTGTACGGCGCGGCCCTCCGGGCGCTGCCCGCGGGCCTGCTGCTCCTGGCCGTCCGCCGGAAGCTGCCGCGCGGTTCCTGGTGGTGGAAGTCCCTGCTGCTCGGCTTCCTCAACATGAGCGCGTTCTTTGCGCTCATCTACGTGGCCGCGCAGCGGCTGCCGACCAGCGCGGCCTCGACCGTCATGGCGATCGCGCCGCTGGTGATGATGCTCTTCGCGTGGGCCCTGATCTCCGAGCGGCCGGGGCCGCGCCAGCTGGCCGGCGCCGGCCTCGGCGTGGCCGGGGTGTCGCTGATGCTGCTGACGGGAGCCGCGGCGATGGACGCCGTCGGTGTACTGGCCTCCGTGGCCGCGATGGCGATGTCTTCGTTCGGCTACGTCCTGGCCAAGCGGTGGAGCGCGGAGGTCGACGTCCTCGCGTCGACGGCGTGGCAGCTGCTGGGCGGCGGGCTCCTGCTGCTGCCGTTCGCCGTCGCCGTGGAGGGATCGCCGCCGGCTCTCGACGCTCCCGAGCTGCTCGGATTCGCCTACGTCACGGTCGTCGCTACGGCGGTGGCCTTCGCCGCATGGTTCGCGGGGCTGCGCCGGCTGCCGGCCGCGACAGTCGGCCTGCTCGGACTGCTGAACCCGGTCACGGGCGTGCTGTTGGGTACGGCGATCGCAGGGGAAACGCTCACTCTTCGACAGATCTGCGGACTCCTGCTGACCCTGACGGGCATCCTGCTCGGGCGGAGGGGAGCATTCCTCACCGCTCGTGACGGGAGGAATTCGGCAGGTAGTAATTAGGTGAATCCCTGACTGAATTACCGTCAACAAGGATTCCGGCCATATCTCGATTTGATAACGAGATCCTTAAAATGGCCTGGACCATTAACGACCTACGCGCGTAACTGGCCTGGTTTTAAAGCGAATTGACTGTTCATCAAATCCAGCCAGCAGGTAACAGTCCGATATCTCGGGCCCCATTCCCGTTTGTCCGAATTCTCCACTGCGCCGGTCTGGCAGGCTTCCGCGAACCCACTCCTCCGACCAAGGATTTGAGGTGCGCATGACTAGACATCGCAGGAAGCAGCGCGAACACCGGCGCAAACCGCGCCGGTTGATACTCCTCACCGCCGCCATGGCCACGGCGGCGGTGATAGCGGGCGGTATCGCTTACTCCGGACTGGGCGACAACGCCCAGGCGGGGACCGCCCTGGCCGACGCGGCCGCGGAGAACCTCACCCCGGCCGCCGCACCGGCCCGTGACGCGGAGCCGGCGCCCATCGTGGGCGAGCCCGCCAACGAGACCGCCAAGGGCATGGTCTTCGACGGCCTCAAGGCCGCACCGAAGGGCGACCGTTGCGTCGGCGTCTACCGCACGGAGGCCGGGCTCTGCACGCACGGCCCCGACGCCCCGCCCAAGGACGTCGACATCAAGGCCGACGTGGCCCCCGTCGTCAAAACGAAGGCCCCGGCCGCCGACCCGGCGAAGCCCGAGGCCGGCGACGCGGCCGCCGCGGCCGAAGGCAGCGGGCGTCCTCAGGACGCGCCCGCCGCCGACGCCGCCTCCGCCAAGTCCGCCCCCGCCGCGGCGCCCTCGCCCGCCGCGGCCGGCGGCAGCAGCCAGGCCGTCGCCGCCGGTCCCGCCGGCCAGACCGTCCAGTGCGACGGCGACGGCAGCACCGGCAACCGCGTCCAGGTCGTGTACGTCCACGGCTCCGACCGCGACCGGTACTCCGAGTACCTCGCCTCGTTCCGCAAGTGGGCGGCCGACGCCGACCTCATCTACTCGACGAGCGCCCAGGAGACCGGCGGAATCCGCCACATCCGCTTCGTCACGGCCGCGGACTGCACGCCGACGGTGCTCAACATCGAGCTCCCGGCGTCCGCGCTCTCCGAGTTCAGCGCGACCAACAACGCGCTCGCCGGCAAGGGCCTCGACCGCCGCGACCGCAAGTACATGATCTTCTCGGACACGCAGGTCTACTGCGGCATCGGCACCTTCGCGGGCGACGAGCGGCCCGGCCAGGACAACCAGAGCAACTTCGGCCCCTCGTACGGCCGTACGGACTCGGGCTGCTGGGGCGGCCACACCGCGGCGCACGAACTCGGCCACAACCTCGGCGCGGTGAACAACAGCGCCCCCAACACCAGCCGCGGCGCCCACTGCACGGACGAGTGGGACGTCATGTGCTACTCGGACACCCCGTACTACCCGCAGATGCGCAACGTGTGCACCAACCAGGCCGCCGAGAACATCCTGGACTGCAACCACGACGACTACTTCCACACCAACCCCAAGGCGGGCAGCTACCTCGCCACGCACTGGAACATCGCGAACAACCAGTTCCTGATGAAGGCCAACGGCGGCGGGGGCACCAACCCCGACCCGAACCCGAAGCCCACGCCGAGCCCCACCAAGAAGCCCACCCCGACGCCGACCAAGAAGCCCACGGGCGGCCCCAAGGCGACGGCGGCCCAGATCCAGTCCAACTCGGTCGTGGTGAGCTGGCCCAAGGTCGACGGAGCCGCGTGGTACCAGGTCCTGCTGAACGGCAAGCACCTGACCTGGGTCCAGTCCCAGGCCCTGCGCATCTACAACCTCCAGCCCGGTACGGAATACAAGATCGCGATCTCGGTCCGCGACACCTCCGGCCATGACAGCGGAGCCGGCCCGACCACGACCTTCCGTACGACGGGTGCGGGCGGCGGCACCACCACCCCCGGTGCCCGCTACACCCTCGGCAACGGCAGCACCGGCATGGCCGCCGAGCTGTGGGGCGGCCGCAGCGCCGACGGCACGGTGCTCGTCGGCGGCCGCGCCAACGGCTACGCCCAGCAGCAGTGGCTCTTCGACGACGCGGGCGGCGGACTCGTCCGCATCAAGTCCGCGGTCTCCGGCAAGTGCCTGCAGACGGGCGGCGCCCCGGCCGCCGGCATGTGGATCGCGCAGGAGCCCTGCGGCGGCAACTCCGCGCAGCAGTGGAAGCTGTCGTCCCGCGGCGGCGGTGTGACCGTCACCGACGCCAGTGGCGGCTACGCCCTGACCGTGAGCGGCCGCCCGTACTACGGCGCCTGGCTGCTCGACCTCCAGAGCGCGGACGGCCGCGCGTCCCAGGTGTGGACGGTCCAGAAGGTCGGCTGACCTTCCGGAACCGATCCCGCCTTCCCGCCGGTGTACGGCCGCCCCGCGCGGCCGTCCACCGGCCCCCTCATCTCCCGCACCGCGGCTCACTCCCGCAGCGCAGTACCTCGCATCCCACCGCACCAGGAGCACCCAACGATGCGTACACGCCCCGCTTTCCCGGTCCGCAGCGGACTCGGCTTCCTGTTCCTGTTCCTCGCCCAGGCCCTGGCCGTGGCCGTACCCACCGCGGCCCACGCCCACGGCGACACCGTCAAGGTCGTCATCACCGGGCAGCGGGAAGGCCATGTCACCACCGAGATCACCTGGGAGAACGACGGGGACGCCATCGAGGAGGCGGTCGCCGCCACGGTGAACTCGATCAGCCCCGACGGATCCCGCACGATGGGGCCCTGGCGACTGGTCCGCGACGCCGGGACGCGTACCGGCTGGAGCACGGCGGAGGTGCTGCCGCCCGGCACCTGGAAGGTGAGCGTCGACGTGGGGTTCCCGTCCCTCGGGCACGGCGCGAAGGAGATCGCCGTTCCGGTGGTCGACCCGGCGCCGTCCGCGGCCACGCCGAGTGCGGCCGCACCGTCCGCCTCCGCCTCGCCCGCCCCCTCCGACGCGTCCGCCGCGCCGGTGCCCTCCAAGTCGCCGGCCCCGGCGCCGGAGCCGGCCGACGAGGGCCAGGACCGTACCGTGTGGTGGACCACTGCGGGGGTGATCGTGATCGCCCTGGCCGGCGCCGCCGCCGGCGTACTGCTGCGCCGCGCGCGGGCCCGCAGGCGCTGACCTCTCAGGCGGCGCGCGGAGGGGCGGTGGCTGAAGTCGGCGGTACGACCTGACAACCGAACGGGACCGCGTTGACAGTGGAATTCGCCGTACCGTTCATTCGGCGCATGCACCTCACCGCCGCCGCCGTACGCTCCACCCTCCGCGTCGTCCGCCCTTTCCACACCTTCGAGGGCGAGGGCTTCCCCGTACGCCGCCCCTTCCCGCAGCCCGAACTGCCCTTGGCCGACCCGTTCCTGGCGGTCCACCAGGTCGGGCCGCACGCGCTCGGGCCGGGCGAGGCCAAGGGCGAGCCGCCGCACCCGCACCGCGGATTCGAGACCATCCAGTACGTCATGGAAGGCGCGATGGAGGACATCGACTCCGCGGGGCACAAGCGGGTCATGAACCCCGGTGAGGTGCGGTGGCTCACGGCCGGGTCGGGGCTCGTCCACCTCGCCCGCCCCGCCCCCGGACTGCTCGCCGAAGGCGGCCCGCAGCACCTGCTCCAGATCTGGGTGAACCTGCCGGCCCGGCTCAAGGCGACGCCGCCGCGGGTCCAGTACGGCTGCGCCCCCGGCGACATCCCCCGCATCGTCACCGAGGACGGCGGCGCCGAGCTCACGGTGATCTCGGGCAGCACCCACGGGGTGCGGGGACCGTTCGAGACCCACACTCCGGTGCTCGTCGTACACGCCCGCCTCACGGCCGGCGGCCGCGCCGGGTTCACCGTCCCGACCGGGCACAACGCCATGCTGTACGTGCTGTCCGGGACGGCCGCCACCCCCGACGCCCGCCTCCCCGACGGCCATCTGGCCATCCTCGGCCGGGACGCGGAGCGGTTGACGGTCGAGGCCCCGGGAGAGGCGGCCGAAGTGCTGGTGCTGGCCGGCGAGCCGCTCGGCGAACCCGTGGCCCGCACCGGCCCGTTCGTCATGAACACCGCCGCCGAGATCCGCCAGGCGCAGATGGACTACCAGCACGGCCTGATGGGGCACATCGACATCTGAGTCAGCTCACGGCTGGCGGCACTGGCCCGAGCGCGGACCCTCCACCGTGTTGCCGCTCTGCTGCGGGGCAGGGACGTTGGCATCGCAGCGCAGCGGGCCGACGACCGTGGTGGCCGAGACCTCGACGCCTCCGGTGTTGGCGTTCAGACTCACCGGGCCCTGTACGGTATTGCCCGCGCAGCCCGCGGTGGCGTCGTTCGAGCCGATCAGCACCGGGCCACTGGTCCGGCCGATGCTGACCGAGCCGGTGAGCTTCGAACCGCAGACAGCGGCGGCGAGCGCACCGTCGCTGGAAACGGGGCCGGTGATCACGGCTCCCGTGACGGCCAGCGCACCGCCGGAGCGGACCGTCACCGGGCCGGTCTGGCTGCCGCCCGGTGCGATGCAGACCGACTCGCCGTCGGCCACGGTCAGCGGGCCGCGGTGGGCGGTCGTGATGCACGGGCGGCTGAAACCGACGGTGACCTCGGTGGCTTCCGCCGCGGCGCTCGCCTCGTTCGCCGGGTCGCCGCCGTAGGTAGCGGTCACCGGGTGCGCGCCGGGGCGCAGCGCGCTGGTCCGGAACTCGGCGCGGCCACCGGTCAGCGGCACCGTCGCCAGCTGCTTCGTCCCGTCGGAGAACGTGACCGTCCCGCCCGGGGTTCCCGCGGCGGGGTTCGCCGGGCCCACGGCCGCGGTGAGCGTGACCGCATGGCCGAACAGCGGGGTGGTCGTGTCCGCGGTGAGCGAGAGTGTCGTCCCGTACCGGAAGGAGACGACCGCCTTGCCGTCGCCGTGGTTGACGCCCCGCAGGAGGGAGGCGTCGGTCGCGGAGGGCGCCGCGAAGCCGCTGCCTCCGCCGCCGCCCGCGCCGTACAGGTTGCCGGGGTTCCCGCCGCCGGAGCCGCCCGCGCCGCCGAAGTAGCCGCCGCCACCCCCGCCGCCGCCGTTGCCGCCGCGGCCGCCGTTGCCGCCCGGGCCGCCGCTGCCGGGGTTGGGCAGGCCGGTGTTGGGGTCGGTGTCGCCGCCGGGCACGCCCGGACCGCCCTGGGCGGAGTTGGGACTGCCGGCGCCGTGGGCGCGCTGCGTACCGCCGCCGCCTGCGACCCCGGAGCCGGCGGGGCCACCGCCCTGGCCGCCGTCTTCCGCCTCGGGGCCGCCGCCGTTGCCGCCGTGCAGCAGGGGGCCGCCGTTGCCGGCTCCCCCGCCGCCGCCCGCGACCAGGATCCGGTCGGCCGGCCCGAAGGCGCCGACGCGTACGTCGGAACCTCCGCCGCCGGATCCGCCGCCGCCGTGCGCACCGCCGCCACCGGCGCCGTGGCCGGTGCCGCCGGGGCGGGCGTACTCGCCGTGCCGGGAGGTGCCGGAGCTGCCTGCCGCGCCCAGGGTGATCTGGAGGCTCTGCCCGGCGCTCACTGCGAGGGTGGCACGGGTCTCGCCGCCGAGGCCGCCGGGGGATCCGTCGTTCGGCGGGTTCGGCAGGACGAAGCCGGCCGCGCTGCCGCCCTCGGCGCCGAACAGGTCGACGCGGATCGCGCCGACCCCGTCCGGCACGGTGAAGGTGTCCGTACCGGTGTTGGCGTACGTACAGGTGGGCGGCGAGGCGGTGAAGATCCCGGCGGAGCCGCAGGGCGAGGGCGCGGGCGCGGCCGCCGGGTCTGCGGCGGCGAAGGGGGCGAGGACGGCGGCGAGCAGGCCGCTCGCGCCGAGCACGATCGCCGTCTTCGATGTCGATATGCGCGTACGAGGGGTGGCGCGCGGGGTGGAACGAGGGGTCGAACGGCGGTTCATGGAAGGGTCGCTGCCTCTCCGGGCCCTTTGGGGGCGACCGAGCTGGGATGGGGTGACCGGCGGGCGGGGGACGCGGTGCATGCCCCCCTCCCGCCGGTCAAGGTCGTTGCGGTTGCCGATGCCGTTGCCGTTGCCGATGCCGATGCCGATGCATGGAACTGACGCAGAGGCGGGCGATCGGGTCAGACGCCGTCGTCGGCGCAGAGGGCCCACACGTCGGAGGACGTGCCCGGCGAGCTGGTGCCCCCGGTGTGGGTGGAGGCCGTCCAGTAGGCCGCGGTGGTCGTCCCGTCGCCGACGGGGGTGCCGCCGGAGTCGCTCGGGTAGCTGCCGTTGAGGTGGTCGCCGACGGAGCCGGGGCCCGTGAAGTCTGTGGTCGTCACGCTGCCGCCGCTGATGGCGGCGCCCCCGCCGACCAGCTTTCCGTCGTTGCCGCCGCAGCCCACCGTGACCGTCTGGCCGGCGGTCGCCGAGGTCGGGCCGCTCACCTCGCTGAAGCGCACCTTCACCGTGGTGCCGCTGATGTTGATGTTGTTGCCGCTGCAGATGGCGTAGGCGTACGTGGTGTTGTTGCTGTTGCCGCCGCCGCCGTTCCAGCCGACCGCCGCCCAGGAGTCGGGGTTGGTCTCGCCGTCGGCGGCCGCCTTCTGGCCGAAGTCGTGCCCGGCGTTGTTGAACGTGGGGAAACTGGCGATCGGCTTGAGGCTGCCGACGCTCGCCGGGGTGATCCGGGCACCGCCGCCGAGCAGGCGGGTGTTGGCCGGGCAGGTCGCGACGACCAGACCCACCGTTCCGCTGGTGGTGGGCCCGGCGATCTTGTTCATGACCACCTGGGTGTGGTTGATCAGGTTGCTCGTGAAGCACATCGCGTACGGGGTGCTGGAGAACGAGGCGTTGACCGCTCCGCCGCTGCCGCCGATGCCGAGCCAGTGGGTCACGTCGGTGCCGACGACCCCGGTCGTGCCGAGGTACTCGGTGCTGCCGTCGGGGCTCGGCGAGGTGCCGTTGATCTTGTTGCCGTTGGAGGACGTGCCGGTGCCGATGGCCTGGTTGATCCCGCCTCCGGAGATCAGGCCGCTGCTGCAGTCCGCGTGGGTGGAGATCTCGGAGAAGGTCGACCCGGGCCCGGCGGTGGCCCCGGGGGTCTTCACGGTGACGCTCACGGTGTTCGCGTAGGCGGTGCCCGGCACGGCCAGGGCCAGTGCGGCGCCCACGACCAGTGCCTTGGCTGCGGCATGGCGCCGCAGAAGTCCCGTGTTCATTTGTGTTCTCCCCATCTGTTAGGCGATGAAGGTGGCATGGCTCGGCATCCGGCGGCTGAGAACCGGAGTTCGCACAGGTGCTGGGCGCACGACGGCCGCGCCCCTGGGTACGGGGGCGCCGAAGCCGTCGGTGCGGAAGTGCCACGGCATCACAACTGCTGTCTGCCTGGCGGATGTACGCCGCTCAGGGGCAGGTCAGGGTGTGCGGATCGGCCATATCGCCACCCCCATCTCGGAGTCGCGCATGCGGACTCTAACAGGGTCCAGGCCCAGCATCTACTAGGTATTCCGCTCTATGAACTGGCAGATGCGGAACGGTGAAATGCGTGCCGGAAGCGGGCTCCGATGTGACTTTCCAGTAGCTCCGGCGGGAGGTCGAACGGCGGCCCGCGCCCGGCGGGCCGCCCGCGGAAATCCCGGTGCGCCGGCCGGCCCCGGTGCCTAAGCTCGCCGGATGAGCACTCGCACCTTCCGGATCACCGTCCGCGGCTCCTTCGACGGCCTCACCGCCGAGCAGCACGCGGAGCTGCTCGCCGCCGCGCCGGAGCACGACATCATGAGCTCCGCGTACACCGCCGAGGGCCACCTCTCGTACGACGTCGCCGTCGGCCCGTTCTTCACCTTCCGCTTCCTCGACTCGGGCGAGGCCGAGGAGGACGTCCTCGACGCGACCGCGCGCGCCGAGCTCGCCGCCGAGAGCTGGCTCACCGAGCGCGGCTACGGTTTCAAGCGCCTCACGTCCCGGGCGCAGGACCTCTCGCTGGCCCCGCTGAGCAAGCGCCAGCGCCAGGCGGCCGCGCGCGGCAACGCCTGAGCCGTCAGGGGAGGTTCTTCTCCAGGGCGCCGATGTAGCGCTGCATCGAGTGGTCCCTCACCCCGTCGCTCGCGGGGGCGAACAGATCGGCGGTCATCCCCTTGGCCCGGTCACCCAGCGCCTGCAGCGCCGGCATCGACTCGCGGAGCCTGCCGTTCGCGTCGATGTAGCGCAGCGCGTCGACGTGGTGGAAGGCCGGCTCCGGCGGGAGCTGCGGCACGATGTCGTTGTTGTTGACGAAGCGGTGCATGCGCTTGCTGAAGGCGGTGTTGTACGCCTTCGCCAGCATCCGGTCGCAGGTGCGGGGCTGGCCGTACGTGTAGACACCGTCGGCCCGCAGCCTCGGGTCTTCCAGGTGCAGGCGCGCCCCGGTGAGCATGGCCAGCGCGCCGCCGAGGCTGTGGCCGCAGAGGAAGACGGTCTGTCCGCGGTCCCGGAGTTCGGTGATCCCCTTCGCGACCTCGGGGAAGACGGAATGCAGGGCCTGGGCGAAGCCGTAGTGGACGTACCCCGTCGCGGCCGGGCCCGGCCACGGCGGCGTGGTGGCGTCGGAGAGCCAGTCCTTCAGCTGCACGGGCTCGGTGCCGCGGAACGCGACGACGATCATCCGGTCGGACGCCATCGTGAAGGCCTGGGTGTCTTCGAGCGGGAACGGCGGTGTGAACCGGGTCTGGTGGTGGCGTACCCGGTCGAAGCCCCAGCCACGTGCCTCGGCGTCGATACGGGACTCGTCCTGGTAGGCCAGCGCGGCCGCCCGCGCCATCCAGTACGCGAGCTGCGGGCTGTAGTCACGGGCTTGATGATCGAACGTCGTCGGAGCCGGCACCGTTCTCCCCTTCGCGCAACGGCCGACGGCCCTGCGCCGATCAGCCGGGACTCCGTCGTACCGCGTACACCCGAGCGCCGTCGCCTGACGCGCGCGTACTTCACCCGAACGGCCACCCCCACCCGCCTGCGGCAATCCGGACGACGTAGGACACGGCCTAGCCCTGGGCCCCGGGGAAGCCGTAGTTGTGGACGGGGGACACCTCGGGGGGGCCGCCCGTGCTCTGCCAGCCCTGGGCCTCCACGACGGGCATCAGCTTCTCCGAGAACACGTTCATGTGCTGCTCGGTCTCCCAGAGGTCGTAGATGTCCAGACCCTCGGCGCTCGCGACGCAGACGTGGGAGAGGCAGCCGTCGAAGATCCCGGGGATCGCCAGGAGCTCCTTGTGGAGGGCGTCGTACTGGTCAGCCGTGATGCCCGGGACGGTGGCATGCATCAGGATCGCCATGGCGGGTCACTCCTCGCGTGCGGGGGGTCAGGCCCCTCCCCGCCGCCCGGCGGCGGCCCCCTGCCCACGGGAACAGGACAGCACGCAAACGAGGGGACGGCATCCGCGAGCGGTGCCGTCCCCTCGAAGGGCGGGTCAGACGGCCTCGGCCGGCTCCGGCTCCGGCTCCGCCACCTTCGCGGGAGCCGCTGCGGGCGTGCCCGCCTCGGCGGTGCGCGGTCCGTGCGCTCCGCGCAGGCCGATCCAGCTGATCACCGCGACCAGGGCGAAGGCGACGGCCCCGATCCAGAAGGTGAGGGTGAACCCGGACTCGGCGGGCAGGGCCGGGACGCCGGCGGGCAGGTGCTCGATGGTCTTCGACGCCAGGATCGTGGTGACGATGGCACTGCCGATCGCGCTGCCCGTGGATCGGGAGATCGAGTTGATGCCGTTGGCGATCCCGCTCTGGTGGTGCGGGACGCTCGCCATGATGACGGCGGGCATGGCCGCGTAGCCGAAGCTGACGGCCGCGCCGACGACCAGGCCGGCGCCGATCACCGAGAAGCTGTGACCGTGGTCCAGGGCGAGCCAGCCGAAGCCGACGGCGCCGAGCCCGGCGGCGAGGCCGAGGGCCACGCGCGGGCCGCGGTGGCGGACCAGCTGGCCGCCGATGGGCGAGGCGAGCAGGGAGACGATCGCACCGGGCAGCAGGAACTGTACGGAGGCGCGCAGGATGGAGGCGTCGAAGCCGTAGCCGGTGAGCTTCGCCGGCATCTGGACGAGGTACGAGACGCCCAGGAAGTTCGCGAACATGCCGAAGCCGACGAGGATGCCGGCCAGGTTGGCCATGAGCACCGGGCGGTGGACGAACATCCGCATGTCCACGAGCGGCTCGCTGACCTTGAGCTCGGTGAAGACCCAGACGGCGGTCATGACGACGGCGCCGGCGAAGCTGCCCAGCGTACGGCCGGAGGTCCAGCCCCACTCGTGGCCCTGCGAGATGGGCAGCAGGAGCAGCAGGAGGGTGATGCCGAGCGTCAGCGCGCCGAGGAAGTCGGTGCGGCCGCCGGTCTTGTGCCGGGTCGCGGGGACCAGGAAGGCGACGGCGAGCAGGGCGATGGCGGCGAAGCCGGTCGCCATCCAGAACGCGTTGCGGTAGTCGGCGTCGGAGCCGGAGGTGAGCAGGCCGGTGGCGACGAGCGCGAGGCCGCTGCCGAAGGCGAGGGTGCCGCTGACCAGGGCCATCGCGCCGGGGAGCTTCTGCGGGCGGACTTCCTCGCGCAGCACCGAGAGGGCGAGCGGGAAGATCGCGGTGGCGGCGCCCTGCAGGACGCGGCCCAGGATCAGGAGCGGGAGCGAGGTCGCGAGGGCGGCGATGACGGAGCCGACGACCATGACGCCGAGGACGGCCACCAGCGTGGGCTTCTTGCCGTGCTGGTCGCCGAAGCGGCCGAGCAGCGGGGTGAAGACGGCGGCGGACAGCAGGGTGGCGGTGGTCACCCAGCTCACGTTGGCGGTCGAGGTGCCCAGGTCGGTGCGTATGAGGCCCAGGATCGGAACCGGCAGGGTCTGCATCATCGACACGACCATGGCGGCAAGGCTCAGGGCGAAGACGATGATCGTCTCGTTCCTGTTCTTGGCCTCGGCGGGGGTGGGGGCGGCGGTGCTCATGGCTGGCAGGACCTTCTTAGTGCTTCAGATCGCAGATGTTTGATGTCATCAAGTAACTCGGTAGACGGTAGACGTCAATAGTTAAAGTGGTCAAGTAAACAATTGACAATGTCAACCACCTGAGTACGCTCGACGGCATGAGCGCCACCACCCCACCCGCCCCCACCAAGCTCGAGCTCCTTGAGCTGCTCGCCGCCATCGGAACCGCCCAGTGGCGAGATTTCGCGGCCGCGGCGGCCCACTACGGCCTCACCTCCACCCAGGCCCGGGTCCTCGCCCAGCTCAACGGCCCGCTCCCGATGCGCGGCCTGGCCACTCTCCTGGTGTGTGACGCATCGAACGTCACCGGGATCGTGGACCGTCTGGAGGCCCGCGAGCTGGTGCGCCGCGAGGCCGACCCCGCCGACCGCCGCGTGAAGAACGTCGTGGCGACGGACGCCGGCCGCGAGATCATCCGGCGCGTGCGCGAGGAGATGCAGGCGACGCACGGCGCGCTGGACACCCTCGACGAGAGCGAGAGCGCGACGCTCTACGCCCTGCTGGAGCGGCTGCGCCCGACCATGGAGAAGGACGCGTAAGGAGGAGGCGCGAGAACGCCGCGCACGGGAGGCGGCCGTCAGGCCTCGCGCAGCGCCGCGGCCGCCTGCTCGGGCGCGATGTCGTTGATGAACTGGCCCATCCCGGACTCGGTCCCGGCCAGGTACTTGAGCTTGTCGGCGGCCCGCCGGGTGGTGAACAGCTCCAGGTGGAGTGCGTACAGCTCCCGGCCGGTCCGTACGGGGGCCTGGTGCCAGGCCGAGATGTACGGGGCCGGCGCCGGGAAGAGCCGGTCGAAGCGGCCGAGCAGATCCAGCTGGAGGACGGCCAGCTCGGCCTGCTCGGGCCCGGTCAGGGCGGGCAGGTCGGGGACGCGCCGGTGCGGGTAGAGGTGCACCTCGTACGGCCAGCGCGCGGCCTCCGGTACGAAGGCGCTCCAGTGCTCCCCCGCGACCACCACCCTGCGCCCGTCGGCCAGCGCCTCGTCGCGGACCTCGTCGAAGAGGTTGCGGCCGGTGGCCCGGTGGTGGCGGGAGACGGTGTCCAGCATGCGCCGGGTGCGCGGGGTGAGGAGGGGCAGGGCGTAGACCTGGCCGTGCGGGTGGGAGAGCGTGACCCCGATCTCTGGGCCCCGGTTCTCGAAGCAGTACACCTGCTCCACGCCCGGAAGCGCGGCGAGCTCGGCGGTGCGGTCGGCCAGGGCCGCGAGCACCGTACGGGCCTGGGCCGGGCCGAGGTCGGCGTACGAGGCCTCGTGGTCGGGGCTGAAGCAGACGACCTCGCAGCGGCCCCCGCCCGGTCCGGACAGGGCGGGGAAGCGGTTCTCGAAGACGGCGACCTGGTAGTCGGGGGCCGGGATCTCGGTGGGCCGGCCCGGGGCCGACGGGCAGAGCGGGCACTGGTCGGCGGGCGGCAGGTGGGTACGGCCCTGGCGGTGCGAGGCGATCACCACCCACTCGTCGAGGAGCCGGTCGTGGCGCCGCTCGGAGCGCGTCGATATGGGCGGCAGGCCGCGGGAGTCGGCGTGGTCGCGGGAGTCGGCGTGGTCGCGTACGAGACCTCCCGTGACGGCTTCGTCGTAGTAGATCAGCGCCCGCCCGTCGGACAGGGTCGTACGCGTCTTCCTCACCACGGGCGCTCCTGCGCGGGGTCGGCGGGACCGGCGGGACCGGCGGCCAGCAGCACCTCGCCGACCCGCTCGGTGACCGCGGCGGCCTCCTCCGCGGGAAGGGAGTCGGTGACCAGCACGTCGACCTCCTCCAGGGCGGCGAAGGTGGTGAGCCCCACGGTCGACCACTTGGTGCGGTCGGCGAGGAGCGCGGTCCGCCGCGCGGAGCGCAGGAACGCCCGGTTGGTCTCCGCCTCGGCGAGGTTCGGCGTGGTCAGCCCGGTGGCGGTGCCCAGGCCGTGACAGCCGAGGAACAGCAGGTCGACGTGGAGGGACCGGATGGCCTGGTCGGCGATGGGCCCCACGAGCGCGTCGGAGGGGGTGCGGATGCCGCCGGTGAGGATGACCGTCAGGGTGCCGCCTGCGCTGCCGGTCCGGCAGGCGGCCTCGAAGACCTCGGCGGTGCGGACCGAGTTGGTGACCACCGTGAGACCGGGGACCTCCGTGAGCTCACGGGCCAGCGCGTGGGTGGTGGTCCCGGCGGACAGGGCGATGGCCGAGCCCGGTGCGACGAGGGCGGCCGCCGCCTTGGCGATGGCCTGCTTCGCCGCCGTCTCCCATTCCGACTTGGCCTCGAACCCGGGCTCGTGGCTGCTGGCCTCGTCGCCGAGCACGGCGCCGCCGTGCACCTTGCGCAGCAGGCCCTCGCGGGCGAGTACGTCCAGATCGCGGCGGACGGTCATGTCGGAGACGTTCAGGGAGCGGGTCAGCTCGTTCACCCGTACCCCGCCGCGCCGGCGGACCTCGTCGAGGATCAGGGCGCGGCGTTGATGCGCCAGCAGGCTGCCGGGATCGGCCATGCGGCGGTTCCTCTCCTGGGGCACCGGCGTCCCCGGTCAACCGAAGCATCCTGACGGATCGAACAGAAGTCAACAGACCTCGACAAAGCCGCAGTTGGGGACCGGGCCGGGCCCGTGGCCGCCGACACGGGCGGCGGCCGTCGGCGGATTGACGCAGTCCATTCTCTTGACATGTCCCTGCGGTGGCAGTGTGATGTGGGCCTTCCCGTTGGAGTCCGTTCGTTCCTGAGGACTTCTGCGGGAACCGACGTGCCGGACGTACGCGTCAGGGCGCATTCCCGCACACGCTCTCCCGGAATTCCGGGCCCCACTCCCACCCCAGGAGCCGTCTGTGCACTCGTTACGAAGCGCCGTCGCCCGCCGTCTGACGGCGGTCCTCACGGCACTGCCGTTACTGGCCCCGGCGGCGGGGGCCGCCGCACTGGCGGGTACGGCGGTGCTCGCGGGCGCCGCGCCGGCCGCCGCCGTGGCCGACGGCCAGGCACTGACCCCGCCCATGGGGTTCAACAACTGGAACTCCACCCACTGCCGGGCCGAGTTCAACGAGGCGATGGTCAAGGGCATCGCCGACCTCTTCGTCGCCAAGGGCCTCAAGGCCGCCGGCTACCGGTACGTCAACCTCGACGACTGCTGGGCCCTGCCGAACCGCGACGCCTCGGGCAATCTGGTGGCCGATCCCGTCCGCTTCCCCGGCGGGATCAAGGCCCTCGCGGACTACGTGCACTCCGAGGGTCTGAAGTTCGGCATCTACACCAGCGCCGGCACCAGGACCTGCGACACCGCGGGCTTCCCCGGCGGTCTCGGCCACGAGCAGCAGGACGCCAACCTCTTCGCCTCCTTCGGGGTCGACTACCTCAAGTACGACAACTGCAACAACCAGGGCGTGGACGCGAAGAAGCGGTACACGGACATGGCGGGGGCGCTGAAGAAGACCGGCCGTCCCATCGTCTTCTCGCTGTGCGAGTGGGGCGAGAACCAGCCGTGGACGTGGGCGTCGAGCCTCGGCCATCTGTGGCGCACCACCGGGGACATCGGCGACAGCTGGTCCTCGATGATCTCCATCGCCCACAGGAACCAGCCGCTCGCGCCGTACGCGGGTCCCGGCCAGTGGAACGACCCGGACATGCTGGAGGTCGGCAACGGCGGGATGACCGCCACCGAGTACCGCACCCACTTCACCCTCTGGTCGATGATGTCGGCGCCGCTGCTGATCGGCAGCGACCTGCGCAAGGCGACGGCCGAGACCTTCGACATCCTCTCCAACCCCGATGTCATCGCCCTGGACCAGGACGCCCTCGGCAAGCAGGGCACGGTGGTATCCAGCTCGGGCGGCCTGGTGGTGATGGCCAAGGAGCTGGCGAACGGCGACCGGGCGCTGTCGCTGACCAACGAGACCGGTTCCACCGCCACGATCTCCGCCCGGACGGACGCCCTCGGCATCGGAAACCGCGCCCCCTACGCCCTCAAGGAGCTGTGGACGAAGGCCGCCTCGACCAACACCAGCGGCACCATCAGCGCCTCGGTCGCCCCGCACGCCACCGTCGTCTACCGGGTCACCCCGGGGCCGGCGCCGCTTCCGCCGGCCGGCACCTCCCACCTGTCGGACCTGCCCTGGACGGGTGTGATCAGCGGCTGGGGCCCGGCGGAGAAGGACCGGAGCAACGGGGAGCAGGCGGCCGGTGACGGCGGGACGCTGACCGTGGGCGGCGCCACGTACGCCAAGGGCCTGGGCGTCCACGCGGCCAGCACACTGACCTACCACCTCGGGGGCAGGTGCACCGGCCTGACGGTGGACGTCGGCGTCGACGACGAGAGTTGGCACACCGGCGCCGTCGGCTTCCAGATCTACCGGGACGGCACCAAGGTCGCGGACAGCGGGGTCGTCACCACGGCGGACGCGGCCCGGACGCTCACCGCCGATCTGACCGGCGGCCAGACACTGCGGCTCGTGGTCACCGACGGCGGCAACGGCATCGACTACGACCACGCGGACTGGGCGGCGCCCCGGCTCACCTGCAACTGACCTGCAGGCCCGCGGACTTGCCGGCCTGCGGACCCGCCTGCTCACCGATCCGCCGCTCCACCGATCCACCGACCCGGCCCGATGAGGGAGCACTCGTACATGTCCATGATCCGGTATCGCCGCGGCGCCGCCCTGACCGGCGTCCTCGCGCTGGCGCTCACCCTGGGGGCCTGCTCCTCCGGCAAGCCCGCCTCCTCCCCCGGTACGGGAACGGGAACGGGCAGGAAGGCGGACGGCCCGATATCCATCGCCTACCTCCAGAAGCAGGGAGACCAGGAGTACTTCGTCTCCGAGGCCGCGGGTGCCAAGAAGAAGGCCGACGAGCTGGGCGTCAAGCTCACCGTGATCAACCTCGGCAACGACGCCTCGAAGACCATCACCGAGGTCAAGTCCGCGATCGCGCAGAAGAACTCGGGCATCATCGTCGTCGTGCCGGAATCGGCGGTCGGCCCGCAGGTCGCCGCCGAGGCCAAGAAGGCGGGGATCCCGCTGCTCACCTCCGACGACCAGGTGTGCGTCAGCGGCCCCAAGCCCGCGGCCTGCGACAAGGCCGATCTGGTGGCGCGCGTGGGCTTCTCGGGGGCCCAGATGGGCGGCGAGGTCGGCAAACGGGCCGCGGCCGAATTCGCGAAGGCGGGCTGGAGCACCGCGGACACCCGGATCGTCTACGCCTGGAAGCAGGACACCACCGTCTGCACCGATCGGATCAACGGGGCCAAGGCCGCCTGGAAGGAGGCCGGGGCCCCCGAGATCCAGACGATCGAGCTCGGTACGGACAACACCCCGGCGGGCGCGCAGGCCAAGGTCGAGGCGACCGCGACGGCCAACCAGGGCGTCAAGCACTGGGTGGTCATGGGCTGCAACGACGAGAACGTCTCCGGCGGGGTCAAGGGCCTGAACAACGCCGGCGTCAAGGGCGCGGACATCGTCGGTGTCGGCCTCGGCGCCTATCTGGCCTGCAAGGACTGGCAGGCGGGTGCCGACAACGGGATGAAGGCGGCGCTCTACATCCCCGGCGACGAGGTCGGCAAGCTGGCGGTCCAGGCGATGTACGACAAGCTCAAGAACGGTACGGAGTTCGCCCCCGAGGCCTTCGCCCCGACCAGGATGGTCGACGCGGGCACCTGGCGGGACGCCGGATTCGGCTGCAAGTGATGGCGCCCGCCCCCGTGACGGCGCGCGGACTGCGGGTGGCCGGCGTAGCCAAGAGCTTCGCCGGGGTCCCGGCCCTGCGCGGTATCAGCCTCGACTTCCCGGCCGGTTCGGTCACCGCGCTGATGGGCGAGAACGGCGCCGGGAAGTCCACCCTGTTGAAGATCGTCTGCGGTGACCAGCCGGCCGATTCCGGCACGCTCCTCGTCGACGGCTCCGAGATGCGGCTGCGCTCCCCCGCCGACGCGCGGGCCGCCGGCATCCGGCTCATCCCCCAGGAGCCGGAGATCGTCCCGCACCTCACGGTCGCCGAGAACGTCTACCTCGGCGCCCTGCCCACGCGGGGCGGCCGCCGCTTCGACCGGGCGGCGCTGCGCCGCCGGCTCCGGGAGGACCTGGTCCGGATCGGCTTCGGACACGTCCTCGACGCGGACACCCCTGGCGTCCGCCTCACCCCGGCCCAGCGCCAACTCGTGGAGATCCTACGGGCGTTGACCGGCGAGGCGAGGGTGCTGGCCTTCGACGAACCCACCTCCTCCCTCTCCGAGCACGAGGTGGAGGCCCTGTTCGCGCTGATCCGCCGGCTGCGCGAGCGGGGACTCGCCGTCATCTACGTATCCCACCGCATGCAGGAGATCTTCCGGCTGGCCGACCGGGTGGCCGTCCTGCGCGACGGGGCGCTGGTCGGCGTCAAGGACGCCGGGGCCACGGACGAGGGCGAGATCGTACGGATGATGGTGGGCCGGGACCTGTCCGTTGCTCGCAGGGGTCCCGCCCGCACGCACGCGGCGACCGCCCAAGTCGTCCTGGACGTACGCGAAGTGACCACCGACGATGTGCGCGGGATCAACTTCCAGGTCCGGGCGGGCGAGGTGGTGGCCCTGGCCGGGCTGGTCGGCGCCGGGCGCTCCGAGCTGGCCCGGGCGCTGATCGGCGATCTGCCGCTGCGCGGCGGAACGGTCTCGGTGCTGGGCGAGGAACTGAGGCTGCGCCGGCCCTCCGACGCGATCCGCGCGGGCATCGGCCTCGCCCCGGAGGAGCGCAAGGCGCAGGCGCTGTTCCTCGACCGGTCGGTCCGCGACAACATCGCGCTGGCCGTACTGGACCGGCTGAGCCGCCTGCGGTTCGTACGCCGGGCGGCGGAGAAGGAGCTCGCCCTGGAGTACACCGGCCGGCTGCGCGTGCGCACGCCGTCGGTGGAACGGGAGGTGCGCACGCTCTCGGGCGGCAACCAGCAGAAGGTGGTGCTCGCGCGCTGGCTGGCCCGCAGGCCCAAGGTGCTGATCCTCGACGAGCCGACCCGGGGCATCGACGTCGGAGCGAAGGCCGAGATCTACCGGATCGTGGCGGACCTCGCCGAGGCCGGGGTGGCGCTGCTGGTCATCTCCTCCGAGCTGCCGGAGGTGCTGGGGCTGGCCGACCGGGTGCTGGTGATGCAGGGCGGCCGGATCACCGGCGAGCTCGACCGGTCCGAGGCGACCGAAGAGGCCGTGCTCGCCCTGGCGATGGCCGACGACCTGACCACGACGGCGACGGGCAACGGAGGACCCCATTGAACGCGAACCCGGCCAACCCGGCGGACACGGCGGACACGGCGGACACGGCCAACCCGGCCGGCACGGCGGACACGGCGACCGCGAGAGCGCGCACGTCCGACGAGAGGGCCGAGGCGACGGCCGCCGAGCCCTCCGGTACGAGCCGCGGTCTCGGCTCGCTGCTCGCCTCCGTCGGCGGCCAGAACCTCAGCCTGATCGGCGCCCTGGTGCTGGTGCTGGCCCTCTTCGGCTGGCTCAATCCCGCCTATCTGACCTGGGCCAACATCAAGGTCATCGGCGACGCGGTGACCATCTCCGGACTGCTCGCCCTCGTCCAGACCGTGGTGATCATCTGCGGGGCACTGGACATCTCCGTGGGCTCCCAGGTCGGCGTGGCCTCGGTGGTCTCCGCCATGGTCTTCACCTCCACCGGCGGGAACGCCCTGTTCGGCATCGCCGCCGCGCTCGCGGCAGGCCTGTTCGCCGGTCTCCTCAACGGCGCGGTCATCGTCTTCGGCCGGGTCAACCCGGTGATCGCGACGCTGGCCACCCTCGCCGCGTACAAGGGGGTCGCCCAGCTGCTGTCGAAGGGAGCGGCGCAGGGGTACGTCAGCAACGACGACGTCTTCGTCTTCCTCGCGAACGGCGCGATCGCCGGGATCCCCGTGCTGTTGTGGGTGCTCGCCGTGGTCACGCTCGCCATCCACCTGCTGCTGAAGTCGACGGACATCGGCCGCAACATCTACGCCATCGGCGGCAACGACACCGCCGCCCGGCTGGCCGGGATCGACATCAACAAGTACCTGATCGCCGTCTACGGCCTGGCCGGGGTGGTCGCCGCGGTCGCCGGGGTCCTGCTGACCGCCCGGACCGGCTTCGGCCACCCGGTCTCCGGCAGCGAGGGCCTCGAACTCAAGGCGATCACGGCCGCCGCCCTCGGCGGCTGCCTGCTGGCGGGAGGGAAGGGCGGGGTGGGCGGCACCCTGCTGGCCATCACTCTGCTCGGGGCGCTGGACAACGGCCTGACCGTGCAGGGCGTCAATCCGTTCTGGCAGAACGTCGCCCAGGGCGCCCTGCTCGTGGTGGCCGTGGTGATCCAGAAGCGGCGGGCCGGGGAGCGGGCGGTGGGGCTGCCCACCTGACGGGCAGGGGGAGTTCACCGGTTGAAGGGCGGGCCGCGCGTGCCCGCGGCCCGCCCTTCAACCGGTGAACTCCCCCTGCCCATATGCCCGTTGCCGGTTCCAAGTCTTGACGCCCGTGGGCACCGGGAGCACAGTGGCCAGCGGCGCCGCTTGAGAGCGCTCTCAAACAGCGGACCGCCTCCCCCCAAGAGAGGGCACACCCATGCGTCTCCCCACCCGCAGAAAGCGGCCGTCCGTCCGGCGGGCCGTCATCGCCGCGTTCGGCACGATGGCCGTGGCCGCGGCGGCCGCCGCCGTGGTCACCCTGCCCGCCAACGCCGTCGCTCCCCCGACCCCGGCGGGCTGGTCCCAGGTGTTCCTGGACGATTTCAACGGGGCCGCGGGCTCCGGTGTCAACACCGCCGACTGGCAGTACACCACCGGCACGAGCTACCCCGGCGGCCCCGCCAACTTCGGCACGGGCGAGGTCGAGACGATGACCGCGAGCACCGCGAACGTCTCCCTCGACGGCGCCGGGAACCTGCGGATCACCCCGCGCCGGGACGCCGCCGGCAACTGGACCTCCGGCCGCGTCGAGACCCGGCGCTCCGACTTCCAGCCCCCGGCGGGCGGCAAGCTGCGCAGCGAGGCCCGGATCCAGATGCCGAACGTCACGGGCGCGGCGGCGAAGGGCTACTGGCCCGCCTTCTGGATGCTCGGCGCGCCCTACCGCGGCAACTGGTGGAACTGGCCCGGCATCGGCGAGATCGACATCATGGAGAACGTCCAGGGCATCAACAACGAGTGGGCCACGGTGCACTGCGGTTCGAGCCCGGGCGGCCCCTGCAACGAGACCTCCGGCATCGGCGGCCAGCGCGTCTGCACCGGCACCACCTGCCAGGGCGGGTTCCACACGTACGCGGTGGAGTGGGACCGGTCCACCGCCGTGGAGGAGATGCGCTTCTACCTGGACGGGGTCAACTTCCACACCGTGCGCGCGAACCAGGTGGACGCCGCCACCTGGACCAACGCCACGAACCACGGCTACTTCATCATCCTCAACGTCGCCATGGGCGGCGGCTTCCCGGACGCCTTCGGCGGCGGACCCGACGCGGGCACCCAGCCCGGCTACCCGATGGTCGTCGACTACGTGTCCGTGCTGCGCTCGACGGGCGGCACGACCCCGCCGACCACGCCTCCCACCACACCCCCGACGACTCCCCCGACCACTCCGCCGTCCGGCAACCGTGACGCGTACGGCGCCATCGAGGCCGAGTCGTACGACGGCCAGGCCGGGCTGGCGACGGAGACCACCACCGACACCGGCGGCGGCCGGAACCTGAGTACGATCGCCAGCGGCGACTGGGCCCTGTACAAGGGCGTCGACTTCGGCTCCACCGCCGCGCGGCAGTTCCTCGGGCGGGTGGCGAGCGGGGCGGCCGGCGGGGTCAGCGGACTCGTCGAGGTCCGCCTGGACAGCCGTACCGGCCCGCCGATCGGCAGCTTCTCGGTGGCGAACACCGGCGGCTGGCAGAGCTGGAGGACCGTCCCGGCGAACATCAGCGGCGTCACCGGCAAGCACGACGTGTACCTGACCTTCACCAGCGGTCAGGGCGCCGACTACGTCAACGTCAACTGGTTCGGCTTCGGCCACTGACCGGCCGGACCCAGGAGACGCCGATGAACACGCGCAGAACGCTCCCGCTGACCGTGCCGGCCCTGCTGGCCGCGCTGATCGCCCTGGTGGCGGCCTTGCTCTGGGGCCCGGCCCGGGCCGTCGCGGGCCCCGCACAGGGCGGGCCGGGCAGCTTCCCGATCACCTTCCAGAACAACACCCGCGGCACTTACACCGATGCACAGGTCTTCGTCACGGTCCTCGGTCAGGTGACCCCGGGCCAGTGGTCGTACATGAAGCCCGACGGCTCCATGGCCCACATCAACCACCTCGACGCCACCGCGCCCGGCCACCTGGTCAAGAACGGCGTGGCCTACCCCAACATGTCCTTCACGCTGGCCCAGGCGGGCGGCACGGTGCCTTCCCCGCCATCGATCCGCGGGGGCCGGATATACGTCTCCCTCGGCTCCCCCGTCTACTTTCCGGTCTCCCCCGACGACCAGGGCTGGGGCGGCCCCGACCTGCGCAATCCCCGTGACCCGAACACCGACGTGTACTACGACTGGTACGAGTACACGTACGTGCAGGGCCAGGTCGCCTTCGGCGGGAACACCACCCAGGTCGACCAGTTCGGATTCCCGATGACCTCGCGGCTGCGCCAGACCTCCAGCGGCTACGACACCACCCGGGGCATCACCCGTACCCGCGCCGAGGTCATGCAGCAGTACGCGGCCTCCGTCGGGGCCGCCTTCAAGCCGCTGCAGAACGGCTACCGGATCGTGGCCCCGCGCTCCTCGGAGCTGTTCCTCGCGGGCGGCGCGCAGCAGAACCACCTCACCGCCGCCATCGACCAGGCCTGGGCCTTCTACACCACCCACCCCTTCACCCTGACCCGGCACGGCGAGACCTTCTCGGGGCGGGTCTCCGGTTCCACGCTGACCTTCAGCAAGAACGGCGTGGGCCCCTTCACCCTGCGCAAACCCACCTCGCCGGACGTCATGGCCTGCGCGGGGGCGCTGGCCTCCGGCAACGACACCGAGAAGCAGCTGGGCGCGGAGTTCTGCGCCGCGTTCAACCGGGGCGTCGCGCTCGACACCACCTCCTGGTACACGCCGGCCGCGTACTACCGCGGGGCGGCGAAGAACGACTACGCCGCCTTCTTCCACACCGTCGGCCTGAACGGGCGGGCCTACGGCTTCCCCTACGACGACGTCAACGACCAGTCCTCCGTCCAGATCCTCGGCAACGCGGAGCCGCCGACCGGGCTGACCCTCGGGATCGGCTGGTAACCGCCGCCCGTACTGCCGGGAGCGCTCTCAGCCTCCCGGCGGTACGGGTTACCCTGCTGTCCGTCGCGCCAACGGCCCCCGGACCCGCAGGAGGAGCGCCCGTGCCCGAACAGCTTCCCGCTCAACGCCCGACGCTGGAGGCCGTGGCGGAGCGCGCCGGGGTGTCCCGGGCGACCGCGTCCCGCGTCGTCAACGGCGGGGACGGCGTCCGCGCGCATCTGGTGGAGAAGGTCCGCGAGGCCGTACGGGAGCTCGGGTACGTACCGAATCCGGCGGCCCGCGCCCTGGTCACGCGGCGCACCGGGGCCGTCGCGGTGATCATCGCCGAGCCGGAGATCCGGATCTTCTCCGACCCCTTCTTCTCCCGGCAGATACGCGGCATCAGTAAGGAACTGACCGCGCACGACACGCAGTTGGTCCTGCTGCTGGTGGAGGACCGGGGGGACTACGACCGCATCGAACGCTACCTGGCCGGCGGCCACGTCGACGGGGCGCTCGCCTTCTCGCTGCACACCGACGACCCGCTGCCCGCGATCACGCGCCGCGTCGGCATGCCCACGGTGTACGGCGGCCGGCCGGGCTGGACCGCCGGGTCCGGGGGGCACGGCGGTGTCGCGTACGTGGACGCGGACAACCGCGGGGGCGCCCGCGAGGCCGTACGGCACCTGCTGGACCAGGGCAGGCGGCGGATCGCACACATCGCCGGTCCGCTGGACCAGACCTCGGCGGTGGACCGGCTCGACGGCTACCGGGACGTACTGCTCGACTCCGATCCCGCGCTGATCGCGGAGGGGGACTTCACCGCGGCGGGCGGGGCCGAGGCGATGACCGGGCTGCTGGAGCGGTGCCCGGACCTCGACGCCGTGTTCGCGGCGAACGACCTGATGGCGACGGGCGCCCTGCGGGTGCTGCGGGAGCGCGGACTGGCCGTCCCCGGGGACGTGGCGCTGGTCGGCTTCGACGATGCCGAGCTGGTGGCGGAGACCGCCGATCCGCCGCTGACGACCGTACGCCAGGACATCGAGGGCATGGGGCGCCTGATGGCGCAGCTGCTGCTGCGCACCCTGAACAAGGCCCGGGGCGACCGTGCCGTGCCCGCCTCGGTGGTCACGCCGACGGCGCTGGTTCGGCGTGATTCCGCCTGATGCGCCGGGGCGGTCGGTGCGGGCGGCAGGAGGGGCGGATTCGGCGTGAACTCGCCGTGCGGCGCGGGTGATTGTGGACGAAAGCACTCCGTTGCGCGTACGACTCTTGACGGGGCCCGGGCTGCGGGTGCACGCTCCAGTCGCGCTCTGAGAGCGCTCTCAAAGCTGGCGCACTCCCACCCCCGCACCCTGCCCGTCCAGGCCAAGGAGGCCGCCCCATGTCGATACCCCGAACCGTCCGGAGAACCGCGGTCCGCCTCGGCGCCGTCGCGCTGACCGGAGTGGTCCTGGCCGCCTGCGGATCCGGTTCCGGCGGCGGTTCCGCCGACGCCGCGGGGGGCGACATCACGCTCACCGTCGACCTGTTCGGCGCGTTCGGCTACCAAGAGGCCGGGCTCTACGCCGAGTACGAGCGGCTCCACCCCGGCATCAAGATCAAGCAGACCGACACCGAGGACGAGCAGGACTACTGGAAGTCCCTCCAGACCCGCCTCGCGGGCGGCGGCGGCCTGGCCGACGTCCAGGGCATCGAGGTCGGCCGCATCGCCTCGGTCGCACAGCAGCAGGCGGGCAAGTTCGTGGACCTGAACCAGTACGGGGCCGGGGCGCTCAAAGAGGAGTTCGCCCCCGCCAAGTGGTCCGCCGCGACGACCAAGGACGGCAAGGTGCTGGGCCTGGGCACGGACGTCGGCCCCGAGGCCATGTGCTACCGCAGCGACCTGTTCCGGGCCGCCGGCCTGCCGACCGACCGCACCGAACTGGCGGCGCGGTGGGCGACTTGGGACGGCTACCGCGAACTCGGCCGCCAGTACAAGGAGAAGGCACCCGCGGGCAGCGCCTGGATCGACAGCGTGGGCAGCCTGAACGCGATCATGGTCGGACAGGAGAAGGAGCGCTACTACGACGCCTCGGGCGCCCTGATCTACGAGAACAGCCCCGCCGTGAAGGCCGCCTGGGACGCCTCGGTCAAGGCCGCGGGCGAGGGGCTCAGCGCCAAGCTGGACCAGTGGTCGCCGCCGTGGAACCAGGCCTTCTCCTCGGGGTCCTTCGCCACCCTGCCCTGCCCCGCCTGGATGCTCGGCTACATCAAGGGCCAGGCCGGGGACGCGGGCAAGGGCAAGTGGGACGTCGCGAAGCTGCCCGGCGGCGCGGGCAACTGGGGCGGCTCGTACCTGGCGGTCCCGACCGCGGCCGCCCACAAGAAGCAGGCGTACGAGCTGATCAAGTGGCTCACCGCGCCCGAGCAGCAGACCAAGGTCTTCCGCGGGCAGGGCAACTTCCCGTCCGCCACCAAGTCGATCGGCCAGATAGCCGACGCCAAGGACCCGTACTTCTCGGACGCGCCGATCGGCAAGATCTTCGGCGACGCCGCCGAGCAGGCCCCCGTCCAGGTGCTCGGCGTGCACGACAAGGACATCGCCGACCAGATCAACAACGCGCTCAGCGAGGTGGAGCGCAAGGGCACGGCGCCCGAGACGGCCTGGTCGAACGCGAAGAAGGCCGTCAAGAATGCCCTCGGCTGAGCCGCTGGCACCGCCGACACCGCCGGCGCCCCTGACCGTCCCGATGCCGCCGGCGCCGCCGCCCCGGCGGCGTGGCCGGCCGGGCTCGCTGTCCCCGTACGCCTTCCTCGCCCCGTTCTTCACCCTGTTCGCCGCGTTCGGGATCTTCCCGCTGCTCTACACGGCGTACGTCTCCCTCTACCGCGCCGAACTCCAGAACCCCGGCGAGCTGGAGTGGCGCGGGCTCGGCAACTACACGGCGCTGTTCACCGACCCGTTCTTCTGGACGGCGCTGCGCAACACGTTCACCATCGGCGTGCTGTCCACCGTGCCCCAGCTGCTGATGGCGCTGGGCCTGGCCCACCTGCTCAACTACCGGCTGCGCGCCCGTACGTTCTTCCGCACCGCGCTGCTGCTGCCGTACGCGACCTCGGTCGCCGCCGCTTCACTGATCTTCGCGCAGCTCTTCGGGCACGATTTCGGGCTCGTCAACCGCCTGTTGGACCTGATCGGCATCCACCCGGTCGACTGGCAGAACGGTACGGCGGCCTCCCAGATCGCCGTCTCGTCCATCGTCGTCTGGCGCTGGACCGGCTACAACACGCTGATCTACCTGGCCGGCATGCAGACGATCCCGACCGAGCTGTACGAGGCGGCCGAGGTCGACGGGGCCTCCCGCCTGCGGCAGTTCCTCCATGTGACCCTGCCCGGACTGCGCCCCACGATCGTCTTCACCTCGATCGTCTCGACGATCGGCGCCACCCAGCTGTTCGGTGAGCCGCTCCTGTTCGAGGGATCGGTGTCCGGCGGCATCTCGCACCAGTACCAGACCCTCGGGCTGTACATGTACGAGCAGGGCTGGGGCTTCTTCCACCTGGGCCGGGCGGCGGCCATCGCCTGGGTGATGTTCCTGCTCATCGTGGTGCTGGTCGGGGCCAACGCCTGGGCCTCGCGCCGCCGTTCCCGTAAGGAGGCGGGCCGATGAGCGCGAGCGTCTCCGCCCGGCGTGGCGGCAGGCTCACCTACGCCGTTCTGATCTGCACGGTGCTGGTCTCGGCCTTCCCGCTGTACTGGACCCTCGTCGCCGCGAGCCGCTCCAATGCCGAACTGGCCCGCCCCGTACCGGCTTTGCTGCCGGGGCCGCGGCTGCTGGACAACCTCGGGGCCGCCTTGGACGAGGCGTCGATCGGCAAGGCGCTGCTCAACTCGCTCATCGTCTCGGGGGCGATCACCGTCGGCACGGTGCTGTGCTCCACGCTGGCCGGGTTCGCCTTCGCCAAGCTGCGCTTCCGCGGCCGCGGGGCGCTGCTCGGCGCCGTCGTCGCCTCGATGATGATCCCCCCTCAGCTCGGGGTGATCCCGCTCTTCATGCTGATCGTCAAGCTGCACTGGGTGAACCAGCTCCAGGCCGTCATCCTGCCCGGACTCGTCTCGGCCTTCGGGGTGTTCTTCATGCGGCAGTTCCTGGTGCAGTCGCTGCCGGACGAGCTGATCGAGGCGGCCCGGGTGGACGGGGCCTCGCACGCCCGGATCTTCTGGTCGATCGTCGTGCCGGTCGCCCGCCCGGCCATGGCCGTCCTGGGCCTGCTGACCTTCATGACCGCCTGGAACGACTTCTTCTGGCCGATCGTCGCGCTGTCCTCGCAGGAGCCGACGGTCCAGGTCGCGCTGCGCCAGCTGGGCGGCGGCTACGTCCACGACCAGTCCGTGATCATGGCGGGCACCCTGCTCGGCACCCTTCCCGTGCTGCTGGTCTTCGGACTGCTCGGCCGCCAGATCGTCGGCGGCATCATGCAGGGCGCGGTCAAGGGCTGACGCAGCCGCCTCCCGGCCCTCCCCTCACCCTCTTTGGAGCCTTTTCATGACCACGCTCGACGTGTCTCCCCTCGCGCAGACCGGGCTCGTCTTCCCGGCCGGATTCCGCTGGGGCACGGCCACCGCCGCGTACCAGATCGAGGGCGCGGCCACTCTGCACGGCCGGACGCCGTCCATCTGGGACACCTTCAGCCACACCCCCGGCAAGGTCCTCCACGGCGACACCGGGGACACGGCAGCCGACCACTACCACCGCATGGCCGAGGACGTGGCCCTGCTCAAGCGGCTCGGCGTGAGCGACTACCGCTTCTCGGTGGCCTGGCCCAGGGTCCGGCCCAGCGGCCGGGGGCCCGCCGACCCGCGCGGCCTGGACTTCTACCGGCGGCTCGTCGACGCGCTGCTGGCCGCCGGGATCCGGCCGGTGGCCACCCTCTACCACTGGGACCTGCCGCAGGAGCTCGAAGACCTGGGCGGCTGGCCCGTACGGGACACCGCCGAGCGGTTCGCCGAGTACGCGGGGCTCGTGGCCGGGGCGCTCGGCGACCGGGTGGCCGACTGGACGACCTTCAACGAGCCCTGGTGTGCGGCCTTCCTCGGCTACGCCTCCGGAGTGCACGCCCCGGGCCGCACCGAGCCGGAGGCCGCGCTGCGGGCCGCACACCACCTCAACCTCGCCCACGGCCTCGGCACGGCGGCGCTGCGCGCGGTCCTCCCCCGCACGGCCGAGGTCTCGCTGACGCTGAACCTGCACGTGGTGCGGCCGCTGACGCGCTCCGCCGCCGATCTGGACGCGGTGCGCCGGATCGACGCGGTGGGCAACCGGATCTTCCTCGACCCGGTCTTCCACGGACGTCTGCCGGAGGACCTGGTCCGCGACACCGCCGCGGTGACGGACTGGTCCTTCGTCCGGGACGGCGATCTGGCGGCGGCGGCCGCCCCGGTGGACTGGCTGGGCATCAACTACTACGCGCCGACGGTGGTCGCGGCAGCCGAACCCGGACATGGCGTCGCGGACGAGGAGCCCTCGCCGTGGGTGGGCGCCGAGGAGCACGTACGCTTCCTCCCCGCGCCGGGGCCGCGGACTGCCATGGACTGGCCGGTGGACGCGGGCGGCCTGCACGAGCTGCTGGTCCGGCTGCGCGACGAACTGCCGGGCGTGCCGCTGCTGATCACGGAGAACGGCGCGGCGTACGCGGACTACGCCGACCCGGAGGGCGACGTGCACGATCCGGACCGGATCGGCTATCTGCACGGCCATCTGGCGTCGGTGCACCGGGCGATCACGGACGGGGCGGACGTGCGCGGGTACTTCGTGTGGTCGCTGCTGGACAACTTCGAGTGGGCGTACGGCTACAGCAAGCGGTTCGGCCTCGTCCACGTCGACTTCGCGACCCAGCGGCGCACGCCGAAGGACAGTGCCCGCTGGTACGCCGGCGTCATCGCCCGGGGCGGGCTGCCAGCCTGACCACCGCCGCGTGGCCCCGGGTGCGCAGGCCACAGGCGTTGCCGCCGGAGATCCGGACCGCGTCGTACGGGCCGAGGGCGACGGGCCCGGGCGCGGTTTCGAGTCCCGTTCCGGCTTCGAGTCCCGTTCCGGCTTCGAGTTCCGCCGGGCCCCGGAGCGCGACCACCAGCAGGGTCTCCCCCGGCGCGGTGGCGAGCACGAGGGTGCCCCGTACGACCGCGGTCTGCGCCCGCACCCGGTCCCGGCGGTACATCACGTTGAAGTTCACGACGGGCCCGTCGATGAGCCGGCAGTCGGTGGGGGCGTCGCCGGGGAAGTCCTGCGGCGCGTAGCGCTCGTCGACGAGGCGGCGGGCGCCGGCCACCGTGAGGTCCATGCCGGCGCCCTCGGCGAGGGTCAGTGTGCGGTCGACCCCGGGGAAGCCCGAGAACGGCCCGTCGGCGGCCACCTCCGCGAGGCTGACCCGCCACCCGAAGTCGGCCAGTCCGGCGCCCTCGGGCCAGGCCGCGATCTCGCGGGTCACCCCGCCGCCGTTCTTCCAGGCGACCGCCGCGCGGTCGCCCGCGCGCAGGATCCGGATCTCGTTGCCGCCGGCCATGGCGCTGTTCCTTCCGTCGGGTACGCACCGCCCTGCGCGGGGCGGTGCGTACCCGGGCGGCCGTGGCCGAGCCTATCCACCCCGCGATCTACCCCACCGAGAGGTCGTCCCCGTACACGGCGCCCTGCCCGTACCAGCCGTGCAGGTAGACGGTGACCGTGCCGGAGGCACCGGTCGTGAAGGGGACCGTCAGCTTCGACCAGCCGGTCGAGCCGGTCCACGTACTGGCGCTCGCACCGCCGCGGACGCCCAGGTAGGCGCAGCTGCCCTGCACCCAGCCCGCCAGCGTGTACTTCGTGTTCGGGGCGAGGGTCAGCGTCTGGGCGCACTCCCCGGTCTGTGCGGAGGTGGGTGCGGTCTTCAGGGCGTACGAGCCTGCGTGCACGGGGGCGCCGACCACCGCTCCGCCGCTCTCGCAGGTCCACGGGGTGAGCGCGCCGCTTTCGAAGCCGCCGTTGACGAGAGCACCGCTCCCGCCGCCCGGGCCGGTGACCGTGAGGGTGAAGGCGGCGGTGTGCGTGAGTGCGCCGGCGGCGGCGGTGACGGTGACGGGATACGTGCCCGGGGCGGCCGAGGCGGAGGCGGCGACCGTGAGCCGGGCCGAGCCGCCCGCCGTCACCGAAGCCGGGTCGACGGAGGCGGTGACTCCGGCGGGTGCGCCGGACGCCGTCAGCGCGACGGTGCGCGCGGTGCCGGAGACGACGGCCGTGTTCACCGTGGCGGCGGTGGAGCCGCCCGGCGCCACGGAGGCCGAGCCGGGTGCGACGGCGAGCGAGAAGTCGTCGGCGACGGGACCGCCGCCGCCGGTGAACGGCGCGAAGGTGTGGCTGAAGTACCAGGGGTCCTGGACGATGCCCGAGCACGAATCGGAGCCGCCGGTGCCCGGGCAGCCGCCGTTGTCGCGCTGGAGCGCCCAGAAGGAGAGCGTGTTGATGCCCTTGCCCACCGCCCAGTCGTAGACGGCGGTCGCGTCGGCGGTGGTGAAGGTCTCGGCGGGGCCGTAGTCGTCGATGCCCGGCATTTCGGTGACGCCGATCATGCCCCAGAGCTGGGCGGGGGTCTTGGCCGGGTACAGGCCGGCGAGCTGGTCGTGGAGCCCGGTGGCGGCGGTCTGGGTGTCGGTCGCCATGTGATGGGTGGCGCCGTCGTAGTAGTCGAAGGTCATCAGGTTCACGACGTCCACCTGCGCACCCGCCGCCTTGGCGCTCTTGAGGACCGCGAGTCCGCTGCTCGCGAGGCCGCTCGTGGTGGTGGGCAGGGTGTACGAGACCTGTAGCGGCCGGCCGTTCGCCGCGGCCCGGTCCTGGACCTTCTTGATCGCCTGGTTGCGCCGGTCGATGCCCGCCTTGTTGGTCAGCGAGTTGTCCTCGATGTCCATGTCGAGCCGGGAGACCTCGTAGGTGGTGATCACCTTCTCGTAGGCGGCGGCGATCGCGTCGACGCTGGTGCAGCTGTCGGCGATCTCGGTGCCGCCGTTGTCGGCCGCGTAGCCGCCGAAGGAGGGGATCACATCGCCGCCGCGGGAGCGGATCGTGGCGAAGTCGGCGCCGAAGACGGAGGCGGAGACGGGCTGTCCCGTGTCGCCGTTCCAGTACGGGGTGCAGGAGCCCCTGGCCTCGGTCTGTACGAACGCCATGGTCAGGTATTTCGCGCCGGACTTCTGGGCGAGGTCGGCGGGGCTGTCGCCGTTGTACGCCTCGAAGTACGGGGCGAAGACGTGCGCGGGCAGCGGGGTCGCGGCGTGGGCGGCGGCGCCGGTCCCGAGGACGAGGCCGGCGGAGGCGAGGACCGTGGTCAGGGCCACGGATAAGGCATGGAGGGGCCTGGGACGTCTCATCGATGCTCCCGGTGGGGCGCGAGCGAACGGGCGGACGCCTCATGATTGGTCTGGACCAAGCGTGGGTCAAGGGTCCGGACCCCGCCGGTTGCCGCGGCGGGAACGGGAGTTACAGGAGGCGCCGGGTGGTGAGGGGCAGCGAGACGTGTCCGGGGTGTTCGAAGTCCGCGGAGGTGCCCGCGGCGGCGTCCGCGTCGACCGCGAACACCATGAGCGGGCTGCTGCCGGTCGGGCCCGTGGCGGTGGCGCGCAGCCGGTAGCGGTCGGTGCGGACGGCGCCCGGCGCGAGGGCGGTGCCGCCCGTGTAGAGGTGGGCCGGCTTGACGTCGGTGGCGATGCGCAGGTCCACGGCGCGCCAGGCGCCGGTGGCCGGGTCGCGGCGTTCGAGGACGAAGGGGGCGGCCGGCCCGGGGAGGTCCCCGGGTTCGCCGGTCAGGGGCTCCATCTGGAAGGCGACGAGCAGGTGCCGGTAGGCCTGGGAGCTGCCGCCCCGGACGGTGACCGTGAACTCCTGGGCGGGGCCGCCGCGGACCAGGTGCAGCGCGCCGCCGGGGGCCACCGCGGTGAGGGACAGCCGCGTCGCGGGGGCCGGGGGCGCCGTAGGCGTCTTCGCGGGCGCGGCCGGGGACGCGGCGGCGGGGGTGGCGGTCGGGGACGGCGTGGGCGCCGGTGCGGAGGAGGCCGGGGCGGCCGGTGCGGTCGCCGCCGGGGACTCGGAGCCGGAGGGCGAGGGGCTCGCCGACCGGGTGGGAGCGGCCGGGCGGTCCGGGTGGCCGGAGCAGGCCGTCAGGACGGCCGGGAGCGCCGCCAGTACCGCCGAGGCGATCAGCAGACGGGGTCTGACGTGCATGGTGGGCCCTCCTACGGCTCCCGTGAGGGCAGGACCGTAGCAAGCCCGGGCCACCGGTACGCAGGGGCGGAGGATGACACTTCGGTATCGGTTCCCGGCCGGGGGCGCGGCGCGGTGTCGGCGGGCCGCGGTCCGGCGTCGGGGAGACGCGCCCGGGGCCGGCGCGGGAGGGCCCGAACTCCCGCGCCCACCCGGGACGGTCAGCCCTTGAAGGCCGCCTGGCGGACCGGAGAGGCCTCGGCGAGGGCCTTCACGACCGCGTCGGTCCCCGCCCTGAGCCCGTACACGGGGGTGCCCGGCTGCTGGCGCCAGGAGTCCTCGATGCCGCCCGAGTCGACGGTGTCGAAGCCGAGCTCGTCGATGAGCGCCCGGACGGTCCGCTTCGCCGCCGGGTCGTCGCCGGCCACCGGGAGGGCCACCCGGTCCGGGGCCCCGGCCGGGCGGTGCAAGCTGAGGATGTCCTCGGCGTACGTCCCGTTGAAGGCCTTGACCACCGGGTGCCCGAGGCGGCGCTGGCTCCAGCCGCTCTCGGTCAGGCCCTCGTCCTCGATCTCGGCGATACGGCCGTCGCGCTGCTGCGGGTAGTAGTTGCCGGTCTCGATGAGGACGAAGTCCTTCGCCGCGTCGCCGAAGAGGCCGGCGGGCAGGTTCGCCACGTTCTTCAGGGGGACGGTGACCACGACGACCTCGGCGCCCCGCGCCGCCTCCGCGACGGTGACCGGCGTGGCTCCGGTCTCCTTCGCGAGGTCGGTCAGGGTCTCGGGGCCGCGGGAGTTCGCCACGGACACCTCGTGCCCGAGGGCGGTGAGGCGGCGGGTGAGGTTGCCGCCGATGTTGCCTGCGCCGATGATGCCGATCTTCATGAGCTCTCCAGTCCGTGCAGGGTGGTCGGGTGCTGCGTGGAGTCCGAACCACCGGGAGCCGCCGCGCATTCCGCGTCCGGCGCACCCGTCCCGCGGATCACCCGTACGAGTGGCCGGTTCCCGGTCGTACGAAATCAGCCAGGGAACTTCGGCGCCGCGTGACCGGAAATCGACTTCGTTTGCCGCGCGATGGGATCGGTACCGGGAATTCGTTTACACGTGAACATCCTGGCCAACCGGTGCTAACTTCACAGGACTCCAGAGTGACGGGAAGAATGAGAATCGCCGTGCGGTCGGAAACAAGCCGTACCACTCGACTTTCACAAGATCCCTTATGTAGTGTTTCATTCATTCGCCGCCCCACCAGGGGGCGGAGAGCAGGCGCGGCCGACCACCGCCCCTGTCCTGCTCGTTCGCGAAATACGTGACCCGACACGAGGGACCAGTATGCGGTTCCGGCTTTTGGGGCCGCTGAGTATTGCCCACGGCCCGGAAACCGTAGTTCTCAAGCCATCCAGGCCGACCAGCCTTCTCGCCGCTCTTCTTCTGCATCCCGGCGTCGTTGTTTCGACCACCTGTCTGGTGAGCGCGGTGTGGGACGAGGAACCGCCGGCCACCGCACGCGCCGCGTTGCAGACGTGCGTCCTGAGGCTGCGGAGGTTATTCACGAAGTACGGCATATCCACGACCACGATCGAGGCGGTGCCCGGCGGATACCGGATGCACAACGACGCCGAGACCCTCGATCTCGTCCTCTTCCGCGCCCTGACCTCGCAGGCGCCCGCCGCCGGCGGACCGGGCGAGGAGCTGTACCGGCTGCGCGAGGCACTGTCCCTGTGGCACGGGCCGCCGCTCGCCAACGTGGCCTCGCGGATGCTCCGGCGCGACGCGGTGCCCTCGCTCGAACAGGAGCGGCTGCGCGTGCTGGAGCGGGTCTTCGATCTCGAACTCGCCGCCGGGAACTGCCACCAGGTGCTGGTCGACCTGTACGACAGCGCCCGCCGGCATCCGGTGCGCGAGCGCTTCACCGAGCAGCTCATCGAGGCCCTCTACCGCACGGGGCGGCAGGCGGAGGCCCTCGCCGAGTACCGCACGGTACGGGAGCGGCTGCGCGACGAGCTCGGAGTCGACCCGGGGGCCGGGCTGCGCCGCCTGGAACTGGCCATCCTGCGGGCCGAGGTGATCGGCGGGCCGCAGGCGCCTGCCGTGGGTCCGGCGGCACGGCCTGCCGTCGGGCCTGCGCCCGGGCCTGCCGCGGCACCGGCCGTGACGCCCGCCGCGCAGCCTCCGGCGGAGCCTGATCTGCCGCGGACCGCCGCCGCCCCGGGTGCGCTCCCCGTGCCGTCGGCGCGGCCGGTCGAGCCCGCGGCGGACAGCGGCTGGCGCGGGGTGCCCAGGAAGGGCTCGGGGCGCCCGGGCCTGTCGCCCGTGCCCGGGTTCGCCGGGCGCGAGGGCGACCGCGGGGCCATCGCCGCCCGGCTGACCTCCGCCGACGGCCCCCGGCTGGTCGTCGCCTCCGGGGCGCCCGGCATCGGCAAGTCGGCGCCGGCCCACCAGTGCGCGTACGAGGTCCGCGGCGAGTTCCCCGGCGGGGTCTTCACCCTCGCGCCGGCCCGGCCCGACGGCAGCCCCCTCACCCTGGACGGGGCCCGGGAACTGCTGCCAGGACCCGGCGACGGCGGCGGCGACGACGGCCGCCGGCTCCTCGTCCTCGACCACGCGGCCGGCGCGGGGCAGGTGCGGGCCCTGCGGGCGGCGGCGCTGAGCTGCCTGGGTTCGCCCCGATAGGCGGCTGTACGCCATCTGCGTCGCATTCAGGCCATTTCATACGTTCCGAGAACCGTCCGGCGGGGTGGCGGCGTCGGTGGGTTCAGCTACTCGGCAACCGAGCACGGCGAAAGGTCCGAACGATGTTCAAGTCTCCGGCCAAGGCCAAGCGCACCGCTTCCCTCGCCCTCGCGGCCGCCGCCGCGACGGCCGCACTCACCCTCGCCTTCGTCACCAGCGCCTCCGCGACCGCCGGCGCGGGCGCGCCGCAAGGCGGCCGGGCGGCCGTCGCGGCCCCGTCCGTGTCCGGCAGCCCGGAGGGCGCGTTCTCCCGGATCGCCACCTTCTACGGTGCGTACATCGACGCGGTGTACGACGGGGACGGCACGCGCGCGAAGCAGCTGCGGGCCGCCTACCTCTCCGCGCCGCTCCAGCGCGAGCTGGCGAAGTGGGAGGAGACCAACCACGCGGACGGCGTCCTGCGCGCCCAGAACGTGCCGCTGGAGTGGAAGGTCACCTACGTCGACAGCGGGATGGGCAAGACCAATGCCACCGTCACCCTGACCTGGAGCGGCAGTGACACCACCCAGCTCCACGTCCAGGCCGATCTGAAGACCCGGAAGATCCTCTCCATCAAGGACTGACGACGCTCCGGACACCGGACATGCGGGTGGGGGCCACCGCCGGCGGCCCCCACCCGATCGAGAACGCGTTGCGGTTACGCGCCGCTCGCCTTCAGCATGTCCTCGCGCTCGACGATCTTCACGCGCTCGCGGCCCTCGGGCTCGCCCAGCGCCTTCTCGGCCGCGTCGAGCCTGTACCAGCCCTCCCACGTCGTGAAGCGGACGTTCCGCTCGGCCAGGAAGGTCTCGACGGCCTCCGGCGCGGGCGCGGCGGGCGTCTGCAGGCGGCCGCCCGCGTGGTCGGCCAGGAGGTTCGCGACCGTCTCGTTCGCGTCGCCCTTGGTGTGGCCGATGAGGCCGATCGGACCGCGCCGGATCCAGCCCGTGACGTACGTGGACCGCAGGTGCGCGCCGGCTTCGATCACGCGGCCGCCCTCGTCCGGGACGGTGCCGCTGTCGACGTCCCACGGCAGCTTGGGCAGTTCGTCGGAGAGGTAGCCGACGGCGCGGTAGACGGACCGGACGTCCCAGTCGGTGAACTGGCCGGTGCCCTTGACGTTGCCCGTGCCGTCGAGCTCGGTGCGCTCGGTGCGCAGGCCGACGACCTTGCCGTCCTCGCCGAGGATCTCGGCGGGCGACTCGAAGAAGTGCAGGAAGAGCTTGTGCGGGCGCTCGCCGATGTCGCGGATCGCCCAGTTCTCCAGGGTCTTGGCGACCATGTCAGCCTGCTTGTTGGAGCGGCGGGTGGCGATCGAGCCCTCGTCGTAGTCGATGTCCTCGGGGTTGACGATGACCTCGATGTTGGGCGAGTGGTCGAGCTCGCGCAGCTCCATCGGGCTGAACTTGGCCTGCGCCGGGCCGCGGCGGCCGAAGACGTGCACCTCCAGCGCCTTGTTGGCCTTGAGCCCGTCGTACACGTTCGCCGGGATCTCGGTCGGCAGCAGCTCGTCGGCGGTCTTCGCGAGGATGCGCGCGACGTCGAGGGCGACGTTGCCGACGCCGAGCACGGCGACCTTCTCGGCCTCCAGCGGCCAGGTGCGCGGGACGTCGGGGTGGCCGTCGTACCAGGAGACGAAGTCGGCGGCGCCGTAGGACCCGTCGAGCTCGACGCCCGGTATGGCGAGCGCGCGGTCGGCCGTCGCGCCGGTGGAGAAGATCACGGCGTCGTAGAACGAGTGGAGTTCGTCGAGGCTGATGTCGTTCGGGTAGTCCACGTTGCCGAACAGGCGGACCTGCGGCTTGTCGAGCACCTGGTGGAGGGCGGTGATGATGCCCTTGATCCGCGGGTGGTCGGGGGCGACGCCGTACCGGATCAGGCCGAAGGGGGCGGGCATCCGCTCGAAGAGGTCGATGGAGACACCCGGCTCGGCGGCCGCCTCGGACTTCAGCAGCGCGTCGGCGGCGTAGATTCCGGCGGGGCCGGCACCGACGATTGCTACCCGGAGGGGGCGAGGCATGACTGGTTCCCTTCGACCGAAAAACACTGGATCAAGGGAACCTTAAACTAAGGGAACCCTAACTCAGCACCCACCCCCCGCTTATAGCCCTATAAACAGAGCTTATGACCTTCCCAAGACATCCTTGGGGGTGCCGGTCACACTGGAACCGGGACCCTGGAAGCAGGAACCAGGGGGTACTCGGGAGGTACCGCATGGATCCGGTCGCGGCACTGGAGCGGATCGCCTACCTGCTGGAGCGCGGGCAGGCACCCACCTACCGGGTGCAGGCCTTCCGTACGGCGGCGGCCGCCCTCGTGCGGATGGGCGAGCGCGAGGTGCGGGAACGGATCAGGGCGGGCACCCTCGAAGCGGTCAAGGGCATCGGGCCGAAAACCGCCCAGGTGGTGCGGGAGGCCGTCGGCGGGGCGATCCCCGCGTACCTGCAGACGCTGGAGGACGAGGTCGCGGCGCACCCCGAGGGCCCGCCGGCGAGTCCCGCCGCCCTCGCGCTGCGCGCGGCCCTGCGCGGGGACTGCCATCTGCACTCCGAGTGGTCCGACGGCGGCAGCCCGATCGAGGCGATGGGCCGGGCGGCAGTCGCGCTGGGCCACGAGTGGGCCGTACTCACCGACCACTCGCCGAGCCTGACCGTCGCCCGGGGGCTCTCGCCGGAGCGGCTGCGCGAGCAGCTGGACGCGGTGGCGGAGCTCAACGAGGAGTGGGCGCCCTTCCGGCTGCTCACCGGCATCGAGTGCGACATCCTGCTCGACGGCTCCCTGGACCAGGAGCCGGAACTGCTGGACCGCCTCGACCTCGTCGTCGGGTCCGTCCATTCGAAGCTGCGGATGGAGTCGCCGGCGATGACGCGCCGGCTGCTGGCCGCCGTACGCAATCCCCTGATGGACGTCCTGGGCCACTGCACGGGGCGGCTGGTGACGGGGCGCACCCGCCCCGAGTCACAGTTCGACGCCGGTGCGGTGTTCGCCGCCTGCGCGGAGTCCGGGACCGCCGTGGAGATCAACAGCCGGCCCGAGCGGCTGGACCCGCCGCGCCGGCTGCTGCGGCTGGCCGTGGAGTCCGGGGCCCTGTTCGCGATCGACACGGACGCGCACGCCCCCGGCCAGCTGGACTGGCAGCCGACCGGCTGCGAACGGGCCGTGGAGTGCGGGGTGGCGACCGAGCGGGTCGTGAACACCTGGCCGCGGGAGCAGCTGCTGGAGTGGACCCGGACCCGCCGCCCGCCGGCGGCGGCAGCGGCGGCCTGAGCCGGGCGCCCGGCACCCGGCACCCGGCGGGCCGCGTCGGCGCAAGCCGTCTCAGCGCAGTCCGGCCAGGTCGGTCCCGCGGACCACCAGGAGCACGACATCGGCTCCGGCGACCGCCATCGTCGCGAGGAACGGAATCCGGCTCCGGCCGGTCGGCCGCCCGGCCCCCAGGAGCACCGCCGCGGCCGTCACAGCGAGCAGCCCCCAGCCGTACGGCGGCACCCGCCCCGGAGGTCCGGCGACCAGGGCCACGGCCGAGCCGAGGACCAGGAGCCCCCCGACGGCCGCCGAGCGCCGCGCGCCGATCCGGTGCGGCAGCCCCGACACGCCCGTGGCCAGGTCGTCGTCGATGTCGGGCAGCACGTTGGCGAAGTGCGCGCCCGCGCCCAGCAGGGCCGCCGCGGCCGTCAGCCACCACGGCGGCCACGGCGCACCGGGCAGGCCGAGGATGACGAAGGCGGGGAGCAGCCCGAAGGCGAGGGCGTACGGGAGCCACGAGACGGCGGTGCTCTTCAGCCGCAGGTTGTAGGCCCAGGCGGCGGCCACCCCGCACAGGTGCGCGGAACCGGCGAGCCATCCGCCTGCCAGCGACAGCGGAACGCAGAGCAGCAGGGCGGTGAGCGCGGCGGCCGTCACCGCGGCGGGCCGTACGGCGCCGCGGACCAGGGGTTTGTCGCGGCGGCCGGTCGCCAGGTCCCGGCGCAGGTCCACCCGGTCGTTGCACCAGCCCACCGACAGCTGCCCCGCGGCCACTGCGGCCACGGTGAACGCCGCCCCGGGCAGGCTGCGCCCCACGGCCGCGGCCAGGGCGGCGGCGAGGAGCGTCACGGCGGCGGCGGGCACCGGATGGCAGGCCCTGAGCAGGCCGGACACGGCGGGCTGCGGCGGGCCGGCCGCGGCCGTTGCGGCGGACATGGACAGGGCTGCGTCCGGGGTTTCGGCTCTGGCGCGGGGCACGCGATCACGCTATGCCGCGCCGCGCCCAATATGCCGCATTCCTCATGAAGTGTCAGTTGTTCCCTATGTTGAGGCAATGACGCGTGTCCTGGCCGTGAGCAGTGTCTTCCCGCCCCACCGCTATCGGCAGTCCGAGATCGCGACGGCGCTCGCCCGCTTCCTTCCTCCGGGGGCCGACACCGCCCTCCTCCACCGGCTGCACGCCGCGGTGGGCGTCGAGTCCCGCCACCTCTCCCTCCCGCTGGATCGCTACGGACCGTCGAACGACTTCGGCCGTACGAACGCCCTCTTCCTGGAGAGCGCCGAGGAACTCGGCGTCCGCGCCGTCGAAGCCGCCCTCGCGGCGGCCCACCTGAACGCGCGCGAGGTGGACCTGATCATGTCGACCACGGTCACCGGGCTCGCGACGCCCTCGCTGGAGGCCCGCATCGCCGGCCGGGCCGGTCTGCGCCCCGACGTGAAGCGGCTGCCGCTCTTCGGCCTGGGCTGCGCGGCGGGCGCCGCCGGACTCGGCCACCTCCACGACCATCTGACGGGCCGCCCCGACCACGCGGCCCTGCTGCTGTCCACCGAGCTCTGCTCCCTCACGCTCCAGCCCTCGGACACCTCGGTCGCCAACCTGGTGGCCGGGGCCCTCTTCGGCGACGGGGCCGGGGCCCTGCTCGCGGTGGGCCGCGGCCATCCGCTGCACGGTACGAGACCGGGGCCGTCGGTGGTGGCCGCGCGCAGCCGCCTCTACCCCGGCACCGAGGGGCTCCTCGGCTGGGACATCGGCCACTGGGGCTTCCGGATGGTGCTGGGCCGGGAGCTTCCCGCCCTGGTCAGACTGCACGTGGCCGAGGAGGTCGAGACCTTCCTCGCCCGGCACGACCTCAAGCCGCCGGACGTCGACGCGTGGATCGTCCACCCCGGCGGGCCGAAGGTCCTCGACGTGCTGGCGGACGCGCTGGCGCTGCCCGACTCCGCCTTCGCGGCGAGCCGGCGCTCGCTCGCGGACGCGGGCAACCTCTCCTCGGCGTCGGTCCTGCACATCCTGAACACGATCCAGGCCTCCGCACCGCCCGCACCGGGCTCCGTCGGGCTGATGATCGCCTTCGGACCGGGCTTCGCCTCCGAACTCGTCCTCCTGCGCTGGTGACCCCATGTCTGTGACGCTGACCCCCTCGATGGACCTGTACCTGCTCCTCATCGGCCTCGTCGCGGCCGAGCGGCTCGCCGAACTCGCCACGGCCCGCCGCAACACCCGCTGGAGCCTGTCCCGCGGCGCCACCGAGTACGGCCGCGGCCACTACCCCGCCATGGTCGCCCTGCACACCGCGCTGCTCGTGGGCTGTGTGGTGGAGCCGCTCGTCGCCGACCGCCCGTTCCTGCCGGCACTGGGCTGGCCCGCCCTCACCCTCGCGCTGGCCGCCCAGGGCCTGCGCTGGTGGTGCATCGCCACCCTCGGCCCGCGCTGGAACACCCGGGTCCTGGTCGTCCCGGGGCTGCCGCTGGTGGCGGCGGGTCCGTACCGGCTGCTGCGCCACCCGAACTACGTCGCCGTCGTCGTCGAGGGCGCGGCGCTGCCGCTCGTGCACACCGCCTGGGTGACGGCGGCCGCCTTCACCCTGCTGAACCTGCTGCTGCTCGGCGTACGCGTCCGCTGCGAGGAGGACGCCCTGGCCCATGCCGCGCCCGTCTACCGCAGCGCCGTACCGGCGGAGGGCCGGGCCCGGTGATCGACCTGCTCGTCGCGGGCGGCGGGCCGGCCGGGCTGGCCACGGCCATCCACGGGGCGCTGGCCGGTATGGAGGTCGTGGTCCTGGAGCCGCGCCCCACCCCGATCGACAAGGCCTGCGGCGAGGGCCTGATGCCGGGGGCCGTACGCGGCCTGCGGGAGCTGGGCGTCTCCGTACCGGGCCGCCCCTTCCACGGCATCCGCTACCTGGACGGGGTGAGCGGCCTGCACGCGGAAGGCCGGTTCCGCACCGGGCCGGGTCTCGGCACCCGCCGGACCGTCCTCCAGGCCGCGCTGGCCGAGCGGGCCGAGCGGCTGGGCGTACGGGTGCTCGCCCGGCGCGTCGGCGAGGTCCGCCAGGACGAGGAGCGGGTCGGTGCGGCCGGTCTGACGGCCCGCCACCTCGTGGCGGCGGACGGCCTGCACTCCCCCGTCCGGCGCGGGCTGGGCCTGGCGGCGCCGCCCGCCCCCGGCCGGCCGCCGCGCTACGGGCTGCGCCGCCACTACGCGGTGGAGCCCTGGAGCGACCTGGTCGAGGTCCACTGGTCGGCGCACTGCGAGGCGTACGTGACCCCGCTGGGGCCCGACCGGGTCGGCGTGGCGGTCCTGACCGGCGAGCGCGCCCCCTTCGACGTACAGCTGGCGCGGTTCCCGCTGCTGTGCGAGCGGCTGGCCGGGGCAGCCGGTTCGCCGGTGCGCGGCGCCGGGCCGCTGCGCCAGCGAGCCCGGGTACGGGTCGCGGGGCGGGTGCTGTTCGTCGGGGACGCCGCGGGGTACGTGGACGCGCTGACCGGCGAGGGGCTGACGCTGGCCCTGACGGCGGCGGGTGAACTGGTGCGCTGCGTACGGGAGGGCCGGCCGCAGGCGTACGAGCGGGCCTGGCGGGAGCTGTCGCGCAGCTACCGCACGCTGACCGCGTCCTTGCTCTGGGCACGCCAACAGCCCCGGCTCGCGGGGCGGATCGTCCCCTTGGCGGCCCGGCTGCCCCGGGTGTTCACGCACGGCGTCAACCTGCTCGCGTAGGACGGCGGCAGGCATGCCACGGGGGGCGGGACCGGCGACACGTGCCGGACCCGCCCCCGTCGCGCGGTCAGCCGCCGGCGCCCGCCCGGGCCCGGGGCGACCGGTTGCCGAGCGCCAGGCCCGCCAGGACCGCGGCGGCCGCGGCGCAGAACACCGCCGTGACGCCCGCCCAGGCCCGGGAGGCGCTCACCGCACCCTCCAGCGGGTCGAAGGCCGCGAGTCCGCCGACCACGTGCAGGGCGACGACGGCGACGGCGGCCACGGCAGCGGCCCGCCACGCTCCGGCGCTGTCGCGCACCGCGATCAGCGCGCCGAGTCCGAGGCACAGCACGGTGGCGAGGAGCGGAAGGAACGCGGTCGGGGTCTCGGTCGACAGCGTCGTCACGTCACTCGGCAGGTGCAGGGCCCCGCAGACCAGCAGGGCCGCCGCCACGGGCCAGCGCAGCAGGTGGCGCAGCGGGCCGGAGGGGGCGGGGACTGCGGCCGGGTTGCCGTTCGGGCCGCGCCCGTACTTGCGGCGGTACTCCGCGAGCGACTCGTACTGCTCGTCCTCGTAGGGGTCGTCGAACGGCTCTTCCTCCGGCGGCTCGTGCCGTTGCGCGTACCGCTGCCCGTCCCGTGCCGGTGGTCCGGCGGGGACGGTGGGCGGCCGGACGGGCCGGCTCGTGTGCGGCAGCTGGGCCGGGTGCACGGACGGGACGGACGGGACGGACGGGACGGACGGGACGGACGGGACTACCGGGACTACCGGGACTACCGGGACGGACGGGACGGGCGGGACGGGCGGGACGGGCGGGACGGGCTCCGGGGGCCCGGCGGCCGGGCCGGGGTGCACGGGCTCGGGGCTCTGGGCGGTCGGGGCGGGATCCGAGGGCGGTTCGCGGCCCTCGTCCGTCCCGAGGATGCCGACCAGCAGGGCGACGTCCTGGACCGGGCGTCCGACGGCGGCCGCCCGCAGCGTCTGGTGGCCGTGGCCGGGGCTCTGACCGGTCTCCTCCAGGAGGCTCACCAGTTCGGCCACTTCCTCGAGGGGCCGGCAGGTGCCTGCCGTCTCCAGCAAGGTGCGTATGGGCGCGGTAGTCGGCGGGGCCGCCGGGGGCGTCGGGGGCGTCGCGCCGGTGGGTTCGGGGGCGGGATCAGGGTCGGGGAGCTCGCGGGGGGCGTCGTCCTGCGTCGCCGCGAGCGTGATGGGGTCGTTCATGGAAAGCTCCGTTCGCCGACGCGCGGGTCTACACATCGCACGCCGGTCAACGTGCGTCATGGGAAGCGCACGCTCGGTCACCATTCACCGGCACCCTGCTCCGCTGCGCCATTCGGGGCGGGCAAACGGGGGAGCCGCCCTCCCGGCCGGTCGCCGCAGGCGTGGGTTCGAGATGCGCCCGCGCGGCGCTGCTGGTTCGCTGAATCCGGCCTCCTTACCCCCCACACCCGAGGAGTGATCATGAGCGCAAGCGAAGCCCGTGGCCGGGTCCGGCAGTTGCGCGAGAAGGCGCAGGAGCTGAACACGGCGGCCGAACGCTCCGGCGATCCGGAAGAGCGCCGAAGGCTCCAGGAGAAGGCCCGCCGGCTCCAGGAGCAGAGCGAGAAGGAAGACAAGATCGACGACCGGGGCATGGATCCCATGTAGCCCCGCGCCGGTTCACCCATCGGCCGGTCGCCACGGGGCACCGGCCGATGTCGTACGTCAGGCGACATGACGCCACGCCAGGAGGCGGTACATGAAGGCTACGGAGGCACTGGCCGATGCGTACGGGCGCATCCACGAGGTGGTGCACGAGGTGGTCGAAGGGCTCTCGGCCGAGGAGCTGAACGTACGCATCGACCCGAAGGCGAACTCGATCGCCTGGCTGGTGTGGCACCTGACCCGGGTGCAGGACGACCACATGGCGGACGCGTCGGGCCTGGAGCAGGTCTGGACGGAGCAGGGATGGTTCACCCGGTTCGCCCTGCCGCTGCCCGCCGAGGCCACCGGTTACGGGCACACGGCCAAACAGGTCGGGACGGTCCTGGTCGAGTCGGACGAGCTGCTGCTCGGTTACTTCGACGCCGTCCACGAGCGGACCGCCGACTTCGTCCGGGGGCTCTCCGCCACCGATCTGGACCGCGTGGTCGACACGGGCTGGGACCCGCCGGTCACCTTGGGGGTACGGCTGGTGAGCATCCTCTCCGACGACCTCCAGCACGCCGGCCAGGCCGCGTACGTACGAGGCGTCGTGCAGCGCGGATAGCGCCATCCGGGGTACGTATGAGGACAGAGACTGACGACGAAGGGCGGTCGATGGTGTCCCGTGCCCGCTTCGTACGACGCTGGAGCGCCGTGTGGTGCGCCCTGCTCATGCTCGCCGCCGGGGCCGGACCGGCGTCCGCGGCGTCCTCGTCGGGCGCGTCGGGCGCGTCGGGCGCGTCGGGCGCGCCCCCCGAGGACCGGCCCGTCGTGCAGTCCGACCGGGGGCCGGTACGGGGCACGGCGCACGGCACGTACCGGACCTTCGAGGGAATCCCGTACGCGGCCCCGCCGACCGGCCCGCTGCGCTGGCGCCTTCCGCAGCCCGCGGCGCGCTGGGCGGGCGTACGCGACGCCGGGGCGCCGGGGGCGCGCTGTGTGCAGCTTCCGGCGGTGGGGCCGGGCGGGCCGAGCGGCTCCGAGGACTGCCTGTACCTGAACGTCACCACGCCTTCGCCTTCGCCTTCGCTGTCGGCCTCGGGCGGGCGGGGGCGGCCGGTCATGGTCTGGTTCCACGGCGGCGGCTTCGTCAACGGAGCCGGTGACCTCTACCGGGCGGACCGGCCGGCCGTCCAGGGCGGTGCCGTGGTCGTCACCGTCAACTACCGGCTCGGCGTCTTCGGCCTCTTCGGGCATCCGGCGCTCGGCGGCGCCCCGGACTTCGCCATCGCCGACCAGCAGGCGGCGCTGCGCTGGGTGCGGTCCAACGCCGCCCGGTTCGGCGGCGACCCGTCCGACGTGACCCTCTTCGGCGAGTCGGCGGGCGCGCTCAGCATCTGCGCGCACCTGACCTCGCCGGCCTCGGCCGGCCTGTTCCAGCGGGCGATCCTGCAGAGCGGCTCCTGCTCGACCACCATGCCGCCCCGCTCGCTGCTGCCCACACTGGGCCGGTACGAGCCCTTCGTGCCCGAGCAGCGCACCGTCGCGGACGGGGTCACGGCGGCGGCCGGGCTCGGCTGCGACCGGCCGGAGTCGGGCGCGGTACTGGAGTGCCTGCGCGGGAAGGACGCGGCGGCGCTCGCGACGCCGGAGCTGATGATGCGGTTCTCGCTCGTCTCCTACGGCAACCGCAACCGCGTGCTGCCCGAGGAACCCCGGCGGGCCCTGGAGGGCGGCCGCTTCCACCGGGTGCCGGTGATCGAGGGCGTCAACCGGGACGAGATGCGGATCTTCCTGGCGCAGGGCCTGGCGGCGTTCCCCATCCCCGACGCGGGCGCCTACCGGGCCCGGGTGGAACAGTCGTTCGGCGCCGCGGCCGTCCCGGCCGTCGAGGCGCGGTACCCGGTGGCGGCGTACCCGACCCCGGCACTGGCCTTCGCCGCCGTACTCTCCGACGCCTCGTTCATCTGCCCGGCGCTGCGGGACGGCCGGGCGATGGCCCGGCACGTGCCGGTGTACGCGTACCGGTTCAGCGACCGGGACGCGCCGAACTTCACCGGCCTGCCGGAGGTGCCGGGTTTCCCGTACGGCGCCTCGCACGGCTTGGAACTGCCCTACCTGTTCACGATGGATGCCGCCCTGACCGCTCCGCAGCGCGCGCTGTCGGAGCGGATGACCGCCGACTGGACGGCATTCGCCCGTACGGGCGCTCCCCCGGCCTGGCCGCGGTTCGGCTCGGCCGATTCCGTACTGTCGCTGGCGCCGGGCCCGGGCGGGATCCACGCGGTGAACGGCCCGGCGGAACACCACTGCGCGTTCTGGGACGCCCAGGGGGTGTGAGCACGCATCACCATGCCGAGGTGGCCACGACGTCCCCGTCGCGCGTCCGGACGGACAAGCTGCCGTGGTCCTGGTACACCTGCTGCCGCCAGGACACGAACACGTCCGCCACCCGACGGCCGTCCTCCCCGACGCCCTTGCCCACGGATCCGGTCGCAAAGGTCACGATCGCCTCCCCGGAATCCCGTCCCTTGCGCACCCGGGCCTCGCTGACGGCCTGCTCGGGCAGGAACTTGTCGGCCCTGGTGCGCCGCTGGGCGTAGTAGGCGTTGAAGTCCCGGGTCATGTCGAACCACCCGGCCCCGCCACAGGGCCCGGCGCCATTGGTGATGTCCCCGTCGGTGGGCGGCCCGGCATACCCGCCGCTCTCCTGATCGGTGGGCGGCCCCGCGTACCCACCCGTCTCCTGATCCGTGGGCGGCCCCGCGTACCCACCCGTCTCCTGATCCGTGGGCGGCCCCGCGTACCCACCCGTCTCCTGATCGGTGGGCGGCCCGGCGTAACTCCCCGTCTCCTGGTCGGTGGGCGGCCCCGCGTACCCACCCGTCTCCTGATCGGTGGGCGGCCCGGCGTAACTCCCCGTCTCCTGGTCGGTGGGCGGCCCGGCGTACCCGCCGCCCGTTTCCTCCTCCGTCGGCGGATCGGGCAGCCCCGTACCGCCGCCGCCCGTCGTCCGGTCGAGGCCGCAGGTCTCCTTCACCGGCGCGGCAGGGGCGGGCGGCTCGGTGGCTTCCCCGCCCGCGTGCCGCGTGCCGCATGCCGCCAGCACGGCGCACATGAGCCCCACCACCGCCGCTCTCACGGCCGTCCCGGACACAGCTGTCCTCGTCATGGTCACGATCGCCCCCCTTGCCCATGGAGAGGAGATCACACCGCCCGCGGTTCCACACCGGGGGCTACGGTGCCGCCATGACCAGCCCAGTCCAGCGCCCCCTCCTCTTCCTCGACGTCGACGGACCGCTCATCCCGTTCGGGGCCACCTCCCACGAGCTGCCGGACGGCTACCCGGCGTACGGAACGCAGCCCGACGCGAACCCGCTCCTCGCCAGACTCGATCCCGCCCTCGGGCCCCGCCTCCTGGCGCTGCCGTGCGAACTGGTCTGGGCCACGACCTGGATGGCCGACGCGAATGCATGGGTCGCGCCCAGGATCGGCCTGCCGGACCTGCCGGTGGTGTCCTGGCCGGACCCGTCCGAGGAGGACGACCGCGAGCGAACCCACTGGAAGACCCGCGCCCTGGTCGACTACGCCGCCGGCCGCCCGTTCGCCTGGGTGGACGACGAGGTCACCCCCGCCGACCGCACCTGGGTCCGCGCACACCACCCGGCCCCGGCCCTGCTCCACCGCGTGGACGCCCGCTTCGGCCTCACCCCGGCAGACTTCACCACGCTCGCCGCATGGCTCCCTGGCCACACGCTCCCCCAGGAGGTCACCTCATGACGCCGCTCCCAGCCCTGCCCCGGAAGGCCGCCTGGCACGATTCATCGACGCACAGGTCATGGGCGATATCGATGACATCCCGGACAACTGGCGCCTGCGGCCCAGCGCCGCGCTTCCCGCCCTCACCACGTCGGAACGTGCCGAGGTGCTCGCCCTCATGACCGGCCTCGGCCCCTACGGAGCCGAGGCCGGCACCCCGTGCACGGGCGACTGGTGCACCTGCACCGTCCTCACCGACGAATACGACGCCCGGCTCAACGGGACGGCGTGAGCGAGGACCACACGCCGAACCACTGCTCGGCGCCGAACTCCTCGAACCGCTCCACTTCGGTGAACCCCAGCTTGGCCGCGAGGCGCATCGAGCGGTCGTTGGCGGTCTGGGTGCAGAGCACCACCGGCTCGCCGGGCAGCGCGCCGGCGAACCAGTCGAGTGCCGCCGCGCACGCCTCGGCGGCGTACCCGCGTCCCCACGCCTCCGGCAAGAACATGTAGCCGAGCTCGGCCTCCCCGGCATCCGGGCGGAGGTGCCCCGGACGCTCTGCGTCGCGCCGATCGAGCGCGATCGTGCCGATCATCGCTCCGTCGAGATCGATCACGAAGAGGCCAGGGCGCCGCCCGGGCACCTCGGGCACCGCACGTTCGAGCCCATCACGCGGTCGAGGGCCACCGAGGTACGCGCCCACCTCTGGCGACGCGAAGAGCTCGATGAACGCCGCGCGGTCCCGGGCCTCGGACTCCCGGAGCACGAGCCGTTCGGTCCCTATCGGGGCAGGAGGCCAGGCGACGGGTCCGAGTTCGGTCATGGCGGCCAGCCTATCGAACGCCCCTGCGAGTGATCCGAGCGCCGGATCACCCCAGCAGGGATATCCACCACGCGACGCGTCATCGCCGGTCAAGGAGACACCCCCTGGCTCCAGTACCAGGACGCGGCCACCAGGGAGCGTTCTGCTGCGGCCAGGTGGGTGGAGGTGGCCAGCCAGGCTTGGGCGTAGGCGTCGGGGGAGGGGTCCGCCAGGCGGCCGAAGGGGTCGCGGGGGCGGCGGTCCGCCTCGGCGGCGAGGGTCGCGGCGAGTTCCGCCGCCGTGGTGAAGCCCGCCCGGCGCAGGGGGCCGTACGCGGTGAGGGGCCCGGTGGTGCGGGCCGCCTCGGCGACGGCGCGGCGGCCGCCCGCGACCCCGCTTTCGAGCAGTCGGCGTACCCGCCACAGCGGTGAGTCGGCCAGGACGTCCGGGCCTTCGCCGGCGGACGGCGCAGCGGCCGCGCCGGGCGGGAAGTGGCTGCCCTGGAGCAGGTCGTACCCGAGGTCTGCGCGGCCCAGCCATTCCTCGGGCAGGCGCAGCGTGTACTGCGCGCCGGGGACCGGCCCGACGGCCAGCGGGCGCAGCGTCGCGGCGCGGTCCAGGTCGGGGCGTCCCAGGACCCGGAGCAGCAGCCCCGGATGGGCGGCGATTCGGCGCAGGTTGGCCGTGTGCGGCAGCTCCGGATGGGGGTGGGCGGCGCGCAGCCGCAGCAGGGGCGCGTCCGCTCGTACCTCGCGGACCAGGAGGTCCTCGCCGGCGGCCCCGACGACCGCGACCTCGCAGCCGATCAGGGCGGGCTCGGCTCCGTCCGGGTCGGCGTCCCGGTCGGCGAGCTGGGCGGCCACGGCCTCGGCCGCCGGGCGGGCGAAGAGCGCGGCGGCCGGCTCCTCGGTCCACGGAACTCCGCGCAGCGGGGTCCCGTGGACCCCGCGTCCGGCGCCGAGGCGGCCGTCGGCGGAGACCGTGGCCCCGGCGATACGGAGTCCCCCGCGCGCGAGGCCCGCATGGTCGAGGGCGGCTCCGCCGAGCGCCACGGAGGCGGATCCGGCGCCGCGGGCGCGGGCCAGGCCGCCGGGGCGGACGTCGGAGACGGAGTAGCGCGAGCCGTCCTCGGCGAGCAGGTGGGTGGCCACTCCCCCGTACCCGGTCGCCGACAGGACCGGCTCCCGGCACAAGCCGTACACCCGCAGGCTGCCGCCCGGCCGGTAGGCGCGGCGGGCGGTACCGGTGAGCGCCGGGCCGGCCGTACCGGACGCCAGCAGTCCGGCGGTGTGGAGGAGTTCGCGGAAGGCTCCGGTGAGGTCGGCGAGCCGGTGCCCGGCGCTGCGCTCCCGGGCCGCGCGCAGGCCTCGTACGACCCGCAGGGCAGCGGCCTCGGCCCGGGGCAGCCCGGCGAGGCGTGCGGTGTGGGCGGCCCGCAGCAGCTCGGCCTGGACCACCGCGCCGCCGGCCGTGACACCGGCGGCGAGCGCCTCGGCGGCGGCCCGCCAGAGCGCGGCGGCGGCGCGGAGCTGGGCGGCGGTGAGGGCCTCGGGGGCGGGCTCGGACCCGAGGCCGGACGCGGGGCCGGACGCGGATCCCGACGCAGTCCCGGGCGCGGGACCGGGCGCGGGACCGGTCGCGGGACCGGTCGCGGGCGTCGCCCCGGAGCCGAACTCGGGAGCGGACCCGGACACAGGCCCGGGTACGGCCCCGGGTTCAGTCCCGGCTCCGGACCCGCCATCGGGGTACGGCCCGGCGCCGGCGGCCGGATCGGCGGCCGGGTCCGGTGTGGGCGGGTCTGCCGGGTCCGGTGTGGGCAGGTCTGCCGGGTCCGGTGTGGGCGGGTCTGCCGGGTCCGGTGTGGGCGGGTCCGCCGGGTCGGCGAGGGGGGCTGCGCCCAGCACTGCCGCCCGGTGCAGGCAGCGCGGGGCCAGCAGGCAGGTGCAGGTGGCCTGTTCGGCCGCCGTGACCGTACCGCCCGGGCCCGGCCGCAGGGTGACGAGCGCGTCCTCCCCGAAGCGGACGGTCACACTCCCGTCGTCCCCCCGGGCCGCGCCCGCGGCGCAGCCCTCGATGGCGGCGTCGAGCTTCTTGCGCAGCCGGGCGGTGAGGTTCAGGGTGGCCTCGGCGAGGACCTCGGGGGCCACGGGCGGCAGTTGCGGGGGGCCTGCGTTCAACTCGGTACTCCACTCCGTACTCGACTCACTGCTCAACGGGGTTCTCCACGGAGGCGGTCGCCCACCCAGCGGGCGAGGGCGAGCGGGCTGAGGGCGGCCACCGGCATGCCGGCCGCGACGAGCTGCCGGGCGACGGGAACCGAGTACCGGGGCGCGCCGGCGTCGTCGAGCGCGGCGCAGCCCAGCAGATGGGCTCCGGACGCGGCCAGCGCGCGAACCTCCCCCAGGAGTCCCCCGATCGGCGCGCCCTCCTCGAAGTCGCTGACCACGACGACGAGCGTGCGGCTCGGCACGGTGATCAGGGAGCGGGCGTGGGCCAGACCCGCCGCGATGTGCGTACCGCCCCCGACGCGGACCTCCAGCAGGAGCGAGAGCGGGTCCTCGACCCGGTCGGTGAGGTCCACGACCTGCGTGGAGAAGGCCAGGAAGTGGGTGGACAGGGTAGGCACACCGCCGAGGACTGCGGCCGTGAGGGCCGACCAGATGACCGAGGCCTCCATGGATCCGGAGACGTCGACCACCAGGATCAGCCGCCAGTCGGCCTCGCGGCTGACCCGGGTGCTGAACACGGGCCGTTCCGGGACGACGACCACCCGGCCGTCTCCGAGGCGGCGGGTGTGGGCGAGGTTGGCGCGCAGGGTCCGGGCCAGGTCGAGCCTGCCGCCGGGGCGGCGGGTGGGGCGCGGGGTGGCGAGGCCGGAGAGCGCCGGGCGCAGCCGGGTGGCGAGCTCCTTGGCGAGTTCCTCGACCAGCCGCCTGACCAGGGGCCGCAGCCGGGCGAGTTGGGCCTCCGGCATACCGCCGGCCAGCGACAGCACGGAACTCAGGAGTTCCACCGAGGGGCGGACGGCCGCCGGGTCGAGCTGGCTCAGCACGTCGGCGCGGCCGGCGTCGGCCGCGCCGGCGAGCACCTCCTCGCGTACGTCGGCGCCGAAGAGCGCTTCGAGCTCCTGCGACCATTCACGCGCCGTGGGGAAGGAGGCCTCCTGGCCGCCGCCGTTGCCCCGGCCGCCCTCGAGGTCGGCGGAGCCTTCGCCGCGGCCGTTCCCGTACAGCTCGTCGAGGGCCTGTGCGTAGCGCCGGGCACCGGCGGGGAGCCGGTCCCGCTGGCGGCCGAGCAGCAGGCGCCAGCGGTCGGCGGGGGCCAGCCGAGGGTCGCCGCGCAGGGGCGCGGGTACGGGCGTTGCGGTTGGTTCGGACGGTACGGGTGCCTCCGACTCGGCGCCGGGTCCGGGGGCGGGTCCGGGTCCGGGAGCCGCAGTGCCCCCGATCGGCAGCCCGTCGAGGGCCTTGAGCGCGGCGGCGCCGGCGGCGTCCGCGGCGGCCCACAGGGCGAGCAGCGCGGGTGGCGCGTCGAGCGACAGGTCGAGGCGGTCGCCGAGCCGCTCGGTGACGGTGTCCAGCAGCCGCTCGCGGGCGGCCGGGGCGAGTACGTCGAACCCGCCGCGCAGCGCCGGGAGCCGGTCCAGGAACTCCTGGTCGGCGAGACCGTCGATGCGGTCCAGGACCGGGGTGAGGGCGGCCGCGGAGGACTGGAGCAGCGGTCCGGCGGCGGCCAGGACGCCGCCGAGGCGGCGGGCGAGGGAGCGCCGGCCGTCGGGGGTGCCCGCGCCGTCGATCCACCCGGCGGCCCGGTCGCCGAGACCCGCAGCCGGGTCCAGATCGAGCAGGACCCGTACGGCCAGTGCCGCGCCCTGCATCAACGGGGAGGCGGTGGCGGCCAGTTCCGCCAGGGCGGCGTCCATCCGCAGGCCCAGGTGCAGGGCGGCGGCCCGGTCGGCGAGGGCCACGAGGGCGCGCGCCTCGGCGGGGTCCTCGCTGCCGGCGAGGCCGGGCAGGGACCGTACGGCGGCTTCGAGCAGCCGGCCGGTGAGCGCGGTCGCGGCGGCGCGGGAGCCGTCGGAGGTACCGGGGAAGTGTCCGCGCGCGAGCCCCTCCAGGAGGTCCAGCGACTCCAGGAGTTCCGGCAGGGTCGCGGTCTGCGGAAGGGTCTCGGCGGCTTCCTCCAGCCGTACGTCGACCAGCTCGGGCAGGTCGCACCGCGCGGCGGCGGCCAGGCCGGTGAGGATCCGGGCCGGGGTCGGCCCGCCCTCGGCGGCGGCCCGCCGGGCGGTGTCGCGCAGCGTCCCGGCGGCGGCCTGGGCTGCGGTGACGCCGCGGACGCCGGCCAGGTCGAGGCGGGCCGGGACGGAAGGGGTCCAGGTCAGCCGCCACTTGGTGCCGAGGGCGGTGCCGTCGCCGGTGGCGGCCACGTCGAGGGGCTCCCCGTACGCGGCCCCGCAGACGGCCAGCCGCTGGAGCAGCACCTCGCGGCGGCGGTCGAGCGGGGAGCGGAGCGGGTCGAGGCGCACCTCGCGGGAGGCGGGCTCCTCGGGGCCGGGCAGCCGCAGCTCCGCGAGCTCGGCCTCGACGGAGGGGCCGAGTCCGGAGCGCGGGGCGTGCGGGGTGATCCGGCCGCGGCCGGTGCCGACGAGCACGGCCTCCAGGGCCCTGGCCAACGCCCGGCCCCGGCCGAGGAGTTCACCCTGGCCGAGCACGGTGGTGATGGCTTCGAGGAGCTCGCCCCGGCCGGGGGCGGGCAGCCCGCGCAGGACGGCCAGGTCGCAGGCGAGCCGCAGCGTCTCGGCGGCCTCGCCGGTCCCGGCGGTGTGCCCGGCGCGGCGCAGCTCCCGGCAGATGCCGGTGACGGCGACGGATGCGGCATCACGTACCCGCACGGCATCCCCGCCGGCCTGCAGCACTTCCTGCTGCCACAGCGGATCCCTGATCCCGGCGGGGTATCCGGAGCGGGAGTCGAGCAGATCGAACGAGTAGGGCACGAGGGACGTCACCGCCCCGCCGGCCTCGCCCGCTCCCCGGACGCCCGCCGCGGAAGCGGGGGCCTGTGCGGCCGAAGCGGCGGTACCAGGTGCCACCACGCCGGACACCGGGCTCCCCGGGGCAGCAGCCGCGCCCGCACGGGACCCAGGCACCCGCGCCTGATCCGCAGCCCGCACCGCGGCACCCGCCGGGCCGTCAGCCCGGCCTGCGCCCACGGCCGCCGGGGCTGTGGCCGAGCCGGCCGCGGCGGCGAGCTGCGGGTCGGTGGCGGCGCCGAGGAGTGCCGGGGCGTGGAAGGCGCCGATGAGGGCTGCGACCCTTCGGCCGCCGGACGCGGCGGCGTTGAGGACGGCGCGCATATGGGCCTCGCGGGCGAGGTCGGTCGCGGGGACCGGGCCGTCCTGGCGCAGGGCCCAGCCCACGCCCAGCGCGGCCCGCCGGACGGCTTCCGGCGTACATCCGGGGGCCAGCACCTCCACGGCCCGGTCCCACAGGTCGTCGCCGTCGCGCCCGCTGCCGGATGCGGTCAGCGCGTCCGCGTACGCGCTGCGGCCCGTCGGGGCCGAGTCCCCGGACCGGGCGGTCCAGCCGGGGTCGGTCAGGGGGAGGTCGCAGCAGCGGACCTCCACCCCGCGGGCACGCGCCCAGCGGATCGCCGCCAGCTCCGGGGAGAAGTCCGCGAACGGGTAGAACGCGAGCCCGCCCTCCCGGCCCGTGCCCGCCAGGGCGACCGGGGCGACGGTCTCGGGGTCCGCCAAGTGCTCCAGCCACGGCTGGAAGTCGGTCGGCAGCTCGATGCACACCACCTCCGCCTGCGCGGCGTCCAGCAACGCCGGCACCACCGCCGCCAGCGCGGGGCTGTGGTGCCGTACGCCCAGCAGGTACGGCGCCCGCGACGCGGCGAGCCCGTCCACCGCGACCCGCGGATCGGCGCCTGCCGTGAGGCCGGTGGGGTCGGCGAGGTCGCCGGAGGCCGTCATCGGAGGTTCCCGCGGAGGTCCCACAGGCGGCGCCACATCGCCGAGCCGTCTTCGGCGCGGCGGCGGACCGGGCCGTCCCAGTAGCCGAGCAGGCGGCCGTGGTCGGCCGGGTCGTCCTTGCGGACCACGCCGAGCAGGTGCCCCGGCAGCAGGTCCAGTACGTCGCCGCCCGGCAGGTACGCCGCGGCCACGCCCAGCGAGGCCGCCACCTGGACCGCCTCGGCCGTGGACATGACCGTACCGGGCCGTTCCACGTCCCAGCCCTCCGCCGAGCGCCCCGAGCGCAGGTCCCGGAAGACCGTGACCAGCGCGTCCAGCACCGCGTCGTCCACTGCGAACGCCGCGCCCGCCCGCTGCACCGCGGCCACGGCCTGGCGGCGGATCAGCGTGGCCTCGGCGTCCGCGTCGGCGATCGGTGCCACGGTCTCGAAGTTGAAGCGCCGCTTGAGGGCGGCGGACATCTCGGAGACCCCGCGGTCCCGCAGGTTGGCGGTGGCGATGACGGTGAACCCGGGGGCCGCGGAGACCACCGCGTCCTCGGTGGTGGTCAGTTCGGGCACGCTCACCCGCCGGTCGGACAGGATCGACACCAGCGCGTCCTGCACCTCGGGCAGGCAGCGGGTGATCTCCTCGACCCGCACCACCCGCCCGGTCCGCATGGCGGAGAGCACCGGGGAGTCGACGAGCGCCTGGGAGGTGGGGCCCTGGGCGAGCAGCAGGGCGTAGTTCCAGCCGTAGCGGAAGGCGTCCTCCGTCGTACCGGCCGTGCCCTGCACGGTGAGCGCGCTGGTGCCGCAGACGGCGGCGGCCAGCAGCTCGGACAGCATCGACTTCGCGGTGCCGGGCTCGCCGGTGAGCAGCAGGCCGCGCTCCCCGGCGAGCGTGACGACGCAGCGCTCGACCAGGGCGCGTTCGCCGACGAACTTCGGGGCGATCGCCAGCTTGGCCGGGAGCCCGGCGGCGGGGCGGCGGCCCGGCAGGGCCAGTTCCGCTCCCTCGCTGCCGCACACGAAGGTGACGACGGCGCGCGGGGTGAGCGCCCAGCCGGGCGGGCGGGGGCCGGTGTCCTGGGCGGCGAGGAAGGCGAGTTCGGCGGCGTACCGCTCCTCGGCGGGCAGCGATTGCCGGGCAGGGCTCTGAACGGGCGTGTCGGTCATGGTCATGGCGTGGGTGTGTCCTTCGGAAGATGCGGGCGTACGGGCGTACGGGGTGCCGGGCGGCGCGGCTCCCCCCGACAGGAAGGGAGCGCCGCGCCGCGCCCGGCTCGGGCGTCAGCGGCGGCGGGCGCGGGTGCGCTTGACCTTCAGGGCCTCGAAGCGCGGTACGTCGCCCTCGCGGACCCGCTGCCAGGCCCGCCGGTAGAGGTCCGCGGCCGGCTCGTCCGGCACCAGCACCCCGAGCACCGGCTGCCCGCCCGGGGCCAGCCCGTACATCGGCAGCTTCCAAAGCTCCACCGGCAGCACCGGCGAGGCCATCTCCGCCCAGCCGCCCGGCAGGAACAGCGAGCGCCCGGCCCGGGTCCGGGAGGCCGTCACCACCAGGTCGGTGGCGGACAGTTCGGCGCGGGCGGCCTTCATCCGGGCCGGCTTCCAGCCCGTCCAGCGCGCCAGGTTGCGGTCGGTGGGGTCGGGCATGGCGAGCAGCGCCAGGTACAGGGCGGCCGCGTCCGCGCCCAGGCCGTGCGCCTCGCGGACCTCCGCCACCAGCTCGGGCACCGAGCGGCTCGGGTCCTGCGGCCACCACGTGCCGTCCTTGTCGGCGGTCCCTGCCGCCGGCGCGCCCGGATCCGCCAGAAGGGCCGCGAACCGCGCGTCGTGGACGGCCCGCAGCGCCGTCTCCACCGGCGACGGCTGCTGGTCCTCGCCGCGCAGCGCCGGCAGGTACGGGTCGGAGCCGGTCGAGTCGAGCAGGGCCGTCCGCAGGGCGGGCTTGGGCCGGTCGTCGTGGGTGGCCATGACCACCGCGCCGTACCGCTCGTAGCCCTCGCCCGTCTCGGTCGGCGTGCCCGCGGCCTTCCGGAAGTCGGGCAGGCTGGTGAAGTGCCCGATGCTGAGCATCAGTTCGGGCGCGGCGAGCCGCTGCCGTACGGCGGTCAGGGCGGGCGGCAGCGCGGCCCGCAGGGGGTCCCCGGCGGGCAGCCGGTGGGCCGCCCAGGCCGTCAGGGTCAGCGCGCCGGTCAGAACGGTCGAGGTGAAGGGCTCGTCGGCCGGTTCGCGGGGCTCGACGTGGTCCCCCTTCACCTCCCAGGCGACGTCCACGCTCAAGGGGCGCGACTGCGCCGGGCCGAGGATCGCGGCCAGCGCCCGGTGCGTGGACCAGCCGGTGCGCGCGGCGCGCGTGGCCTCGGCGAGCAGCCACTCGGGCACGGGCGTACGACGGCCCACGCGGCGGTTCCACTCCTGCGCGGCGGCGGCCACGTCCGGCCCCTCCGTCCACAGCCGCGCCGGATCGGCCGGCAGCAGCGCGCCGACGACCGCGCGCCGCACCTCGGGGTCGAGGTTCTTCAGCTCGGTCCGGGCGTGCTTGGCGTCGGCCGCCTTGACGCCCAGGGCGGTGCGCAGTTCGGCCGGCAGGAAATGGTGCTCGTAGCTGTCGATGTTCGGCAGGCCGGCCAGCAGTAGACGCGCCAGCGTGCCGGACACCCCGGTGAGGCGGGCGAACTCCTCTGCGGCTTCCGGCAGGAACGGCGCCGTCCCGCGCTCGGCGGCCTCGGCCAGGAAGGCCGTCAGCCAGCCGGGGCCGCGCTCCCGGTCGCCGAGGAGGGCGTCACCGCGCACGGTGTAGGGGCCGGGCGCGGCGAAGCGGCCGGCGGGGTCGTACAGCAGCGCCCCGAACTCGTGGCCGTCGGCTACGGACACGCTGTGCTCGGTGAGGCCGAGGACGGCTCCGCCGCCCAGCGGGAGCAGGCTGCGGTGCGAGGTGTTGCGCTCGATGCCGTCGGGGGTGCGCAGGTGGCGCTGGTCGAGGTGGACCAGGACCCGGCGCCAGCGGTCGGCGGAGCCCTCGGCGGAGGCCAGCCCGAGCGCGTCCACCTGGCCGAGCACCGTGCACAGGGCGGCCCGCTGCTCGTCGGTGGTCCCGACGGCGACGGCCCGGTACGCGATGGCCGCGGGCCGGTCCAGCAGCGGCGTGAACGGGAGGGCGGAGTACGCCAGGGCGGGCAGGTCGAAGTGGAGCCGGCCGGGCACCCCGGCGGCGTCGGTGTCGGCGGCCGCCCGGCCCAGCCCGCCCAGGTAGCGGTACACCGCGTCGGTCTGGGTGCCCCAGCGGTAGTACCCGGTGCCGACGAGCCCGTGCAGCGCGTCGGCGATCAGTTCGTCGGTGGGTCCTTCGGGCTGCCCCTCGGCCGCCGCACCCGAGTCGGGGTCCAGCCGGGCGGCGACCCCGTCCAGCGCCTCCTGCTGGGCGAGGGCGAAGCGCAGCACCTCGACGATGCCCCCGATCAGCTGCGGGGCGGTGACCTGCGGCAGCGCAGCGCGGACCAGGTCGGGCAGGTCGGTGGCCGTCTCGACGGCGCCGGCCGCCTTGAGCAGGACGCCGACCGACCCGCCGTCCGCGGCGCGCAGGGCGGCCGAGCCCTCGGGGTCGCGCGGGCGCAGCGCGTACCAGAAGGGAAGCGGCGGGAGTTCGACGCTGCCGGTGGCGAAGGCGGTGGTGCGGTAGTCGCTGCGCGAGTGGGCGGTGACCACGCCGTCCGGGTCGCTGATGCTGAGCTCGCGCCAGCGGTGGGTCAGTGCGCGCGGCCGCTCGTCGCCGGGGAAGGTGAGCGCGGCGACGGGCATCTCGGCGCCCTCGGGCACGCTGACGCTGCGGCCGCCGGTGTCGGAGGCCTCCCAGCCCCGCCCGGGGACGCGTACGATGCGCCAGCCGAGCAGGCCGCCCGCGGGCGAGCCGAGGGCCGAGCCCTCGACGACGGGCGCGGGCCGCAGCCAGCAGGACTGGGCGGGCACGGTGTTGCCGTCCCCGGGGTGGGCGCGCAGGGTGTCGGCGAGGAAGCCGGGCACCGAGAGCCGGCCGAGGGCTCCCCCGGCGGGGTCGTACTCGCGCCAGCCGCCTTCGTGTTCCTGGCCGCGGTGCTGCCACACCCAGTACGAGGTCCCGTCGGACAGCAGCCGCCGCTCGCCCGGCAGCTTGGTGTCTCCGGCGTGCAGGACCCCGCCGCCGGTGGTGCGGCCGCCGCCGGGCAGGGGCAGGCTGATGTCCTCGGAGCGCAGGTTCCAATAGCCGCCGTCGACGTCGACGGTGAAGACGTTGCCGGGGTCGGTGTGCCAGTAGCCCTCGATGCCCCCGCTGCCGTAGTGGGCCCAGAAGACGAGCAGTTCGCCGTCGACGTAGTGGAATCCGTACCGGCGCGCGTTGCTGCTCGCCGCCCGCAGGTCGTGGGTGAGCACGGTGGAGTCGGCGTCGATGACACGGACCTGGGCGGAGTTGGCGACGATCAGGTGGGGCCAGGCCTCGACGACGGTCAGCCCGCGCCCGCCCTGGCCGGCGGGCGTCATCTCGGCGATCGCGGTCTCCCAGGCGGGCCAGGAGAGTTCCTCGAAGAGGCCGGTGCGCAGGGTGCGGGCGAGGGTCTCGCCGAGATCGGCGGAGGCGGCGAGAGCCACCTCCTCCCGGGCGAGTTCGAGGGCCTCGGCGGGCAGCCAGGTCAGCCGCCGGATGGCGTCCGGCAGTCCGGGCAGGCCCGCGGCGGTGGAGGCGGCGGCCACCTCGTGCATCCATTCGGTGAGCATCGGGCGGCCACCGGGCGAGGCGGCGAGCAGCCGAATGACCTCCACCGCATGGCCGTCGCCGCCCAGGCCGTACGCGGCGCGCCCGAACGCGGGCCGGAAGCGCCGGTCGGCGGCGAGGGCGAGCAGGTCCCGCCGCTGGTCGGAGCGGGCCCAGTCGGCCAGGTTCAGCTGGTCGTGGCGCCGGCGCGACGTGGAGTCGGGCTCGGGGTCGGTGACCGGGATGTCCAGGGAGAGCAGCAGGTCGAGCAGGTCGGCGTCCTCGACGCCCACCTTCAGGCCCGCTTCGCGGCCGGGCTCGGCGAGTTCGGCGCGCAGCCGGTCGGCGGCGCGGACGACGAGGTCGAGCAGGGCGGGCAGCGTGGGGCGCGAGCCCCAGCCGGTGTGCCGGGCGGCGTGGAAGCGCTCCAGCCAGCCGGCGGCCCCGTCGGAGCAGCGCTGCTCGGCGGGCAGGTCGGCGCGGACCAGCCCGGCGGTGGCGCCGGATTCCTCCAGCAGGCCGAGCCACAGCGTGGGGAGTTCGCCGTCCCCGCCGCCGGGCGGCATCAGACCGAGCAGGGTGCCCCGTACGGACGGCACCCGGCGGGCCAGCGCGACGAGCGCGGTGCGGTGGGCCTTCCACCAGCCGTACGCGGCCCGCAGCGTGGCCGGCAGCGGGAGCAGCTCGGCGAGGTAGTCCTGCTCGGCCTCGGTGCCGGTCAGGCCGGCGGCGCGGGCGAGGCGGCGCAGCTCGGTCGCGGCCTGCGCCGAGGGCGGCAGTCCGCCCGCGGTGCGCCGGACGCACAGCCGGCGGAAGCGCTCGTGGGCCTCGGCGGGGCTGACGCGGGCGGACAGCTCCTTGGCGTAGCCGGTGAGCACCTTCACCGGGAGGGCGCCGACCAGCGCGAATTCGAGGAACACGCCGTCGAGGCGGTCCTCGTCGACGGGCAGGCCGTGCTGGGCCTCGCTGGTCCGGGCGCGACCGAACAGCTGGGCGGCGTACGTGGTGTTCTCGACGGCGAGGAAGATGCGGGCGGCCTGCTCGTAGAAGACGGGCAGGAAGTGCGGGACGGCGGCGCCGAGCCGGCCGGCCAGTTCGTGGCAGGCGTCGAGGGCGGCCTTGGGCTTGGTCCTGGCCGTCCGGGCGAGCCGGTCCAGTTCGGGGACCACGGCGAGGGCGTGGTGTCCGTCCTCCGGGTGGTGGACGAGGACCCATTCGGGGAAGCCGAGGGCCTGGCGCTGGCCGAGGCCGACCACGGGCGGCGCGCCCCCGCCCTCGTCGAGTACGAGTCCCAGGAAGCCGGCGGCGAGGTCCTCGGCCGGACCCAGTTCGGCGGCGGCGAGCCGGACGACGACGCGGTCGTCGGGGAGGGCCGGGTGGCGGTAGGAGCGTGCGGTCAGGTCGACCGCCGAGGGGCCCGCGCCCTCGGTGCCGTTCGGCAGCACGGCGCCGGCCTTGAGCAGCAGTTCGGCCTCGTGCGCGGGGCTCGCGCCGGTCGATCCGGTCGCGCCGGTTTCCGTTGCAGTGGTGGTGGTGGTCATCGCGCGTCCCCGCCCTCTTCGATCTTGCGCCCGGCGTACAGCGCCGCGGCCATCCGCATTCCCTCGGACCAGGCGACCGGTCCGACCTCCGTCAGGCGCACCGCCCGGCCGTTCTCGTCGTGCCAGCTCAGGGCGCCGGTGCTCGTCTCGTCCTCGTAGTACGGCTCGCCGATCCAGACCGCCGCCTCCGTGCCCCGGCCGGTGTCACGGACCTTGCAGGTCGCGTAGCCGCCGGAGACCCGGTAGCCGAGGCCCGTCGCCCGCGCGGCCAGGCCGAACCGGCTCGCGAAGACCCCGCCCGCGTAGTCCCGTACCTCGGTGGCGGTGGCCGCCGGCCCCTCGGGCTTCTCCCAGGTCGGCCGGTGGATCTGCTCGACGCGCTGCACGATGCCGAGTTCGGCCGCGAAGTCCCGTACGTCGTCCAGGTCGGGCAGCAGCACCGGATGCGGCAGGGTCACCGTGCGCGGGGAGAGCCGTACGGTCTCACCGTCGAGGTTGACCACCTTCAGCTCGCCGGACGCGGTGGCGTCCCGCAGGAAGCCCACCTCGTCCGGGTCCTCGCCGACGACGGCCATGTCGCGCAGCGCGCTCTGCCAGGCCTCGTCCGGCCAGACCCGGGCGAGCAGCGCCGTCGGCACGGGCAGCGAGGAGACCATCCAGGTGTCCACCTGGGCGACGCAGGCGGCCTCGTGCCGCTCCAGCCATTCGGCGAGCCGGCGCAGCCGGTCCACCTCGGGATGGTCGCGCAGGGCCTTGGGCAGCGTCTTCAACTGCCGTCCCGCCGTGCGGCCGGTGGCGGATCGCGCCGCCACCTTCCCTTCCACCAGGGCGATCTCGTACCCCTCGCCCGCCGCCAGCCATGCCATCAGTTCGTGCCCCTCCGCCTGCCATGTCCCGGATGCGCGCAGCGTCGACCAGGGCGGACGAATCCCCCCTGAGCTGCGGTATGTCGGGAGACTAGCGAGAGCCACTGACAACGCCCGCCGAGGGGCCCCTCTCGGCGGGCGGCCCTGCGGCCCGCTATGCGCCCGGCTCGGCGGCGGTGTGTCCGCGGCGGCTCGGTTGTCCGGTTGAATGTCCGGTTCTGGGTAGTCTCTCCGGGACAGCGTGCGGTGCGGGACCGGCTCGGGGTGGGTTCATGGGACGTCAGATACGTGTCCGGGGTGCGGTCCTGGCGGCGGCGGCGCTGCTGGCCGTGGCCGGGTGCTCGGGTACCGGCACCGCGCCGGGCAAGGACGCGAAGCCCTCGGCGGCCGGTACCTCGCCCTCCGCTCCGGGCGGCGCGGACGCCAAACCGGCCTCGGGGGACGTACTGCCCGGCATGATCGGCGTCCAGGCGGCCCGTACCCAGCTGGCCGCGCTGAAGGTCGCCCCGCCCGGGACCATGGCCGGCTACAGCCGGGCCAAGTTCACCCACTGGGCCGAGCAGGGCAACAAGTGCGACACGCGCGAGGTCGTCCTCAAGCGGGACGGCAAGGACGTGACCCAGGACGCCGAGTGCAAGGCCGTCTCCGGCACCTGGAAGAGCCTGTACGACGGGGTCGTGGTCACCGAGGCGTCGAAGATGGACATCGACCACATGGTGCCGCTCGCCGAGGGCTGGCGCTCGGGCGCGGCCGGCTGGGACGCCGCGCGGCGCAAGGCCTTCGCGAACGACCTGACCCACCCTCAGCTGCTGTCGGTGACGGCGGCCACGAACCGGTCCAAGGGCGACCAGAGCCCCGACCTGTGGCAGCCGCCGGACAAGTCGAGCTGGTGCCAGTACGGGCGGGCCTGGACCACCGTGAAATCCACGTACGGACTGACCGTGACCGAACCGGAGAAGAAGATGCTCGGAACGATGCTGGACAGCTGCGCGGGATGACCGGACGACAGCACATGGCCGGACGACAGCAGTGGTGCGACGAGGTCCTCGCCGGGCCCGGCGGGGCGATGACGGACGAGGTCGGCGTCATCACGGGCCCGCTGACCCTGCGCACGACGGCGCTTCCGGACGGCGGGCTGGTCCGGATCGAGGTCCAGTACAAGGACGCGGAGGAGTGGTACACGCTGACCGGCAGCCCGGTCCCCCACCACGGCGACCCGGCGGCCGTCCACAGCGCCGCCCTCGCCGCGATCCGCACGGGCCACGCCGCCGAAGCCCCGGCCCCGCCGCCGCCCACGCCCCCGCCGCCGCCCACGCCACGGCCCTCGGCCTGACCGGCTGCGGAAGGAGCCGGAGGTCAGCCCTCGTACTCCGTCAGGTCGATGCTGTGGACCTGGAGCAGGTGGCCGTTCTCCGGGTCCGTCGTGTCGAGGTCCAGCACCATGCCGAGCTTGCGGATCACGTTCTCGGACTCGTCGTGGCCCGACCGGTTCACCGCGATCACCCGGTCGAGGCCGCGGTCCTGGAGGGCGAACTCCAGGGAGGCCTGCGCCGCCTCGGAGGCGTAGCCCTGGCCCCAGTACGGCCGGCCGAGCCGCCAGCTGATCGCGACGAAGTCCCGTACCTCCGAGGGGGACTGCGCCACGGTCAGGCCGACCGCCCCGATCAGCTCGCCCGACGCCAGGAGCTCCACGGCGAAGAGGCCGAAGCCCTCCTCGTCCCACTCCTCCTCCCAGCGCTCGATCTCCTCGGCGGTCTCCTCCAGGTCGAGTGTGGAGCCGTCGCCGATCCAGCGCATGACGTCCGGGTCGGCGTTGATCTCCGAAAGGGGGACGAGGTCGTCGTCGGTCCAGCGGCGGAGGAGGAGGCGGGGGGTGCGGATCTCGGTCATGCCCCCATCCTGCCGAACACCGCCGACCAGCGGTAATCGGGTCCGCCCGGGCGGCCGCCGGGTACCCGGTCGCCGCCCCCGCAGAGGTCAGGACACGGTGATCGCGTCCAGCTTCGCCCGCAGGTAGGCGTGGGAGTCCACCGGGTCGTGGACCACCCGCCCGACCGGGGCCGGGAGGGACTCGACCCGGGTGTGCGGGTCGCATTCGTAGAAGTAGACCAGCGAGACGAGCTCCTCGGCCGGTGCGTCGGCGGGTGGCGGCAGCACCCGGTGACGCCCGGCGCGCCAGCGGTCCCCCGTCCAGCGGGCCATCAAATCGCCGATGTTCACGGTCAGCGCGGCCGGGTCGTACGGGGCGTCCTGCCAGCCGTCGGCGTCGGTGTGGATCTGGAGCCCGCCCGAGCCCGACTCACGGTCGAGGACCGTGACCGTCCCGAAGTCCGTGTGCGCCCCGATGCGGAACTGGCCCGGCAGGGGTTCGCCGAGCACCTCCGTGCCCGGGTACCAGTTGAGGTTGAACCCCCAGGTGGGATGCCCGGTGTGGCGGGTGAAGTGGTCGGCGGCGAGTCCGAGTGCGGTGGCGAGGAGCTCCAGCAGCTCGTCGGACAGGGCCCGCATCCGGGCGATGTACTCGCCGGCCAGCGGCGCCAGCGCCGGTACCTCGGCCAGCCAGGCGTTCGGCCGGAACCACTCGGCGTCCACGGACGGGTTCCCGGTGGGCTCGTCCGCCGCGCAGGACCAGGACTCCTTGAGGTCGGGCGGCGAGGCCGCCCCCTCCGCGTAGCTGTTGGCCTCGGCGCCCGGTCCGAGCCAGCCCCGGCCGCCTACCGCGACCGCGTACGGCGCCTTCGCCTCGGCCGGCAGCCGGAAGAACTCCTTGGCGGCCTCCCGGATCCGCGCGGGCAGCGCGGGATCCACCCCGTGCCCGGTGATCAGCAGGAACCCGGCGGCCTGGAGGGCCTCGTCGACACGGGCGGCGATCCGCTCCCGCGCCCCGGGCTCACCGGACCGCCACGGCCCGAGGTCGATCACGGGAACCCGCGATCGAGCGGAAGCGGAGGAAGCCGGAGAAGGAGAAGAACTCGGTGGATCGACTGAACTCGCCATCGGGGCCTGCCTTCCGAGCCGGTGTCGGGCGTCCACCCCGAGGCTATCGCCACGCGCCCCCGCCCGGCCGCTATTGACGCTGCTCCAGCCCGCTGCACGGCGGCGAGTACGCGACGTACGGCAGGTGCGCGGACCACTGGGCGCGGGTGATCCGGGGTCCGGTGTGTGCGCAGGCGTCGGCGATGACGCGCGCCTCGTCGGTCCCCGCCAGCCGGACGGTGGCATCGAAACCGCCGGAGGCCAGCACCGCGCCGTCGGGGCTGAAGGCGACCGAGCTGACCGCGGTGAGGTGGCCGGTGAGCGTGGACAGCAGCCCGGGGTGGGCGGGGCGGGCCACGCTCCACACGCGCACCGTGCGGTCGTCGCTCGCACTGGCCAGGGTCCGCCCGTCGGGGCTGAACACCACCGAGCCGACGACATCGGTGTGGCCCGAGAGGACGGCGAGCGGGGCGGGACGGCTCGGGTCGGTGACGTTCCACAGGCGGATCGCCGTACGTCCGCCGCTGGCGGCGGCGAGCGTGTGCCCGTCGGGTCGGAAGGCCACCGAGAACACGGCGCTGTCGTGGCCCTCCAGGACGGCCAGCGGCTGCGGCCGCCGCGGGTCCGCCACGTCGGTGAGCCGTACGGTCCGGTCCTCGCCCGCGCTGGCGAGCGTACGGCCGTCCGGGCTGAAGGCGACGGAGCGGACGGCGTCCCGGTGTCCGGCGAGCCGTGCGAGCGGGGCGGGGTGGACGGCGTCGGCCACGTCCCACAGCCCCACGCTGCCGTCGGTCCCGGACGTGGCGAGGGTACGGCCGTCCGGACTGTAGGCCAGGGAGCGTACGTCGCCCCCTTGCCCGGTCAGCGAGGCCAGCACGGCCGGCCGGGACGGGTCCGTCGTGTCCCACAGCCGGACGCTCCCGTCGGCGGACCCGGTGGCCAGCGTGCGGCCGTCCGGACGGTAGGAGACGGTGCGGACGTCGCCGCCGTGACCGCTGAGCGTGGCCTCGGCTACGGGGCTGTCGGTGCCGTGCATCCGCCACAGCCGGGCGGTGTGGTCTCCGCTCGCGGTGGCCAGCTGGCGTCCGTCGGGGCGGTAGGCGAGCGCGAGGACCTCCTTGGCGTGCGCGGGCGTGGCGGTCATCAGGGTGCTGGCCAGGCCGTCGCGCGTTTTGGCGGTGGGCGAGAGGCGGTACGCCGTCAGGCCCAGCTGTACGGCCAGCCCCGGTTCGGTGTTGGCGAGTTCCGTCGCGCTGTCGGCGAGGTTCTGCGCGACGGCGTCGTTGCGCTGTCGGGTGACCTCGTCCTCGGCGCGTACGGCGTTGGTGGTGGCGACCCCGGCCACCACCACGAGGGCGGCGAGCAGCGCCACGAGGGTGCGCAGCCGGCGGGCGCGGCGCCGGGCGGTGTTCCCGGCGGCGGCTTCGGCCGCCGTGCTCGCTTCGAGGAAGGCCCGTTCGCCGGCGGTGAGCCCGATCGTCCGGCCGGCGGCAAGGTCGCGGGCGAGGTCGAGCCGGGTGCCGCGGTAGAGGGCGCCGGAGTCCCGGCCGAGGGCTTCCCAGGCGCGGGCGGCGTCGGTGAGGCGGCGGTGCAGGCGTAAGCGCTCGCGGTCGTCGGTGAGCCAGCCGCGCAGCCGCGGCCAGGCGCGGATGAGGGCTTCGTGGGTGAGTTCGACCCGTCCGTCGTCGAGGGTGAGCAGGCGCAGCCGCGCGGCCCGGGCGAGGACGGTCGCGGTGTCGGCGTCCTGGTTCAGCTCTTCTCGGGCCACGGGGCGTTTGGTGTCCTCCGTGCCCTCGCCGAGGGCGATGAGGTGGACGAAGATCTGCTGGGCGAGCCGCTGCTGAGGTGCGGAGAGGGAGGCGTGGAGGGTTTCCGCGGACTGGGCGAGCGCGCCCTCGAAGCCGCCCGCCGCGTGGAAGCCGTCCAGGGTCAGGGCGGCCCCGCGGCGGCGGCGCCAGGTCTCCAGGAGCGCGTGGGACAGCAGGGGCAGGACGCCGACCTGTCCGTGGGCGTGGGCGACGAGCGTCGCCTGGAGGGCGCCTTCGACGGTGAGGCCGGCCCGGCGGGCCGGTTCGACGACGGCGCGGCGCAGTTCGGCCGCGCTCATCGGTCCGACGAGGACCTGGGCGTCGCGCAGGACCTCGACGAGGGCGTCGTAGCGGGTGCAGTGGGCGTAGAAGTCGGCGCGTACGCCGAGGACGACGCGGCAGCGGGAACCGGCCCGCCGGGCCTCCTCGACGAGGGCGGTGATGCAGCCGGCGCGCTCGTCGGGATCGGCGCAGACCGTGAAGACCTCCTCGAACTGGTCGACGACCAGGACGAGTTCGCCGCCACCGGCCTCGTGTGCGGCGAAGGCCTGCCGCACACGGCCGAGCGGGTGCGGCCCGGGGGTCAGCACGTGCACCGCCCGGGGCGGGGCCTGCGCGCACAGCCGGGGCAGCAGACCGGCGTGCAGGAGGGAGGACTTGCCGGCTCCGGAGGCGCCGACGAGTGCCACGACGCGCTGCCGGGCGAGGGTTGCGAGGAGGTCCTCGACCAGCCGCTCCCGGCCGAAGAACAGCCCCGCGTCCTCCGTCCGGAAGGCCGCGAGGCCGACGTACGGGGTCCCGTGCGCCCCGGTCTCCCCCGGATCCTCCTCGGGCTGCGGAGCCTGCGCCGACAGCTGCGCGGCGACGGCGTGCCAGCGGCGTTCCCACTCCTGCGCGTCGCCGCCGCAGGCGCGGACGTACGACAGCGTCACGTCGAGGCTCGGCAGCCGCCGGCCCGACGCGGCCCCGGACAGCGTCGCCACCGAGTAGTGGGCGCGGGCCGCCAGGTCCCGGTACGGCGGGGATCCGGCCTCGTGGCGCAGGCGGCGCAAGGCGGCGGCGAACTGCCGCAGCGGTCCGTCCTCCCCCTCCAGCGGACGCTCCTTGCGGGCCATGTCCTCCCCTTTCCCACCTGGTGAGTTTGCCGCCCTCTGTGGTGGATTGTTCAGCAATTGTTTGTTCACTGCCACCACGCCGACGGCGAACAACGGATCGCCGCTAGACCTGAGTTCGCCGCACCACCGGCACCGCCGTCGCCGTCGCCGTCGCCGCGAGAGGAGGGAGTACACCGATGCAACGACACCACCCCGGCCGGGCCACGGCCGCCGCCCTGGCGGCTTTCCTGCTCCTGGGAGGCTGCGGATCGGCCACCGAGGCCCCGGCCGCACCGGCCGCACCGGCCGCCCCGGCCCGCGAGCCGAGCGCCGCGGACACCCGCCTGCTGGAGCGGGCCGAGCAGATCCTGATCAGCCGCTGCATGGACGGGCGGGGCTTCCCGTACGCGGTGACCGAGGCCCCGGACGACACCGCCCGGTCCTTCCCGTACGGGGTGGACGACATCGAGTGGGCGCGGGCCCACGGCTACGGCGGCCGGGACCAGCGCGCCGCCGCGCAGGCGCGGGAAGCCGATCCCAACCAGCGGTACTTCCGCGGGCTGTCGGCAGCCGGGCGGGCAGCCGCCCGTACCGCGCTCATGGGTTCCGCCCCCGTGGGGCTCTCGGCCACCGCGCCCACCGGGATGACCATCACCGCCTCCGCCGAGGGCTGCATCGCGGACGCCGAGCGCACGCTCTACGGGGATCTGGCGACCTGGTTCCGCGTCAAGGTCGTCACGATGAACCTGCGGCCGGTGCGGGAGGCGCGCGTACACGAGGACGGGCAGTACGCGGAAGCCGTCGGGCAGTGGGCCGCGTGCATGCGGGCGGCGGGCCGCCCGTACGCGGGCCCCGACGCCTCCCGGCAGGCCGCGGCCCGGTTCGGCGAGAGCATGCCGCCGGCCGAGGCGGACGCGGCCGAGGCCGAACTGGCCGTCATCGAAGCGACCTGCGCGGCCGGCACTCCGCTGGCCCGGGTCTCCCAGGCTCTGGACCACACCTACGGCGAACAACTCCGGGCCCAGCACCAGGAGGAGATCGCGCTCAAGTGGCGGCTCCAGAACGGCGCGCTGCCGACGGCGCGCCGGGCGTCAGAAGAACACCGCTCAGAAGAACACGGCTCCGAACAACACGACACGGCACCGAACCCACGACCTTCCGGAGGATCCCATGCGTAAGTTCCGCACCCTGCTGCTCGCCGGCGCCCTCGCCGTACCGCTGCTGGCCGTTCCCGCGACCGTGACCGCCGCCGGCGCCGCCACGGCCGACGCCTCCGGCGCGGCCGCTGACGGCAACTACTGGGTCTGGGAGGACACCAACCGCGGCGGCCACGCCTGCGGCTGGAGCGGTGACGACTCCGACTGGCGCACCTGCGGGGCCGGAGGCAACTTCAACATGAACGACCGGGCCTCGTCCTGGTGGAACAACGGGTACGCCGGCTCTTTCGGGGACGTGCGCGTCTACGAGAACATCGGCTACGGCGGTGCGTCCACCTGTGCCCCGAACGGCTCGGCCGGCAACATCCCGTGGGAGTGGAACGACCGCATCTCCTCCCACAAGTGGGTCACCAACTGCGGTTACTGAGCAGCGGACACCGGGCGGCGGCTACCGACCAGCCGCCCGCAGGGTGTAACGGGCTCCGCCGTCCTCGGTGGAGCCCGTGCGCTCGAAGCCCGCCCGGACGAGCACGCCGTGGGAGGGCGCGTTGTCCGCGTCCACCCGGGCGTGCAGCGCGGTCACGCCGGGCTGCTCGAAGGCCCAGGCGACCAGGCCCTTCAGCGCCTCGGTGAGGTACCCGTTGCCGCGGGCCGACGGTACGAGGTCGTAGCCGACCTCCGCGTTCCCCTCGGCGTCGGGGGCCCCGTGGAAGCCGATCCCGCCGATCGCGCGCCGGTCCTGCGTACGGACGACGGCGTACGCGCCCCAGCCCGGGCGGTGCGTGCCCTCCTCCCGCGCCTTGGCCACCATCCCGGAGGCGCCCCGGGTGCCCTCGCCGGGGCCGTCCTCGGCCCAGGCGAAGCCGCCGGTGCCGCCGCCGTGGAGGTCGCCGGCGACGTGCGGGGAGATCTCGCAGAGCACGACGCGTTCCGCGGTGATGGGTTCGGCGTACCAGCGCCACGCCGTGCGGCGCGGCAGGCCCGGGAGTTCGCCCCGGCCGGTCACCCACAGCAGCGTCGGCCACGGGGCGGCGATGTCGCGCGGTACCTGCGGGAAGAGCCGGTCGAGGACCTGCTCGCAGAGGTCCGCGTCGGGCTCCCAGTCGTGGACGCCGAGAGCGGTCAGGATGTCGTGGGTGTGCAGCAGCGTCTCGACGATGCCCATCGCGGCGAATCCGTCCGGGCCCGCCATGCCGTACGGGTGCCAGGCCCGGACCTCGGGGTCGGTCACGGCCACGGCGGCGGACAGCAGGCCTCCGGTGGCCTCGATGACCTGGATCAGGCCGTCGGGGGTGGTGCCGGGGGCGGCGCTGATGTCGAAGGGGGCGTACCCGCTGGTCGAGCGCCCGGTGAGTTGGGTGGCGTACCCGGCGAAATCGCTCGCCACGTGGACGGCGGTGTCGTAACAGCTCCACTCCAGGCCGGCGGCCGGGACGGACCAGTCGAGGTGCGCCACCCTGCGGAGCGCCTGTGCGGTGAGGGACACGGATCGGTCTACGGCTTCGGAGCTGATGATCGTCATGGCTCGCACCCTAGGACCGCCCCCCGCGCTCGGGCCACCGGATATCGGGTGGCCCGAGTGCGTCCGGCCGCGCGTCCGGCCGATGAATGCGCGGCGCTGCGGGAGTCTGTGGGAGGCAGGCATCCGGAGCGGTGATCGGGAGAGGTGGAGTGATGAGCGACCTGCGCGACATTCTGGAACGGCACGTGAGCAGCGGATCACTGCCCGGGGCGGTGGGCCTGGTGGCCCGCGGTGATCGGGTGGAGGTGGAGGCGGTCGGCTCGGCCGACGTCGAGGGCACGGCTCCGATGGTCCGGGACTCGATCTTCCGCATCGCCTCCATGACCAAACCCGTGACGGCCGTGGCCGCCATGACGCTGGTCGAGGAGCGCCTGCTGGCCCTGGAGGACGAGATCGCGCCGTGGCTGCCGGAGCTGGCCTCGCCCCTCGTCGCCCGTACGCCCGCGAGCCCGCTCGACGACGTGGTGCCCGCCGACCGTCCGATCACCGTGTTCGACCTGCTCACCTCCCGCGCCGGGTACGGGTTCCCGTCGGACTTCTCGCTGCCCGCGGTCGCACCGCTGGTGGGCGAGCTGAAGCAGGGGCCGCCGCAGCCGCAGCAGACCGCGGCGCCGGACGCCTGGCTGAAGATGCTGTCGGGCATTCCGCTGCTGTACCAGCCGGGCGAGGCCTACCTGTACAACACCTGCTCCGACATCCTGGGCGTGCTGATCGCCCGGGTCTCGGGGCAGTCCCTGCCCGAGTTCATGGCCGAGCGGATCTTCGAGCCGCTGGGCATGGCGGACACCGGGTTCTGTGTCCCGGCCGCCGACCTGGGCCGGTTCACGAGCTTCTACCGCGAGGGCGAGGGCGGCCTCGAACGGGCCGACGCCCCGCACGGGCAGTGGAGCAGCCTCCCGGCCTTCCCCTCCGGCGCCGGCGGCCTGGTCTCGACCGCCGACGACTGGTTCGCGTTCGGCCGGATGCTGCTCGCGGAGGGGGCGATCGACGGGGACCGGGGCCGGCTCCTGTCGGCCAAGTCGGTGCGGAAGATGACCACCGACTGGCTGACCCCGGCCCAGCGGGCCGCAGGCGAGCTGTTCCTGGAGGGCCAGGGCTGGGGGTTCGGCGGCTCCGTGGACGTCACGACCCGCGATCCGTGGAACGTGCCGGGGCGGTACGGCTGGATCGGCGGCACCGGAACCGCCGGCCACGTCACCCCGTCCACCGGCGCCGTCTCCGTCCTGCTCACCCAGCGGGCGATGAACAGCCCGGCCGCGCCCGCCGTGATGCGCGATTTCTGGACGTACGCGGCCGACGCCTGAGCCCCCGCACAGCGCGGCCGGCCCCCCCTAGAGGCGGACGCTCCAGTCGACCGTCGACTTCAGGGTGCGGGCGATCTTCGGGTCGCGGACCGAGGGGGTGCGGTCCTCGGCCGTGACCGACAGCTTGTGCGTGCGCAGGTCGAAGAGCCACAGCTCGGCGACCGCGACCTCGGTGCGGCCCGCGAACCGCTTCAGCTCCCGGCCGTCGAGGTACCAGCGGACGTCGAGCTGCCGGCCGTCCGCACCGGCCAGCCGGGGTACGGAGACCTTCGCCGTGTTGCGCAGCCGCAGGGTGCGGCCGGTCGGGGTGAGCGGGGCGGCGGGCTTCGCGTGCTGGTAGAAGCCCGCGATCATCGCCTCGGTGCCGGGCAGGTTGAAGGGCTTGCCGAGCACCCGCATGATCGAGCTGTCGGTGGGCCGGTACAGGCCCTTGACGTAGTAGCCGCCGCCCTCGTACGCGCCGACCGTACCGCCGTCGGGTGATGCGGCGCCGAGCCAGCGGTACCACTTGGCCCGCTCGGCGGCCATCCGGTCGGCGGGCAGCGTGGAGGTGTTGGAGTCGGCGGGCTCGGGGCCCTCGTACTTCTCGTAGCCCGGGGTGTCCGGATAGAAGTACTCGTCGGCGAGCTTGCCCAGGGAGTGGCCCGTCTCGTGGATGGCCACCTGACCGGATTTCGCGTTGCCCGCGGAGGCGGTCGATATCCCCTCGTAGCCGAGGGCGGCGCTGGGCTCGTTGTACCCGGCCCCGCCGTACTTGGCGCTGTTGGAGAGGACCAGGACCAGGTCGGCCGCCGGCGCCTTCGCCACGTACGCGTCCACCTTCGGCTGGTCGATGCAGAGCAGCCGCTCGATGCCCTCGCACCAGAAGTACGAGCCGAGGGCGGTGTCGCGGACGGTGGCCGGCGTGGGGTCGCCGGAGACGCCGGAGTCGTGGGAGACGGCGTCGACCGTCCAGACGTTGAAGAGGTTGCGGTACGTGGAGTACGGCTCGACGGCGGTGATCTCGGCCCATTTGGCCCGGGCGTCGGCGTGGAACCGGTCCTGCTCGGCAGCGGTGTAGCCGTCGCCGATGACGACGATGTCGAGGCGGTCGGCGGTCGAACCGTTGTCGACCAGCTTGGCGACCTCGCCGTCGGCCGCCCGCTCGGCTTCGGAGAGCTGCGGGGCCTTCTTCGCCTGCCCGGCGGCGGGAACGCTGATGTGGCCGGATCCGGCGGCCGTACCGTCCTCGGGCCCGGGTATCTCCACCTCGGTCCCGGTCCCGGTCCCGGCCTTCGCCGGTGACGGTATCGGCGGCGGCGCCGCGGCGGCCGTGCCGAGCGGGCCCGCGGCCAGCAGCAGGGCCGTCGTACAGGCCGCGGCCAAGGCGGCGCGCAGCGTCAGGCGGAGGGACGCGTCCATGGAGTTCTCCCCGGGAAGAAGCCGGAAGTCACCGGAAGTTAAGCGGTTCGATAAGTACGCTGAACCGATTGCTTAAACTAGGGGGCGCACGGGACGTGCGCAATGGCCAGCCACCCCTGCACCATGGGGAGTTGGAGCAACCAGGGGGTCTTCATGGACGAACCGGCCGAGATCGGCCGCAGGGTTCAGCGCATGCGCGCCGAACGCGGGCTGACACAAAGGGCATTGGCGCAGCCCTCGTACACCTCCGCCTACATCTCGACCCTGGAGTCGGGCAAGGTCCGGCCCTCCGAGACGGCACTGCGCTTCCTCGCCAAGCGGCTCGGCACCTCGTACGAGGAGCTCGCCACCGGGCGCCCCGCCCACCTGGCCACCGAGCTGCGCCTCGGCCTCACCGACGCCCAGCAGACGCTGGCCACGGGGGCCGCCGCCGAGGCGGCCGTACGCTACCGGCAGCTGCTGGCGGACGCGGAACGGCTCGGCCTCGACGCCGAACGGGCGGAGGCGCTGCTCGGGCTCGGCGACTGCGCGCTGGAAGCGGGGGAACTGCCGGACGCCATCGGCCACTTCGAGACGGCCGAGCGGCTGCTGGCCGACGAGCCGCTCCCCCGCCGGGCCCGCCCGATCCGCGGCCGGGCCGTAGCGCACCTGCTCGCCGGGGAGCTCCGCTACGCCTGCTACCTGCTCGAATCCGCCATCGACGAGCTGAACGCGAGCGGGCTGGCCGATCCGGAGGCGCTGGTGCTGCTGTACGCCGCCGTGATCGGCCCGTACATCGACATGGGCGCCCACGCCCGGGCCGCGCACGCGGCCGAGCTGGCCCTGGCGCTGGCTCCGCAGGTGGCCGATCCGGCGCTGGTGGCGGGGATGCACCGGCAGGTGGCGCGTACGTTCCTCGCCGCGGGGCGGCCGGCGGACGCCGACGCCTCCCTCGCCAAGGCACAGGCGATCTACCGGCAGCTGCGGCTGCGGACCGATCTGGCGCACTGCCACTGGATGCGCGGCTACGTACAGGCGCAGAACGGCGATCTGGTGGCGGCGGAGGCGGAGTTGCGCACGGCGCGGGACATCCTCGCGGCCCGGCGGGCCGCCCTGTACACGGCGCAGGTCGAGGTGGAACTAGCCGACGTACTGCGCCGGCTGGGCCGCTGCGAGGAGGCCGCCGAGCTGCTCTCCGGGCTGCTGGAACTGGGCGACAGCCACGGGGCCGTGCACGCGGGCGGGGCGCACCGGCTGCTCGGGCTGATGGCCGAGGAGCGCGGGGAGACCGAGTCCGCAGAGGAGCACTACGTCCAGGCACTGACCCTGCTGGAACGCAGCGGGGCCAGCGGGGATCTGGCCGATCTGTGCCGGCTGCTGGGCGACCTGCTGCGGCGCACGGGCCGGATCGAGGCCGCGCTGGATGCGTACCGTACGGGGCTGGGCCACCGCGCGGCGCCGGGCACCACCACGCTGGGCCCGGCGCCCGCCTCACCGCTGCGGCGGTGACGCGGGCGCCGGGGCACGGCCGTGTCAGTGGTTCTCGGTGGGCCGGAGGTCGCGCGGGATCATCGTCCACGTCGTGGCCGCCGCGGCCACCGCGAGGAGGCCCGCGATGAGGAAGGCCGGCGTGATGGCGAGGGTATAGGCCTGGGAGGCCGCCTCGATCAGGCCCTTGCCCACCGTGCCGCCCAGCCGTTCGGCGATGTGGGCGGCTTCGCCCACGGACTCGCGGACGGCCGCGGCGGCCGCGCCGTCCAGGTCGAGCGCCGGCAGGTTGCCGCGGTACAGGACGGCGGCGGTGCTGCCGAGGATGGCGACGCCCATGGCCGAGCCGAGCTCGTAGCAGGTCTCCTCGATGGCGGCCGCGCTGGAGACCTCCTCCGCGGGCGCGGCCGAGATCAGCGTGACCGAGGCGACGGTGGTGGCGATGCCCGCGCCCAGGCCCATGACCGTGAGGGCCACGGCGAACGCCGGGTAGCCGAGCTCGGCGAACTGCTGGAAGGTCCAGGGCAGGGCCATGCCGGCGGCCAGGACCAGCAGTCCCGCGCCCAGAACGTGCCGGATCGCGAAGCGCTGCATCAGCGTGGGGGCCACCATCGAGGCGCAGATCAGGGCGAGCGGGGCGGGCAGCAGGCGCAGGCCCGCTTCGAGGGGGGTGTAGCCCTGGCCGTACTGGAACCACTGTGTGACGAGGAAGAGGATCGCGCCCATGCCCACCATGGGCAGGAAGATCGCGGTGGCGGCGACGCTGAAGGCGGGCTTGGTGAACAGCCGGACCTGGAGCAGCGGGTTGTCCACGCGCAGCTGGCGGCGTACGAAGACGGTCAGTGCGACGGCGGCCAGGGCGAGCAGGGCCCACGGGAGCGGATCGGCGATCCCGCTCTTGCCGAGCTGCTTGATGCCGCCCGCGAGGGCGAGCATGCCGACGATCGACTGACCGACGCCCCACCAGTCCCAGCGGCCGCTGCTGCGCGGGGATCGGGATTCGGGGAGGTAGCGCAGGCCGGCCGCGACGATGACCGCGACGACGGGGAGGTTCAGGAGGAAGGCGGAGTGCCAGCCGTAGTCCTGGACGAGGAGCCCGCCGACGACCGGGCCGAACGCCATGCCGCCGCCGAAGACGGCCGCCCAGACGGCGAGCGCGAAAGCCCGCTCCTTGGCGTCGGTGAACACGCTGCGCAGGATCGACAGGGTGGACGGCATGATCGCGGCGCCGCCGACGCCGAGGAGGGCGCGGGCCGCGATCACGTGCCAGGCCTCGGTGGAGAAGACGGCGATCAGGGAGGCGACGGAGAAGATCGCGAAGCCCGCCATGAGCAGCCGCTTGCGGCCCCAGCGGTCGCCGAGGGCGCCGGCGGTGACGAGCAGGCCGGACAGGGCGAGCGCGTAGACGTCGATGATCCACAGCTGCTGCACGGCACCGGGCTGGAGGTCGCCGACGAGGGAGGGGAAGGCCACGTTGAGGATCGTGGTGTCCATCGAGATCAGCAGCAGGCTGCCGGAAAGGATGGCGAGGACGATCCACCGGCGCGGGTCGAGTGGAGCGGTGGGGCGGCGGGCGTGCATGGGGTTCCGTTCAGGTGAGCGGGCGGGGAGGCCCACCGCTTCGCACAGCAATGAGCCTCCTTCGCCTCGAATGATACATCAATGTCTCATTCGAGGCGAAGAGTGCTCACTCCCTGGGCGCACCCGTACGCTGTTTCCGTAGCCACTGGTCCCCAGCCCCGCATTCGAAACGGAGATCCGCCGTGCCGGACAAGACCGAGGGTCCCGCTTCCGCGGCGGCACGGCACGAGCAGTGGAAGGGGAAGGGCGTCGCACTGCGCGCGTTCTTCTACATCTTCGGAACGCACGTGTTCGCCGGCTTCGTCTGGCTGCTGTTCTACCTGGGCGAGCACGCCAAGAAGTGAGGCCCGTACGGCCTTCGCGATGGCCTTCGCGATGGCCTTCGCGACGGCCTTCGCGACGGCCTGCGCGACCCCTCAGTCCTCGCCGGACCGGGCGCGTGCGCCCGACCGGGTCCGCCCCGGCGTCTGGGCGCGCCGGGGGTGCCGGCGTACGTACTCGTGCTCCAGCTCGTTCATCCGCTGCGTGTGCGTGACCAGCGCCTCGTCCGACCCGTAGAGCAGGGTCTCGTGGCGGGTCCGGTGGATGGCCTCCAGCTCCTTGAGCAGCTTGCCTTCCTCCAGGTTCGCCGCCGAAGGGCCGCCGTCATGCTCCGCCATGGCCCGTACACCTCCTCCCCTCCATCATCCCCTCCGATGCCCCTTTCGTCCCGGCCACGGCGGTTTCGGCCGCCCTTCCCCCGGACTGTGCGCCGTGGCGCTGCGGCTACCCTTGCGCCATGACGATGCGAGCGGCCGTCCATGTGAATGTGGATGCGATGATCGAGGACCTCAGGACACTCGTCGAGATCGAGTCCCCCTCGCGGGACCTCGACGCGCTGGGGGTATCGGCCAAAACCGTCGCCGCCGTCATCGAGAACCGCCTCGGCGGGGAGGCCGTCCTCATCGAGAGCGAGACCGGACCGCACGTCCACTGGTCGGGCGGCGGCGAGCCCCGGGTGCTGATCCTCGGCCACCACGACACGGTGTTCCCGCTCGGGACCCTCGAACGCCGCCCGTTCGCGGTCGAGGACGGGCGCGCGACCGGCCCCGGGGTCTTCGACATGCTCGGTGGTCTGGTGCAGGCCGTCCACGGGCTCGCGCTGCTCGACGACCTGTCGGGCGTCGAGATCCTGGTGACCGCCGACGAGGAGATCGGCTCCCCCTCCTCCCGGGCCCTCATCGAGGAACGCGCCCTCGCCTGCGGCGCGGTGCTGGTGTTCGAAGGCGCTGCCGACGGCGGCGCCCTGAAGACCGGGCGCAAGGGCTGCGGCTCGTTCCACGTCTCCGTCGCGGGCCGGGCCTCGCACGCCGGCCTCGAACCCGAGGCCGGGGTCAACGCCCTGATCGAGGCGGCACACCTCGTACTGGACATCGCGGCGTTCGGCCGGCCCGAGATCGGTACGACCGTCACCCCGACCGTGGCCTCCGCGGGAGGGGTGGACAACGTCGTTCCCGCCGAGGCGACCGTCACCGCCGACGTACGGGTCGAATCGGCCCGCGAACAGGCACGCATCGAGTCCGCGTTCGCGGCGCTCGCCCCGCACCTCGAAGACGCGGAGATCTCGGTCCACGGGTCCATCGGCCGGCCCCCGATGCCGGAGTCGGCGTCGGCCGATCTCTTCGCGGTGGCCCAGCGGCTGCTCCCCGGCCTCGAAGGCCGGTCGGTCGGCGGCGGCAGCGACGGCAACTTCACGGCGGCGGTGGGAGTGCCGACCCTCGACGGCCTCGGTGCGGTCGGCGGCGGCGCCCACGCCGACCACGAGTACGTGGTGGTCGAGGCCATGGCCGAGCGGGCGAACCTCGTCGCCGGACTGGTGCGGGCGATCCGGAACACCCGGGAGAGCGCGAGCGCGTAGCACCTGCGCACCCGGCCTGCCGGGACCACCCCCGTCCGGCCCGTTCCGTCAGCGGAGCGCCGGGAAGAGCCGGTCGAGGTGGTGGCGGAGCACCGACGCGGCCGATTCCTGCGTGCGCTGGCCCACGAGGATGCTGGTGCCGAGCCCTGCCGACATCGCCAGCAGGCTGATCGCCTCCGTGCGCGGATCCGTGTCCGGCGGGGCCGGTTTCGCGCCGACCGCCTGCTGGAGGAGCGCCGTCAGGGCGTCCTCGGCCGCGTTCGGGTTGTCGATGAACGGCAGGGCGGCGAGCGCCTCGTCCGTCAGCGCGAGCGCCGCGTACGAGGTGTACACGATGTGGAAGGTCCGGCTCACCTCGTCCGTGGGCAGTGACTCCATCAGCAGTGCCTCGATCATCGCGCGCGGCCCCGGGTTCTGCCCCACCGCCCGCAGCCGCTCCGCGACCCGGGCGCCGAGGCCGGCGGCCAGGTGCTCGAGCCCGTACATGAGCAGGTTCTCCTTGGTCTGGAAGTAGTACTGGCCGAGGCGCAGCGAAACCCCGGCCTCCGCGGCCACGTCCCGCATGCCCACCGCGCGCAGTCCGCGCCGCCCGGCGACGCGGACCAGCGCCTCCGCGATCTGACCGGAGCGGCGCTGCTGGCCGCGGCCCTCGCCGTGCTCGTCCATGCGCTGGCCGGCGTACCCGCCCACGGCTGGGCCGCGCCGCAGACGCTGCTCGGGCTCTGCGGGGCCGCCGCCCTCGCGGCCGTGCTCGTACGGTACGAACGGCGGGCCGCGCAGCCCCTCGTACCGGCCGCCGTGGCGCGGTCCCGGCCGGTCGTGGCCTCGATGGCGCTGCTGCTGGCCGTCTCCGGCGGCATGTTCGGGGCGCTGTTCGCGGCGACCTTCCTGCTCCAGGACGTACGGGGGCTCGACCCGCTCGCCACCGGCCTGCTGGTGCTCCCGCTGACCGGCTGCATGGTCGCGGGCGCGCCGCTGGCGGGCCTGGCGCTGCGCCGGTACGGGCCGCGCCGGACCGCGCTCGCCGGTACTGGGCTGGTCGTCCTCGGGGTCGGCGGGCTGGGTGCCGCGGCGGGCCCGGCGGTCATGGCGGCCTTCGCGGTGCTGGGCGCCGGGTTCGCCGCGGTCATGGTGACCGCCACCGGCACGGTGGTCGGCGACGCCCCGGCCGGGTACGCGGGGGTCGTCGGCGGGCTCAAGCAGACGGCGATGAACGTCGGTCCGACCCTGGGCATCGCCGTCGCGGCGGGCGGGGGCGCCGGCGCCGGGGCCGCGCCGACCGCGCTGTTCGCCCTGGCGGCGCTGGCGGCCGTGGGACTGCTGCCGGCGTCACTGCTGCCGCGCGGCGCGGGCCGTGCAGCTGCGGGCCACGTCGTCGGCGAAGACGCGGGCCAGCGGGGACAGGGCCGCCCAGCGGCGGACCGCCCAGCCGACCGGGAGCGGCGGCAGGGCCGGGACCGGGACGAGGCGCAGCGGGCCCTCTGATCCGGGGACCCGCCAGCCGGGCAGGGCGGGCACGAGGGCATGGCCGAGGCCCAGTTCGGCCAGGAGCAGGGCGGTGTCCCAGTCGGCCACGCTGGTGTCGGACCGTATCCGGATGCCGGATTGCGCGAAGGCGGCGTCGAGGTGGGCGCGGGAGGCGGAGCTCTCGGGGAGCCGGATGTGGCGGATGCCGGTGAGGTCGGCCGGCTCGATGCGGGGCCGGGCGGCGAGGGGGTCGTCGGCGCAGACCGCGAGCACCCACGGCAGCTCCATCACCGGGCGCTGCTCGATGCCGCGCACGGGCCGGCCGATGGTGATCCAGGCGAGGTCCAGGTCGTCGGCGGCGAGCGCGTCGAAGCAGCTGCGGCTGGAGTTCTCGGTCTGGAACTCCAGGCTGACCTGCGGGTGGCGGCGCCGGAAGCCGACGACGGCCTCGGACATGAAATGCCGTACGGTCGTCGCGCCCGTGGTGATGCGCACCGATCCGCTGTCGCCGCGGACGAGTTCGTCGAGGCGGCGCAGGGCTCCGTCGAGCCCGGCGATGCCGTCGGCGGCGGCCGTCTGGAGGATGCGCCCGGCCTCGGTGGGGACGACGCCGCGGGCGTGTCGCTCCAGCAGCTCGGTGCCGGTCTGCTTTTCGAGGCGGCGGACGTGCTGGCTGACGGCCGACTGCGTACAGCCGAGGTCGCGGGCGACGGCGCTGAGACTGCCGGCCCGGCAGACGGCCACGAAGACGCGGAGATCGTCGAGAGTCACGGGGCCCACGCTACTCCAAGCTGTGGCTTGGGTCTTGATAGGGAATCAGAGGATTGACTTGCATCTGCGGGTGGACAACGATCAATCCAGGGCCCCGGGCGGCAACCCGTCCCCGCTCGCGCCACGGTCCGGACCCCGGCGCGAGCGGGGACGGGTGTCGACCCACCCACCTGACCGGGGCACGCGGGAGAGGACCACGCCCATGCCGGCACCCACACAGGCCGAGCGCCGGAAGACGCGCGCCCTCGCACTGCTGCTCGAACTCGGCGCCGGGCAGCTGGAGCACCCCGGTGGCACCCTGCTGGCGCATCTGGAACGCGTACACGCGCGGCTCGGGGCATGGGGAGCCCGGCCGGCGCTCCGGCTCGCGGGCCTGAGCCACGCGTTCTACGGGACGGACGGCTTCGCCGCCGCCCTGCTGCCGGTCGCCCGGCGGGCCGAACTGACCGCGGTGATCGGGGCCGAGGCCGAGGAGATCGTCTACTTCTACGCCAGTTGCGACCGCGCGGCCTCCTATCCGACGCTCGCCTCCGACATACCCGGCGGCGCCGACGCCGACGCCGACGCCGCCGACAACGAGGCGGTGTCGTCGGTGGCGCCGGCGTTCCGCGACCGGTTCACCGGCCACGTCCACTCCCCCGACCTCCAGTCCCGGCGCGACTTCGCCGAGTTGTCCGCGGCGAACGAGCTGGACCTCGCCCGGGTCGACCCGGCGTTCCGCGCGGCCCACGGGCCGGGCCTCCTCGCCCTGTTCACCCGGCTGCGGGGGCTGCTGACCGAGCCGGCCCGGCGGGAGTGCCAGGCCGTGCTCGGCGGCGGCGCGCTCTGACGACCGGCGCCGTCAGGGCGTGAAGGTCCAGCGTTGCGCGGGGCCTCCGTCGCAGGCCCCGCGGGTGAGCTTGGTGCCGTTCGCGGTGCCCGCGCCGACCGGTGCCAGGCACTGGCCGAGCGTACGGAGGTTGCCGTCCGGCCCCGGCTGCCAGTTCTGGCCGGCGGCTCCGCTGCACGTCTGAACGGTGACCGCGGTGGCGTTCGTACCGTCGAGGCAGACCCCGCCCAGGCCGGTGACCCGGCCGTCGGCCGTCAGGCTCCACCGCTGGTTGGGGCCGCCGTGGCAGGTGTACAGGGTGGGTTCGGTGCCCGGTGCGGTGGCGCTGTACGGCAGGTCCGCACAGCGGGCCGAGGCCGCGCCCACGAGGGTGGCGCCGGCCGGGAGCGGGGCGGCCCGCCCGGTCAGGCTGATCTCGGCGGCGCTGGTCCAGGGGCCGCGGCCGCCGGCTTCGGTCAGGGCCCGCAGGCGCAGGTAGCGTCCCGTCTTCGCGGACAGGGAGACGGACTTGGCCGCGGCGGTGTCGGCGAAGGTGCCGGTCGCCACCGGTGAGCCCCAGTCGGTGGTGCTGTCGGAGACGTACACCTCGTAGCCGCCGATCCGGCCGTTGACGCCGCCGTCCTGGCGGGGCAGGTAGCCGAGGCCGTCGACCGCGTAGCGCGCGCCGAGGTCGATGCGGATCTCGTGCGGCAGCGCGGCCGGGGTGCCCGAGGACCAGGCGGTGTGCCAGAGCGTGGCCGGGTTGCCGTCGAAGGCGTTCTTGGCCGCCCCGTCCTCGGCGGCGGTCTCCTGGCTGTCGGCGGAGACCAGGGTCCAGGCGGACTGCGGGACAGGGGCGGAGGTCGCCGGGATCGGGTCGGCCGCCGGGACGGAGGTGCCGGCAACAGTGATGCCGAACGCTCCCGATTTCGTACCGGACTTGACCCACAGGATGCCGCCGCGGTCGGCGGGGTCGAAGAACCAGCCGGACGCGGCCGCGTCGTACGCGGCCTTGGACGTGTGGCGGGCCAGGGCGGTGCCGTCAGCGGCGACCGCGCCCGGGGCGGAGGCCACGTGGAGGCTGAACTCGTAGCCCCGGGCGGCCGGTTTGCCGGTGTAGCTGCCGGTGGGGGCGCCGACGGAGACGGTCACCGTGCCGGAGCCCGCGGCCGGGGCCGTGACGTCCACCTGCTGGCGGGCGTACGCGCCGGACTCGTGGGCGCGGGTGAGCCCGTCGTCCTCGTAGAGGCTGAAGGAGGAGTTCCCGCGCGGGTGGATGTCGTAGGTGAGGGTGGAGACGGGCTTCTCGCCCGTGTAGTTCATCTGCGGCCACATCGGCACGATCGCGCCGCCCTTGACGAACAGCGGCAGGGTGTCGAGCGGCGCCTGGTAGTTGTTCAGCCAGCCCGGTCCCGCGTACGTCTTCCCGCTCCAGTAGTCCGTCCAGGTCCCGGCGGGCAGGTAGATGCCGTCGCGGACGGAGGTGTCGGAGACGACCGGCGCGACGAGGAAGGAATCGCCGGCCATGAACTGTCCGCTGGTGAGGTTCCCGCGGGCCACCGGGTCGTCCGGGTACTCCAGGACCATGGCGCGGGTGCTCGGCACACCGCTTTCGTGCGCGGTGCGGCTCATGGTGTACAGGTACGGCATCAGCCGCATCTTGAGCTGGAGGTACTTGCGGTTGATGGAGAGGTACGGCTCGGTGAAGCGCCAGGGCTGCTTGTCCTGGTAGCCGGCGGCCGGGTTGGTCGCGCCCCAGCCCGACATGGTCATGAAGGCGGGGGTGAAGGCCTTCCACTGGAGGTCGCGGGTGTAGGTCTTGGGGCTGCCGCCGAAGATGCCGTCGACGTCGCCGGAGGCGTAGTTGAGGGCGGACAGGCCCGCGCCGGCGATGGCGGGCACGTGCCAGCGCATGTCGTCCCAGGTGCCGTTGGTGTCTCCGGTCCAGACGACTGCGTTGCGCTGGGTGCCGGCCCAGCCGTCGACGGTCCAGACGTAGCGGCGGGCGTCGGAGTTCTTCTCGATGCCGTCGACGGCCTGCTGGACGCCGGTGAAGGCGGTCTTGTAACCGCCGCCGATCCAGGCGACGTCCGTCTTCACGCCGCGGGTGCCGGCCGTACCGACCTCGTCGGCGATGGAGCCGAGGCCGGTGGAGGTCCACAGTCCGGTCTGGAAGCCCTTGGCCTTCAGGGCGTCGACGGTCGATTTGAGCGGCGCGGTGTAGCCGCAGCCGTAGCCGTCGTTGGGCAGGAACCAGCCCGAGGGCATGTCGGCGGCGCGGGCATCGGAGGCGTATCCGACCACGTCGGGGGTGGTCTGGTGGCGCAGGCGGTTGTGGTCACCCTGGTATGCGGGGTTGGAGGCGTTGAAACAGTCGGCGTTGCCCAGTTCCAGGCCCCACATCGGTGCCATGAACGGCTTGCCGCTCACATCGGTATAGCCGTCGAGTACGGATTTCAGCGATTCGCCGGTGAAGTACCAGGCGTCGAAGCGCTTCTCGTCGTGGGTGAGGGTGGTGGGGGCGTTGAAACCGTACGAGCCGGGGGCCCAGGTGTTGCGCATGACGCCGTAGCCATTGGTGGACATGTAGAAGGGGGCCGGGCTGGCGTTGTTGTTCTCGCGCCACTTGTTGTCGACGGCCACGGGGACGGTCTTGCCGCGCAGCGCCCATTCGCCGAGGCGCAGGCCGGTTCCGTAGAACTGCTCGTCGGTGCCGCGGGCCAGGTACTGGGTGGTCTGGGTGCCGGTCCAGGAGGTGGGCTGGGTCTCCTGCCAGACAAGGGTGGCGTTGTCGGCGCGGTAGACGGAGAACTGCAGGGGCGTCTTGTTGACGCGGATGTTCAGAGCGCCAGTGGTGATGCGGTAGTACGCGCCCGCGTCGGTGGAGGAGGCGTCGACGGGGCCGAAGTCGGTGGTGGGGGCGAGGTCGGAGCCGGCCGGGTCGTTGGTGAAGGCGCCGTCGGGCGAGAGCCAGAGCCGGAAGATGTCGGCGCGGGCGACGACCACACGGGCCTTCGCGCCGGCGGAGGTGCTGACGGTGAAGGTGTTCCCGGACCGGGTGAGGCCGGTGGCGTTGCCCGCCGTGGCGGGGGCCGGGGCGGCAGCGGCCGCCCCGGTCATCGGCCCGGCGGCGGCCAGGCCGGCGACGGCGAGGGCCGCTGCGAGCAGCGCGACCAGGGGCGCCCGCTGCCGCTTGGCCCTCTTGCGCATGCGGGTGGGGATGTGGGTGGGGATGGGGCTGTGCGTGCGCCTGGGGATGCGGATGAGTCTCATGGGGCAGCTCCTCGTGCGGTCCGGATTGCGGACACACCGCTTTGGCATGCGCCTGGCAAGATAGCGGTCCACGGAGATCACTTGAAGGATGCTGCTCGAAATCGTCTCCAATCAAGCATCTTTGAGCATGCGTCAGCCGGATCGTGAGCCAGGGGTGGCGTGTCGTTTCTGCCGTGAACCGGGCTGCCAGATCGGGTGACCGTACGGCCGATGCCCTTCCGGCCGGACGAGCCCGACCGCTACGAAGCCGTGCCGTGACCATGAATCGGAAGAACCGCGTCCTGGCCGCGCTCGACATGGCCGTCCTGCCCCTGCTCATGACCTCCGTCCCGGCCCACGGGGCTCAGGCCGCGGCGCTGCCTCCGGGCGGGCCGGCCAAGCTCGTGAACAGGAACTCCTCGAAGTGCGCCGACGTCGAGGGGTGGTCCAAGGACGACGGGGGCAACGTCCCCCAGTGGAGCTGCAGGCTGGACAACGACTCGAACCAGAAGTGGACGTTCCGCCGCACGGCCGACGGGTACCGGAACGTCGTCAACCAGAACAGCGGCAAGCGCCTCGACGTCCAGGGCTCTTCGTACAACGACGGAGCCCACCTCCACCAGCGGACCTGCCCGGACTACGGCAGCCAGAAGTGGGAGCTCCAGTACACGACCACCGAGTACTTCAAGCTGGTCAGCGCGTACAGCGGGAAGTGCATGGACGTGGAGGGCCCGTCACGAGACGACGGTGCGCAGATCCACCAGTGGACCTGTCGGAACAAGGACGGCAACAGCCAGCAGTGGCGGTTCTTCACCGCGACCTGAAGGGTGTTGCAGAAGGCTGGGTGTAGGCAGATCTGCGTGCTGGCTGACCTGCTGTTTCACCGTGCCATGGCGAGGTTGTGCATGGTGGCGACGGCGTGGACGGCGTGTGGAGGCCGTCTCCTTTCTGGCGGCAGTCGCGGAGGATCTTCCAGTTCCCTTCCTGACCGCGCAGCAGGGGCCGTCCGGCCCTTCTGCGGTGCGGGACGATCAGGCCGGTGCCCAGGTAGGCGCCGTCCACGATCCACAACCGCTCGACAACGGCGACCGGCCGCGGCGCCGGCTCCAGTGCGCGCAGCGGACGGAGGCGTTGGATGTCCCGGCAGACCGTGGCCGGGGAGATCCCGAACAGCGGGCCGGGCTGCCGCATCGTTGGGTTCGCGCGGTAGTACACCGCCACCAGTGGCACTCGGTCTGCAAGCGGCGGACACCACGGCCGGCCACCACCGGGCACGCTCCACCTTCACCTTCACCTTCACCTTCACCAGCTTCGCGAACCGGTCCATCCGCAAGCCCGTGAACGTCTCCACCCACACCGGCTCAGCCCGCAACACCCCACCCATAAAGGCGAAATGCCCAAGACCGAGCCTTCCGCAACACCCTTCAGTCGCACGCCAGGACATCGATGACCCCGTGCAGCTCTTCCAGCGTCAGCAGCGGCAACCGTTCTTCGTCGCACATACCCGCGCCCCTGAGGGCAGCAGCGTAAGGCGGATCAGCGCGGCGTGTTCGGCTCTATGGATAGCGCCAGAACGAGGGGTCATGGACGCCGTGAAGGCGCGGCAACGTCCGTTCGCTCATCGGCTCGGCCACGTCGAACGCGCCAGCTCCACACCGTGTGTCCCAGGAGAGCCACGGCGGCGACGCATGCTGCGACGCGAATGACGTTCCAGGTCATGGCGAAAACTGGACCCTGCGAGTCCGCCTCTGCATTCAATCGCTGAGTGGCCTCGAAGAAGGCGATCAATGGAACAAGCAGGCGGAACGGAAGGCCACCAAATCCGGGAATTCGCGCTACGTTCCCCACGAGCCCCAAAGGCGCACCAAACACAAAAGCTGCTATTCCCCACACGAGAATTTGCCCCTCGCTGGAGGAATGACCGGGGGCGCCCACCTCCATTTCGTCCGGAATAGAGGTAACAGGTTTCATTCCAGGCAGAATGACGGGGTTCATATCCTTAAAGAGATAGTACGTGACTACGCCGATAGCCAACCCCAAAGACGCCAGCAACACGGCTTCGATTCTCGATCGGCGGAAATATCCCACCAAGAATGCGTAACAGGCCCACGGCCAGCCACTAGAGAAAACGATACCCGCGGCGACGCAAACGGGATTATCAAATTTCCCGGAAATTGGGCCCACCAGGCCAAGAAGCAAACCCGCCCCGAGAGACACGACGACCGGCACGACGCGAGCACGTATAAAGCGTATGATTTCACTTCCCCGTTCAGCGAGTAAGTCCGAGTTGGAGGTGGCGCCACTCCGAGGCTGCCCGGGCAACCGAACAGCCCCGAGAGGCGCACCAACCTACCGCACCCTCCGCGGAGTTATCGCGTGGTGCGGGCATCAGAACCTAGTCGACGCTGTAGTAGGTAGAGCAGGTGTAGGCGAAACCCGCAGTGATGTGCGCCTGAGAGACGTCTCCGGCGTCGGCCCAAGCGCGGTTCGTACCACCCGCCATCTTCACCGTGGACGTGTGCCCCTTATCCAACTGATAGTAATTCGAGTAGCAGTACTTCCTTAATTCCCCGGTGCCGATTTGTGTCGTGTACCAGCCGTAACACCAGGTGCCGCCACTGGACGGGCTGACGCACGCCTCCGACAACGGGCGAACAGAGTTCGCCGAAGCTTCTTCTAACTTGAACGTCACCACACCCCATTCAGAGGGGTTGCCCAGCTCTGCGGGCGGCTGGGTGCCGTCCCCGCGATGGTGGACGGTGACAGTGGCTCCGGAGGCGCTGGCGGTTGAAGGTGCGTCCGCGGTGGCCGGCGCCGCGAAGCCCAGAGCCGCAATGGTTGCGCCCGCGATGGAGAAAAGAACGGACCTACCGGCGATCTTCACGAAATCCCCTCCCTGATTCCCCTGTTGGGAACGGGAGAGATTCTTCCGTAGGTCCGCACCGAGGTGCGCCTCAACCGGCTCAGCGAGTTCTACGCCACCTACAAGGCCGGGGGCGTCGTCGGGTTCGGCCCCGGCGCCGATGCCCTGACCGCGACCTTCGACGCCATCAAGGAGACGGCCCAGGAAATGAAGGCCAACGGCCTGGCCCGGCAGGGCGATGCCCGCGTGGAGTACGACCTGCTGCGCAAGGCGAAGATCTCGTTGCGGTTCGGCACGTTCAACCACTGCATGTTCGGCGAGCACAATCTGGCGGGAGCCAAGTGCATGGAGAACACCATCGTCCCGCCCGGGCACCGCGGGCCGCTGATCGACCGGTGCCTGCCCGGCCGGGGCGCGAACAGCATCATCGGGGTGGAACACGTGAAGTTCTACCGGTCCGAGAAGGGCAGTCTGGAGCGGCAGCTGGAGACCAAGAAGACGGCGCCCTGCCGCCGGGCTCCTTGCAGCAACAGGTGCTGGGGGTCGAGAACGTGATCGCGAAGGTGGAGGGATGAGCGCGTCACCGGCCACTGAGAAGGCCCTGCGCGAGGCGATGGCCCGCCTGATCGCGGGGAAGCCGCGGACCACCGACGGCAAGCTGACCAAGGAAATCCTCTGCCGTGAGGCCGGGATCAGCCGGGCCACGATGAACCGGGCCCCCGAGATCACGGCCGAGTGGGACGCCTACGTCGTAACGCACGGCCGCCGGACCCGGGGCGAGACCCAGCGGGACACCGAGATCACCGAGCTGACCCGCAAGGTCAAGGCGAAGACCGCCGAGTGCACCGAGCTGAACCGCCGTCTGGACGCCGCCGCCACAGTGATCGCAGCCCTCCAGCACGACAACGAAGCCCTGCACGAACATTTGGACGCCCGCTGGAGGCAATGTGCTGCCTCTGTCCGCGCGGCGCCGGGAAATGCACGACCCGCCGTAATCCGCATGCCGGCCCCCGCCAGGCGCCCTCAGCGTGGAGCGGCGCAGCGCAGCCGCGCCGTGGCGTGGCTGCGCCCGGGACCACAACGCCCGGGTGGCCCCAGCGCTCTGGGTCGCTGGGGCCACAAAGGTTGGGGTCAGCTGTGGGTGTTGAAGAAGTGGACGTCCTTGTTGGCCCAGGAGCCGGTTGGCCAGCCGGTTGCGGAGGACCAGCTGGCGACGGAGTTGTTGAAGTGTCCGTTGTCGGCGGTGTTGCCGGTGTTTTTGGCGGTCCAGGTGAACATGCGGGAGGTGCCGGTGCCGTAGCCGTACATGACGCCGAGGTCGTCGCGTCCGTCGCCGTTGTAGTCGCCGGCGACCACTTGGGGCATGGAGTCGTACCAGTAGTTGCCGGCAGGTGTGGACCAGGCGGAGTAGGGAGCCTGGAAGGTTCCGGTGGTGGTGCCGAGGCTGATGAAGGTGTTCAGGCTGTCGCTGCCGCTGCTGTAGTCGTACCAGGCGGCGATGTCGTCCTTGCCGTCACCGTTGAAGTCGCCGGCTTGGATGTGGGCCTGGTTCCAGTTGCCCCAGGTGGTGCTGGTCCACGACGTGCTGGCGTAGGCGAAGCCGCCGGTGGGGCTGGTGAGGAAGGTGTGCATTTTGACGGTGTTCATATCGCCGTAGCCGTAGAAGGCCGCCAGGTCGTCACGTCCGTCGCCGTTGAAGTCACCGATGGCGAGTTTTGCCTGCTTCAGTTCCCAGTTCCCGGGCGCGGCCGTCCAGGAGGCGAAGGGTTCGTTGAAGCCGCCTTGGGGGTTGGCGGTGAAGGTGAACAGGGTGTCGTGGCCGTCGGTGTAGTCGTACCAGGCAGCCAGGTCGTCGCGGCCGTCGCCGTTGAAGTCCCCGGACTGCAGCGAAACCTGACTGAACCACCAGCTGCCTGCCGCCCGGTACCAGGAGGGCACGGGCGCATTGAAGCCGCCGCTGGCGTTGCCGAGCGCGGTGAACAGCCGCAGGCTGCCGTTGTCGTAGCCGTAAAGGATGGCGACGTCGCCGCGTCCGTCGCCGTTGTAGTCGCCAGTGGCGTACTTCATGTTCGCCGCCCAGGCGCTGCCCGCGGGTGCGGTGTAGCCCTTGTAGGGGGCGGGGAAGGTGCCGTCGGAGTTGGCTTGGAACGAGTACAGCTCGTAGCTGCCATCGGGGTGGCTGTAGAGGGCGGCCATGTCGCTGCGGCCGTCGCCGTTGTAGTCGTGCCGGACGTGGGTGCCGCTGGACCACAGGGACCCGCCCTTGACGTTGTACACGATCAGGTTGCCGCGGTCCTGCAGCAGGGCATATCCGCCGGGCGCGTTGGTTTTCGATTCCCAGGCCTTGGTGCTGCCGTCGGCCTTGTAGACCACCAGGTTGCCGTCGGCTTGCATGACGGCCTTGGCGCCGGTGTTGCCTCCGGTGTTGGTGGACCAGATGAAGGTTCCGGGCAGGGAGGAGGCGTTGGTGATGACCAGGTTGCCGTCGGGCTGCATGGTCAGCTTCGCCGAGCGGGAGGTGAAGGTCTCGCCGGAGGTGAGCGTGGTGCCCGAGGGGATGCGCGATCCGCCGGTGATGCCGTCGATGGGGAAGTTGGTTCCGAAGCCGGTGAAGTCTGCTGCCGTCTTCTCGCCGGGCCAGCAGGTCATGGTGTTGTCGGTCTTGCGGGCCCACAGGTCGGGGATGCCGTCGCCGGTGACGTCACCGCTCGAGCCGATGGCGGGGAAGGCGGCCGCGGTGACACCGCCACCGACTTGCACGCGGCTTGCGGTGTTGCCCCAGGTGGTGGGGTCGAGCTTGCCGTCGGAGCCTTGCTTGCCGTAGGTGCGGAAGATGTCGCCTGTGGTGTTGTTGCGCAGCCACAGGTCGGCGATGCCGTCACCGTTGAGGTCGCCGGGTGCGACAACGGTGAAGAGGTTCCAGTCGTTGCCGCCGACCAGGCCCGGGGCACCGAACTTGTCCAGGGTTTTGCTGGTGCGGTCGCCGTAGTAGGCCCACAGCAGACTGCCCTGCTTGACCAGGATGTCGGGTGTGCTGTCGCCGTTGAGGTCTCCGGGGGCGATGATCTGGTCGGCGTCACGCCAGTGGTCGTCGCTGGTGGCGCATCCGTCGGGATTTTCATCGTTGCCGGGTCCGGCGATGGGACAGGCGACGGTGAGTTGTTGTTGGCCGCCGTCGGTGCCGGTGGTGGTAGCGGTGCCGGAGCCGTTGTTGGGGTAGACCCACAGCTTTTTGATGTTGTCTGCGGGGTCGTACTGCAGGGTGAGGAGGTCGTTGTAGCCGTCCTGGCCCCAGTCGCCGCGGGAGACGGCCTGGGCGCCATCGAAGGACTGACCGCCATTGGTGGCGGAGGAGAACTGTTTGTTGCCCTGGCCGGCGTAGGTGAGCAGGGTGCCGTTGGAGTCGACGTTCCAGATGTCGTTGTTACCGTCGCCGTTGAGGTCTCCTGGGATGTCGCGGGCAGTGGAGCGGCCGGCGTAGTAGGTGTAGATGGCGGTGTCGGAGCGGTTGCCGGCCTTGTCGATGCTGAAGGCGTAGGCGAAGTGCGGTCCGTAGCCGGGCGGGGTGACTTGCACGGTCGCGGTGGCCCCGGCGGTGACGTTGGTGTAGTTCACCTGGGGGTCGTAGTCGGTGTACCAGCCGTACTGGACGGCGTCCGTGACGCCGTTGGCGGCGAGGGTGAAGTCGGCTTTGGTGCGGGCCTTGCCGGTGCCGGCGGCGGGCCATCCGTTGTCACCGTTGGGGAAGGCGATGGAGTTGATGACGGGGGGTTTGGCGGGCCGGGTGCGGTCGAGGGAGAACTTGCAGGCCGTGGTCCAGGCGGAGTATTCGCCCTGGTTGTCCTTGGCGCGGACCTTCCAGGTGTAGTCGCCGGTGGGGGTGTTCGCCTCGGGCAGGGCCAGGGTGGCGACGCGGCCCTTCAGCGCCGGAACGGACTGGTCCACGACGGCCGTGACGGTGCCGGCCTTGTACAGCTGGAACTGGGCGGTGAGGTTGCCGGCGTCTGGGTCGTCGATGGTGGCATGCACGGTGACCTGGGTGTTGCCGATCAGGCCGCCGGTGGCGCAGTCGGTCTTGGGGTTGGTGCCCAGGCTGTAGGGGGTTTTGGGCGGGTGGTTGTACTTGGTTTCCAGGACGGCGGTCTTGGGGTCGAACTTCTTCCACGCGTAGGTGTCGGTCTCATCGGAGGCGTACATGCCCAGGGTGATGCTGGACCAGTTGTGGGCCGCGGCTTCCTTGACCTTGGTGGTGGCGTCGAACTCCAGGTTGCCTGCCGGGCAGGTGCTGTCGCTGCCGTTGCTGTCGCGCCAGCCCTTGGCGTCGTTGACGGTGTAGAGCTTGGCGATCTTGGCGGGCTGGTTGTTCCAGGTGGTCTTCTTCGAGATGGGGCCGGTCTGCCACAGCTCGACGGGTCGGCTGCCACAGGACCAGGACCACACGTTCTTGATCCGGAACGTCGAGGAGATGACGCCGGCGCCCTTGATGTTGGCGGTGTCCATCTGGAAGAAGGAGCGGGACAGGCCGTTGGTGTCGTTCTCGTGCCCGACGCGGGCGACCTCGTTGGAGTTCCAGAACGCCGTGTTCGGGTAATTGCGGTACGCGCGCGACCAGTTCTGGCGGTTGCCCCACGCCCAGGAAGGGTCGATGAACACCGGATACTGCGTGCCGGATCCGGTCAGCAGGGCCTGGTCAGGGGTGATCGACAGGGTGTCGCCGCTGACCGAGGCCGGCATCTGGGCATCGTTGGCGCCCGGTGCGGGCTCGAACACATCGCCCGGCGGCGGAGCGGCTTCCTGCGTTGCGACATTGGCGCTGAGGGTGCTCTTGGCTGCCGCGGGGGTGCTGACGGCGCTGGTGGAGTCCCACATCAGCGGCGCGGAGCTGGTGAACACACTCTGCCCGGCGGGGTTGACCGCGGAGATGGCCCCGGTGCCGGCATCGGTGGAGACCGCCAGGCCCGAGGTGGCCATCTTGTAGTTCAAGGTGCCCAGTTGGGGATTGCCGGCGGCCGCGGCGGTTTTGATGACCAGCAGCTGGGAGAAGCCCTCGACCTCGGCCTTGAGCTGCATGTCGACGCCCGGCAGAACCTCGGCGTACGTGGCGACGTTCGCAGCCAGTGTCGGCTTGGGCAGCGCGGTGGGCCACGATAACGTCAGCGTGCGGCCGTCCTTGACGCCGGACAGCAACGGGCCGGTGCCACCGCCGGAGAAGGTGACGGCCACCGTGGCGGCCTTGGGAACCACACTGCCGTCGGATGCGAACACCAGGGTGGGGTCGGTCTCCACCCACGCACCGGCCCGAAAGAGCCGGACGGGGGAGCCGTAGCGCTTGACGGAGAACGTCCCGTCCACGTTCGCCCACTCATCCGACAACTCCGTACGCGCCGAGACAACCTCAGCAGGCTGGCCGGTGGACGCCGCCAGCGCCAGCGCCTGATCCTCCTCGGAGACCGAACCATCATCGGCCGCCGTGGCCGCCGTGGCCGCTTTGGCCGCCGTGGCCGCTTTGGCGGAGGCCGGCAGGACGGCAGCGGACCCCGGGGCGGCGGCAGCGGACACCGGCACCAGAAAGCCGGTCACCGCGACACTCCCCGCCGCCGCCACCGCTATCGACCGCACCAAGCTCCGCCTGGGCGGGCCGCTGCGCATTCTCGCAGTCATCAATACGTCCTTTGATTGTAGAAAATGCTGGACGAGACTCTATAGGGCATCGCATTGGAATAGACGCCTCCGCTTTTCTGTGACTGGACCGGCCGCTTGGCGGCGCCCGAAGCGGTGCTCTTTAGCCACGGGCGTTGGGCGTTTTGGGGGACTGCATGTCGGTTTGAACTACCTCTCCACACCGCCCTGACCTGCGTAAATACGCGGATAGCCCATCGTTGACGTAATGGTTCTCGATAGGCTGCAATCGTTGAAACATCCACATTCGAGTATCCCCGGATTTAATGTGTGGGATGAAAGTAATCATGTGCACGGTTGTCGCGCCCTGCTACTGTTCCCCAGCTAATTGCCGGACGGGCGAGGGGTGGGGCGTGATCAGATTCGGTCTGCGCGGTTTAGCGGTGTCACTGACAGTCGCCGTGGTGATGGGGGTGGTCCCGGTAGCGGCGGTGGCCGCCGCTCCGAGAGGGCCGTCTCTACCGGGGATGCAGCAGCCGAAGGCGGTGCCGGTGACGCCGGTTGCCGCCGGGGGCGCCAAGCGCAAGGACGACGCTGCCGCGCATGCCTGGAAGGGCACCCCGAAGGTGAACTGGCCCGCGGCGGGTTCGGCCGAGGTGGACCTGGCTGCCCCGCCCTCGCCGGTTCTGAGTAAGAGTGGCAGCCCGTTGCTGGCGGCGTTGGCGCCGCAGCAGGCCGGGTCCTTGCCCGTAACACTTCTGCCCGGTCCTGCATCAGCGCGCACGGCCACTGCCGGCGGACCGGCGAGATTCCGGGTGACGGTTGCCGGTCATCCGCAGGCGGACAAGGCCGGCGTGGACGGTCTGTTGCTGTCGGTCGCCCGGAGCGGCGGCGTTCCCGCGCCCGGTCCGGTTCAGGTGCAGGTCGACTACTCCGCCTTCCGCGGTGCTTACGGCGGTGACTGGGCGGCGCGTCTGCACCTGGTCCAATTGCCCGCCTGCGCACTGACCACTCCGGGCAAGGCCGAGTGCCGGATCGCCCGTCCGCTCGTCACGACCAACAACACCAAGTCCGGGACGGTGACCGCCCAGGTCACAGCCGCCTCGGACACGGAGCCGAACACGGAGCCGAACGCGGCGCGTTCGACTGCGGGCGCGTCGCAAGCCACGGTGCTGGCCGTCACCTCCAGCGCCTCGGGTGGCTCGGGCACTTACAAGGCTACGCCTCTGCAGCCGTCAGGGTCATGGACAGGGGGCGGCTCGTCAGGGGCGTTCACCTGGTCGTATCCCCTGACGGTTCCTGCGGTGCCGGGTGGGCTGCAGCCGTCGGTGTCGCTGGGCTACAACTCGCAGAGCGTGGACGGCAAAACCGCCGCGTCCAACAACCAGCCGGGCTGGCTGGGCGACGGCTGGTCCTATGAACCGGGCTTCATTGAGCGCCGCTACAAGGCCTGCGACGACGACAAGACCGGCGGCACGAACGCGACCAAGGTCGGCGACCAGTGCTGGTTCAACGACAACGCCACCCTGTCGCTGGGCGGCAAGAGCACCGAGCTGGTGCATGACGCGGCCACGGGCTGGCATGCGGCCGACGACTCCGGCGAGAAGATCGAGAAGCTCACCGGCGCGGTCAACGGGGACAATGACGGCGAGCACTGGAAGGTCACCACGACCGACGGTACCCAGTACTTCTTCGGCCTCAACCGCTTGCCCGGCTGGAAGGACGACACCACTCCGGTGACGAACTCCGCCTGGACGGTGCCGGTGTTCGGCAACCAGGCGGGCGAGCCGTGCTACAACGCCTCCTTCGCCTCCGCCTGGTGCCAGCAGGCCTGGCGCTGGCAACTGGACTACGTCGTCGACCCGCATGCCAACGCCATGGCGTACTACTGGAAGACCGAGTCCAACAACTACGCCCGGAACTTCTCGGAGATCACCGGCAAGGGCACCGCCACGCCCTATATCCGCGGCGGCTACCTCGATCACATCGACTACGGCCTGCGCACCACCAGCGTCTACGCGGCCAAGGCCATGGGCCAGGTTGCCTTCGGGGTGGACGAACGCTGCCTCACCTCGTGCGGCACCTTCGATGCCACCAACGCCAAGAACTGGCCCGACACGCCCTTCGACCAGTACTGCAAGGACGGAGCGCAGTGCACGGGCCAGTCCTCGCCCACCTTCTGGACCCGTAAGCGGCTGACCACCATCACCACCAGGATCCTGACAGCGGGTGCCAGCAAGGACGTGGACTCCTGGTCCCTCGCGCAGGACTTCCCCGCCTCCGGTGACGGCATCTCTACCCCGCTGTGGCTCAAGTCCATCACCCGCACCGGCAAGGACGGCGGCAGTGTCACGCTCCCGCCGGTGACCTTCGCAGGTGAACAGCTGGCCAACCGCGTCGACAAACTGGGCGACGGCCTGGCGCCGTTCGTCCGGCTGCGCGTTTACCAGATCACCACCGAGACCGGGGCCACGGTCGGGGTCACCTACTCCGAGCCCGGCTGCACTGCTACCAGTCTCCCATCTGCGGACGCGTCGAACACCACCTCCTGCTATCCGGTGAAGTGGGCCTTCGAAGGGACCACCGCGCAGGTGGACTGGTTCAATGCCTACACCGCCCAGCAGGTCGTGGAGGGTGACAACATCGCGCTCTCTCCCGACAAGGTGACCTCCTACAAGTATCTGGGCGGCGCCGCGTGGGCGAAGTCCACCGACGAGTTCACCAAGGACACCGACCGCACCTACTCCGTGTCCCGTGGATACGGCCTGGTGCAAACCCGCACGGGATCCGGCGCTGACCCGCGCACTCTGACCGAGACGCGGTACTTCCGCGGCATCGACGGCGCGGCGGTCCAGGACTCCGCAGGCACCGCGGTCACCGACCGGGAGCAGTTCACGGGCATGGTCCGCGAGAGTGCCACGTACAACGGGGACGACACCGGCAAGCTCGTCTCCGCGACGTCCTCCACCCCCTGGCGCTCGGCCGCCACCGCCACCCGCGCGCGCACTGGCCTGCCCGACCTGACCGCCTACCAGACGGGCACCTCCGACGAGCAGACCCGTACCACCGTCAGCGGCGGCACCCGCGCCACCGCTCTGCACCGGGAGTTCGACGCCTACGGCATGACCAGTTCTCTTTCCGAGACCGGCGACACCGCCAAGACCGGCGACGAGAAATGCACCACCACCAGCTACGCCCGCAACACCGGCCTGTGGCTCCTCAACAAGGTCTCGCGGACCGAGACCGTTGCGGTGCCCTGCGGCACCGCTCCTTCCCGGCCCAAGGACGTCATCAGCGACACCCGCACCTCCTACGACAACGGCGCCTTCGGCGCCGCACCGTCCAAGGGTGATGTCACGCGTACCGACAAGATCAACGGCAAGGGCGACGGCTACGACACCGTCTCCACCGTTCCCGCCACCAGCACCTGCGGGGTGGCCAAAACTCTGCCCTGCTACGACGTTTACGGCAGAGCCCTGGCCGCGGCGGATGCCTACGGGAAGATCACCAGCACGGATTTCGTCCCGGCCACCGGCGAGGCGCCGACTCAGCTCACCGTCACCAACCCCCTGGGGCACAAGACCGCTACCGCGCTGGACCCGTTGCGCGGCCTGCCCACGTCGGAGACCGACGCCAACAGCCGCGTGACCACCACCCAATACGACGCGCTGGGCCGCACCGTAAAGATCTGGACGCCCGCACGTTCCGCCGCCACGTACCCCGACACCCCCAGCCGCACCTTCGACTACCAGGTGCGCAATGACGGCCCGATCGTGGTGACGTCCGCCGTACTGAACTACAGGAACTCCTATCAGACGTCCTACGCGTTCTACGACGGCTTGCTACGGGCCCGCCAGACCCAGGCGCCCTCTCCTGACGATGCCGGGCGGCTCGTGACCGAGACGTTCTATGACACCCGCGGACAGGCCTGGCGCAACTCGGGCACCTACTACGCGGACGGCCACGCCGAAGCCGTGCTGGTGACCGGCCAGCAGACCGCGTACCCCGCCTCCACCGACACGCTGTTCGACGGCGCGGGCCGCACCACCGACGTCATCGCGAAGAAATTCGGCGACGAAACCAAACGGACCACCACCAGCTACACCGGCGACACCACCACCGTCATCCCGCCGACCGGCGGCACGGCGAAGACCACCTTCACCGATGCTCTGGGCCGCACCACGCAGCTGAAGGAGTACACCAACTCCGCCCGCACTACCTCGCAGTCCATGACATACACGTTCAACGACCACGCCCAGCTGGCACAGGTCAAGGACCCCTCAGGGGCACAGTGGACCTACGGCTACGACGTAGCCGGACGCCAGACCCGCGCCGACGACCCGGACAAGGGCACCTCCACCACCGCCTACGACGCCGGTGACCGGGCAACGGACGTGACCGACTCCCGCGGCATCACCCTGCACACCGACTACGACGACCTGGGCCGGAAAACCGCTCTCAAGCAGGGAGCGACCACTTTGTCCGGGTGGACCTACGACACCGCCACCGGCGGTCTGGGTCAGCCCGCCACCTCCACGCGCTACGTCAACGGCGAGGCATACACCAGCGCGGTCACTTACTACACCACCCTGTACAAGCAGGGCATCAACCAGGTCACGATCCCGGCCGGCGCGGGAGCTCTGGCGGGCACGTACAAGTGGACGACCAGCTACTACCCCACGGGAGAGGTCAAGTCCGTTTCCCAGCCGGCCCTGGGCGACCTGCCGGAAGAGGACTTCACCCCCCTGTACACCAACAACTCGGCGCTGCCCGTCACCTTGGCCGCGGGTACCGACCCGATCGTCTCCGACACCTCCTACGACCACTACGGCCGCAGCTTCCGCGAGGTATACGGCGCATTCGGCAAGAAGGCCTACGCGAGCTACAAGTACGACGAACACACCAACGCCCTCACCGAGCAGTTCGCCGATCAGGACGCCGGTACGACCCTGCGCCGCCTGGACGACACCAAGTACGCCTACGACAACGCCGGTAACGTGACCTCCATATCCACCACCACCGGCCAGGACGCCGCCGCGGTCACCGACACCCAGTGCTTCATCACGGACGCACTGCGCCGTATCACCGAGGCCTGGACCGCCACCGACCAGTGCGCCATCACCCCGGCCACGGGCGCTGCGGCCACCGTCGGAGGGCCGGACGCTTACTGGACGTCCTACGGTTACGACCCGGTCGGCAACCGCACCACCGAAACCCAGCACCAGACCGCCACCGACCCCGCTGCCGACACCATCCGCAGGTACCAGGCCGCTCCGGCCGGCACACACAACCTGCCCGGCGTCACCGTCAACGGCACCAGCGCCGACAGCTACACCTACGACGCCGCCGGCAACACCAAAACCCGCACGGTCGGCACCGCGGCCCAGCAGGACCTGACCTGGGACCCCGAAGGCCACCTGGCCAAGCTCACCCAAGGCCCCGCGGTCACCGACTACACCTACGACGCCGGCGGTCAGCGGCTGCTCCGCAAGGACTCCACCGGCACCACGCTCTACCTGCCCGGCGGCAACGAACTGCTTCTCAAGCCCGACGGAACCACCAAAACCGCCACCCGCTACTACACCTACGGTGGCAAGACGGTCGCCATGCGCACCGCCCACGGAATCGCCTTCCTCATGGGCGACGCACACGGAACGGCCACTACCCAGATCGACGCCGCCACCCAGGTGGTGACCCGGCGCAAGACCAGCATCTTCGGTGGTGAACGTGGCACCGCACCCACCGGCTGGAACGGCGACAAGGGCTTCGTCGGCGGCACCAAAGACGACAACGGCCTCACCCACCTGGGCGCCCGCGAATACGATCCAACCATCGGCCGCTTCATCAGCGTCGACCCGCTGATGGACACATCGGACCCCCAGCAATTGGACGGCTACAGCTACGCCAACAACAACCCCGCCACGATGATGGACCCCGACGGCCTGCGGCCGGTCATCACCGACGGCAATGACTCGGCGTACCTACGAGAGCACAACGCGCAATGGCTGTACGACTCCAAGAAGGGCTGGGGCTACGCCGAAACCCAACAGTACGGCCGCGCGGAAAACGGTCTCAGCAAGACCACGGTCTACGGCTGGGGAGACTCAAGTCAGTACACCTACTACTCGGCCACGGCTGAGCGGCCCAAGGTCTGGGCCTCTGACGAGGGATACAAGCCGAAACCGAAGCCTCAACCTTGGTACAAAAAGGCACTGAACACGACCACTTCTATAATCTCGACCGGAGCGGACGCAGTCGGCAATCACTTCTCCAAGCATTGGAGAGACTACGCCGGGAATGGGGTGCTGCTGATCGGCGCGCTCGGCGCAATCGCGTGCATCGCGTCCATGGTTTGCGGAGCCATTGCTGCAGCAGCTATTGGCGCCGCTGCTGCGGGTGGATCCTATGCCGCATTCAATGCGGGAACAAAGAATTGGGACACTTCCTCGTTCGCCATCGCTACGGGATTTGGCGCGGTCATGGGTGGGCTCGGCGGAAGCGAGCGTGTAGGGGCAGCTGTTGCCGCGCGCTTTTCTTATGCCCGAATGGGTCGATCTGTCCAACGCATTGAGGAGACGGTAAAGCGGATGCGGGATCTGGGAGAATGAGTAGAGGCACACTGTTCTGGAAGTACCTCGCACCGACCAGCGTTTTGATCGTCATGGTGGTGATGGTAAGCAGAGGGTGGACCGATCCATACCGATCCTTTGTTCCCATCATTGTCACCATGGCGGCCGCTGTGATCGTTGGGAATTTGGTAAAAAATCAACGGCGCAAAAACAACGCGAGTGGACGAGATCGATGAGCTGATTCTTTGCGCTCATATTTGCGTGACTACGACCTGTGCGCCCCCCATGGGTGTCGTGCAGGCCGTAGTCGTGTAATGGCGCGGCTACCCGCATAGCATGGTGTCCCCCAATGCCTTGTCCGAGTTCGCCGGTGATCAAGATGGGGTGTCAGGACAGTGGGCTTTGCCCCGCTATGTGGGCGTCCGCGAACATCGAGCGGCGGACACCGTGCTTTCGAGCGCGACGAGCTGACCCTCATCTACGGTCGGGACGGTTTCACGCTGCTGGAAGCGCTGCGCGCCCCGCAGGCTCCGGCCTGGCTGCGAGAGCTCCCCGCGGTGCAGGTCCTGCGCACGGTGTGGCTGCAGAAACTATCACCGCTGTCAACGCGGCGGACACGGCGGTGACGCGGCGGAAGAGCGGAGATCTCCCGCCGGCCAGGCTGCGACTGGCCTCGCCGTACGACCTCGACGCACGCTACGGCCTCAAGCAGGGTTCCTGGTGGGTCGGCCACAAGGTCCACATCTCCGAGACCTGCGCCGACGCCGCCGACGAAGGCTGCTGTCGCCTCTCTCCGGCATGATCTGCCGCCATGGGTCGGCAGTCGGTTGGGATGGACGAGCTGGTCGAGCACTGGCCGGTGCTGGACGACGAGATGGAGCTCGTGGCGGTATGCGGGGCGGGGCGCGGTTGGGGTTCGCTCTGCTGGTGAAGTACTACACACGGCATGGCCGGTTCCTGCGGGGCCGGGTGGACTTCCCCGATGAGGTGGTCGCTTTCGTGGGTCGGCAGATGAAGGTGCTGGCCGGGGAGTTCGCCTCCTACCAGTGGTCCGGGAGCACGATGGACTGCCACCGTGCTCAGATATGCGGGCATTTGAGTTTCCGGGTCTGCTCGGTGCAGGACGCGGAGAAGCTGACGGCCTGGCTGGCGGCGAACGTCGCGCGCGCCGAGCGGAACAGCGACCGGGTGGGCGAGGAGCTGCTCAAGCACTGCCGCGAGGAGTCCATCGAGCCGCCGACGCCGGACCGGATCACGCGCATGGTCCGCTCCGCGCTGCACACCGCGAAGGAGACGTGGTTCACCACCATCGCGGCCCGGCTGGCGCCGGAGGTGCGGGCCGGACGCTCGCGCTGGTGGCGGAGACCGGGGAAGCGGACGGTGCCGGGGAGGACCGGGAAGGCACCGCAGATGACGAGGAGTCGGTACTGTCGCTGGTGAAGTCGATGCCGGGGAACGTGAGCTTGGATTCGACGCTGCGGGAGATCCGCAAGCTGACCGCGATCCGGGCGATCGGGCCTGGCAGCGAGCCGCGGCGTCGTGCGGGCCGCCAAGCCGCTGGATTTCGACGTGCCGGCGTTCCCAGTCCTCAGAGCGGGGGCGACGTGACTCGGATCCGCGATCAGCGGACCGCTGACCTTCTTCGTGCCGCCGGGGCCCGGCCGCGTCCGGCCCGTCGTGAGCCCCTCGCGCGCACTTCGGCGAAGCCTCCGCCCGGACGCTGCGTACGGCTCCTGCGCAATTTCGCCCCGTGAGCGACGGCACTCACTCGAACGGGAACCCGGGAGGCCGCAAGCGTGAATGGGAGCTGAGTCACTCGCCTGATGTGGTCGTGATGTCTCAGGGCGATGCCGAAGGCCTTGGATGGGAAGGCGGCGCGCTGTCACGTCTCGCTCGCTGCGCCACAGGATGTCGTGTCTCATGAGACACGCGAAATGTGGAGAACACTTCGGGACGATGGAGGCGATCCGGGCCGCCGGTGCCGCCGCCATGGTTGAGGTCGAACTGGTCGGGGACACCAAGGCCGCCGGGATCGTCGCCCAGGTCGCATCGCTTGGACCGGTCATCGACAAGCTGGCCGCGGCCGGGGTCAGCCTCACCGAGCCGCAGGTGGAGCGCCTCGCCGGCGGGGCGGGCGCGGAGGTTGCACCGGGGCCGCTCGCCGGTCAGACCGTTTTGGTCACGGGGAAGATGACGGGCGCGCTGGCGGCGTACGACACGCGCGACCGGGTGCGCGAGCTGATCGAGCGGGCGGGCGGGCGGGGAGTCCGCGAGCGGCATATCGGGGCGGACGACGCTGCTCGTGGCGGGGGCGAAGGCGGGCGGCAAGGTGGCCAGGGCCGAGGGGGCGGGCATCGAGATCCTCGGCGAGGAGGCGTTCGCCGAGCGGATCACCGCGTTGCTCAGCTGTCGAGCGGTACGGACGCCCGAGCCGGTACGGGCAGCCGAACCGATACGGACGGCCGAGCCGGTACGGGCGGCCCCGGCGGCGGGGTGACGGCCAGGATCGGCGGGGCCTGCGAGGTGTACCGGTCGCCGCACGGGTCGAAGACCAGCGCCACCGGCCGGCCCGGGCACTGACGCCAGGAGATCCGCTCCGGCGCGCTCCCGCACACGGGGCAGCGCGGCAGCGGGCTCGGCTCCGCCGGAGCCTCGGGGGCGGCCACGAGCCGGGGCACGGTGTGCGGATCGCGCATGGTGGCTCCCTGGTCGGGCGGTGCTGTTCCAGGCACTGTGCCACGGCCGGCCCCTCCGGGGCACGGGCCGAATCATCCAGGATTCCGGCAGGTCAGGGGTGCGTTCCCGGAGCAGACCCGCCGATCGCCGGCACGGCTCCCGACGCCCGGACCCGGCCCCCCGCCGGCGCGCGGGGCCGCGACGACGTACGCGTCCGCGGCGGAAACACGGACGAAGGCGCCGGCGGGTCGGTGGAGCGTGCTCCTCCACCGTCCCGCCGGCGCCTTCACCTCCGCACGGCGGTCAGGCCGCCTTCGCGATCTCCGGGTGTTCCTGCAGCCAGGTGCGGACGGCCTGCTGCTCCTTGCCCTTGCCCGCCTCCTGGATCTTCGCCTCCAGGCCGGTCAGCTGCGCCTCGGTCAGCTTGAACGAGCGCAGCCAGGAGGCCACTTCGGGCTCGTCCGCCGCGAAGCCCTTGCGGGCCAGGGTGTGGATGCCGTCGCCCTTGCCCCAGGCCCCCTTGGGGTCTTCGAGCTTCTTGAGGTCGTACGAGGCGTACGCCCAGTGCGGCGACCAGAGCACGACCGCCACCGGCTCCTGCTTCTCGTAGGACCGCTTCAACTCGGCGAGCATGCCGGGGGTCGATCCGTCGACGACCTGGTACTCACCCTCCAGGCCGTACTCCTTGAGCAGCTTGCCCTTCAGGATCCCCATCGCGCCGGCGCTCGGCTCGATGCCGATGATCCGGCCCTTGAACTCGGCGCCCTTGCCCTTGAGGTCGGCGAGGGAGGTGACGTCCTTCATGTAGGAGGGGACGGACAGCTCGATGGAGGTGGGCCCGTACCAGGAGCCCAGGTCGTCCAGCTTGTTCCCGTACTTCTCCCAGTACTGGGCCTGCGTGACCGGCAGCCAGGCGTCGGTCTGGAAGTCGACCTGGCCGCCCGCGAGCCCGGTGAACAGGGCGCCGAGCTCCAACTGCTTCGCCTCCACCTGGAAACCGCGGCGCTCCAGGAGCTCCTTCCACAGGTAGGTCGAGGCGATGCCCTCGTCCCAGGGGATGTAGCCGATGCTGATCTTGCGGCCCTTGCCCATGGCGTCGGCCCCGGCGGCGGCCGGCTGCCCGGAGCCACCGAAGGTGTTCAGGCCGCCCGCGACGAGGGCGAGCACCACGGCTCCGGTGACGGCGTAGGCGGGCTGGGGGCGGTGGTTCCACAGCTTGGCGGCGCCGCTCGCGGCGGCCTGCGCCTTGGCGAGCGTGCGCCGGCCGATCGGGGAGACCTGGCGGCCCAGCGCCCCGGTCATCCGGTCCAGGTACATGGCGAGGATGACGATGGAGATGCCCGCCTCGAAGCCGAGGCCGATGTCGACGTTGCCGATGGCCCGGTAGACGGCGCCGCCGAGCCCGCCGCCGCCGACCATGCCGGCGATGACGACCATGGACAGGCCCAGCATGATGACCTGGTTGATGCCCGCCATGATGGTGGGCAGGGCCAGCGGCAGCTGGACGCGTACGAGGGTGTCGCGCGGGGTGGTTCCGAAGGCGTCGGCGGCCTCGACTAGTTCCGCGTCGACCTGGCGGATGCCGAGCTCGGTCATCCGTACGCCGGGCGGCAGCGAGAAGATGATGGTCGCGATGATGCCCGGCACCACGCCCACGCCGAAGAAGATGATGCCGGGGATCAGGTAGACCATGGCCGGCATGGTCTGCATGAAGTCCAGGACGGGCCGCAGGACGGCGCTGACCCGGTCGGACCGGGAGGCCCAGATCCCGAGCGGGACCGCGAACACGAGGGTGACGAGGGTCGCGACGAGGACCAGCGAGAGCGTGGACATCGCGTCGGACCACAGGTCGACGGAGTCGACGAGTGCGAAGCCCGCGAACGCGAGGAGCGCGGCGAGCAGCCCGCGCAGCCACCAGGCGCCGACGGCGAGGATGCCGGCGAACAGCAGCGGGGCGGGCGCGTCGAGGACGGCGTGGATGCCGTCGTACAGGCCGGTGACGAGCGCGCTGATGGCGTCGAACAGCCAGGACAGGTGACGCTGGAGGAAGTCGACACCACTGTCGACCCAGGCGCCGAGGTGCAGGCGGGGCATCAGGCGGCCACCTCCGCGCAGCGCACCTGGTCGCGCTGTTCGTCGCCGATGAAGGCGACGAGGCGGTCCTGCGGTACGGAGCCCACGACGACCCCGGCGCCGTCGGTGACGGCGACGGGGTGCGGGACGCGGGCGCTGACGGCGCACAGGTCGGCGATCGGGGTGTCGGCGGTGACGCTGGGGCAGCCGCAGGCCGGGGCGGCACCGGCTGCGGGCTCGGTCATCACCGCGTCGGCGGTGAGCACGCGCGAGCGGTCGACGTCCTGGATGAAGGAGGAGACGTAGTCGTCGGCGGGGCGGGTGAGGATGTCCTCCGCGGTGCCCTGCTGGACGATGCGGCCGTCGCGCATGACGGCGATGCCGTCACCGAGGCGCATGGCCTCGTTGAGGTCGTGCGTGATGAACACGATGGTCTTCTTGAGCCGCTGCTGGAGCTCCAGCAGCTGGTCCTGCATGTCGCGGCGGATCAGCGGGTCCAGCGCGCTGAAGGACTCGTCCATCAGGAGCAGGTCGGCGTCCGTGGCCAGGGCGCGGGCCAGGCCGACACGCTGCTGCATGCCGCCGGACAGCTCGTCGGGCCAGGAGGTCTCCCAGCCGGCGAGCCCGCACAGCTCCAGCGCCTCGGCGGCGCGGCGCAGGCGCTCGTCGCGGGCGACGCCCTGCACCTCCAGCCCGTAGGCGGCGTTCTCGAGCACGCTGCGGTGCGGGAAGAGCGCGAAGTGCTGGAAGACCATGCTGATCTTGGTGGAGCGGACGTGGCGCAGCTCACGCCTGGAGAGGGAGGTGAGGTCCTGACCGTCGAAGAGGATGCGCCCCTCGGTGGGCTCGAGCAGTCCGTTCAGCATGCGCAGCAGCGTGGACTTGCCGGATCCCGACAGACCCATGACGACGAAGATCTCGCCGGGCTCGACGCGGAATGAGGCGTCGATCACAGCGGCCGTCGTACCGGCGGCGCGCAGCTCGTCGCGGCCGGCGCCGGCTCGGAGCGCGCGGACCGCGGCGGCGGCGTCGCCGGGTCGTCTTCCGAACACCTTGTAGACGTGCTCGGCCTGGAGCGTGGACACATACACCTCGCGGGTCGTACCGGGAACGGGCTGCGCCCGGCCGCTGGGGCCGGGCACAGGCCGTGGAGCGGCACGGGATCCGCCCGCACCCGGGCCGGCCGCGTGACGGCCGGCGGAAGGGTCCGCTCCGGATCCGCGGGTGCCCAGGCTCCTCCGGGGTAAACGCCGAGGTGACCCACCTCACGCCGGGAGGTCCGGGTCAGGCCTGGGAGATGTCCGGGTCCGGGTCCGGGTCCTCCAGCATGGAGACGCGCAGGTGTGCGAGGACGCGGGTCAGCAGGCGCGAGACCTGCATCTGCGAGATGCCGAGCGCAGCGCCGATCTGCGCCTGGGTGAGCTCCTCGCCGAAGCGCATCCGCAGCATCCGGCGTTCGCGGTCCGAGAGCTGTTCGAGCAGCGGCGCGAGGGTCTGGATGTCCTCGACCCGCTCCAGGGCCGGCTCCTCCTCGCCCATGACGTCGGCGAGGGTGTGGCCGTCGGCCGAGCCGTCGCCGCGCTCCGCGTGACCTGCGTGCGGGGCGTCCAGGGAGCCGGTGGTGTGGCCGTTGGCGGCGACGAGACCCTCTATGACCTCCTCCTCCGCGAGGTCGAGGTGGCCGGCGAGGTCCGCGACCGTCGGCGCTCGGTCGAGGGTGGCGGTCAGCTGCTCCTTCGCCTGGGCGATGTCGATGCGCAGTTCCTGGAGCCGGCGCGGGACGCGCACCGCCCAGGAGGTGTCACGGAAGTGCCGTTTGATCTCGCCTGTGATGTACGGCATGGCGAGGGTGGCGAATTCGTTCTCAAGAGCCGGGTCGAACCGGTCGATGGCCTTGATCAGGCCGATGGCGCCGACCTGGACGATGTCCTCGATGTCGCCTCCGTCACCCCGGCCGCGGAAACGGCGGACGGCGTACTGGACGAGTGAGGCGTTCATCTCTATGAGCGCGTTCCGGACGTACTGGTGTTCCGGCGTGCCCTCGGGCAGTTCGCGCAGCCGCCGGAAGAACACCCGTGACAGCTCCCTCGCATCCGCGGGAGCCACCTCCCTGGGCTCCTCGATCCGCGGCAGGTCCGCGATCCGGGCGGCGTGGCTGCCGCGACGCGGACGGGGGACGACTGCGGCGGTTTCGGAAGTGGAGGACGGGGCAAAGGCGGGCATGGGGTTCGCTCCTTGGGCTTGTCGGCTTGCGGCGCGGGACCTTGACTGCCGTAGATGGTGGTCTCTTTCAGCTTGTACGTCAAGAATTGCCGGAAATGCGGCCGTCCGCTTACACGCGCACGCGTACGCACGCACGCGCGACCGGCGGGGCTGGTTCCTCCTGTGTGCACGGCCTTGTGCGGGGCCCCTTGGCGCCCCGGTCTGAGCCGGCGACTCAAGGGGGGTTCGACCCGAATGCTGAAGGGATGGCACGGATCACAGGAGTTGCGCAGATCACGCGGATTGCGCAGATCACACGGGTTACATGGGTCACACGGATTACGGCAGTTCGGATGCGGACTACGGCGGTGCGGGGCCGTCCTCGCCCTCGCCGCGGCGCTCGCCCTCGGTGCGCAGACCGGGGCCTCGGCCGCGGGGCCGCCCGCCGAGGGGACCGTCCGGTACGCCGGAGCGCCCGGAGCCGTCGCCGGCAGCTACCTCGTCCTGTTGAACCCGGCCCGTGCAGGCGCCCGTACGGCACAGGGCCGGTCCGTGGTCACACGCTTCGGCGGCACGATCCGCCGGATCTGCGACGCCGCCCTCAACGGCTACTCCGTCCGACTGCCGGAGCGGCAGGCCCGCCGGCTCGCCGCGGACCCCGCCGTCGCCGAGGTCGCGCAGAACCGGAAACTGCGGCTCGATGCCACCCAGCCGGAACCGCCCTCCTGGGGCGTCGACCGGATCGACCGGCGCAGGCTCCCGCTCGACGCGAGCTACACGTATCCCGATTCGGCCGGGCAGGGTGTGACCGCGTACGTCATCGACACCGGCGTCAACATCAGCCACCAGGACTTCGGCGGGCGCGCCTCGTACGGGTACGACGCCATCGACGAGGACTACGAGGCCGACGACCTGCACGGGCACGGCACGCACGTCGCCGGGACCCTCGGGGGCACGACGTACGGCGTCGCGAAGAAGGCGAAGCTCGTCTCCGTCCGGGTGCTCGACCGGTCGGGCGAGGGCACCACGGAGCAGGTGGTCGCCGGGATCGACTGGGTCACCCGCAACGCCGTGAAGCCCGCCGTGGCCAACATGAGCCTGGGCGGCGACCCCGACGACGTGCTGGACGCCGCCGTACGGAACTCCATCGCCTCCGGCATCACTTACGCGGTGGCGGCGGGCAACCAGAGCACGGTCGCCTCCACCCACTCCCCCGCCCGGGTGCCCGCGGCGCTCACGGTCGGGGCGGCCAACGACCGCGACGCGCGTGCCTCGTACTCCGACTACGGCCCCCTGGTGGACCTGTTCGCCCCGGGCGACTCGATCACCTCGGCGGTCTTCTGGGGGGACGACCGGAGCACCACCATGTCCGGCACCTCGATGGCCTCCCCGCACGTGGCGGGTGCGGCCGCGCTCTACCTCGCCGACCACCGTACGGCCACGCCCGCCCAGGTGGCGGGCGCCCTGACCGCGGCGGCCACGACCGGCTCGATGGTCGACGCCGGACCGGGCTCGCCCGACCGGCTCCTGTACGTGGGTACGGCGCCGAACCGGGTGCCCGGGCCGCGCTTCGCGAACACCTCGGACCACCCGGTCGAGGACCTGGAGCCGATCGAATCCCCGGTCACGGTCAGCGGGATCCCCGGGCACGCGCCCGCGCAGCTGGACGTGGAGCTCGACATCAGGCACCCCGACTCCGGCACCCTCCAGGTCGACGTGGTCGCGCCCGACGGCACGGTGTATCAGATCAAGGACAGCTACACCGGCTGGGGCGAGGCCGACCTGCGAGGCGTGTACGCGATCGACGCCTCGTCGCAGACCGCCAACGGCGTGTGGAAACTGCGGGTGTACGACGCCTTCGCGGGCTACACGGGCTACATCGACGCATGGGCCCTGCGCTTCTGAGGGTCCGGTCTCAGGGATCCGGCCTCAGGGATCCGGCCTCAGGGATCCGGCCTCAGGGATCCGGCCTCAGGTGACGCGGAATCCGGCCACCGCGTGGTCCCGGTGGAAGGTCAGCCGGTTCCAGGTGGGGAAGGCGAGGTCGGTGACGGCGAGCAGCCGGCCGCAGTCGTCGTACAGCGTGCGGCGTACGGTCAGGCCGCACACGGGGACGGCGGCCGCCGGCCGGCTGCTCCGCGTCATCGTGAGGGTCTCGGCGACCCGCCCCCGCTCTGCGGCCCGTTCGAGCCACCGGTGCAGGGGCCCGAGGTCCTCGTCCCGGACCACCGCCTCCGGGCGGTCGCGGTAGCGGGCGAGTTCGGGATCCCCGGCGACCGCGCCCGGGCAGACGTACGTGACCGCGTCCCGGAGGGTCTCCCCCGACGGGCCGCGCTCGCGTCGGTGGTGGACCAGGGTCCGGTCCCCGCCGCGCATGCCGAGCAGCTCGGCGAGCGAGGGCGGCACGCTGACCAGGGTCAGCCGGCTCTGGTCGTGCACGACGGCCGGGCGCGCGGGGGAGGCGCCCTCCGCTGTCTCGACGGCCGCGGACCGGGTCCCGCGGCGCTCGGTGACGATCAGGCCGTCCTCCCGCAGGTGTTGGAGGGCGGCCCGGACGGTCTGCCGGTTGACCCGGTACTGGGCGGCCAGGGTGCGCTCGGAGGGCAGTCTGCCGCCGGGGGTGTGCGCGGCGCGCTCCAGCTCGCGCCGAAGCGCTGCGGCGATCCGCTGGTACTTGGGCGTGGCGGCGGCCGGGCCGCCGTCCCGCGTAAGGGAGGGCATGGCTTCTCCTCTGACGGGTGGTCAAGGACTGCGCGGTACGCAACCTAGCATTGGTCTATACCTTTCGGTGAGAGCTGCCCCGATCCCGCCCCACCTTGGCCGGTTACCGCTCCCTCCGACGCATATCCGCCCTGGGGTGTTGCCTAGAGCAGCAGGGGGTTCGGGAGGGGGATGTAGCGCGCGGCCGCGCCGTCCGCGCGGGTCCAGCGGAGCAGCAGATTCGTTTTGGCCGGGAGGGAGGGGGCCGAGAGGAGTTCCGCGACCTCGGGCAGGCCGTGCTCCGCGTCGTAGCGCAGGAACTCCTCGCGCACCGCCGGCCACACCACGGCGGCCGTGTCCGGATGCGCCTCGGCGAGGGCTCCCGCCACCTCCGTGAGGTGGTTGACGACCAGGCAGTAGACCAGCCGCTGCCAGGCGGCCGCGCGCTCCGTCTCCGGCAGCAGCTTCACCCCCTCCGCATCCCGGAACAGGGCCTGCACCGGGACGCCCTGTGCGTCGACCGCCACGAGGGTGTTCTGCAGGTGCGCCTCCAGTACGACACCGTGCCGGGCGAACAAGTCCAGTACGGGCGGCACGACATGACGCAGGTACGCCCGCCACCAGCCGGCCGGATCGGTCGTCGCGGCCAGCGGACTGCCGGCGTACCCCTCCGCGAGCGCGGCGGACGCGAGCGGCGTGGCCCCCGGCTCCAGCTGCGCGTGGAGTCCGTCGCGGACCAGCACGGCGAGTTCCTCGAAGGCGAAGGACGCGGTCCGGTAGCCGCGGTCGGCGAGCCAGACCGCGTTCGACCCGCGGCGCCGCAGATCGGCGAATCCGGCTCCGACCGCGGCGTCCGTACGGCGCAGTTTCAGCATGTCGTGCCGCCACAGCCGGCGCACGTCGTTGGTGATCCGGACGTCCAGGCTGAACTTCACGAAGAGGTCCGCTCCACCCGGCACGTACACCGTGCGGATCGATGCCGTCGGCCGGACCGTCCGGCGGCCCGGGCCCAGGCGCAGCAGTCGCCCGTCGGCGAACGCCGTGCGCAGGGCCGCCGAGCCTCCGACCAGCTCCAGCTGCCAGGGATGCGTGGGCAGCAGCCGGTATCCGGCGGGCGGGCGCGGCCCGTCGAGCAGCCCGGCCAGCGCGTCGATCGCGTCGGCGGCGCCCGGCCCGCCCTCCTCGGCCACCTGGTCCTCGCGCAGCCCCAGGAAGACCAGCGGGTGGCGGGCGTACGCCTCCGGCGCGTACGGCAGCCAGCTCGCGGCGGGCGCGCCGCCCCGCGCCTTGGGGGCGGGGTGGTACGGGTGTCCCATGACCAGGGACTGCTCGGAGAGGACGTACGGGTCCTGCGGGGGCGCGGCCGCGGCGCGGGCGGCCAGCAGCGCGGCGACGGCCTCGCGGCTGTCGGCGATCTCGACCGGGAGCTCGTCGTTCGGGACGCCCGTGTACCGGTGCAGTTCGTCGGCGGTCAGTTTGACCAGATCGGTGTGGCTGAGCGGACGCCAGCCGGCCGCCGTGCGCAGCTCGGGGCGCAGCGGCCGGCGCGGGCCCCGTACGCGCAGGAGCCGGCCGCTGCCGCGCAGCCGGTGGACCGACCAGCCGTCGTGCGGCGCGGCGGAGTGCTCCTCGGCGGGATCGGCCGCTTCCCTCAGCAGGCAGTTCAGCAGGGGGGTGGTGGCGTACGCGTCGGCTGCGGCGTTGAGGTCCACGGATTCCATTCGGTCCATCCCAGGTGCCGGGGTCGCGGGGCGTACCTCCGGCCGTGATCTTCAGTATCCGCGATGATGACGTGATCATCACGTCACCCGTGAGAGACCCGTGAGAGGAACAGGGCCCTGCACCCCAGCATGAACCTCCCCGCCTCCCCGGCCGAAGAGGCCGTGTCCGCCGAACTGGCCGAAGTGCGCCCAGCCCTCGGTTCCGCTTACGGCGCCGCGCTCGGCGGCGCCCGGGCCGCCGTACTGACCCGGCTGTGGCGGGCGCTGGCCTTCGAGCCTCTGCCGTGGGTGGAGCGCCGCGAGCGCGGGCCCGGCGGCCTGACGCTCCGGCTGTCCGGCGGCAGCCGGCTGGAGGGCCCGCCGCCGGACCCGTACGCGACCGACCCGTACGTCCACGAGGTGCTGCTCGACGGCGTCCCGTACCAGCAGGCCGGGCGGCTCGTGGCGGCGCTGGGGGTGCCGCACGGGGACGCCTTCGCCGCCGAGCTGGACGACAGCACGGCCTCGCTCGCGCTGTCCCGGGCCGGACAGCCGACCGCGCGGGAGGCGGCTCCGCAGGCCGCCTGGGAATGGGAGCAGCGGGTGGTCGACGGCCATCCGTACCACCCCAACTGCCGCTCCCGTCCCGGATTCTCGGTGGCCGAGCAGCTGGCGTACGCGCCGGAGCACCGGCCGCTGGTCGAGCTCGGGCTGGTCGTCGTACGGGCCGAGGAGTGCCTGGTCACGGGCGCGTGGCCGGCCGGGCTGCGCGACGGTGGCCGGCTCCTGCTGCCGGTGCACCCGTGGCAGGCGGAACACGTCCTGAAACAGACAGGCCGGGGGGCGGCCGGGGTGCTGCGCCCCGGCTTCGCGGCGCATCCCTTGATGGCCCTGCGCACCCTCGCCCCCGCGGCGGGCGGCGCACACGTCAAGACGGCGCTGAGCACCCGGCTGACCTCCTCCGTGCGGGACATCTCGGAGTACTCCATCGAGACGGCCGCCGCGGTCTCCGCCTTCGCCCAGGCCCTGTCGGAGCGGCTCGACGGGCAGTTGCACATCACCCGCACCCTGGGCGCCGCGACCGCGCACAGCCCCGACCTGGCGGCGGTGCTGCGCGAGCCGCCCGAGGTGTACGCGGACGCGGCGGCGGGCGAGCGGGTCGTACCGGTGGCGGCCCTGGGCGGGGCGCCGTTCTCGCGTTCGGCGGCCTGGCGGGCCGAGTTCGCCCGCCTCGCGCTCTCGGTGTGCCTGCGGGTGCTGGACCTCGGGGTGGCGCTGGAGGCCCACGGCCAGAACCTGCTCGTCGTGCTGTCCGCGACGGGGGCCCCGCTGCGGCTGGTCTACCGCGATCTCGCCGACATCCGGATCAGCCCGGAGCGGCTCGCCCGGCACGGCCTGCCGGTGCCGCCGCTCTCGGGCCGGCTGGTCACCGATGACGTGACCCTGCTGCGGCGCAAGCTGTTCGGCTCCCTGCTGACCGGGACGCTGGGGGCCACGGCGGGCTCGGCGGCGGCCTTCGGCGAGGTGCTGGGCGAGGCCGCCGGGCTCCCGGCCACCGCCGACACCGAGGCCCTGCTGACGGCGCCGCTGCCGACCAAGGCCCTGACGCTGATGCGGTTGAGCCCCGGAGTCCCGGGCGACCAATGGGCGGAGCTGGACAATCCGCTGGCCAGGACCGACGGGCGGGGGCGGGCAGTCTAGTGTCACAGGGCATGAAGGAGACCTCGGACCTGAACTCCGTACGGGCGTCGTACGACGCCGTCGCCGTCGACTACGCCCGGCTCCTCGGCACGGAGCTGGCGAACAGGCCGCTGGACCGGGCCATGCTGGCGGCCTTCGCCGAGTGCGTGCGCGGCGACGAGGGCGGCGCGGCCCGGGCCGTCGCGGACCTGGGCTGCGGCCCGGGGCGCGTGACGGCCCATCTGGACGGGCTCGGCGTACGGGCCTTCGGCGTCGACCTGTCCCCGGCGATGGTCGCGGTGGCCCGGCGGACGTATCCGGGGCTGCGCTTCGAGGTGGGATCGATGGCGGCGCTGGACGTGGCGGACGGGGTGCTCGGCGGGGTTCTGGCCTGGTACTCGACGGTGCACACCCCGCCGACGGAACTGCCGCCGCTGTTCGCGGAGTTCGCCCGCGTGCTGGCGCCGGGCGGCCATGTGCTGATCGCGTTCAAGGCGGGCGAGGAGAAGATCCGGCTGGAGCACGCGTACGGGCACCCCGTCGAGCTGGACGTGTACTGGACCCCGCCGGAGCTGATCGCCGACCTGCTCGCCGGGGCGGGCCTGGAGGAAGTGGCCCGCCTGGTGCGCCGGCCCACGGGCCAGGAGAAATCCCCCCAGGCCTTCCTCCTGGCCCGCAAGCGGCTCTAGGAAGTCCGGCCGGCGGGGCTGCCCTCCAGCACCTCCAGCCGCTGCTGGGTCAGCCGCAGGAGCCTCGGTTCGAGGCTCGGCAGGGCGCGCAGCAGGCGGACGAGTTCGGGGCCGGAGTCGCGGGCCGCCGCCTGGTCCTTGAGCTGGGTCCAGCAGTACAGGGCGCCCGCCGCGGCCGCGAGGACCTCGGGGGCGTCCGGCGGCTGGTGCTCCAGGCGGGTGTGCCCGGCGTTGATCCAGAGCTGGGTCGCGGAGCGGTAGTTTCCGGCCATGCGGGCGAGGTCGGCGCGGATCTCGGCCCAGTGGGTGGCCTCGGGCGAGGTGTACCCGTGGGTCTGGAGAACGTGCTGCTCCCATGCCTGGGCGAGGGTGGCGGCCTCCTGGTGCCGGCCGCCGGAGGCGAGGGCGTGGATGTGCGGCCGCGGGTCGGGAACCTGCTCCTGCGGCGCCTGCTGGGCGGCGGACGCGCTGAGTTCGCGCGTGGCGGGCAGGACGAGGGTGCCGGGCGGCAGGGCGGCTGCTCCGACGGCGAAGGCGTGCAGCTGCAGGTTGGCGGGGCGGGTGGGGCTGCGGCGCAGCTGGTCGATCCAGTGCCGGGTGTACGCGCTCACCTGCTGCGACCCGCCGGCGAAGGCGGGCGGGACGACCACCCCGTACACCTCGGCGGAGGGTGAGGCGGGCAGGCTCCCGTACTCCTGGAGCACCGGCCAGGCGGACTTGTCCGCGACGAGGTCGAGCACCACCGTGGTCGGGCCGGTGGGACGGGCCGCGAGCTCGGTCCCCAGCCAGTCCCACGGCAGGGCCGTGTAGCGGACGGTGGAGGCCGTGGTTCCCGCGAGCGCGAGGTGCAGGCCGTGCCCGCGGCGGTCGAGCGTGAGCCGGCCGGAGAGGTAGACGAGCAGCGGCCCCGGGGTCGCCGCGGCGGCGCGCAGCCGCATCAGTACGGTGTTGGGATCCCGGGCCCCGTCGAGGTACGTGGTGTCACTGGGGACGTGGCTGTTCAGCAGCACGGACGCGGGCAGCACTCCGAGCGCGGCCAGATTCGCACTGGGCGCGACCTGAACGGCCCGCCGCCGTACGGCGGCGTCGCCCGCTATGAGAAGAACATGCCCCCGCTGTTGCCTGCCGGCTCCGTCGATCTGCATGGGCAGACCGTACTCACCTCACGCCCCCGTCGCAGCCCAGGGGTTCGAACGATACCCTTACGCCTCCCGCCACGCGCCTGGTCGGGCACCCCCCGAGGGTCGGGTTTCCGCGGGGTGGGCGGCTTCGCCGGGCGGGGCGTGGGCCGTTCGGGGGGCAGCGTCGTCCCCCTGGGCCCGCCTTCGCCGCGATCGGGCCGGGCGATGGCAGGAAGGAGGGATGAGCCTCCACCGCCGCCAGTTGCTGGGCAGCGCTCCCGCGGCCGTGCTGGCCGCCTTCGCCGTCGCGGCGGCGCCCGCCCGGGGCCCCGACTGGGCGGCGCTCGCCCGCGGGATCGACGGGCGGGTGGTGCTGTCGGGCGACCCCGACTACCCGGAGGCCCGGCAGCTGTTCCAGCCCCGCTACGACACGGTCGCGCCGGGCGCGGTGGCCTACCCCGCGCACGCCGCCGACGTGGCCGTCTGCCTGGACTTCGCCCGCCGCTCCGCCGTCCCCGTCGTACCGCGCGGCGGCGGCCACAGCTACGCCGGCTGGTCCACCTGCGCCGGCGGGCTCGTCGTCGACGTCGGCGCCATGGCCGGACTCGCCGTCGAAGGGGCGGCCGGCGTGCGGATCGGCGCCGGAGCCCGGCTCGGCGGCGTCAACCGGACCCTCGCCGCGCAGGGCCTCGCCGTACCGACCGGCCTGTGCCCCACCGTCGGGATCGCCGGACTCACCCTGGGCGGCGGCCTCGGCCTCGCCTCGCGCGCCCACGGAACCACCTCCGACGCCCTCACCGGCGCCACCGTCGTGACCCCGGACGCCGTCGTGCGCGAGGTCGACGCCACCCGTGACCCGGGGCTGTTCTGGGCGCTGCGCGGCGGCGGGGGCGGCAACTTCGGCGTGGTCACCGAGTTCCGCTTCCGCACCCACCCCGCCACCGACTGCGCCTACGCCGAACTCCACTGGCCAGAAGCCGACTCCGCCGCCCTGCTGCGCGGCTGGCAGCGCTGGCTGGCCGCCCTCCCCGACCCCTTCTGGAGCCAGGTCGAGTTCCTGATCGAAGCCGGCCCGGCCCCGGCCCCCGCCGTGCGCGTCCTGTGCTTCGACGGGCGCGCCGAGCTGGACCGGCAGCTGACCCGCCTGTCCGACCTGGTCGGCAGGCCGCTCCGGGACAGCTGGAGCGTCGTACGCACCTACGAGGAGACCCTGCGGGCCATGTCGGGGTGCCTGGAGCGGAGCGCCGCGCAGTGCCATCTGCCCGGCACCCTGCCCGGCCGCACCCCCGAGGGGCTGATCGGCCGGGACTCCTACGGCGGGCGCTGCGACTTCTGGGGCGCCGCCGGGCTGCCCGACGCGGGCGTCGCCGCGGTGCTGGCCGCCGTACGGCGCTACGGGCGGACCGTGCCGGCCGGCGGGCTCGGAGTCGTCCAGTTCAGCGGCGAATGCGGCGGGGCGGTGAACCGGCCGGCGGCGGCCGACACCGCGTTCGTGCACCGCGACAGCGCCTTCCTCACGCAGTACCTCGCCTACTGGCCCGCATCCGCGACATCCGCGCAGGTGGCCGCGCACCAGGGCTGGCTCGACGGGCTGTGGCAGGACCTGCGCCCCTGGGCGAGCGGCCGCGCGTACCAGAACTACATCGATCCGAAACTGCCCGCCTGGCGCGAGGCGTACTACGGGCCGAACCTCGCCCGCCTCGAAGAGGTCCGGCGCGCCTACGACCCGGACCGGCTGTTCCGCTTCCCGCAGGCCATCTAGAGGAGCTCGACATGCGACGTACGTTGACCGTGGCGGCGGCGACGGCCGCCCTGCTGCTGCCCGCCGGACCGCTGCCGGTGGCCGAGGCCGGGAGCGCTCTGCCGCCGCCCGGCCGGTGGTCCGCCCGCGAGGCGGAGACCTTCTGGACGGCCGACCGGATGGCGTCCGCGGCGCCCATGACCCCCGCGTCGGCGGCCGCGGCCACGGACCCCGGCACCGGGCAGGACTTCGACGGGATCCCGGTCGTCGGCCGGATGTTCGTGATGAAGGGCGGCGGCGCGTACTTCTGCACCGCGAGCGTGGTCGCCTCCCCCGGCCGCGACATGGTGCTCAGCGCGGCGCACTGCCTGCTCGGCACCGACGCCCGCCAGGTGGCCTTCGTACCGCTGTACACGGCGGACAACCCGCAGCCGTACGGGATGTTCCCGGTGCTGCGGGCCGCCGACGGAAAGTCCAAGGTCTGGATCGATCCCCGCTACAAGAGCCTGGGCGCCGACAAGGGAGCGACTCTCGACGTGGCCTTCGCGCAGGTCGGGCCGGACGCCGACGGGTTCCCCGTCGAGGACGTGGTCGGCGGCAACCGCCTGGTCACCGGCGCCGGTTACGAGCACGCGAAGGTGTCGCTGATCGGCTATCCGGCATCGGCCGCGCGCCCGCGGCTGTGCGTGAACCGTACGACCAAGTTCACCAGCAGCGATCCGGGGATCCCCGGATCGTTCCTGCGGATCGACTGCACCGGATACCCGGGCGGGACCAGCGGCGGCCCCTTCCTGAGGAACTACGACAAGGTGACCGAGACCGGGGACGTCGTCGGGGTCATCGGCGGCTGGAAGACGGGCGGGGACACCGCCGACACCTCGTACAGCTCGTACTTCGGTCCGGAGGTCAAGAAGTTGTACGAGCAGGCTGTTGCCGGGGCGAAGGCGGCGTGAGCACCCGCACCCAGCGGGTGCGCCGGGGGTTGCCCACCGTGCGCGGGCTCGCCGGGGTCCCGTCGGCGGACAGCTGGTCGGCGGGCGGCAGCCCGAGCTGGCGGCGCAGGTCGGCGAGGGCGGCGTGGACCGGGGCCAGGAGGACCTCGGCGCGCGGATGGGCGTACGCGAGCGCGTGCGCGGTGGTCTCGATGGTCTCGGCGGCGTCCTCGGCCGCCGTACGGCTCCACCCGCCGGGCTCGGCGGAGCTCCAGGGGGCGACGGCGTCGTAGAGGTGGCAGGCGGCATCGGCCGCGGCGTCGGCCCGTTCACCGACGCCCGGCGCCGCGATGGTCGGCAGCAGCTCCATGCCGGGTCAACGACCGAAGCCCCCGCGGGGAACGAGCGGCGGGCCGCCGGTTCGGCTCCGTCTTCGGCTCCGTCAGCCCGCCACCGTCTGCAGCCAGAGCGGGAGCAGCAGCAGGGAGACCATCGAACTCTTGATCACCAGTGAGGCGGAGAGGTCCACGCCCACGTCGTAGCGCTGGGCGAAGACGAACAGGTTCTGCGGGGTGGGCATCGCGGCGATCAGGACGAGGTACGTCAGCCACTCCCCCCGTACGCCGAACAGCACCCCGCACACCGTCCAGGCCAGCAGCGGGAAGGCCAGGCACTTGAAGGCGATGAGGGCCATCTCCTCGCGGGAGGTGCCCCGGACGTCCAGCCCCACGCCACCGAGGTGCAGGCCGAGGGCGAACAGGGCGATCGGCGAGGCGCTGTCGCCGACGAAGGAAGCCCCGTCCAGGACCACCTTCGGGAGGTGCACCGAGAGGAGGTTGAGCACGATCCCGGCGTTGCAGGCCAGGACCACCGGGGTGGCGAGCGAGGCGCCGACGGCCCGCGAGAGCCGCTGCCCGGGACCGCCCGAGGCGGGGCCGGCGCGGCCCAGCTCCATGATGGAGATGACGACGAGGGAGAGCACGCAGACCTGGAAGAGCAGGACGGGGAAGATCGGTGCGGCCGTCCCGAAGAAGGTGATGAACACGGGGACGGCGAAGTAGGCGGTGTTCACCTGGACTCCGGCCATCACGCGCAGCGCCACGTCGCGGGGATCCCGTATGCCGCGGGCGCCCGAGGCGAAGGCTATGACGAGTACGGCGAGGGCGGCGGCCGCGGCGTAGGCGCCGATCGCGTGCCAGTTGAACAGGGCACCGAGGTCGCTGCCGTAGATGTTGCCGAAGAGGTAGCAGGGGACGGCGAAGAGGAAGGCGTAGTCGGCGAAGGCCTTGGAGGCCTCGGCCGGGACGGTCTTGCGGCGGGCGAGCAGTACACCTCCGCCGAAGGCCAGCAGCACCGGTACGAGCTTCTCTAGTGCTGCTGCCGTGCCCATGCGTACCGGCTCCCCTGTGACCCCGTGATCGACCGTGAGCAGCGTACTCCTGCCTTCCTGGAGCTCCTGTGGAGCATAGGCTGGCCGATCATGAGCGATCGCGACGAAGCCCGCCCCCGTACGCCGGCCCCCGCGAAGGGGTCCCCGGCGCCGATGCGGTTCACGGTGGTGCTGCGCACGCCGGCCCGGGCGGCGGAGCCGCTGTTCGCGCAGGCGCCGAAGGCCTGGCAGCGGATGCTGCCGTACGTGGTCGTCGGCGTCTTCGTGGTGGCGCTGCTGCCGGCGACCATCGCCGTGCTGACCAACGACTACAAGGCGGGCGGCGGCTGGGCGGGGGCGCTGGGCGTGGCCCAGACCGTGCCGCTGCTGCTGGCGGTGACGCGGCCGCTGCCCGCGTGGGCGCTGATCCTGGTCGCGGACACGGCCGGGGCGGTGGTGCTGACGCACGCCGACAAGGTGGCCGGGCACGCCTGGCCGTGGACCCCGATGTGCATCGTCGGCTACCTGGTGCTGATGGTGTGCCTGGGGCTGCGCGAGTCGATCCGGACGCTGATCGGGGTGTGGCTGGTGACGGGCGCCGTCGGGGTGGTGCTCGGCTTCTTCGCGCCCGACGGGGTGATCACCACGGTCGCGCTGCTCTCCGTGCTGAGCGGGAGCTTCCTCGCCGTGACGGGGGCGCTGCGCGGGTTCGGCGACGCGCAGCAGCGGATCGCCGAGCAGGAGAGCATCAGCGAGGCCGAGCGGGCCCGGCGGACCCTGCTGGAGGAACGGGCGCGGATCGCCCGGGAGCTGCACGACGTGGTGGCCCACCACATGTCGGTGATCACCGTGCAGGCGGACTCCGCGCCGTACCGGCTGCCCGGCATGCCGGAGCCGGTGCAGGAGGAGTTCGCGGCGATCGCGGCCAGTGCGCGCGAGTCGCTGGGCGAGATGCGGCGGCTGCTGACGGTGCTGCGCAGCGACCGGGCGAACGGCGGGGACGGAACGCCTGACGGTGCGGGTGCGCCGGCCCCGCAGCCGGGGATCGGCCGGATCCAGCAGCTGGTGGAGGCGACCGTACGGGCCGGGCAGCCGGTGGAGTTGTCGCTCGCGGCGGGGGCGGAGCGGGCGGCGCCGCCGGCCGTGGACCTGTCGGCGTACCGGATCGTGCAGGAGGCCCTGGCGAACGTGGTGCGGCACGCTCCGGGTGCCGGGACCCGGGTCTCGGTGACGCACGACGCCGAGGAGGTCCTCGTGCTCGTGGTGAACGGCCCGGCGGCCCGGGACGCCGTGGTGGAGCTGGGCAGTTCGGGCACGGGACACGGTCTGGTCGGCATGCAGGAGCGCGTACGGTTGACGGGCGGGACGCTGGACACCGGGCCGCTGCCCGACGGCGGCTTCCGGGTCGCGGCCCGCCTGCCCCTGAAGGAACCTATGAACGACCCGACCGAGGACGCCAGTTGACCATCCGTGTGATCATCGTCGACGACCAGGCCATGGTGCGGGCGGGGTTCGCCGCCCTGCTGTCGGCGCAGGCCGACATCGACGTGGTGGGCGAGGCCCCCGACGGGCGGCAGGGGGTGCAGGTCTCGCGCACCGCGCATCCCGACGTGGTGCTGATGGACGTGCGCATGCCGGAGATGGACGGGCTGACGGCGGCCCGGGAACTGCTCAGCCCGCCGCCGGGGGTGGTCCACCGGCCGAAGGTGCTGATGCTGACCACCTTCGACATCGACGACTACGTGTACGAGGCGCTGCGCGCGGGCGCCTCGGGGTTCCTGCTGAAGGACGCCCCGCCGGCCGATCTGATCGCGGCGGTCCGGGTGGTCGCGTCGGGCGAGGCGCTGCTCGCGCCCTCGGTCACCCGGCGGCTGATCGCGGACTTCGTCCAGCAGCGGCCGGCCCCGCGCAAGGACCCGTCGCTGCGGCTGAAGGGGCTGACCCCGCGGGAGACCGAGGTACTGGAGCTGATCGCGCGCGGGCTGTCGAACCAGGAGATCGCCGGGCACCTGGTGCTGGCCGAGCAGACGGTGAAGACGCACATCGGGCGGGTGCTGGCCAAGCTGGACCTGCGGGACCGGGCCCAGGCGGTGATCTTCGCGTACGAGGCGGGGCTGGTGCGGCCGGGCGACTCGGACTGAGTTCTCCTCCACCCCCTACCGGGGTATGACATCCGACTTGGCTCCACGGTCCGACGTCCGGCGGGACACCTTCTTCCTACCTTCCTCCTCATCGCGAGGAGAGGAGAAGGGGCATGCGCCGCTTCGGAAGGACCCTGGCCACCGCCGCACTGGCCGTGGCCGTGGTCGGGGGGACCGCGGGCTGGGCCTCGGGCGACAGCCAGCAGGCGGTCACCGCACCGCCGCCCGGCACCGCCGCCTGGCGGGCCGACACCGCGTCCGGCCGGTCGCTGCCCGACCCGGCGAGCGCCTCGCCGCACGACGTGGCCCGGTTCTTCGCCGGGCTGGACGACGCCGGGCGCCGGGAGCTCGTACGCCACCACCCGCTGGTGGTGGGCAACCTCGACGGTGCCCCCCTCACCCTCAGGTACGAGGCCAACCGGCTGGCCGTCCTCGCGACCGGCGAGGCGCGCTACGCCTCGCTCGCCTCGCCGGGGCGGCAGATCCTCGCCTTCGATCCGCGCGGGCGCGGCCAGGTCGTCGAGGTGTTCGGGGATCTGGGGCGGGCCGCGCACGTCTCGGTGATCGTGCCGGGCTCGGACAGCGACGCCACCACGTACGACGCGAAGCGCGCGCCGAACACCGGGCCCGCCGGGATGGCCCGGTCGCTGCGCGCCGCGGCCGGCGCGGACACCGCGGTGGTGGCCTGGACCGGCTACACCACTCCCGTCGGGGTCGGTCTGGACGCGGCCTCCGGGCGGCTCGCCGAGGCGGGCGCGGACCGGCTGGTCCGGTTCACGGCGGGGCTCGACGCGGTCGGCGCACCCGACCCGGTGCTGTTCTGCCACAGCTACGGCTCGGTGGTCGGGGGCCTCGCGGCCGGGCGTACGGACGCCGGCGACATCGTCGTGTTCGGCTCCCCCGGCATGCGCGCCGACACCGCAGCCGACCTGCACACCCGCGCCCGTGTCTGGGCGGCCCGGGGACCCTCCGACTGGATCGGCGACGTGCCGAACGTGGAGTTCGCGGGGATCGGCCACGGCGCCGACCCGACCTCCGCCGCCTTCGGCGCCCGCAAGGTGCCGGCCGCCGACGTGCACGGCCACACCGGCTACCTCGTACCCGGCACCCAGTCCCTGGCGGCCTTCGCCGCGATCGCGAAGGGAGAGGTCCGATGAGCACGCTGACCCGGCTCGGGAAGGCCGCCGACCGGATCGAGCGGCAGACCCCCGCCCACCGCGACCGGGCCGTCGACGGGCTGCGCGCCCTCGCCCTGCTGGCCGTGCCGACCGGGCACTGGCTGCTCGGCGGATTGACCCGCGACGCGGAGGGCGGCCTGCACAACGCCAGCCCGCTCTCCGCGTTCGGCGCTCTGGCCCCCGCCAGCTGGGTGCTCCAGATGCTCGGCATCTTCTTCCTCGTCGGCGGCTACGCCTCGGTGCTCTCGTACCACCGTCGCACCGGGTCCGCCGGGGCCTGGCTGAAGGGCCGGATCGCCCGGCTGGGGCGGCCGGTTCTCGGGGTCACGGCGGTGTGGGCGCTGGCCGCGCCGGTGCTCTACGCGGCGGGGGTGCCGGAGGCCACGCTGCGGACGGGGGCCACGCTGGTCATCCAGCCGCTGTGGTTCGTCGGGGTGTACGTGGTGGTCACCGCACTGACCCCGTACTGCGTACGTGCGGCGCACCGGCTCGGCGGCTGGGCTGCGGCCCCGCTGCTCGCCTCGGTCGCGGTGGTGGACTTCCTTCGGTACGGGCCGCTCGCCGACTCCGTGCCGTCCTGGCTGGCGGTGGTGAACATCCTGCCGGGCTGGCTGTTCGCGTACCAGCTGGGCGTCTCCTGGGGTGAGGGGCGGATCGGGCGGCGCGGGGCCTGGCTGCTGCTGGCGGGCGGGACCGTACTGTTCGCGGCGCTGCTGGCGGTGTTCCACTACCCGGCGTCGATGGTGGGCGTACCGGGCGAGGCGCGGACCAATTCGCACCCGCCGTCGCTGCTGGTGCTGGCCCTGGCCGCGGCGCAGTCGGGGGCGGCGATGCTGCTGCGCGACCGGCTGGCGAAGCTGCTCGCCCGGCCGGCGCTGTGGGCCCCGGTGGTCGTGATCAACCTGTGCGCGATGACGATCCTGTGCTGGCACCAGACGGCCATGCTGGCGGCGGCCGTGCCCGGTTCGTTCGCGGGCGGGCTGACGGGTCTGACGACGGCGCCGGACAGTCCGGTCTGGATCGCGGCGCGGCTGGCGTGGATGCCCGTGTTCGCGGTGCTGCTGGTGGGCATCGCCCGGTACGCCCGCCGGTTCGAGGAGCCGTGGAGGGGGGCGACGGCGGTGCGGCGCACGCTCGCGGGGGTGCTGGCGGCCGGGTTCGCGGTGTTCGCGCTGGGTCTGGCGTAGCACCGGTCGCAGCGCGCGACGGGCGGGCGGGTCAGGCGATCGAGGCGGCGACGATGGCGGCCACCGCCAGGTTGCAGGAGGCCGTGACCCAGACCGCCGGGTGCGGCTCCGGGTCGACGACGATCGCGCCGAGCTTGCCGGGGGTCACCCAGTCCAGCACCAGGAAGGCGAGGCCCATCAGGACCAGGCCGAGCAGCCCGAACGCGGCGGTGGACAGCAGTCCCTTGCCGAAGTCGTCGTACGTGGTCCAGATCGAGGTGAAGACGATCCCGGCGACGCCCAGGAGCGCGGAGCTCAGCATGACGGCCGCGTTCCGGTTGCGCTCCTCCCAGATCTGCTTCGGGAGCTTCCCGGGCGTCAGCACGTCCACGAGGACGATGCCGAGGATCAGCAGGACCAGGCCGAGGGCCCCGTAGGCGCTGGTGCGGCCAAGTCCGTTGATGATGTCGCTCATTGGGAAGCCGTTCTGCGCGGGGGTAGGAAGGACCTGCCGTACATGACGGGACACCTCCCGTCAGGGGGGCTCAGGGTGGCCGAATCTATCGCACGGTCTCGCGGCAGGCCATGGGGAGGTCAGGGAATGGTAAAGCTCAGAGCGGCGTGGCCCGGTGAGGCGGAGGAGCTCACCGCCCTCGTGCTCCGTTCCAAGGCGTACTGGGGTTACGACGCCGCGTTCCTGGCCTCGTGCGCGCCGGAACTGCGGATCCCGGCCGGGGAGGTGGAGGGCCGCCGGATCGTGGTGGCAGAGGACGCGGCCGGCGGCCGGGTGCTGGGGCTCGCCTCCCTGGAGGGCGCGCCGCCGGTGGCCCGGCTGGGACTGCTGTTCGTGGATCCGGAGGCCATCGGACGGGGCGTGGGGCGGCGGCTGTACCGGGACGCGCTGCGCCGGGCCGCCGAACTGGGGTTCCGCAGGCTGCTGATCGACGCCGATCCGTATGCGGCGGGGTTCTACCGGGCGATGGGCGCGCTGGGTTCGCCGGAATCCCGCGCGGCCGGTGGCGAGGACGTACCGCCCGCCGGTCTGGTGCGGTTCGAGGCGGCGCCCGCGCCGCTCGCCGACTGGGCGCGGGCCTGGACGGGCGGCGGACCTGCCGTGCACGTGGGCAATGTCGCCGAGTACAACACCCAGTTCGCCGATGCGTCCCTGGACCGCGAGCAGCGGGCCGCGCACCACTACGCCTGCCTGGCGGCGTTCTACAGTCCGTGGCCGGTGGCGCTGGTGCTGCCCGGGGCGGTGCCGCCGGGCTGGATCGAGCGGGTCGGGCGCCTCCTGGAATGGGAGGGGGTGGAGGTCTACGACGGCCTGGCGGACGGCGGCCCCGGGCTGCCGCCGGATGCCGGGCTGTCGGATGCCGGGCTGTCGGATGCCGTACGGGCCCGGCCGGCGCTGGCCGGACGGCTGACCTCGGCCGGGCTGCCCCTCGTACCGTGGGGGCGGACGGCGGCCTTCGCGCGGCTGGCCGGGCTGCGGTGGCGGCCCCGCGAGCTGCGGTACGAGTCCAAGTCGGCGGCGCACGGCCTGTTCGGGCGGATCCTGGCGGGCGGCGGCCACCCCCGCATCCTGCTCCCCGGGCAGTGGCCGGCCCCCACCCGGCGGGCCGCGGCCAGGCTGCTGGCCGCCCGGGCGGAGGCGGGCGAGAGCACGGTGCTGAAATCGGAGCACGGTGTCGGCGGTTCGGGCACCACCGTGGTGACGCCCGACCGGGTCCGGGCCGCGGGCGGCGCCCGCGCGGTGCTGCGCGCCCTCCCGCGCGGGCCCCTGCTGGTGGAGGAGTACGTGTCCGGCCCGGCCGGGCCGGACGAGCCGCGGGATCTGACGTACGACGGGTTCGTGGACGAGGCGGGCCGGGTGCACGAGGTGGGCGGCGCGGTGATGGACGTGGCGGGCGCCGGGTACCGCGGGGCGACGGTGGGGCCCGGGGTGGTGCCCGCGTGGGCGGAGGAACCGCTGCTCGCGTTCGGGGAGGCGGTGGGCCGGGAGCTGTCCGCCGCCGGCTACCGCGGCTGGTTCGACGTGGACTTCGTCGCCGACGGGGCGGGGCGGCTGGCGCCGACGGAGACGAACCTGCGGCTCACCGGGCCGTCGATCGCCTTCATGGTGGCGGCCCGGCTCGACGCGCTGCGCGGCGCCGGGCATTTCGTACGGATCGCGGACCGGGTGGGGCTGGGGGCCAGGCTGCCCGGGGCCGCGCTCGACGAGCTGTGCGAGACGCTGGAGCGGGGCTGCGCGGAGCTCGGGGCGGTGTTCCTGCCCGCGATCCCGACGGGCGCCTTCGACCCGGCGCCCTGGCTGGGCGTGCTGCTGGCCGCGCACAGCACAGACGTGCTGGACGCGGCCGAGGCACTGGTACGGGCGGAGGCGCTCGCCGTGGGAGCGGCGTTCGCCGAAGATCAGCGGGCGGAGGAGCCCCCGGGGGCGTCGGCCTCCTCGAAGTCGAAGGGCGAAGGCGGCTTCCGGGTGACGTAGAAGGCGATGACGACGGCCGCGATCATCAGCGGGATGTTGAAGACGTAGACGAGGGCGGCCTGGACCGGCCAGTCGTGCTTGGCCGCGAGCCGGTAGAAGTTGTCCTGCGGCCACCAGGAGATGAGCAGGTAGACCACAGCCAGATGCGCGGCCGTGGTGAAGCCGGGGCTCTGGCCGGGGCCGTGGCGCAGCATCAGGGCGCGGCCCCCGAAGAGGAAGACCAGCCCGGCGGCGAACGCGGCCCCCTCGAACAGGTAGAGCACGAAGAAGAGGAACGCCCACGGGCCCGGCACACCGCTCAGGTCGGTCGAGCCCGGCCAGAAGATCTTCGAGAGGACGAAGAAGAGCAGGCCGGTGCCGACCAGGAACGGTACGCCGCAACCGACGAGCCCGAGCGGTGTGGGGGTCCCGGCGCCGGCGGCCGTGTACTTTCCGGAGCCCCCCGCGGCGCCGCCCCGGCCGGGCTTCGCCGTGAGCACGGGCTGGGGCAGGGCCTCCCGGTTCTCCTGGCCCGCGCGGTTGCGGGGCAGGGTGCGCAGCCGGATCACGGCCTGCGGTATCTGCGCCCGGGGCAGCTTTCCCGCGAGGTGTTCGCGGAGCTGCCCGCCCTCGGGCAGGTCGACCGCCGGGGGCCAGGACTGCGCGTCGGCGGGCGGTGCCACGTGGGCGACCAGCCGGCGCGCACCGCTTCCGCCCTCCGGGACCTCGGCCACCAGCGCGGCGCCGACGTCCGGGTGGCTCCGGATGACGGCTTCGACGGCGTGCGGGTCGAACGCGCCGTCGGCCGTGGTGATCCGGTCCCGGATCCGGCCGCGGAACTCCAGCAGCCCGTCGTGGCGGAGCTCCACGAGGTCGCCGGTGGGGATCGCGTCACCGCCGTCGGGCGGGGTGAGGCGCAGCTCCCCGTCGCGGGCGTCCGCGCGGCAGCCGGGGAAGGGGGCGCCGATCAGGGAGAGCTGCTCGGGGTCGTCCAACGGGCCGGGCAGCTGGGGAAGTTCGAACCAGGTGCCGGCGCCGGCCGCCTCGGTGAGCCCGTACACGTTGAGCAGCCGGGCGCCGGCCCGGAGCCTGGACTGCAGAGCGTCCTGCTCGTCGAGGAAGAGCCGGTCGCCGGTGACCGTGACCAGCCGCAACGACCGCAGGGCCGGGTCGGATGCGCGGCGGCCGCGCGCGCCGGCCGCGGATCCCGCGCCGGGTCCGGAGGGGGACCCGGCGGCGTGCATGAGCAGCCGGGCCGCGCCCGCCGGGTCGGTGTGCACCACGCTGACCTGCTCGCTCTCTACCGCCCGGCGGATCCCCTCGGGCGTCCAGGGCGTGCGCTCGGGCACGACGAGGGCGCCGCCCGAGCACAGGGCCCGGGTCCAGCCGGCGGCGAACGGGGTGAGGTCCGGGCCGTGGGTGATCAGGTGGCGGTCCTCGGGGACCGGCCGGATGACCTTGGCCCAGCCCTCGTGGGCGGCGAGCAGCCGGGCGTGGCCGACGGGCACGGCGCGCGGGGACGCCGCTCCGGTGAACAGGACGGCGGCCGTCGAACCCGGCTCGGGGCGCTGCGGCGCTTCGGTGGGCCGGCCGGATATCGCGGCCGCCTCCGCGCCGAGGCGGATCACCCGCAGCCCGCTGCCGTCGTCCAGTCGGGCGTGGTGCGCGGCGTCTGTGAGCAGGACGTACGGAGTGAGGGCGGCGAGCTGCCGCTGCCCGGTGAGCGGTACCTCGACGTCGATGACGGCGTAGGCCCCGCCGGCCTTGAGGACGGCCAGGAGGGCGACGACGATCTCGGTCCGGCGGGCGGTCCCGATGGCCACGACGGCGCCGGGCGGCAGTCCGTCGGCCATGAGGTGGTGCGCCAGCTGGTTGGCGCGGACGTCCAGCTGCCCGTAGGTGAGGCTGTCCGCGCCGGCGATGACGGCGTAGCCCCGCGGGGTGTCCCGCGCCTGTTGCTCGAACAGGCGCAAGGCGGTGTCGGCGGTCGTCCGACCGGAGCGATCGGACCCTGGTTCCTGTGTCGATCCCTGCGTCGATCCCTGCGTCGATCCCTGGGTCATTCCCCGATGATGGCACCCCCCACCGACAGTCCGCAGGATGCTGAACGTCCCTCGCAGGAGCGGGGGTTCGGTATCGATCCGGCCAATCCCTTGACCTCAAGTTTGGTTGAGGTCTTAACGTTCCCCGCATGGACATGGAAGTCACCGCCTGGACATCGCTGCACAGCGCGATGAACGCCCAGCAGGACCGGCGCCCGCTCTCCCGGGCGAGCCTGCACCGGGTCGCCGCATTCGCCCGCCCGCACCGCCGCGGGCTCACCCTCTTCCTGCTGCTCAGCGTGGTGACCGCGCTGCTCGCGGTCGCCACCCCGGTGCTCGCCAGCCGGGTGGTCACCTCCATCGTGGACGGCAAGGACAGCGGTACGGTCACCCGGCTCGCCCTGCTCATCGCCGTGATCGCGGTGGTGGAGGCGGCGCTCGGGCTGCTCACCCGCAAGCTGTCGGCCACCCTCGGCGAGGGGCTGATCCTGGACCTTCGGACGGCCGTCTTCGACCACGTACAGCGGATGCCGGTCGCCTTCTTCACCCGGACCCGCACCGGCGCGCTCGTCAGCCGGCTCAACAACGACGTGATCGGCGCCCAGCGGGCGTTCAGCAACACCCTGTCCGGGGTGGTCGCCAATACGGTGACCCTGCTGCTGACGCTCGCAGTGATGCTGAGCATCTCCTGGCAGATCACCCTGCTGGCCCTCGTCCTGCTGCCGGTGTTCGTGCTCCCGGCCCGCCGCACGGGGGCGCGGATGGCCGCCATGCAGCGGGAGGCGTCGACCCTGAACGCGGCGATGGGCACGCAGATGACGGAGCGTTTCTCCGCCCCCGGCGCCACCCTCGTCAAGCTCTTCGGGCGGCCCGCCGACGAGTCCGCCGAGTTCGCGGCGCGGGCGGCGCGCGTACGGGACATCGGGATCCGTACGGCGATGGCCCAGTCCGCGTTCATCACCGCGCTCACCCTCGTCTCGGCCCTCGCGCTCGCGCTCGTCTACGGCCTCGGCGGGTACTACGCCCTGCGCGGGACCCTGGACGCCGGGAGCGTCGTCGCCCTCGCCCTGCTGCTGACCCGGCTGTACGCCCCGCTGACCTCGCTCGCCGGCGCCCGCGTCGAGGTGATGAGCGCCCTGGTGAGCTTCGAGCGGGTCTTCGAGATCCTCGACCTGAAGCCGCTGATCGCCCAGAAGCCGGACGCAGGCCGGGTGCCGGAGGGGCCGGTGGCCGTGGAGTTCGACCGGGTCTCCTTCGGCTACCCCTCCCCCGACAAGGTCTCGCTCGCCTCCCTGGAGGAGGTCGCGGTCCTCGACGCCCGGGGCGGTACGCAGGTCCTGCACGAGGTGTCGTTCCGAGCCGAGCCCGGGCAGATGGTCGCGCTCGTCGGCTCGTCCGGCGCCGGCAAGTCGACCATCGCGCAGCTGCTGCCGCGGCTGTACGACGCCGACGCGGGCGCCGTCCGCCTGGGCGGGGTGGACGTACGGGACCTCACGGCCGACTCGATCCGGCAGACGCTCGGCATGGTCACCCAGGACGGGCACCTGTTCCACGAGTCGGTGCGGTCCAATCTGCTGCTGGCCCGGCCGGGGGCGAGCGAGGAGGAGATCTGGGAGGCCCTGCGCCGCTCGCGGCTGGACGGGCTGGTCGCCTCGCTGCCGGACGGCCTGGACACGGTGGTCGGCGAGCGCGGCTACCGCCTCTCGGGCGGCGAGCGCCAGCGGCTCACCATCGCGCGGCTGTTGCTGGCCCGGCAGCGGGTGGTGATCCTGGACGAGGCGACGGCGCACCTGGACTCCACCTCGGAGGCGGCGGTGCAGGAGGCCCTGGGAGAGGCCCTGGCGGGCCGGACCGCGGTGGTGATCGCGCACCGGCTGTCGACCGTGCAGGCGGCCGACCTGATCCTGGTGGTCGAGGACGGCCGGATCGTGGAGCGCGGTACGCACCCGGAGCTGCTGGCCGCGGGCGGTCGGTACGAGGAGCTGTACCGGACCCAGTTCGCGGCGGCGGACACCGCCGCTCCGGGCGGCGCCGTACCGGCTGCGGGAGCATGATGCCGGGAGGCCCGCGCGCGGCGGGCCGCCGCCGGGCACCGGCCGTGGAGCACGTGGAGCACCGATGGACATCAAGCTGGAGCTGGTCGCCGTCCCCGTCACCGACGTCGACCGGGCCAAGGCCTTCTACGAGCGGGTCGGATTCCACGCCGACCACGACGTGACCGTGAGCGAGGACATCCGCTTCGTGCAGCTGACCCCGCCGGGGTCGGCCTGCTCGATCGCCCTGGGCAAGGGGCTCACCCGGATGGCCCCGGGGTCGCTGGACAACATGCAGGTCGTCGTCAGCGACATCGAGGAGGCGTACGAGGACCTGCGCGGCCGGGGCATCGAGGTGACGGAGATCCAGGACATGCCGTGGGGCTCGTTCGTCTACTTCTCCGACCCGGACGGCAACGGCTGGGCGGTCCAGCAGACGACCCCGCGCGCCACGGCGGCCGAAGGCTAGAGTCACGACGGGCCGCGCCCGGTGCGCCGGGCGTGGGATGACCCGCCGGGCGGGGTGCGGCGCCGAGACTGGACGGACTGGACGTATCCGGAAGGGAAGTGACGCCGTGAACACTGTCGCACTGCTGGGCACCGGGATCATGGGCTCGGGGATGGCACGGAACCTGCTGCGGGCCGGGCTCGGGCTGAGGGTGTGGAACCGGACCCGGGACAAGGCCGAACCGCTGGCCGCGGAAGGCGCGGTGGTCGTGGACACCCCGGCCGAGGCGGTCGCCGGGGCCGACGTGGTACTGACCATGCTGACGGACGGCGCCGCCGTGGCGCAGGCGATGGCCGCCGCCGTGCCGGGACTGCGCCCGGGGCAGGTGTGGGCGCAGATGAGCACGGTCGGCGTGGTCGCGCTCGACGAACTGGCCGGCTTCGCCCGCGAGCACGGCCTGGTGTTCGTGGACGCCCCGGTGCAGGGCACCCGCCAGCCCGCCGAGGCGGGGACGCTGGTCGTACTGGCCTCCGGGCCGGCGGATCCGCGGCTGGACCCGGTGTTCGACGCGGTGGGCGCCAAGACGCTGTGGGCCGGGGCCGAGGCGGGGGCCGCGACCCGGCTGAAGCTGACCACGGTCGGGTACGCGATCACGTTGACGGCGGCGGTCGGCGAGGCCCTCGCACTGGCGGAGGGGCTGGGGGTGGACCCGGGCCTGTTCGCGCAGGCGGTGACCGGCGGCCCTATGGACAACCCGTACCTCCAGACGAAGATGAAGGCCGTCCTGGAGCGGGACTTCGCGCCCAGCTTCACGGTGCACGGCGCCGCGAAGGACACCGCGCTGATCGCGGAGGCGGCGGACGGGGCGGGTGTCGCGGTCGACCTGGCCCGGGCCACGGCAGCCCGCATGCAGCGCGCCTCGGCGGGGGGCCACGCCGAGGAGGACATGGCCGCCGCCTACTTCGCCGGCTTCGAGAACGCGCCCGTGGCGTAGGGAACGTGTCGTGAACGCGCTGCGGTTGAACCCGGTTTGCCGGAACGCGCTTTAGGCGCGCTCCAGAGGTCGGTCAGGGGGAGGTGGGCGCCGGGGCGAGGACGTCGAGTTCCTCCAGGGCGCCCACCGCGATCTGCCGGGTCAGCGACTCGGCGCGGGCCCCGTCGCCCTCCCGTACGGCCTCGGCGACCTGGACGTGGAGGGTGACGGCGGCCGGGTCGGGGTCGGGGAACATCACCGCGTGCTGCGTACGGCCGGTCAGGACCTCGGCGACGACGTCGCCGAGCCGGGCGAACATCTCGTTGCCGGAGGCGTTCAGCACGATCCGGTGGAAGTCGATGTCGTGGCGCAGGTACGCGTCGAGCTGGTGGCCGCGCGAGGTGCTGACCATGCCGAGGGCGGCCTCGGTGAGCGCGGCGCACTGGCCGGGGGTGGCCCGGGCGGCGGCGAGGCCTGCCGCGACCGGCTCGATCGCGGAGCGCAGCACGGTCAGGGAGCGCAGCTGGCGGGGGCGGTCGGCGCCGGCGAGGCGCCAGCGGATGACGCGCGGGTCGTAGACGTTCCACTCCTCGGCGGGGCGCACGGTGACGCCGACCCGGCGGCGTGACTCGACCAGTTGCATGGACTCCAGGACGCGCACGACCTCGCGGACCACGGTGCGCGAGGCGTCGAAGCGCTCCGCGATCTCGTCGGTGCGCAGGACGCTGCCCGGCGGGTGCTCGCCCGCGGTGATCGCGAGGCCGAGGGTGTCCAGCACGTGGGAGTGGAGTCCCTGGCCTTCGGTGGTCATGGCGTAAGCGTACGGCGACCTCTCGATGGACAAAAGATGTGATGTTTTGCCGTCAGACTCTTGAATAAGTACTACTTAATGGGCTTCAGTGAGGGCGCACGAACCGATGTCGACGAAGACAGCGAGGTACGAAGTGAGCGGCACCCAGCGCGTGCTGGTGGTGATGGGCGTGGCCGGCACGGGCAAGACGACCGTGGGCAGGCTGCTCGCGGACGCGCTCGGCCTCCCGTACGTGGAGGGCGACGCGTTCCACCCGGCGGCCAATGTCGCCAAGATGTCCGCCGGCATTCCGCTGGACGACGCCGACCGGCGGCCCTGGCTCGACGCCATCGGCGCCTGGATCAGCGGCCGGCCGGCCGGGCGGGGCGCGGTGGTGGCCTCGTCGGCGCTCAAGCGCGCGTACCGCGACCGGCTGCGCGCCGCCGCGCCCGACGCGGTGTTCGTGCACCTGACCGGCGAACGCCCGCTGATCGAACGGCGCATGGCCGCGCGCACGGGCCACTTCATGCCGACCGCGCTGCTGGACTCGCAGTTCGCCACGCTGGAGCCGCTCCAGCAGGACGAACTCGGCGTCGTCGTCGACGTGTCCGGATCACCCGAGGAGATCACCGAACGGGCCCTGGCCGCGCTGTCCGCGCTGCCTGGCGTCTGCCCGACCGCCACTCCCTCCCGAGAAAGCTAAGGAACCCCCACTGTGACAGGTCTCAGCGTCGAGATACTGGCAGCGGCCGCGCCCGCCCCGATCACCTCGGCCGGGAACACCCAGCTGGGCGTGGCCGTCCTCGCGGGTATCGCCGTCATCGTCCTGCTCATCACCCGCCTCAAGCTGCACGCCTTCCTGGCGCTGACGATCGGCTCGCTCGCCCTCGGGGTGTTCGCGGGCGCCCCGCTGGACAAGACCATCGTCAGTTTCACGGCCGGGCTCGGCGCCACGGTCGCGGGGGTCGGCGTACTGATCGCGCTCGGCGCGATCCTCGGCCGGCTGCTCGCGGACTCGGGCGGCGCGGACGAGATCGTCGACACCATCCTCGCGAAGGCCAAGGGCCGGGCGATGCCCTGGGCCATGGTGCTGATCGCCTCGGTGATCGGGCTGCCGCTCTTCTTCGAGGTCGGCATCGTGCTGCTGATCCCGGTGGTGCTGCTGGTGGCCAAGCGCGGCAACTACTCGCTGATGCGGATCGGCATCCCGGCGCTGGCCGGTCTGTCCGTGATGCACGGGCTGATCCCGCCGCACCCCGGCCCGCTCGTTGCCATCGACGCGCTGCACGCGAACCTCGGCGTGACGCTCGCGCTCGGCGTGGTGGTCGCGATCCCGACGGTGATCATCGCCGGGCCGCTGTTCTCCCGGTACGCGGCCCGCTGGGTGGACATCCCGGCGCCCGAGCAGATGATCCCGCAGCGGCCCTCGGCCGAGCCGGACCACCGTCCGCGGTTCGGGGCGACGGTCTTCACCGTGCTGCTGCCGGTGGCGCTGATGCTGGTCAAGGCGCTTGTTGACATCGTTGTCGACGATCCGCAGAACGGTCTGCAGCGGGTCACGGACGTCGCGGGTTCCCCGCTGATCGCGCTGCTCGCGGCGGTGCTCGTGGGCATGTTCACCCTCGGCCGGGCGGCCGGGTTCACGAAGGAACGGCTCGCGTCGACGGTGGAGAAGTCGCTGGCCCCGATCGCGGGCATCCTGCTCATCGTGGGCGCGGGCGGTGGCTTCAAGCAGACCCTGATCGACGCGGGCGTCGGCCGGATGATCCTGGACCTTTCGAAGGGCTGGTCGATCCCGGCCCTGCTACTGGCTTGGCTGATCGCCGTGGCCATTCGGCTCGCCACGGGCTCGGCGACGGTCGCCACGATCTCGGCGGCCGGGCTGGTGGCTCCGCTCGCCGCGGGCATGTCCACCACGGAGACGGCGCTGCTGGTGCTGGCGATCGGGTCGGGCTCGCTGTTCTTCAGCCACGTAAACGACGCCGGGTTCTGGCTGGTCAAGGAGTACTTCGGGATGACGGTCGGACAGACGGTCAAGACCTGGTCGGTGATGGAGACCATCATCTCGGTGGTCGGCCTGGGCTTCGTCCTGCTGCTGTCACTCGTCCTCTAGCTGCGCGGCCGCCACGGCGAGGCCCTTCGCGGCGGTGGCGCAGCGGTCGGCCAGGGCGGAGACCTCGGCGCGGAACGCGTCGCCCTGCGGGCCCTGCCAGTCCAGCGCTTCGGCTGCCGCGTGCAGCCGGAGCGCATGGGCGCGCAGGGCGGCGGAGTGGCCGCGCAGGCCGTCGGCCGGGTCCGGCGGACCGGGCCGGAGCCGGGTGGCGGGGCTCATCGGCTGCGCCAGGGCTGGACGAGGAGGATGCCGCCGGTGCCGAGGAGGCCGACGGTGTGGACGCAGCCTTTGTGCGGGGCGGTCGGGACCGGGGGTTGCCCCTGATCCCGGCTCTGGTCCCGGCTCTGGTCCCGGTTCCGGTCGCGGTTCCGGTCGCGGTCCCGGTCGAAGAACGCCCGGACGGCGGCGCCCAGTCCGAGCAGCGGCTGCGCGGGCACGGCCCGGCCGGTGGCCACCTGCCAGCCGGCGTGGTCGTTGAAGGGGTTCGCGTCGGTCAGGGCGTTCCAGGCGAACAGGTCGGCGAAGGACGGGGACAGCAGCGCGAACGCCCGCTCGGCGCCCCGGTCCCGCATGAGCCGGCGGAACACCCGGACGGCCGCCGCCTGCCGGTCCTCGTCCACGGCCCGGAGGATCGCCGCGCAGTCGGGGTCGTCCAGCAGGTCGGGCCGGTCCGCGCTCGCCGCCCGGATCCGGGCCTTGAGTCCGCAGACGGCGAGGCTGACGGCGAGGCTCTCGCGGCCGGCGAGGATCCCGGCGAACCAGCCGGCCCCCGCCACACCCCTGCCGCGCGGTGCCCAGCCCAGGCCCGCCGGGTCGGTGAGGGTGCGCAGGAGGGTGCGCCAGCCGTGCCGGGAGCGGGCGCGGCGGCGCCCCAGGGCGGCGGCCGGGAGCCGGGTGCCGAGGGCCAGTTCGGAGGCGTGCCGGGCGGCTTCGCCGACGGCGTCGGCGGCCTCGGCGAGCTCGCGGCACAGGGCGTCGAGCAGCTCGGCGTCCGGGTCGGTGGGCGCGGAGGTCGCGGCGTCGGACATGGAATCCTCGCGGGATGTCGGTGGGGAGGTGGCGTCGGCGACGGGTGGTGTCGGCGACGGGTGCTGTCAGCCGCGGGTGCTGTCAGCGGCGGGTGAGGGTGAGCCGGATGCCGCGCGGGTCCAGTGCCAGGGGCAGCGGTCCGTGCGGGTCGAGTACCGGCCGGGTGGCCGTGATACGGCGGCGGCGCAGGACCTCGGCGCACAGCGCGGTGGTGATCAGCAGGCCCAGCCGGTCGCCCGGGCAGCGGCCCGGGCCGTGGCCGAACGGGGCCATCCGGATGTCCTCGTCCGCGCCGGGGGTCTTCCAGCGGCCCGGTACGAAGACGTGCGCGGCGGGCACCTGCTCGGGGTCGCGCTGGTGGAAGTGGGCGGGCAGCAGGACGGTGGTGCCGGCGGGGTGGCGTACGCCCCGCCACTCGGTCTCGGTACGGGTGACGCGGATCAGGTCCGGCACCACCGGGTACAGGCGCAGGCACTCCCGTACGCAGGCCCGTAGCCGGGGCAACTCCTCGGCGGCGCCGCGTCCGGCGGCTTCGGTGGCGGCGGCGTCCTGCTCGGCGGTGTGGGTGCCGAGCAGGAGCAGGGTGCGCAGCATCGTGGCGGGGATGGCGTCCATGGCCCGCAGGACCTGTTCCTCGCGGTCGGCGTACGCGGCACAGTGGCCGAACAGGGTGTGCCCGTCGCCGCCTGCGGCGCGCTCCCGACTGCGGCGGCGGAGCCGGCCGAGCAGGCCGGTGAACTGCTCGTCCCCCGCGGCCGCGCCGTCGCCGAGCACGATCCGGCGGGCGGCGCGGGCCATGGTGTGCCGGGCGCGGGCCAGGTCGAGGGTGGCGGCGGCGGTCAGGTGCCGGGCCTCTTCTGCGATGACGGTGCGGACGGCGGCGCAGGAGCGGACTCCGCCGGCGCCGGGCGACAGTACGGCGGCGGGTTCGGCTTCGTAGAACTGCCGGAGTTCCTGCCGGTCGAGCAGGACGAGTACGGCTCCGGACAGCCCGCGCACGAGCACGGGGGCGCCGCCGTGGCGGGCCCGCAGGGCGCGCAGCGCGTCGGCGGAGAAGGCCGGACGGGCGCCGCCCGGGCCGCGGCCGCGGACGAGGAGCGGAAGGGCCCGGCCCGCCGCGAACCGGACGGCCCCTGCGCGGCCGGCCCGTGCCTGCTGTCCGCGTGAGACGGCGGACTGGGTCGTACCGGGACCGGTCATGGCCGCACCACCTCCCTGCGATCCGGCCACCGGGGCGATGTCCTCCGGCAGGACGTCCGGGGCGGCCTCGTGAAGCGTGCGCATCCGGGTACCTCCGCGCGCGGCCGGAAACCAACGGTCGGTGACATCGCCCTCACCGTACGTCCCCCGAGCCACCCCCGCGCCCCGAGCACAACCGGGGTGGATCCGGAACTCAGGCCGCGGCCGCTACGGAATCGACGCGAAGGCCGCTTCGCGGAAGGTTGTGCGGAGGGGGCCCGGGGGGTGGGTGGGGAGGAGGAGTGCCCAGCGGTGGAGGCGGGGGGAGAGCCAGAGCGTCGGGGTGTCGCCGTAGGACCAGGTGCCGTGCGGGGCCGGGTGCCAGAGGAGGCCGCGGGCCGGGGTCAGCTCGCCGGTGCGGATGCGGAGGGACTCGGTGATCCATGCGCGGGTGAGGGGGTGCTCCGCCGGGGAGAGGAGGTGGCTCAGGAAGCGGACGAGGTCGGCCGGGGGCGCGTGCAGGACGCCGTCGGCGAAGCCGGTGCCGGTCATGCCGAGAGGGTGCCAGATCCGGGTGGCGGCGAGCTCGGCGAGGGGGCTGCCGGTGAGGTGCTCGGCGAGACGGGTGAGGGCGGTGTGGGCCGTGGGGCCGGTGGAGTGGCTCAGGAGGTGGTGTGTGGTGGTCCCCGCGGCGGCTTCGACCCCGTATGCCGTGAGGGGGGTGTGCAGCCGTAGTGCCTCTTCGGCGACGAGGCTCCCGATCACGGGCCACAGGGCGAGCGCGGGCATCAGCCCGTCGACGTCGAGGACAGAGCCCTCGTCCGCCGACCCGGCACGGACCCCGTCCGCTCCCCCGACTCCCCACACCGCCCCGGGGTCCGCGGCCTGCAGCAGGGCCGTGATCCGTTCCCCGATCACACCGGTCGGCTCGGCCGCGTCGGCCCGGTCGCTCTGCAGCGTCATGGTCCCCCACGCTAACCACCGCCGGCCCCCCGGCCCGGCCACACCGCCCCCGAGTCGGCGCGGACTTCCCCCGGGCCACCCGAATGCCCGCCGCATGGTCCGGATGCCACATCGTTCCCGCGATGGCCGCACGGGCAAGGGGCGGGCCGCCCTTCGGCGGCCCGCCCCCCGCTATCCGCCGGTGCCCGTCAGCTCTTGTCCGGGCGGTCCGTCACCCGGAGCGAGTTCAGCAGCGGCTTGCCGTACCCGCCGTGCGCGACGAAGCGGACGTTGAGCACACCGTCCGTGACCGTGACCGTGTACGTCCGGGTCAGGGCCGTGTACGTGCCCGCCTCCAGCGCGATGTCCAGCGAGGGCAGCACCTGCGTGCCCTCGGCCATCACGTCGAAGACCCGCTTGTTCGGCTTCGTCGACGACAGCTCCGCGAAGCCGAGCTCCACGGTGTACGTGCCGTTCGGGACGTTGTCGAAGCGGTACTCGTACATACCCTCACGGGCGTTGCGGAACAGCTTCTGCTCGGCCGTACCCGCGATCGTGCGCCCGGTGGAGTGCACCGAGGAGCTGCCCTGGTAGCCGTAGGAGCCGGCCGTGTACTTGCGGTCCGGGGACCAGCCGTCCCCGAGCGTGTCCGTGGCCGCGGAGTCGGAGCCCGCGTCCAGGGCCACCTGGTAGCGCGGGACCACGACCTTGACCGGGACGGTGAGGACCGGGCTGCGGCCGCTCACCGAGCTGATCCGCAGGTTCGCCGTGAGGACCGAGCCCGCGGCCAGACCCGTGGTGTCGACGGCCAGGTTCACGGTGGCCCTGCCTCCGATCGCCAGGTTCCCGGCATCGGGGGTGGCCGTCAGCCAGGCCGCGTCCTCGGCCACGGTGAACTGCGAATCGAGGGTGCCCGAGTTGGTGAGTTCGAGGGTGCGGGTGCGTTTCTGGCCCGCCGGGAGGACGAGCTCCAGGGAGGGCTGGGACGCGGTGACCCGCGCCGTGCGCAGCGACTCGTTCAGGGCGGTGACGCCGCCCTGCTCCACGGTGAGGGCGTTGGTCACCCCCGTGTACCAGTCGGCCAGGATCGTGACGGAGTTCTTGCCGGAGCGGGCCTGCAGGAGGTAGCCGCCGTCCGCCGCGGTGGTCGCCGTGACGGCGTCGGCGCCGGCGCCGACGCTTACCGTGGCCCCCGCGACACCCTTGCCGTCGTTCGCGTCGAGCACCCGGCCCGCGACCACGCCGCTCTTGGTGGTCTTGAAGGCGATGGCGAGCCCGTCGGTGATGACGGCCTGGTTGAAGGAGTACTTGAAGGCGTCGGTGCCCGTCGCGTTCTCCACGCCGACCGTGGCCGTTGAGCCGCCCTTGATGCCGGTGCCGCCCGTCCCCTTGTACGTGTAGACGACGGTGCCGTCCTCGCCGATCGCCGCCGAGAACGAGAACTTGTCGGCCTGCGCCGACCAGTGGGACACCTCGCGCCACTCGATCACGTACGTCCGGTGCGGTGCGGTGCCGGTGACGCCGGTGAAGACGCCCGAGCCGCTGCCGGCCGCGCCGACGACCAGGTCGTCCCAGAACGGGTAGAGCGCCGCGTTGGGCGTGGCCGTGCTCGGGAGGTCCCCGTTGATGTCACCGGTGTTGTTGCCGCCGAAGCTGACCGTGCCGTTGGTCCCGATCCAGGCCTGGCCGTACGTCTTGCCGTACATCGGGACCGGGAACGGCAGGTCGACGCGCTCGGTGGTGTTGTCGCCGGTCAGCGCGAGCTGCCGGTCCCCCGCCGCGTACGGGCGGCCGCCCGGGGTGGCGCAGGCGTAGCCGTAGCCGTCCGTGCGCTCGGGCAGCGTGAGCGCGACCGTCGTGTCGCCGGCGACGGTGGTCTGGGCGCTGCCGCCGGTGACGCAGCGGGAGGAGTGCGCGGCCCGTACCTCGTACGTGCCGTGCGGCAGGGTGACCTCGAAGCGGCCCTGTTCGTCGGCGGTCGCGGTCACGGGGGTGTCCGTGACGGTGACGGTGGCGCCCGCGGCGGGTCCGGCGGCCGAGGTGACCGTGCCGGTGAGCTTGCCGGAGGGGGCCTGGGTGAGGGTGAAGTCGCCGGTGGCGGTGGCGTTCTCGGTCACCGTCGCCGTCGAGGCCTGCTGGCCGTAGCCGAACTTGGAGACGGTCAGCGTGTAGTCGCCGACCGACAGGGAGCGGAACGTGTAGGTGCCGTCGGCCGCGGTGGTCGTCGTACGGCCGATCGGCCCGGCGGCGGTGACCTTGGCGCCCGCGAGCGGCGCGCCGGCGGAGCGGACGGTGCCGGAGACGGCGCCGATGGCGCCGCGCGGGGCGCCCGAGACGGCGGCGAACGCGTCGAGCTTGCCCTCGCCGAACACGTTGTTGTCGGCGGCGTTGCCACCGCACTGGCCGTTGTCGGTGTCCTGGGCGGTGCCGTTCAGCAGCTGCTCGGTCTGCGCGATGTCGCCTTCGAGGGCGGGGGCGGCGGACCAGAGCAGGGCGACGGTTGCCGCGGTGTGCGGTGAGGCCATGGAGGTGCCGGAGAAGGCCTCGTACCCGCCGCCGGGGACGGAGGAGCGGACGTTCACGCCGGGTGCCGCGATGTTCGGTTTGACGATGCCGCCGGGGCCCGCGCCGCGCGAGGAGAACGGCGCGATCGTGCCGTTGATGTCGAAGGCTCCGGAGCTGTAGGAGCTCGCGTAGTCGCCGGGCGAACCGCTGGTGGCGCAGCCGGGGCCGGAGTTCCCGTTGGAGAAGGCGGGGAAGATGCCGGCGGCGCGCCAGGCGTCGACGATCTGCTGGTACCAGTCGTCGTGCGTGGCGCTGCCCCAGGAGTTGTTGACGACGTGCGGGGCGAGGTCGGGGCGCGGGTTCTGGCCGTTCAGGTCGGTCGGGGCGACGATCCACTGGCCGGCGGCGAGGAGGGAGGCCTCGGAGCAGGAGTTGGTCTCGCAGCCCTTGGCGGCGATCCACTTGGCCCCGGGGGCCACGCCGATCTTGTTGGCGCCGCCGTCGTCACCGACCATGGTGCCCATGGTGTGGGTGCCGTGGTCGTTGTTGTCGCAGGGGGCCGCGGTGGGGCAGACGCCGGCCGGATCGAACCAGTTGTAGTTGTGGTCGTACGACCCGTCGGCGTTCTTGCCGCGGTACTGGCCGTTCACGGCCGGATGCGTGTAGTCGACGCCGCTGTCGATGTTGGCGACGACGATGCCCTCTCCGCGCACGCCGAGCTGGTCCCAGACCTGTGGGGCCTTGATGCGGTCGATGTTCCACTCGACGGCGTCGGCGGCGGACTTCTCCCGTTTGCCCTCGGCGGGCTTGGGGAGGGTGACCTTGTCGTCGGCGTCGATCCGGGAGACCTCGGGGCGCTGCGCGAGGGTGCCGGCGAGTTTCTGGCTGCCGACGACGCGGACGGCGTTCACGATCCAGTACGAGGTGTACTCGGCCTTGGCGCCGTCCAGGGCCTTGATCACCTCGGCCTGGCTGCGCGCGGCGTGTTCCTGCTTGGCGTGCAGAACCGTTTCAGCTTTCGCGGCGCGCGTCTTCTGCCGCCCCGCCGCCGTGAGGTCGGCGGCGCTGTCCAGGTAGACCCAGAAGACGGCCTTGCCCGCGTCGTCGAGCTGGGTGCGGAGTTTCGGCTCGATCTTGCGCTCGGCCGCTCCGGGGGTGGGGCCGGGTTCCGGCGCGGCCGCCGCCACGCCCGCCCCCGCGGGCAGGAGCAGGGCCGTGGTGAGAGCGGCGAGCGCCGCGCGTAACGATCGTCGCCTGTTGCGTTGGGCCACGTGTGGTCCTCCTCGGACGCCGTGTGCAGGTTGTGCGGGAAGGGCGTGCGCGACGTGCGCGGTCATGGTGAAGGAGGGGTCATGGACATTACAAGAGGGCCTAATGGGCCGTACCCTGCGCGCCTGGGGTGGCCGATGCCGCCCCGGCGGGCCAGCCTGAAGACATGACCGATCCAGTGCCGGGTACGGAAGAGCACGTTCCGGCCGGGCCCGGTGTGCCGCTCGCGACCGCCCGTGGCCGCTGGATCGTGCTGGCCACCGTGCTCGGGTCGACCATGGCCCTGCTGGACTCGACCGTCGTCAACGTCGCCCTGCCCACCATCGGGGTGGATCTGGGCGCCGACCTGGCCGTCCTCCAGTGGACGGTCAACGCGTACATGCTCACCCTGGCCGGGCTGATCCTGGTCGGCGGAGCGCTCGGGGACCGCTTCGGGCGGCGCAGGATCTTCGTCCTCGGGGTGGTGTGGTTCGCAGGTGCCTCGCTGCTGTGCGGGATCGCGCCCAACGCCGGGGTGCTGGTGGCTGCGCGAGCCCTCCAGGGCGTGGGCGGTGCACTGCTGACCCCCGGTTCGCTCGCGCTGATCCAGGGATCGATCGCCCCCGGGGACCGGGCCCGGGCCGTCGGGCTGTGGTCGGGGTTCGGCGGGGTGGGCGCGGCCGTGGGGCCGTTCCTCGGCGGCTGGCTGGTGGACGGGCCCGGCTGGCGCTGGGTGTTCCTGCTGAACGTGCCGGTGGCCGCGGTGTGCGTGCCGATCGCCCTGCGGCACGTACCGGAATCACGCGATCCGCACGCGCACGGACGGTTCGACGTGCTCGGCGCGGTCCTGGGGGCCGCGGCCCTCGCCCTGGTGACGTACGCGCTGATCGAGGCCCGTTCCGGGTCCCCGCTGGTGATCGCCTCGGCCGTCGGGGGCGTGCTGCTGGCCGCCGTGTTCATCTACGTCGAGCGGCACCGGACCGATCCGATGCTGCCGCCCGACATCTTCGCCTCCCGGCAGTTCACCGCCGTCAACGTGGTCACCTTCTTCGTGTACGCGGCCTTCAGCGGGTTCTTCTTCCTCGTCGTGCTCCAGCTCCAGGTGGTCTCCGGCTACTCGGCGCTGGGCGCGGGGGCGGCGCTGCTGCCGACGACCGTGCTGATGCTGCTGCTTTCGGCCCGGTCGGGGGCGCTCGGAGAGAAGATCGGGCCGCGGATCCCGCTCACGGTGGGGCCGCTGCTGTGCGCGGCCGCACTGCTGCTGATGCTGCGGGTGGGGCCGGACGCCTCGTACGTACGGGACGTGCTGCCGGCACTGATCGTGATGGGCATGGGCATGGTGGCCCTGGTGGCTCCGCTGACGGCGACGGTGCTGTCCTCGGTGGACCCCGGGCGGGCGGGCCTGGCCAGCGGCATCAACAACGCGGCCGCGCGGGCGGCCGGACTGCTGGCGGTGGCGGCGCTGCCGCTGCTGGCCGGCATGGGGCCGGACGCGTACCGCTCGGCGTCCGAGTTCGACGCCGCGTTCGGGCGGGCCATGCTGTGGTGCGCGGGGCTGCTGGTGGCGGGCGCCGTCGTGGCCTGGACCACCGTACGCAACCCCGTGCCGGGTGCGGGGTGCCACCCGGAGTGCCACACCTTCTGCGCGACGACCTCCCCGCCGCTCGAACCCCCGAGGACGGCGAAGCCCTGACCGGCGCGCCATGTGCTGGAACGCCACGGCGATCTGACGGCGGGTGCGGTCGTCACCGCCGTCGGGATCGTGTGCGTGGCGCGCGTACGGCGGGCCCGCGATCTGCCCGTCGCCGCGCTGCCGTTGCTGCTGGGTGCCCACCAGCTGGTGGAGGCGGCCGTATGGCGCGCGGGCGGCGGCTGCGGCCCGGCCACCACGGCCTGGGTGGCGATCGCCCTGCCGGTACTGCCGGTATGGGTGCCGCTCGGGGTCCTGCTCGCGGCCGCTCCGGTGGACCGGCGCCGCCTGTGGGGGCCGGCGGTCGTCGGGCTCGCCACCGCCGCCGTGCTCTCGTACTGCCTCGCGACCCGGCCGGCCGTCGCCGAGATCCGGGGCCACACCCTCGGCTACGGCGTGAAGGTTCCGTGGATGCCGCTCGTCCTCGCGGGCTACCTCTTCGCCACGCTGGGCGCCCTGCTGCTGTCCGGCGACCGGCGGCTGCGGCTCCTCGGCGCGGTGCTCGCCGTCGGGGCATTGGCCTGCTCAGCGCTGTGGCGGCTGGAATTCGCCTCCACCTGGTGCGCCTTCGCGGCGGTCGCCTCGCTGCTGGTCCTGGGGTGGGTCCGGCGCCCCCGGTCCGGCACCTCTGTGACGTGACAGGCCGAAAGTTACCTAGACGTATGTAGTGACTTCCCATGCGCCCGGCAGTAGAACTCGTTCCCATTCCGTCGAGAGTGAGGAACGTCACATGAGTGACAAAGGCCTGCACAAATCCGGCTCCAATGGAATCTCACGCCGTGGATTCATAGCTGGAACAAGTTCCATTCTGGGAGCCGCGGCCCTCGCCGGTCAGATCACCCCGGCCCAGGCGCAGGCCGCCGCCTCGGCGGCAGCGGCCGCCGGCCCCATCGACAACGGCGCGCACGTCCCGGCCCTGGTGATCGGCACCGGCTACGGCGGCTCCGTCGCCGCCCTGCGGCTCGCCCAGGCCGGCGTCGACGTCCACATGATCGAGATGGGCATGGCCTGGGACACCCCGGGCCCGGACGGCAAGATCTTCTGCAACACGACCACACCCGACCAGCGCTCCTACTGGCTGCGGACCAGGACCAAGCAGCCCCTGAGCAACTTCCTCGGCTTCCCGATCGACAAGGACATCCCCCGCTACACCGGGATCCTGGACGCCGAGGAGATGGGCGGCATCATCGTCTACCAGGGCCGCGGCGTCGGCGGCGGCTCCCTGGTCAACGGCGGTATGGCGGTCACCCCGAGGCGCGCGAACTTCGGCGCCATCCTCCCGTCGGTGGACGCGGAGGAGATGTACAGCACCTACTACCCGCGGGCCAACACCGGACTCGGGGTCGGCCTGGTCGACCCGGCCTGGTTCGACACCGTCGACTGCTACCAGTTCGCCCGCGTCGGCCGCAAGCACGCCCAGCGCTCCGGCTTCCCGTTCGTCTTCGTACCGGACGTGTACGACTGGGACTACATGAAACAGGAGGCGGCCGGGACCGCCCCGAAGTCCGCGGTCGCCGGGGAGATCCTCTACGGCAACAACTACGGCAAGAAGTCGCTGCAGAAGACCTATCTCGCGCAGGCCAGGGCCACCGGCAAGGTCACCGTCTCCCCGCTGCACAAGGTCACTTCCGTCTCCCCCGCGTCGGGCGGCGGCTACACCGTCGTCATCGACCAGATCAACACCACCGGCGCCAGCACCGCCACCAAGACCGTGGTCGCCGACAAGGTGTTCTTCGCGGCCGGCAGCGTCGGCACCAGCAAGCTGCTCGTGAGGCTCAAGGCCACCGGCGCGCTGCCCGCCCTGAACGGCGAGATCGGCAAGGGCTGGGGCGACAACGGCAACGTCATGTGCGGCCGGGCCAACCACCTGTGGGACCCCACCGGCAAGGTCCAGGCCTCCATCCCGTGCGGCGGCATCGACAACTGGGACGCGGGCGGGGCGTTCGCCGAGGTGGCACCGCTGCCGACGGGGATCGAGACGTACGCCTCCTTCTACCTGTCGATCACCAAGAACCCGAACCGCGCCGAGTTCACGTACAACGCGGCCTCGGGGAACGTCGAGCTGAACTGGCAGACGGCGTGGAAGCAGCCGTCCATCGACATGGCCAAGAGCATCTTCGACAAGATCAACTCGAAGGAGGGGACGATCTACCGGACGGACCTGTTCGGCACCAACAAGATCTGGGGCGACCACCTCACCTACCACCCGCTCGGCGGCGCGGTCCTGAACAAGGCCACCGACAACTACGGCCGCCTGCACGGCTACACCGGCCTGTACGTGATCGACGGCGCGCTGATCCCCGGCAACACCAGCGTCAACCCGTTCGTCACGATCACGGCGCTCGCCGAGCGCAACATCGAGAAGATCATCGCCACCGACCTGTAGGCGGTCCGCAGATCAGCGGATCAGCGGATCCGCGGATCAGCGGAGCTGCACACAGAACCGGGGCCGTCGGATACACCGACCGGCCCCGGACCCGTTGCCCCGACCGGCGTCAGTGCCCCGGCAGTACGCACACGCTGTCGAGGCCGAGCACGTGGTTGAGCCGGCCGAAGGCCAGCCAGGACCCGATGCTCATCGTCAGCTCCACGACCTCCAGTTGGCTGTAGTGCGCGGTCATCCGCTCCCAGAACTCCTCGTCGAGGTTGTGGTGGTCGAGCGTGTAGCGCTCCGCGTACTCCGCCGCCAGGCGGGTCCGTTCGTCGAAGCGGTCCGTGGTGCGCCAGTCGGTCACGGCGTCCGAGAACTCCTCCTCGACCTTCTCCCCGTCCCGCTCGGTCCGCCAGTCGAGGCAGAACACGCAGCCGTTGATCTGCGCGACGCGCAGGCGTGCGGCCTCGAACTCGCGCAGGCCCAGGGTGGTGTGGGCGTACACCGACAGGGAGAAGTTCGCGGCGGCCATCCCGATCCCGGGGACCATGTCGCCCCACACGTACTCGATCGGGTGCTGGCCTTCGGGTATGTCGATCCTCATGGCTGTTTCCTTCCGAGCTTGCCGATGGCGGGGCGCAGGGGGACGTCGAGGGCGTCGTAGAGGCCCGGTTCGGCCTCCACCAGCCAGTCGATGGCGCCGACCAGGCGGCCGACGGCGGTGGCGTTGCCACCCGCCGAGCGGTTCTCGCCCTCGTCGGTGGCCTCGACGGTGACCTCGATGTGCGGGCGGCCCTCGATGATCACGCGGTGGGCGCCGTCGCCGCCGTCGGGCGGCGACGGCCAGTCGGGGGCGCAGGAGGCGTGGATGCGGGTGACGTGCTCGATGACGAGGCGGGGTTCGCCCTCGACGATGCCCTGCACCTCGAAGCGGATGGCGCCCTGGGTGCCGGCCGCGAACTCGCCCATGGTGCGGGTGGTGACGGTGGTGTCGAGGGCGCGGCGGTCCACGGTCTCGCGGATCTCGTCCAGTTCGACGCCCAGGGCCCGGGCCATCATGCGGATCTGCCCGCCCCACACCATGGTGGGGACGGACGGCATGAGCATCATCGGCTCGAAGTCCATGGGCTGGCCCATGCCGACGAGGTAGCGGACCGAGTCGGGCTGGTCGTAGGTGGAGTAGTCGAATATCTCCTGGCAGCGGATGGCGTCGATGGTGCTGCCGAGCCCGCTGAGCAGGAGCGGGAGTACGTCGTTGCCCCAGCCGGGGTCGACGCCGGAGGCGAACAGCGAGCCACCGCCCTCCGCGACCGCGGCGGCCACCGGATCGCGGAACTCGGGCGGGGCGTTGCGGTGGTCGTAGAGCGGGTAGAGGGCGGGGCTGACGACGACCGCGCCGGACCGGACGGCCCGGGTGATGTCGGCCAGCGCGTCGTCGGGGCGGGTGTCGCCGGAGGCCGCGTAGACGACGGCCTGCGGCCGGGCGGCGAGGACCGCTTCGACGTCGTCGGTGGCCAGGACCCCGGTGTCGTGGTCGAGTTCACCGAGCCGGCCCGCGTCGCGGCCGATTTTGTCGGGATGGTGGACGATGACGGCGGCCAGTTTCAGCGCCGGATGGGCCTCTACGGCACGGATGGCCAAACGGCCGACGTTGCCGGTACCCCAGACAACCGTGGAAATCATGCGCGGAGGGTAGCGACAGGACCTGCACGTTTCCAGAGTCGCGGACCCCGGCCTTCGGTTACTGGTTCTGGCCGCCCAGGACGAAGAGGAGGTAGACGAAGAAGGCGAAGAGGTGGCCGACGAACAAGTAGGCGACCAGCCGAATCACCAGACCGCGCGGGAACTTGGACTGGAGTTTCATGGTGGGACTCCTGCGCTGGGAGGGGTTCGAGGGGCTAACGGTGATGTGCGGGCGCGCCGGAGGCACCGCCGCCGCCGAGGCACAGCCCGGCGAGGCTGCTCTGCAGCAGGGTGTGGACGAACAGCAGGTCGGCTCCGCCCTGGGTGGCCGCGCCGATCCGGTGCGGGGTGAGGGAGTCGAAGTGCGCGCTGTCCCCGGGCTCCAGCAGGTACTCGGCCTCGGCCAGGTGCAGCCGCAGCCGTCCCTTGAGGACGTACAGCCATTCCTCACCGGGATGTACGCGGACCAGGTCGCCCTGGCTGCGGCCGTAAGGGACGTGCACGCGCAGCGCCTGCATCCCGCGGCCGGAGCCGCCGGCCTGCCAGTACGTCCACCCGTCGGCCTCGCGGGCGCCCGGACCGCCCGCCCGTACGATGGGATCGGCGACGGCGGGGCTCTCGCCGAGCAGTTCCGAGACCGTCGTACCGTAGGTGCGGGCGAGTCCGAGCAGCAGCGGCAGCGAGGGCTGGCGCCGCCCGGTCTCCAGCCGGGACAGGTGCGCGGGCGAGAGCCTGGCCCGCGCGGCGGCGGCCTCCAGGGTGAGCCCGGAGCGGCGTCGCAGGTCACGCAGCTGCGGTGCCACGGAGGGAAGCTCTTCGGCGCCGGAGCCGGAGCCGGAGCCGGCGCCGGAGCCGAGGTCGGAGCTGAGGTCGGGGCCGGCGTCGGGGCCGACCGGTTCGTCGGGACGCTCGGGCCCTTCGGGGCCGGGGGCAGGACCGGATGTCATGCCCCGATTGAGCCAGAATCCTGCCTCCCTGGCAATTTCCCTTGCCTCTGAGGCAAAATCCCTGTCGGTTCCCCCGCCTCATCCGCCGCCGAGCACCGTCTCGACCGTGTCCGCCTCGTCCGCGCTCTTGTCCGGGCGGTGCCGCAGCACCCGCGCGAAGCGCAGCGCGACCCCGGCCGGGTAGCGCGGGGAGCGCTGGAGGCCGTCGTACGCGATCTCGACGACCAGCTCGGGCCGTACCCGCACGGTGAAGCCGTCGTCCTCCACCGCCAGCTCACGCAGCCGCTCCGTCTGCCAGCGCAGCATCTCGTCGGTGAGCCCCTTGAAGGTCTTGCCGAGCATGGCGAACGAGCCGTCGGCGGCCCGTGCCCCGAGGTGCAGGTTCGACAGCTGCCCGGTGCGCCTGCCGTGGCCCCGTTCGACGGCGAGCACCACCAGGTCGAGGGTGTGCACCGGTTTCACCTTGAGCCAGTGTTTGCCGCGCCGCCCGGCCGCGTAGGTCGAGTCGAGGGCCTTGACCATGACCCCCTCGTGGCCGCGGCGCAGGGTCTCGGCCCAGAACTCCTCGGCGGCCGCCGCCTGCTCCTGCGCGTCCTCGACGACGAGCCGGCGGACCCGGGAATCCTCCGGCACGAGGGCGGCGAGCGCCGCGTACCGCTCGCGCACCGGGAGGTCGAGGAGCACCGCGTCCCCCGTCGCCAGGACGTCGAAGAAGTACGGGACGACGGGCAGCGTCCGCCGGGCGGCCTCGACGTCGACCCGGGATCCGACCCGGCTCGCGACCTCCTGGAAGGGCACCGGTCGGCCGTCCGGCGCCTGCCCGATGACCTCGCCGTCGAGGATGAACCGCTCCCCCGGCAGCGCCCGCGCGAGCTGCGCCACCTCCGGCAGCCGGCCGGTGATGTCGTCCAGGGAGCGCGTGTACACCCGTACGTCGTCCCCGTCCCGGTGCACCTGCACCCGGATCCCGTCGAGCTTCTCCTCCACCGCGCAGGGCCCGAGCGCGGCCAGGGCCCCGGCCACCGACTTTGCGGTGTTCGCCAGCATCGGCTGTACGGGCCGCCCGACGCGCAGGGTGACCCCGCGCAGGGCCGCCGCGCCGTCGGCCAGCACCGCCGCGGCCACCCGGGGCAGCGAGCCGTCGAGCATCGCGGCGCGGCGCAGTTCGGCGGCGGGCACCCCGGCGGCCGCGGCGACCCCTTCCAGCGCGACCGCGTCGAGGGCGCCCTGGCGGACCTCGCCGGAGAGCAGGCTGCGCAGGAACCGCTGCTCGGGCCCGGTCGCCGCGCCGAGCAGGGCGTCGAGGATCCGGCGCCGCTCGGCCTGCGCGCCCGTGCCCCGGGCGGCGGCGAGCTCGGTCACCGCCGTGTCGACGGCTGTGACGGTGAGGGTGGGCCCGGCGGCGGGCTCGACCTCCCGGCCGAGAGTCCGCCAGCCGATGCCCGGCCGTCCCTGCGGGAGGCGCCCGGAGAGGTACGAGACGACCAGGCCGGCCTCCTCGGGCGGCGCGGCGGCGAACACCTCCGCGAGCAGCGCGGTCTTGCGGGAGCGGGCGGAGGTCTCGGCGACCTCCCGGGACACGCGCGCGACCTCGGCGAGCAGCATGCCGTCATCCTCCCGCCGCTCGGCGTACGCCGCAGGTCGGCTCGGGGTACCGCGGGTGCGGTATGCCGGGCCGCCCGGGTACTCCTCCAGGAGGTGGGCGGTTCCGCCTGGGGGTGCTCAAGGGCCCGCGGCCCGGCGTCTAGGGTTCCCGTATGAAGCCCCGACTGCCGAAGCTCCGGCTGCCACGGCGCCGCCGCACCCGTCTGCTCGCGGGGGCCGCCGCGCTCGCCGTCGTCGCGGGGGCCGGTACGTGGACCGCCGCCGCGTCCGGCGAGGCGCCCGCCGTGCACCGCCAGGACCGCGTGGTGGAGATGCCCGGAGCGGCCATCGACACCTCGTACTTCACGGCCGGCGGCGGGGAGAAGCGGCCCGCCGTGCTGCTCGGGCACGGGTTCGGCGGCAGCAAGGACGACGTCCGCGCGCAGGCCGAGCGGCTGGCCCGGGACGGGTACGCCGTCCTGACCTGGTCGGCGCGCGGCTTCGGCCGCTCCGGCGGGCAGATCGGGTTGAACGATCCCGAGCACGAGGTCAAGGACGTGTCCCGGCTCGTCGACTGGCTCGCGCTCCAGCCCGAGGTGCGGCTCGACGCGGACGGCGATCCGCGCGTCGGCGTCGCGGGGGCCTCGTACGGCGGGGCGATCTCGCTGCTCGCCGCCGGATACGACCGGCGGGTCGACGCGATCGCCCCGCAGATCACGTACTGGAACCTCGCGGACTCCCTCTTCCCGCAGGGCGTGTTCAAGAAGCTGTGGGCAGGGCTGTTCTTCACCACCGGTTCGGCCGACGGGATGCAGCCCGGGGCGCTGCCGGCGGGCGGCCCCGGCGCGGCGGCCGTCCCCGCTCCCTCCGACACCGCTCCCTCCGACACCGCCACTGCCACCGCCTGCGGGCGGTTCCAGCCCGAGCTGTGCGCCATGTACGAACGGGTCGCCGTGGCCGGGAAGCCCGATGCCGAGGCCCGCGCCCTGCTGGAGCGGCGCAGTCCGTCGGCGGTCGGGGACCGGATCAAGGTGCCGACCCTGATCGTGCAGGGCCAGGACGATTCCCTGTTCCCGCTGGACCAGGCCGACGCGATGGCGAAGGCGATCGCGGCGAACGGCGCGCCGGTCTCGGTGGACTGGGCGGCAGGCGGGCACGACGGCGGCGTGCGCGAGTCGGGCCGGGTCGAGGACCGGGTGGCCGCCTGGTTCGACCGCTACCTCAAGGACGAACAGGGCGTGGACACCGGGCCGGCCTTCCGCGTCTCGCGCTCCGGAGGCATCGATTCCACCGACGGGGCGGTCCGGCTGCGCGGCGCGAGCGGCGAGCGCTATCCGGGGTTGACCTCCGCTCCCCGGGAGTTCGCCCTGAGCGGGCGGGAGCAGGGCTTCGCCAATCCGGCGGGCGGCGCCCCGCCCGCGCTGTCCTCCCTGCCCGGGATCGGCGGGCAGCTCGCCGCCGTCGGGGCCGGGCTGTCGCTGGACTTCCCCGGGCAGAACGCCCGGTTCGAGTCGGAGCCGCTGACCGGGGAGGTACGGGTCACCGGGACCCCGACCGTCACCCTGGACGTGAGGTCGACGGCAGCCGACGGTTCGGCCGTCCTGTTCGGCAAGGTGTACGACGTCGGGCCCGATGGGCGCCAGCAGGTGCTGCCGAGTCAGCTGGTCGCCCCGGTGCGGGTGGAGAACGCGCAGCAGGGCGCCACGGTGGAGCTGCGGCTACCCGCCGTCGACCATGCCGTGGAGGCCGGGCACCGGCTGCGGCTGGTCGTCGCCGCCACCGACCTCGGCTACGCGTCTCCGGTCGCGCCGGCCACGTACACGGTCGCCTTGCGGGGCACCCTGGCCGTGCCGGTGGCCGACGGGGTGCGGACGGCCTCGGCGGCTCTGCCCGCGTGGACCTGGGGGCTGCCGCTGGGTGCGGCGCTGCTGGCGGCGGCGCTGCTGGGGATCCGGAGGACCGGTCGGGAGAGTGCGGGGGCGCGGGGCCAGGTAGCGCAGCCCGACCCGGCGCTGGCCGACGTACCACTGGAGATCACGGGTCTGACGAAACGGTACGCCGGGGCACAGGACCGGTACGCGGTGCGGGATCTGTCGTTCCGGGTTGAGAAGGGGCAGGTCCTGGGCCTGCTCGGGCCCAACGGCGCCGGGAAGACCACCACGCTGCGGATGCTGATGGGCCTCATCTCGCCGGACGCGGGCGAGATCAGGGTGTTCGGGCACGCGGTACGGGCGGGGGCGCCGGTGCTGTCGCGCGTCGGGGCGTTCGTCGAGGGGGCCGGCTTCCTGCCGCACCTGTCGGGGCGGGCCAACCTGGAGCTGTACTGGCAGGCCACCGGGCGTCCGGCCGAGGACGCGCACCTGGCGGAGGCTCTGGAGATCGCCGGGCTCGGCGACGCGCTGGAGCGCGCGGTGCGCACGTACTCGCAGGGCATGCGGCAGCGCCTGGCGATCGCGCAGGCCATGCTCGGGATGCCGGACCTGCTGATCCTCGACGAGCCGACGAACGGTCTGGACCCGCCGCAGATCCGGGAGATGCGGGACGTGATGATCCGGTACGCGGCGGGCGGGCGGACGGTCATCGTCTCCAGCCATCTGCTGTCGGAGGTCGAGCAGTCGTGCACGCACCTGGTGGTCATGGACCGCGGACGGCTGGTACGGGCGGGCGAGGTCGCGGAGATCACGGGCGGCGGGGACACGCTGCTGGTGGCGCTGGCCGGGCCGGTGGACGAAGGGACCGTGGCGAAGGTGGCCGCGCTGGAGGGAGTGGGTGCGGTGACGGCCGCCGATGACGGGCTGCTCGTACGGCTGGAGGGCGCGACGGCCTCCGGGCTGATCGCCGAGCTGGTACGGCTGGAGGTGCCGGTCTCCGCAGTGGGTCCGCACCGCCGGCTGGAGGACGCGTTCCTCACGCTGATCGGAGGTGCGGCATGAGCGCCGTGACGGAGGTGGCCCCCGGCTACCGGCCGAGCCGTACGCTGCCGCTGCGCGTGGAGGCGCTGCGGCAGTGGCGCCGGCGCCGGACGCTGGTGATGGGCGGGGTGCTGGCCGCGCTGCCGTTCGTCATGATCATCGCGTTCGCGGTGGGCGGCGGGCAGGACGGCGGCCGGGGCGGCGGGGACGGTCGGATCACGCTCATCGACACGGCCACGGCCTCGGGCGCGAACTTCGCGGCCACCTGTCTGTTCGTGTCCGCCGGCTTCCTGCTGGTGGTGCCGGTGGCCCTGTTCTGCGGGGACACCGTGGCCTCGGAGGCGAGCTGGTCCTCGCTGCGCTACCTGCTCGCCTCGCCGGTGCCGCGGGCCCGGCTGCTGTGGAGCAAGCTGGTGGTGGCCCTGGGCTTCAGCCTGGCGGCGATGGTGCTGCTGCCGGTGGTGGCGCTGGCGGCGGGCACGGCCGCGTACGGCTGGGGACCGCTGAAGCTGCCGACGGGCGGCTCGCTGGCGGCAGGGGAGAGCGTGCCGCGCCTCGCGCTGGTGGTGACGTTCGTCTTCGTGTCGCAGCTGGTCACGGCCGGGCTGGCGTTCTGGCTGTCGACGCGGACGGACGCACCGCTGGGCGCGGTGGGCGGGGCGGTCGGCCTGACGATCGTCGGCAACGTGCTGGACGCGGTGACGGCCCTCGGCTCCTGGCGGGAGTTCCTGCCCGCGCACTGGCAGTTCGCGTGGGCGGACGCGCTGCAGCCGCAGCTGGAGTGGGGCGGGATGATCAAGGGGACCGCGGTGTCGGTGTCGTACGCGCTGGTGCTGTTCGCGCTCGCGTTCCGCGGTTTCTCCCGCAAGGACATCGTGTCCTGAGCCTGGGCCGTCTGTGCCATTCGGGGCGGCGGGCGTGTGCGCCTGCCGTCCGGTCGCACCCGGCACGCTGAACAATCGCGGTCGTCACGACGTACGGATGCGTCTGCGCGGCAGCGAGGGGTACGACCGATGCACACAGCAGGACTTCCGGCTCGCAGGGCCGTGCTGACCGGAGGGCTCGCGGCCGTCGCCGTCGCCCTCTCGGGGTGCTCGTCCGCCCCTCGCCCGAAGGTGACGACCGCCGCCCCGCAGCCGCGGCCGGCCACCCCGCAGGCCGCGTTCGCCCGCCTGATGGAGGGCAACAAACGCTGGGTGAGCGGCAACCTCGACCACCCCGACCGGGATCCGGAGCGGCGCGAGCTGGTCGCCGAGGCACAGGACCCCTTCGGAGTGGTCCTCTCGTGCATCGACTCCCGGGTGGCGCCCGAGCTGATCTTCGACACCGGGCTCGGCGACCTGTACGTGCTGCGCACGGGCGGGCAGGCGGTCGGCCCGGTGGTGACCGGCTCGGTCGAGTACGGGCCCATGACGGGCGGGACTCCGCTGGTCGTCGTGCTCGGCCACCAGCGCTGCGGGGCGGTCGAGGCCGCGTACAAGTCGCTGAAGGCGGGCAAGCCGCTGCCCGGCAACCTGGAGGCGCTCGCGAAGGCGATGGTGCCGGCGTACGAGCTGACGGCGAAGAACCCCGGCGCCGACCCCGTCGACACGATGACCCACCACCAGATCAAGGTGACCGCGGACGATCTGCGGGCCAACGCCGACCTGGGGCCCCTCGTGGAGAAGGGCGCCCTCGGCGTGGTCGGCGCCTACTACTCGCTGGTCACCGGAAAGGTGGAGGTCCTGACGGGTGCGCCCGCCTGAGCCCGGCTCAGCGCCCGGCTCAGCGCCCGGCTCAGGCGCGACTCGCGGCTCGGCTCACGGCTCGGGTCACGGCTCGGCTCACGGCTCGGCTCATGCCCCCGCGATCGCGTCGATCTCCGCCAGCAGTTCGGGCTCCAGGGGGCGGTCGGCGACGGCCGCGTTGGCCCGCACCTGCTCGGGGGAGGTGGCGCCCGCGATGACGGAGGAGCAGCCGGGCCGGGCGGAGAGCCAGCCGATGGCGAGTTCGAGGATGCTGCGGCCGTGCTTGTCGGCGACGCCGGCCAGCGCCTCTACCGTGTCGAGCCGCTCCTCGGTGACGTAGCCGTCGCGGCCCTCCAGCCGGGAGCCGGCCGGGACGGCGGCGCCCCGGCGGATCTTGCCGGTCAGCAGGCCGTTGGCGAGGGGGAAGTACGGGAGCACCCCGAGGCCGTAGTGCACGGCCGCCGGAACCAGCTCCTGCTCGGCGGACCGCTGGAGCAGCGACCATTCGTTCTGCGCAGACACGAAGGGCACCGCGCCGGTTTCCCGGGCGACGTGGGCGGCTTCGGCGAGCTGCCAGCCGCTGAAGTTGGAGTGGCCGATGTAGCGGATCTTGCCCTCGGTGACGAGCTCGGTGAGCGCGGCCAGGGTCTCGGCGACGGGGGTCACCGGGTCGGGGCTGTGGAGCTGGTAGAGGTCGATGTGGTCGGTGTCCAGGCGGCGCAGGGACTCCTCGACGGCCCGCCGGACGTACGCGCGGCCGCCGCGGGATCCGGCGGCGGGCCCGTACTCCATGGACATGCCCGCATAGCCGAACTTGGTGGCGAGGACGACCTGATCGCGGCGGCCCTTGAGGGCCTGTCCGAGGTGGCGCTCGGAGCCGCCGCGCCCGCCGTAGATGTCGGCCGTGTCGAGGAGGGTGATCCCCGCGTCGAGGGCTGCGTCGACGACGGCGCGCGTGGCATGGGCGTCGAGGCGGCCGCCGAAGTTGTTGCAGCCGAGACCGACGGCGGAGACCTGGAGACCTGAACTGCCCAGCGGGATGTAGCGCATGCGTTTCGTTCCTCCAACGTCAGAAGAGATCGACGAGAGTCTTGCCCATGGCCCCGCCCGCGTCCACCGGGCTCGAAGCAGTCGGCCGACCACCCGTCAGAAAATGCGTTGGGCCCCGGCGGCCGGGGCCGCCGCCGTCACGCGCGGCGGCTTGAATCCGGCCGCGACGAAGGCCTCGGTGACCGCCCGGGTCACGGCCTCCTCGGCCTCCGCGTCGATCAGGGCCAGGGCCGAGCCGCCGAAGCCGCCGCCCGTCATCCGGGCCCCGTACGCGCCCGCCGCGTTGGCGGTGGCGACGGCCAGGTCGAGCTCCGGGCAGGAGACCTCGTAGTCGTCGCGCAGCGAGGCATGGCCCTCGGTCAGCAGCGGGCCCGTCTCGCGCAGCCGTCCGGCGCGCAGCAGTTCCTCCACCCGTACGACCCGCTCGTTCTCGGTGACGACGTGCCGGACCCGTCGGCGCCGGACCGGATCGTCGAGGCGGGCCAGGGCCCGGTCCAGGTCCTCGTACGGGAGGTCGCGCAGGGCGGGCAGACCGAGCGCGGCGGCCGCGCCGTGGCAGGAGGCCAGGCGCTGGGCGTACGCCCCGTCGCCGAGGTCGTGTTTGACGCGGGTGTCGATGACCAGGAGGCGCAGTCCGGCTGCCGCGCAGTCGAAGGGGATGTGCTGCTGTTCGAGGGTGCGGGTGTCGAGGTGGAGGGCGTGGCCCTCGGTGGCGCAGGCCGAGGCCATCTGGTCCATCACCCCGCAGGGCACGCCCACGTAGGCGTTCTCGGCGCGGCGGGCGAGCGCGGCCAGTTCGGGCCGGTTGAGCGGGATCCCGTACAGCTCGGTGAGCGCCAGGGCGGCGGCCACCTCCAGGGCTGCGGACGAGGAGAGTCCGGCTCCGGTGGGCACGTCGGAGCGGATGTGCAGGTCCGCGCCGCCGACGGGCAGGCCCGCGTCCAGCAGCGCCCAGGCGGCTCCGGCGGGGTAGGCGGCCCAGCTCTCCGGGCCCTCGGGCGGGCGAGCCGGGTCGAGGCGGTCCAGGTGGAGGGTGACGACGCCGGACGGGACGTCGGCGGAGTGGACCCGCAGCGTCCGGTCGGGGCGGCGGGCCGCCGCCACCTCGGTGCGGTGCGGGAGGGCGAAGGGCAGGGCGAAGCCGTCGTTGTAGTCGGTGTGTTCGCCGATCAGGTTGACCCGGCCCGGCGCCGCCCAGACCCCCTCGGGCGGGGACCCGTACAGCCGCTGGAATCCGTCCGCGGACCGGCTCATCGGCTCGCCACCTCCCGCAGCCGCGCGGCCGCGTCCTCGGGCCGGACGTCGTTCATGTAGGCCTCCATCCCGGATTCGGTACCCGCCAGGTACTTGAGCTTGTCAGCGGTGCGGCGGACCGTGAAGAGCTCCAGGTGGAGCGCGAAGTCGGCCCGGCCCTCGCCGGAGACCGGCGCCTGGTGCCAGGCGGAGATGTACGGGGTGGGCGCGGGCGTCCCGAAGAGCCGGTCGAAGCGGCGCAGCAGCTCCAGGTAGAGGCCGGGGAACTCGGCCCGGGCCGCTTCGTCCAGGGTGGTCAGGTCGGGGGTGCGGCGGTGCGGGTAGAGGTGGACCTCGTACGGCCAGCGCGCGGCGTACGGCACGAAGGCCGTCCAGTGCTCCCCTTCGAGGACGACCCTGGTGCGCTCGGCGCGTTCGGCGGCGAGCACCTCCTCGAAGAGGTTGCCGCCGGTGCGGGCGCGGTGGGCGGCGACGGTGGCGAGCATGCGGGTGGTGCGCGGGGTGGTGAAGGGGAAGGCGTAGATCTGGCCGTGCGGGTGCGCGAGGGTCACGCCGATCTCGGCGCCGCGGTTCTCGAAGCAGTAGACCTGCCGGACCCCGGCGTGGGCGGAGAGTTCGGCGGTGCGGTCGGTCCATGCGGCCAGGACGAGCGCGGCGCGTTCCTCGTCGAGCTCGGCGAAGGAGGTCCGGTGGTGGGGGGTGAAGCAGATGACCTCGCAGCGGCCGGTGTCGCCGGCGAGGGAGGGGAAGCGGTTCTCGAAGACGACCACGTCGTAGTCGGTCGCCGGGACCTCGCTCGCGCGCCCCTCGGTGGAGGGGCAGAGCGGGCAGGCGTCGGCGGGCGGGTGGTAGGTGCGGCCCTGGCGGTGGGAGGCGATGACGACGGCGTCGCCGAGCAGCGGGTCGCGGCGCACCTCGGAGGAGGTGGCGGACGCGTCGAGGGGGCGGGTGTCGGGGACGGCGCGGGCCGCACCGTCGTCGGCGTCGTAGTACAGGATCTCGCGGCCGTCGGCCAGGCGGGTGCTCGTTCGCTTCACGGGAAGAGCTTCTCTCAGGGAAAGGTCGGGGAGGTGCGCGGGGGCTCGCCGCGGTTTCGCCGCGGTTTCGCCGCGCTCTGCCGCGATGGACCGGGACTCAACGGATTCACCGGGACTCACCGGGACTCACCGGGATTCATTCGAGGGTGACGACGGTGGGGCGGCCGAGGTCGGGGCGGTCGCGCAGCGGCAGGTCGGCGCCCGGGCGCTCCAGTTCGAGGAGGACGAACTCGTTCCGGCCGGTCCGCCAGAGGGGCGCGGGGGCGTACAGGGTGCGCTGCGGGCCGCGCGGGGTGTCGTAGTGGCCGAGGAGGAAGCCGTTCAGCCAGACGAGGCCGGTGCCCCAGCCGGAGACGTCGACGAATCCGTCGGCGGGGTCGCCGGGGAGGGCGTGCGTGAAGCGGTGGAAGGCCGGGCGGCCCGTGCCCTCCGGGGTTTCCGCGGTTTCCGCGGTTTCCGACGACCAGCCGAGGCCGCTGAGATCCGTGAGCGGGAGCGGCCGGATCTCCCACTCGAACAGCTGCTGGTGGCCGTGCCGGACCCCGCGCCAGATGCCCTTGCGGTCGTCGAGGAGCGGGCCGTAGTTGACCCGGCCCTGGGCCCTGACGAGGACGTCGAGGACGGCCCCGGCCTCGCCGACGGCCAGGTCGGGCCCCTCGTCGGGCCGGTTGCGGTCGATGATGCCGAGGGGCTCGCCGTCGGCGAAGACGTACGCGCGGTCGCCGAGGCCGTCGATCCGGACGGGCATCGCGGGGCGCGGCCCGGTGACGGTGGTGCGGTAGTGGATCAGCCCGTGGGACTGGCCCAGTTTCTCCATGGACTCGGGCGCGGGGCGCAGCGCGGGCTCCCCGCCGAGCACGTCGAGGTGGTCCAGGAGCGGGGCGGTGCCGGCGGGGGCGGCGAGGGCCGGGGTGATGCGGGGTGGCGGCTCGGGCAGCGGGCCGTCGGGCAGGGGCAGGTACTTGCCGATGACCTCGCGGAACGCGTGGAACTTGGGGGTGAGTTCGCCGGCCTCGCCGATGGGGGCGTCGTAGTCGTAGCTGGTGACCGCGGGCTGGTAGCCGGGGTCGCCGGGGCGGGACCCGGTGTGGTTGGCGCCGGCCCAGAAGCCGAAGTTGGTGCCGCCGTGGGCCATGTAGAGGTTGACGGAGGCGCCGGTGGCAAGGAGTTCGTCGAGGGACTGCGCCGCGTCCTCGACGGCGCGGACGTGGTGGTCCTCGCCCCAGTGGTCGAACCAGCCGATCCAGAACTCCATCGCGGCGAGCGGGCCGGACCGCTGGTAGCGGCGCAGGTGGGCGAGGCGTTCGGCGGGCCGCGCGCCGAAGGTGGCGGTGGCGAGCCGGCCGGGGAGCATGCCGCCCTGGAGCATGGCGTCCTCGGGCCCGTCGGCGGTGAACAGGAGGCAGTCCACACCGCGTTCGACCAGGGCCCGTTCCACATGGGCGCGGTAGCGGGTGTCGTTGCCGTACGAGCCGTACTCGTTCTCGATCTGGACGGCGACGACCGGACCGCCGCGGCTCGCGAGCAGCGGCAGCAGCTCGGGGGCGACGAGGTCGAACCAGCCGTCGACCTCGGCCTCGAAGCGCGGGTCCGAGCAGCGCAGGTGGAGGCCGTCGACGGCGAGGAGCCGGGCGGGCAGGCCGCCGAAGTCCCATTCGGCGCAGATGTACGGGCCGGGGCGGACGATGGCGTCGAGGCCGAGGTCCTGGGCGGTGCGCAGGAAGCGGCCGAGGTCGCGCGGGCCGGTGAAGTCGGCCTTGCCCCGGGCGCTCTCGTGGAAGTTCCAGGGGACGTACGTGTCGACCGTGTTGGCACCGAGGGCGCGCAGCCGCCGCAGCCGGTCCTCCCACAGGTCCGGATGGACCCGGAAGTAGTGCAGGGCCCCCGAGACGATGCGGTGGGGGCGCCCTGCGCGCCGGAATCCGTCCTGGTCGTACGTGAGCATGCGCTGACTCCCGAGAGAGGTCGTGATGCCGTGAGGTGCGGGACGCCGCCGAATATATGAACGCGGCGCGCGCGCCGTCAATGACCGGTTGATCGGAAACGATCGAATCGATCGGTTCGGTTCTCTATGATGGCCGTGCAGTACGGAAGCAGGCACGGACGCAGGCGCGGACGCAGGCGCGGACGCAGACACGGACGCAGACACGGATGCCGTCGGAAGACCCCAGGGGGTAGGGAAACCTTGAGACCACATGTGGACCAGCGCCAGGCGCAGGTGCTCGCGCTCGTCCGGGCGCGGGGCAGTGTGCGCGTGGCGGACCTGGCGCGGGAGCTGGGCGTCTCGCCGGTCACCCTGCGGCGCGACATCGAGGCGATGGCGGCCCGGGGCGAGATCCACCGGATGCACGGGGTGATCAGCCGGGTGGAGACGGTGCGGCCGGGCGGCGGCGCGTCGGCCACCCGGGCGGCGGTTCCGGTGGCGGCCCCGGCCGGGGACCGGCCGGCGGCCTCGGCGGGTGCCGTGGGGCTGGTGATCGGGATGGTGGTGCCGACCACGGAGTACTACTACGCCGATGTCGTACGCGGAGCCCGCGAGGTGGTCGAGGCGCGCGGCGCGCGGCTGACCGTGGGCCTGACCCGGTATCTGCCGGGCGAGGACCGGACGCAGGCGGACCGGCTGCTGTCCACCGGGGCGGACGGGCTGCTGCTCACCCCGAACTGGGATGCCGGCTCGCCCGGCCCCGGCGAGGGTGCGTGGACCGCGGAGCTGCCGGTTCCGACGGTGCTGGTGGAGCGGTGGGCCCCGCCCGGCCATCCGGCGGCGGCGCTGGACCGGGTGGCCTCCGACCATGCGCACGGCGCGGCGACGGCGGTGCAGCACCTGGTGGAGCGGGGGCACCGGCGGATCGCGCTGGCCAGCCGTGCGACGCCGACGACTCCGCGGCTGCGGGCCGGGTACGAGGCGGCGGTGGCCGCGCTCGGCCTGGAGCCCGCGCCCCCGTGGCCGCCGGCCGGACCTGGCCCGCTCTCGGACGCGGACCTGTTCGCGCGGACGCTGGACTACTTGTGCGAGGCGGTGACGGCGGGCGGTGTGAGCGCCGCGCTGATCCACAGCGACACCGACGCGATCATGCTGATCCCGCGGCTCCAGGCGCGCGGGGTGCGGGTGCCGGAGGACCTCGCGGTGATCACGTACGACGACGAGGTGGCGGAGCTTGCCGATGTACCGCTCTCCGCGGTGGCACCGGCCAAGCGCGAGGTGGGGGCTCGGGCGGCGGGGCTGCTGCTGGACCGACTGACGGCGCCGGGTGCCAGTGATGGTGACAGTGCCGGTGACGGTCCGCGGCAGCACGTGGAGCTGCTCCCCCGACTGACGATCCGCTCATAAGGAACAGGAAGGGACTCCCCCGGGCGATCATTTCGATCGAGTTGCGCATTCGCTCTTGACGGTGTGCCTGTTCGCACAAAAGATGGGCCGCGTTCTCCCATCCGCCGCTGTCCGCGGTCGTCCGTAGGAGCCACTCCATGTCGCGCAGCCTCCGTTCCTCCCGCATGCCCCGACTCGTCCTGACCGCCTCGGTCGCCTCCGTGGCCCTGCTCGCCACCGCGTGCGGCGGGGAGGCGAAGCCGGGCGGGGGCGGGGCGGCCGGCGGTTCGCCGGAGCAGCCGGTCACCGTCACCTACTGGTCCTCGTCCGCGGGTGCGCAGCAGACGGCCGACGCGTTCAACAAGACGCACCCGAACATCCGGGTGCAGTTCTCGGCGGTGCCGGGCGGGCCGGACGGGGCGGCGAAGCTGGCCAACGCGGTCAAGGGCGGCAACGCACCGGACATCGCGACGATGGACTACTCGGCGCTCCCGGAGTTCGCGAGCGGCGGCAACCTGGAGGACCTGAGCGGGACTTCCGGGAAGCTCGTCTCGGAGAAGTTCCCGGAGGCGGTCCAGTCGCTGGTGAAGCTGGGCGGCAAGACGTGGGCCGTGCCGTTCGACGTCACCCCGCTCGAACTCTTCTACCGGAAGGACATCTTCGAGAAGCACGGGGTGGCCGTGCCGAAGACGTGGGACGAGTACAAGTCGGCCGCGGAGAAGATCCACGGGGCCGACCCGTCCGTGAAGATCACGAACTTCGGCGGCGGCGACCCGGCGGTGCTGGCCGGCCTCTCCTGGCAGGCGGGCGCACGGTGGTACGGGACCGAGGGCGAGAAGTGGAAGGTCGCGATCAACGATCCCGCCTCGAAGAAGGTGGCGGAGTACTGGAACGGCCTGATGGACTCCGGGGTGGCCTCGAAGACCCCGCTGTGGGGCGAGGGTGAGGCGAAGGAACGTTCATCCGGGCAGGTCGCGACCGTCATCGGCGCCGCCTGGACGGCCGGCACGTTCCTCGCGAACTACCCCGACCTCAAGGGGAAGTGGGGCATCGCCCCGCTGCCGACCTGGGACGGCAAGCCCGCCACCGGCATGTACGGCGGCACCTCGTACATCGTGCCGAAGGGCAGCAAGCAGACCAAGGCAGCGGCGGAGTTCATCACCTGGGTCACCACCGACCCGGAGGCGATCAAGGCGCGGCTCAGCTCGCTCAAGTCGCCGAGCAGCGCCCTGCCGGCCAATGCCGAGATGCGGGCCGAGGCCGCGAAGCTGTTCGACACGACGTACTTCGAGGGGCAGGACCCGTACGGCCTGGCCGGCGCGGCCGCGGCGACCATCGTGCCCGGCTGGACCTGGGGCCCGGTCCACCTCCAGGTCAACTCGGCGCAGAACGCGACCGGCCCGGACCTGGTCAAGGCCCTGAGCGAGGGCCAGTCGGCCGCCGAGAAGGCCGTCAAGGACGCCGGCCTGGGCCTGGCCGGCTGATGCCCCGCACCCACTCCCCCCGCCGTACCGCCGGAGGTACCGGCGCGGCGGCCGGGTTCATGGCGCCCTTCTTCCTCCTCTTCGCGCTCGTGACCGTCGCCCCCATCGGGTACGCCGCCTGGCTCAGCCTCTTCCACGAGGAGCGGTCCGGCCTCGGATTCGGTGGAGCCCAGCAGGTCTTCAGCGGAATCGGGAACTACACCAAAGCTCTGGCCGATCCCCTCTTCCTCGCCTCGTTCCGCCACGTCGCCGTCTACTGCCTGCTCTACATCCCCGTCATGGTCGGCGGCGCCCTTGCCCTCGCCCTGCTCCTGGACTCCGCCCTCGCCCGCGCCCGGCGGTTCTTCCAGATCGCCTTCTACCTGCCGCACGCCGTCCCCGGCCTCATCGCCGCGATGGTCTGGCTCTACCTGTACACACCCGGTCTCAGCCCCGTGCTCGACGTCCTCGACTCGGCCGGGATCTCCTGGAACTTCTTCGGCCGCGACGAGGCCCTGCTGTCCGTGGTCAACATCTCGGCCTGGCAGTGGATGGGCTACAACATGATCATCTTCTTCGCCGGGCTCCAGGCCATCCCCCGCGAGACCCTGGAGGCCGCCACCATGGACGGTGCCGGAGCCGTCCGCACCGCACTCCAGGTGAAGGTGCCGAGCATCCGGCCCACCCTCGTCCTGACCGTCCTGTTCACCTGCGTCGGCGCCGTCCAGCTCTTCGACGCCCCGCAGTTGCTCCAGCTCCGGGCCACCGAGATGGGCGAGTCCTGGTCCCCGACCATGTACATCTTCAGCGCCGCGTTCAAGGGCCACGACTACGGGCTGGCGGCCGCGAGCGCGCTGCTCCTCGCCCTGGCCGCCGCAGCCGCCTCGTACGTCGTCACCAAGCTCGGCAACCGCTGGAGGTCCGCATGACCGCCTCACTCGCCGCTGCCGAGGCAGCGAGCGCGGCCCCGGGCCCGGGTCCTGCCCCGGTCCCCGCCGCCTCGACCCCGCCCGCGGCCCCGGCCCCGGCCCCGGCCCGCAGTACGCGCGGCAGCGCCCTGCTCTCCCGTACCGCCGTCAACGCCGTCCTCCTCCTCGTCGCCGCCTACACCCTGATGCCCCTCGCCTGGCTGGTCCTGGCCGCCACCAAGAACCGCCGGGACCTCTTCGCCACCGACCCCTACGCGCTGGGGGACTTCAGCCTCCTCGGCAACCTCGGCGAGCTCTTCACGTACAACGACGGCATCTTCGGCCGCTGGCTCACCAACAGCCTCCTCTACACCGTCGTGGGCTCCACCCTGTCCGCCCTCATCAGCGTGGCCTGCGGCTATGCCTTCCACGCGTACGAGTTCCGGCACAAGGAGAAGCTCTTCGGCCTCGTCCTCGCCGGGATCCTGGTCCCCGCAACCGTGCTCCAGCTGCCGCTGTACCTGATGGCCTCGGCCGCCGGAGCCGTGAACACGTACTGGGCCTACCTGGTGCCCGCCCTGGTCAACCCCTTCGGCGTCTACCTGGCCCGGGTGTTCGCCGAGGGCTACGTCCCCGACGAGGTGCTTGCCGCCGCCCGCGTCGACGGCGCGGGTGAACTGCGGCTCTTCGCGCACGTGTCGTTCCCGATGCTGTGGCCGGGGTTTGTGACGATCTTCCTGTTCACCTTCACGGCCATCTGGAACAACTTCTACGGCGCGCTGACCATGCTGAACGACGAGCGGCTCTACCCCGTCAGTCTGGGCCTGTTCATGTGGAACCGCAGCGTCTACCAGCAGCCCGAGCTCTATCCCCTGGTGATCACCGGTTCACTCGTCGCCGTCGTCCCGCTCGTGCTGGCCTTCCTCGGCCTGCAGCGGTTCTGGCGCTCGGGTCTCACCGCAGGAGCCGTCAAGTGACCCACCGCCTCCTCCCCGCCGCGGCCGGCGACCGGCGCCGACCCGCCACCGTTCTCGCCATGAGCGCCGGCACCCGGGCCGCCGTCCTCAGCGGCCGCATGCTGCCCGAGCTGGTCCGGGTCGCCGACGTGGACACCGACCTGCTGCTGACCGGCTTCGGGCACGAGGAGCCCGAGCTCCGGCGCCGCCTCGCGGACGCCGAGGTGCTGTTCACGGGGTGGGGCTGCCCGCCGCTCGACGCCGAGGCGCTGGCGCGGATGCCGCGGCTGCGCGCCGTGGTGCATGCCGCGGGCAGCGTCAAACACCATGTCACGGAGGCCTGCTGGGAGCGCGGGCTGCTGGTATCCAGCGCGGCCGCCGCAAATGCCGTACCGGTCGCCGAGTACACGCTCGCCGCCATCCTGTTCGCAAACAAGCGGGTCCTGGAATCCGCCCACGCGTACCGGGCGGCGCGCGGCCCGATCGATCTGCTGCGCCGCTACCCGGCCGTCGGCAACTACCAGCGCACCGTCGGCATCGTCGGCGCCTCGCTCATCGGCCGGCGCGTGATGGAGCTGCTGCGCCCCTTCGACCTGCGGGTGCTGGTCCACGATCCGTACGCCGACCCCGGCGAGCTCGCCGCGCTGGGCGGTGAGTCCTGCGCGCTCGACGAACTGCTGTGCCGCAGCGATGTGGTGAGCCTGCACGCCCCCGCGCTTCCCCGGACCCGCCATCTGCTGGACGCGTCCCGGCTGGCGCTGATGCCGGACGGGGCCACCCTCGTCAACACCGCGCGGGGCTCGCTCGTCGACACCGCGGCGCTGACCGAGGAACTGGTGGCGGGACGGCTGCACGCCGTACTCGACCACACCGAGCCCGAGGTGCTGCCCGCCGGCTCCCCGCTGTACAACCTGCCGAACGTGCTGCTCACCCCGCACGTGGCGGGTTCGCTGGGCGGGGAGCTGGACCGGCTCGCGGCGACGGCGGTCGAGGAACTGGAGCGGTACGCCCTGGGGCTGGACTTCCGCTACGCCGTCGACCGCGGCCGGCTCGCCTACTCGGCCTGAGCCCCCGTTCCGCCCGTTCCCGCTCCCCTCGCCACCAACTGTTCCAGGTACTCCCGGCCCCGCGCGAGCTGACCGGGCAGCTCGGCGGCGCCGGGGTACCAGCGTTTCTCGTACTCCCAGCAGAGCCAGCCGTCCGGCGGTGCGGCGGCCACGGCCTCGGCGAGCGGCAGCACCCCGGCGCCGAGCCCGAGGGGGGTGAGCTCCTGCGCCGACGCCACGTCCTTCACCTGTACGTAGCCCAGATGCCGCTCCAGCGCCCGCCGCGACTGCGCAGGGGACTCGCCGCCGAGCCAGGTGTGCAGTACGTCCCACAGGGCGCCCGCGCCACCGTGCCCGACCCGGTCCAGCACCCGCGCGGCGGCGGCTCCGGTCCGGTGCGAGTCGTGCGTCTCCAGCAGGATCCGTACCCCGTGCCGCTCGGCGAACGGTGCGGCGGCGGCCAGCCGGCGCACGGCACGGGCATCGGCGGCGGACTCGGGCAGCTCGGCGCCTCCCGGGAACACCCGGACATAGGGGGCTTCGAGGTCGGCGGCGAGCCGGACCAGGGTGTGCAGTTCGGCCAGGACCGGCTCGTCGGCGCCGGGGGCGGCCACCCGGGCGTAGCCCGCGACCCCGAGGACCGCGATCCCGGCGGCGGCGAGGGTGCGCAGGCCCGCCGCCCGGTCCGCCGGCGGGCTGTCGGGGTGCAGGGGCTCCTCCGGGTGTGCGCGCAGTTCGAGGGCGTCGTAGCCGTGGGCGGCGGCGAGGGCGGCGCTGCGGTCGAGCGGCGCCCCGGGCAGACCGAGCGTGGAGAAGGCGTACCTCACGGACGGCTCCCCTCGGGCGGGGGCGGCGCGGTGGAGCCGCGCACCATGAGTTCGGTGGGCAGGGTCGTGACGCCACCCGGCGGAAGTGGTCTGCGGCCGGTGACCAGCTGTGCGGCGAGTATGCCGGCCTCCCGCAGCGGTACGCGGACGGTGGTGAGCGCGGGGGCGGTGTCCACGCAGACCGGGAGGTCGTCGAAGCCGGCGACGGAGACGTCCCCGGGGATGCGCAGGCCGGCCTCGCGCAGGGCCGCGGCCACTCCGGTGGCGACGGTGTCGTTGGCCGCGGCGACGGCGGTGAACGGGGCTCCGCGGCGCAGCAGCTCGCGCGTGGCGTCGTAGCCCGCGGAGCGCTCGAATCCGGCGTGCACGGTGAGCGGGTCGCAGGCTTCCGGCAGGCCGGGATCATGCCCTCGCAGCGCCTCGCGGTGGCCACCGAGCCGCTCCCGGGTGGTGCTCAGACCCGGCGGGCCGGCGACGTACGCGATGCGCCGGTGGCCGAGCGACAGCAGGTGTTCGGCGAGGCGGAAGGCGCCGCCGCGGTCGTCGAACATGACGGTGGCGACGGGCAGTGCGGGGGGTACGGGCAGCGGGGGCCGCCCGCACAGGACGACGGGGGCACCGGCATCCGCGATTCGGGTGATGCGGGCGGTGAGGGCGGCTGTGTGCCCGGGCTCCTCGACGGCGCCGCCGGTCAGGACGACCCCACCGGCGCGCTGGCCCTCCAGCAGAGTGAGGTAGGCGAGCTCGGCCGCGGGGGCGCCCTCGGTGTTGCAGACGACGGCGAGGCGGCGGGGGTCGCCGTGGCCGGTCGGGGCGAGCGCGCTCTGCAGGGATCCGGCGAGGATGCCGAAGAAACTGTCCGCCACGTCGTGGACGAGGACGCCGACCAGGTCGGAGGTGGCGGCCGCGAGGGCGCGCGCGGGGCCGTTGGCCACGTAGCCGAGCTCTTCGACGGCCTGTTCCACGCGGGTCCGGGTGCCGCCGGCCACCGGGTATCCGCCGTTGAGCACGCGCGAGACCGTCGCGGGCGATACGCCCGCGTGCGCCGCCACTTCGGCGAGAGTCACCGCCATGTTGCACCCCTCCTGCTCATCCCGGGTCATCGTCTCATCCGGGTGTGGATCTCCATACTCCCCGATTAAGAAAGCGCTTTCCATCACTCGAACGAGTGTTGCGCCGCCGCTGTTCCCGGCCCTAGCCTGATGAGAGTGAAAGCGCTTTCTATCGGACTTTCCCTCGCGCTTTCCGCCAGGCCACGAACGAGCAAGAAGGCAACGAGCACGAAAGAGGGGACACCGTGGAGCGCAGGACGATCAAGATCGCCATGAACGGCGTGACCGGGCGGATGGGATACCGCCAGCATCTGGTCCGCTCGCTGCTCGCCCTGCGCGAGCAGGGCGGGCTGGACCTGGGCGACGGCCGGGTGCTGTGGCCCGAGCCGGTGCTGGTCGGGCGCCGGGAGCCGGCTCTGCGGGCCATCGCCGAAGACCACGGGCTGGAGCGGGTCAGCACGGACCTGGCGGCCGTGCTCGCCGACCCCGAGGTCGAGATCTACTTCGACGCCCAGGTCACCGGCGCCCGCGAGGCCGCGGTCCGGCAGGCCGTGGCGGCGGGCAAGCACGTGTACTGCGAGAAGCCGACGGCCCTGAGCTTCGCTTCCTCGCTGGAGCTGGCCCGCCTGGCCGCGGAGGCCGGGGTCAAACACGGGGTGGTGCAGGACAAGCTGTTCCTGCCGGGGCTGCTGAAACTGAAGCGGCTGATCGAAGGCGGCTTCTTCGGCGAGATCCTGTCCGTACGCGGGGAGTTCGGGTACTGGGTCTTCGAGGGCGACTGGCAGCCGGCCCAGCGGCCGTCCTGGAACTACCGGGCGCAGGACGGCGGGGGCATCGTCGCCGACATGTTCCCGCACTGGGAGTACCTGCTGCACGAGCTGTTCGGGCGGGTCCGCACGGTGCAGGCCCTGGCCCGTACGCACATCGGCCGCCGCTGGGACGAGGAAGGCAAACCGTACGAGGCGACGGCGGACGACGCGGCGTACGGGGTCTTCGAGCTGGAGGGCGGCGCCGTCGCGCAGATCAACTCCTCCTGGGCGGTGCGGGTCCACCGTGACGAGCTGGTGGAGTTCCAGGTGGATGGAACGCACGGGTCGGCGGTGGCCGGGCTGCGCGGCTGCCGCATCCAGCACCGGGGAGCGACGCCCAAGCCGGTCTGGAATCCCGATCTGCCGCAGACGGAGGCCTTCCGCGCCCAGTGGCAGGAGGTCCCGGACAACGGCCCGTTCGACAACGGCTTCAAAGCCCAGTGGGAGCTGTTCCTGCGCCACGTCGTGCTCGACGAGCCCTGGCAGTGGGACCTGCTGGCCGGGGCGCGCGGGGTGCAGCTCGCCGAGCTGGGGCTGCGGTCCTCGGTGGAAGGGCGGCGGCTGCCGGTGCCGGAGGTGGTCCTGTGAGCATCCGGCTCCCGGCTGCGGACGGCGGATACCGCCTGCACCGGCCCTGTACCGATCCGCTCGCACCGCTGGTCTGCGGTCCGGCACGCAGCCGCAGGTTCTATGCGGCGGCGCACGTGGTGGCGGATCCGCTCGCCGCCTGCTCCGGCGGCTCGGCCTCCCAGGCCGGCCCGGCCGTGGACTGGGAGGCGACGCTGGCCTTCCGGCACCGGCTGTGGGCACAGGGCCTCGGGGTGGCCGAGGCCATGGACACGGCGCAGCGCGGGATGGGTCTGGACTGGCCGGCTGCGGCGGAGCTGATCCGCCGGTCGGCCGCAGAGGCCCGGGCGGTGGGTGGCCGGATCGTCTGCGGAGCGGGCACCGACCAACTCACCCCGGGCGGCGAGCACACTCCGGCCGCGATCACCGCCGCGTACGAGGAGCAGCTCGCGCACGTCGAGGAGTGCGGGGCGGGGGCCGTGCTGATGGCCTCCCGCGCCCTGGCGGCCGCGGCGCGCGACCCGGAGGACTATCTGGAGGTGTACGGGAGGCTGCTGCGGCAGAGCGGCCGGCCGGTCGTCCTGCACTGGCTGGGCCCGATGTTCGATCCGGAGCTGGCGGGCTACTGGGGGCACGCGGATCTCGACGCGGCCACCGAGGTGTTCCTGAAGGTCATCGCCGACTGCCCGGAGAAGGTGGACGGGATCAAGGTCTCGCTCCTGGACGCGGAGCGGGAGAAGGACATCCGGCGCAGACTCCCGCCGGGTGTGCGCTGCTACACGGGCGACGACTACCACTATCCCGAGCTGATCGCCGGGGAGGGGCCCGGAGATCCGGCGAGCGATGCGCTGCTGGGCGTCTTCGACCCGATCGCCCCGCTGGCCGCCCGGGCCGGGCTCGCGCTGGACCGGGACGACCCCGCCGGTTTCCGCGGGCTGCTGGATCCGACGGTGTCCCTGTCCAGGCACCTGTTCGGCCAGCCGACCCGCTACTACAAGACGGGGGTGGTGCTGCTGGCCTGGCTCGCGGGGTACCAGGAGCACTTCACGATGCTGGGCGGGCTCCAGTCGGCCCGGCCGCTGCCCCATCTGGCCACCTCGTACGAACAAGCCGATCTGCTGGGCCTGTTTCCCGATCCGGAGCTCGCCGAGTCGCGGATGCGGCAGCTCCTCGCGGTGTACGGGGTGGCGTCATGAGCCGGGGGCCGGCCCCGGCCCGGTTCAGCCTCAACCAGGAGACGGTCCGGCAGTGGTCGATGCCCGAGCTGGTCGACGGGTGCGTCGCGGCCGGGGTGGGCGCGGTCGGGCTGTGGCGGGATCCGGTGCGGGAGTTCGGGCTGCGCGAGACGGCGAAGCTGGTCGCCGGAGCCGGACTGCGGGTCAGCTCGCTGTGTCGCGGCGGGTTCTTCACCGCCGCCGATCCGGCGGGGCGGGCGGCGGCCCTCGAGGACAACCGCCGGGCCGTGGAGGAGGCCGCCGAGCTGGGTGCCGATGTGCTGGTCCTGGTCTCGGGGGGCCTGCCCGACGGCGACCGGGACCTGGTGGGGGCGCGGCGGCGGATCGTCGACATTCTGGGCGAGCTCGCCCCGTGGGCGGCCGCACACGGGATACGGCTGGGGATCGAGCCCCTGCATCCGATGTTCGCCTCGGACCGCTGCGTGGTCTCCACGCTCGGCCAGGCCCTGGACATCGCCGAGCGGTTCCCGGCGCAACAGGTGGGGGTGGTCGTCGACTCCTACCACCTGTGGTGGGACGAGCGGTTGCCGGCCGATCTGCGCCGGGCGGGTGCGGGCGGGCGGATCGTGTCGGTCCAGGTGGCCGACTGGGTGACCCCGCTCCCCATAGGAGTCCTGCTGGGGCGGGGGCAGTTGGGCGACGGCTGTATCGATCTGCGGGCGTTCCGGGAGCTGGCCGACTCGGCCGGCTACCGGGGCCCGGTGGAGGTGGAGATCTTCCATCCGGGGTTGTGGGCGCGAGACGGTGCCGAGGTGCTGCGGGAGGTGATCGACCGATACCGCGAGCACGTGGCCTGAGGCGCGTGGCATGGGGCATGACGTATTCCGAGTGGGGCAAGTGACGGGCCGGCGGGGGCCGGTACGGGTTCGGACAAGGAGCATGCGATGACAGACGTGTGGAGTCGGCGCGCCTTCCTCTCGGCCGCGGGCGGGGGTGCGCTCCTGCTGGGAGCGCCCGCCGTGCGGGCGGGGGCCGCGCCGGCGGACGAGGTCCACGACGCCATGCGGGCGGTGTGGCGCGGTCTCTTCCTCGGCGGTGACATCCCTGCCGCGGCCGAGCCGTTCCGGTCGAGACTCGCCGATCTCGGCGCCCTGGCCGGCGGGTGGCGCTCCGCCATGGTCCCGGCGGCCGGCTCGCTCTGGCCCGACCTGGGGTACGGCAGCGACCCCGAGATGATGATGCAGAGCTACTACCGGCTGCGGACGATGGCCGAGGCCTACGCCCGGCCCGGGACCGGGCTCACCGGGGATGCCGGGCTGCGCTCGGCCCTGCTGACCGGGCTGGACCATCTGCACACGGACGCCTACCACGCCGGCCAGGTGCGGTACGGCAACTGGTACTGCTGGCAGATCGGCGCCCCGCAGGCCCTGCTGGACCTGTGCGTGCTGCTGTACGAGGAGCTGCCGGCCGCCCGGCTCGCCGACTCCTGCGCGGCCGTGGACCACTTCGTCCCGGACTCGGTCGTCGGCTCGTACACCGGGACCGGTACGGGGGCGAACCGGGTCGACCTGTGCCGGGTGCTGGCGCTGCGCGGGGTGGTCGGCGGGGACTCGGCGAAGATCGCCCTGGCCCGGGACGCGCTCGCGCCGGTGTTCCCGTACGTCACCTCGGGCGACGGGCTCTACCGGGACGGGTCGTTCGTCCAGCACACCTGGGTGCCGTACACGGGGACGTACGGGGCGGTGCTGCTCGGCGGGCTGGGCATGCTCTTCGCTCTTCTGAGGGGCACTGCGTGGGAGGTCACGGACCCCGGGGCGCAGATCGCCTTCGACGCGGTGGAGCGGGCCTGGGCGCCGTTCCTGTTCAACGGGCTGGTCATGGACGCCGTGTCGGGGCGGGCGGTGAGCCGGGGTCTGATGGTCGCCGATCCTCGGCAGGTGCAGCAGGACGACCATGCCCGGGGGCATGCCGTGCTCGCCGCGATCCTGCTCCTCGCGGAGGGTGCGAGCGCCGTCGAGCGGGCGCGCTGGCGGGGGCTGGTGAAGGGCTGGATGGCCCGGGCCCACTACAGCCGTCCCCTCGCGGACACGGGACTCGCCCTGTCCTCGCTCGCCCGCCTGGCGCAGGTCGAGTCCGACGCGTCGGTCACGGCGGTGCCCGAGCCGGTCGGGCACCGCGTGTTCGCTTCCATGGACCGGGCCACGCACCGGCGGCCCGGCTGGGCGGCCTCGCTGTCCATGGCCTCGAAACGGATCGCCCACTACGAGACGGGCAACGGGGAGAACCTGCGCGGCTGGCACACCGGGAGCGGAATGCTCTCCTGGTGGGGGGCCACGTACGGCAACGGCCAGTACTCGGACGCCTTCTGGCCCACGGTGGACCCGTACAGGCTGCCGGGGACCACGGTGTCGCGGAAGGTGCTCGCCGACGGGGCGGGCGGTGACTGGGGGGCGTCCCGGCCCGACGCGGCTTGGGTGGGCGGGACGACCGACGGGGAGTTCGCGTCCCTGGGCCAGCACCTGCGGGGCCTGGGCAGCACGCTCACGGCCCGCAAGTCCTGGTTCTTCCTCGACGACACGATCGTCTGCCTGGGGGCCGGGATCCGCTGCTCGGACGGGACCGCGGTCGAGACGATGATCGACAACCGCAATCTGGGCGCCGCCGGCACCCATGCCCTCACCGTGGGCGCCACCGTCCAGCCGGCCGCCCTCGGCTGGTCGGCGGCCTTCCCCTCCCCCGGCTGGGCTCATCTGGCGGGCTTCGGCGGGTACGTGATATCGGGCCCGGGCTCGTTCAAGGCGCTGCGGGAGGCGCGCACCGGCCGGTGGAGCGAGATCAACCGGGGCGGCTCCGCCACGGCCCTGACCCGGCGCTACCTCACCCTCTGGTACGACCACGGCAAGGACCCGGCCGGCGCCGGGTACGTCCACCAGGTGCTGCCGGGGGCTACGGTGGCCCGGACCGCGGCCAGAGCCGCCGCCGCGGGGTGGCTCTCCGTACTCGCCAACTCGGAGACGGCTCAAGGTGTCTCGGTGCCCTCACTGGGCTTCACCGGGGTCAATTTCTGGCAGGCCGGATCGGCCGGTCCGCTGGAGGCGGAAGCACCCTGTTCGGTGACGGTCCGGGAGAGAGCGGACGGCACGGCCGCGGTCTGCGTAGCGGACCCGGCCCGGGCTCTGACCTCGCTGACGCTGGTGTGGAACCGCCCCGTCGCCGCGGTGCTGTCCCGCCCGCCGAGCCTGGTCTCGCAGGCCACGGGCGCCCGGTTGCGGCTCGACTTCGGGAACCTCACCGCGGCGGCGGGCGCCGGCCAGCAGGTGGTGGTCCGGATGGGGTGAGGCGTCAAGGGTGACATAGCGTGCGCTTCATGGATCATGAGCACATAGCCGGGGCCGGCGACGGCGCGGGCAGGCGGCGGTTCCTCGCGATCGCGACGGGAGCGGCCACCGCCGCCGGGCTCGGGGCCGTGGCCGGCTGCGCGAACGGAGCGGCCGGCGGGGCAGCCGGGAAGAGTGACGGCAAGGGGGCGGCGCCCAGCGGGGCAGCGGGGAAGGGCGGACCTGTCGGCTTCGACGTCAAGGCCGAGAACGCCAAGCCGGGGCATGCCGATTGGCGTGTGACCAGAGCCGGGGCGGCTCGGGCCATCGAGGGCTTCGCCGACAAGGTCGGCGTCCTGCCCGGCGAGTCCTTCGGCCTGCACGTGTCCACCACGGCGCCCCGGTTCACCGTCTCCGCCTACCGGATGGGCTGGTACGGCGGCGCCCGGGCCCGGCTGGTCTGGCGTTCCGAGGCGCTGCCCGGCGTGCGTCAGCCCGAGCACACGGTGGATGCCGCGACCCGGATGGTCCGTACCCGGTGGCCCCGTACGACCACCGTCGACACCAAGGACTGGCCCGAGGGGTGCTACCTGCTGCGGCTCGACGCACAGGGCGGCGAGGGCCAGCGCTTCGTCCCGCTCACCGTCCGCTCGGCGGGGAGCGCCGGCCGTACGGTCGTGGTGAACGCGGTGGCGACCTGGCAGGCCTACAACCGGTGGGGCGGCTACAGCAGCTACGACGGCCCCAGCGGCGGCTACGCCTCGCGCTCCCTCTCGGTCACCTTCGACCGTCCGTACGAGTACGACGACGGCGCCGGCCTGTTCCTCGTGTACGAGGCCCCGCTGATCGCCCTCGCCGAGCGGCTCGGCATACCCCTAGCCTACGCGACGACCACCGACGTGGCGCGGGAGAAGCGGCTGCTGGAAGGGGCCGCGGCGGTGGTCTCCCTCGGCCACGACGAGTACTGGTCGCCCGAGCAGCGGGCCCACTTCACCGCCGCCCGGGACGCCGGGACCAACATCGCGGTCCTCGGCGCGAACTGCTGCTTCCGCCGGATCCGGCTGGAGCCCTCCGATCTCGGTCCGGACCGTACGGTGGTCTGCTACAAGTCCGCCTACGACCAGGACCCCGGATTCAAGCGCGGCCGGCCGGCCACCGTCGACTTCCGCTCGGCGCCAGGCGCCGATCCGGAGAGCTCGCTGCTCGGTGTGATCTACGACGGCTACCCGGTGGACGCCCCGTACGTGGTGACCCACCCCGGCCACTGGCTGTTCGAGGGCACCGGCGTACAGGCCGGCGACCGGTTCGCGCACCTTGTGGGGGTGGAGTACGACAAGGTCGACACCGGGTTCCCGACGCCCCGGCCGATCGAGATCGTGGCCCACTCCCCCGTGGTGTGCGAGGGCCGGCCCAGCCACCAGGACACGGCGTACTACACGGCGCCGAGCGGCGCGGGCGTGTTCGCGACCGGGACCATGCGGTGGGTGGAGGCCCTGGACGCGACGGGCGACGGCCGCAGCGGCGCCAACCACGGCCTCGACGCGAAGGCGGGCGCGCTGACCACCCGCGTGACGGAGAACCTGCTGCGGGCGTTCGCCGCCGGCCCTGCGGGGCGCGCCCACCCCGCGCAGGACAATGTCAAGGCGGTGTACGGGGCTTAGGATCGTGATCACGGCATCGCGTGTCGGTCACCGACCGGGTGAGGCATGGAGGTGCCGTGATGTGCCTTGCGGAGGCATTCACTCATGTCAGTACAGCTGAACCACACGATCGTCCACTCCCGGAACAACCGGGAGGCCGCCGAATTCCTGGCGGACGTCCTCGGCCTTGAGGTCGGGACCGAGTGGGGCCCGTTCGTCCCCGTCGAGACCGCCAACGGCGTCACCCTCGACTTCGCGACCGTGCCGGCCGACTCCCTCGCCACCCAGCACTACGCGTTCCTCGTCTCGGAGGAGGAATTCGACGTGTCGTTCGGGAAGATCCGGGCGGGCGGGATCCCGTACTTCGCCGACCCCCACATGAAGCTGCCCGGCGAGATCAACCACAACGACGGCGGCCGCGGCGTCTACTTCCTGGACCCGTCGGGCCACGGCATGGAGATCATCACCCGCCCGTACGGCTACCAGGAGCCCACGGCCGGCTAGCCCGCCCGACCGATGCGTCAGCCTCCCGCTCCCTCCCCGTCGAGCGGGAGGTAGACGATGTTCGGGGCGGCGGTGACCGGGTGGGTGGTGATGCGGGTGCGGACCCCGTACACCTCGGCCAGCAGATCCTCGGTCAGCACCTGCGACGGTGTCCCCGAGGCGGCCACCCGGCCGCCCGCCAGCACGTACAGGCGGTCGCAGTACGAGGCCGCCAGGTTGAGGTCGTGCAGCACGAGCAGCGCGGTGGCCGGCAGGGCGCGGACCAGGGCCAGTATCTCCAGCTGGTAGCGGATGTCCAGGTGGTTCGTCGGCTCGTCCAGGGCGAGCAGGCCCGGCTCCTGGACGAGGGCGCGCGCCACCAGGGCGCGCTGGCGTTCACCGCCGGAGAGCCCGTCGTACCGCCTGCCCGCGAGGCTGCCCGCGCCGACGGTCTCCAGCGCCTCGGCAACGCGCCGGACGTCGTCCGGGCCGTCCTGCTCCCAGAACCGCTTGTGCGGGCTGCGCCCCATCGCGACCACCTCGCGGACGGTCAGCCCGAAGGTCCCCGCCGCGTCCTGCGGGACGACCGCGATCCGCCGGGCCCGGTCTTTGGCCCCCAGCCGCGCCGCGTCCGCGCCGTCCAGCAGCACCCGGCCGGCGCTGGGCCGCAGGGCGCCGTAGACGCAGCGCAGCAGCGTGGTCTTGCCGCTGCCGTTGGGGCCGACCACGCCGACCGTCTCGCCGGGCCGGGCGGTGAGGTCGACTCCGTGGAGCAGCGTGTGCCCGTCGGTCTCGTAACGCACGGCCTCGACGGCGAGTTCCACCGGCTGCCGCCCGCTCATCCCGCCACCCCCTCGACCCGTGTGGAGCGGCGCAGCATCCACAGGAAGAACGGTCCGCCTGCGAGCGCGGTGACCACACCGACCGGTATCTCCTCGGGCGCCGCGGCCGTACGGGCGACCAGGTCGGCCAGGGTCAGGAACACGGCCCCGCCCAGTGCGGCCACCGGCAGCAGCGCCCGGTGCCCGGCGCCGACGACCATCCGGGCGGCGTGCGGAACCATCAGCCCGACGAACCCGATGGCGCCGCTGTAGGCGACCAGCACGCCGATCACGAGGGAGGTGAGGACGAAGACGGCTGCGCGGAAGCGCCCGGTGTCCAGGCCGAGGGTCCGGGCCCCCTCCTCCCCCGCGAGGAGCAGGTCGAGCGGCCGGGCGAGCGCAGTGAGCAGGGCGGTGCCGACGAGCAGTGCGGCGGCGGGCAGGGCCAGTTCGTCCCAGCGGGCCCCGCCCAGGCCGCCCAGGGTCCAGAACAGGACGGAGCGGATCTGGTCGGGGTGCGCGGCGAGCACCAGCACCAGGCTGGTGAGCGCGGACAGGATGTACTGGACGGCGACCCCGGCGAGGATCAGCCGCCCGGTGGTCATGGTGCCTCCGCGCCGGGCCACGGCATAGACGGCGACGAGCGCCCCCATCGATCCGGCGAACGCGGCGGCCGGCACGCCCAGGGCGCCGATGCCGCCAAGGGCTCCCGCCGCGCCCGCGCCGAAGACGACGACGAGGACGGCGCCCAGCGACGCCCCGGAGGAGGCCCCCAGCAGGAAGGGGTCGGCGAGCTGATTGCGTACGAGGGCCTGCAGGACGGTCCCGGCCACGGCGAGCCCGGCTCCGACGACCGCCCCGAGCAGCACCCGCGGCATCCGCACGTCCCACACGATGGAGGCGAACGCCCCGGTGCGCTGTCCGGGGCCGCCGAGCACGATGTCGAGGACCTGGCCGGGGGCGATCCGTACCGGCCCCAGGGCCAGGCCCGCGACGGCCGACGCGAGGAGCGCCGCGGCGAGGAGGGCGAGGACGACCGGCGTACGGGGCGCTCGGGGCGTACGGGGCGCAGTCGTCGTACGGGGTCGGCTCACGCGGCGTCGGGGTGGAGCTGGGCGCCCAGGGACTCGACTGCGTCGGCGACGCGCACGCCGAGGACCGCCGAGGACAGGGGCAGCACCACGAACCGCTTGTTCTTGACGGCGGGAACCTCCGCGAGCGCCGGGTCGTTCAACAGGCGCTGCTTCTTGGCTTCGACGGTGGTCCCGCCGTAGTCGTAGATGAGGACGACCTCGGGCCGCCGCTCGATGACCTTCTCCCACGACACGTCACCGAAGGTGTCCTTGAGGTCGGCGAAGGTGTTCGTCCCGCCCGCCAGCGAGACGATCTCGTTGCCGATGCCGCCTCCTCCTGAGGTGAAGGCGGTGCCCTCGCCGGAGTCGTAGACGAAGACGGCCGGCTTGGCCTTGTCCTTGACCCGGGCGGTGACGGCGTCGATGCGGCGCTGCTCGTCCTCGATGAGGCGGGCGCCTCGCTCGGGCACGCCGAAGGTGCGCGCGACCTCGGTGATCTCGGTCTTCAGCTGTTCGAGACCGACCGGGCCGGTGCTGCAGTACTCCACGCTGAGCCGGGAGTTGATGCCGGCCTTGGCCAGTCCCTCGCGGTCGCGTCCCTGCGCCTTGTCGAAGGCGCTTGCATAGCCGCCGTAGACGAAGTCCGGGTCGGCACCGAGGAGTACCTCCTTCGAGGGGTACTCCTCGGCCAGCACCTTGATCTTGTCGTAGGCGGGCCGGTACGCGGGCAGTACGGAGTCGTCGAGGTAGGCCGTCGCGGCCATCCGGTCCTGGAGGCCGAGGGCGAGCAGGATCTCGGTGGCGTGCTGGTTCATGGTGACGGCCCGCTGCGGCGGGGCCTGGTAGGTGCTGCTGACACCACAGTTGGTGACGGTGTACGGGAACCCCGGCGCGGCGGCCGCGTCCGCGACCCCGCCTCCCGCCGAGGGCGGACCGCCGCAGGCGGCCAGGGGTATCAGGAGCGCAATCGGGACAAGGGCGCGCAGAACGGCGCGGGAACGCGGCATGGCGAAGCCTCTCCGGGGGATCCTCGTCCCCTGGTCGACGTGAAGAGGCAGTGCGTCAGTGTCTGACTCCCGGGCCCCGCGCGGGGCCCGGTCACAGTGGCGGGACCGCACCGGATTCGCACCGGTTTCCTGTCCTGCACCGCCTTGGGTGGTTCGCCCCAGTCTGCCAGACTGCCGCGAAACGCCGTCGGGCCCGCCCCCGTGGAGGGGACGGGCCCGACGCCTCGTACTTCTTGCAGGGGCGGCAGGATTCGAACCTGCGGCATCTGGTTTTGGAGACCAGCGCTCTGACCAGCTGAGCTACACCCCTTCGGTGAGGGAAACTCTGACATGGAGCGCCGCGGCGATCCAAATGGATTAGTGGGTCAGGCGGCTGGAAGTTCGGCCCGCGTGTGGGCGCCGACGGTCCGGAGCCAGTCGATCAGGGCATCGTTTCCGCTGGTCAGGGCGGCATCCAGCGGGGTCGTGTCGCCGTATCCGATCCAGTCGACGTCCACGCGATCGGACAGGAGGTACCGGGCGGCGGACAGTTGACCTCCGTGACAGGCGGACCAGAAGGCGCCGGTGAGTTCGCCGGCGGACGGGGAGCCTGCGGCGAGGAACCCCGTGACGCGGTCGAGCAGTCCGAGGGCGGCGGCCTCGTGGAGGCCGGGGCGGGCGCCGAGTTCGAGGAGCCGGCGGGCGGCCCGCCACTGGCCGAAGGCGCACGCGTCGGTGAGCGGGGTGCCGCCGCCGATGACCGCGCCCGGCGCGGCGATGTCGGCTCCGGCCGCGACGAGGGCGTCGAGGGCCTGCACATCGTCGTTGCCGGCGGCCCAGTGCAGCGGGGTCTCGGCGTGCGCCCCGACGAACCGGGCCATCGGGTCGGCCCCGGCGGCGACCAGGGTGCGGATCACCAGCGCGGTGTCCGGCCGGTGGCCGGGCCAGTCCGTGGCGATGTGCAGCAGGCTGCGCTCGCCGGCGCCCGCACACCGCTTGACGATGCGGCCGGCCGCGAGTCCGGGGTGCGCGTCCAGCAGCCGCCGCAGCTCGGGTACGTCGCCGCCCTCGACCGCGGCCGTGACGGCGACGGCGAGCGGATCGCCGGAATCGAGGATCAGCGGCGGGGGCGCTGACGGGTTCGGCATGGGCGGGAGCCTCCTTCCGTGGGCGGAGCCCAGGCTACGAGGCCGGCGCGGCCGCCGCCCGGGTTTCGTACGCCCCCTTGACCCATCTGGTCCAGACCAATAGTTTCCGGCATGCACCGCGCACGCGTCCCGCACCGCTCCCGCCTCCGCAAAGGAAGCCCATGCGCCGCAGCATGCCCGGCAGGCTGGCCGTCGCCGCCTGTTCCCTCTCCCTGCTCACCGCCCTCGCACCCGCCGCCGCCGCCGCCGCGCAGGCCGACACCGGGCACGACCGCTCGTACAAGCGGGTCGGGTACTTCACCCAATGGGGCGTCTACGGACGGGACTTCCAGGTCCAGGACCTGGAGACGAGCGGTACCGCCGGCAAGCTCACCCACATCAACTACGCCTTCGGCAACATCAGCGCCGAGGGCAAGTGCTTCACCGGCAACGTGCCGGGTGAGGCGGACGCATGGGCCGACTACGTGCGCCCGCTCGACGCCGCGAACTCCGTCGACGGCGTAGCCGACAGCGCCGAGCAGCCGCTCGCCGGGAACTTCAACCAGCTGCGGGAGCTCAAGGCCAAGCACCCGGGCCTCAAGGTCCTCCTCTCGCTGGGCGGTTGGAGCTGGTCCACGCACTTCTCGGACGCCGCACTCACACCCGCCTCCCGCCAGGCCCTCGTCCAGTCCTGCATCGACCTCTACATCAAGGGCAACCTGCCTCAGGACGGCGCCCGCGGCGGAGCGGGCGCGGCGGCCGGCCTCTTCGACGGGATCGACCTCGACTGGGAGTGGCCCGGCTCGGCGGGTGACACGGACACCACGTACCGCCCGGAGGACAAGCAGAACTTCGCGGCGCTGGTGAAGGAGTTCCGCACGCAGCTCGACGCGTACGCGCGCGGCCAGAAACGGAAGGAGAAGTACGAGCTGACGGCGTTCGTCCCGACAGCCCCCGCCAAGATCGACGCGGGCTTCGACGTCCGCCGCATCATGCGCGACCTCGACTTCGTGACGCTCCAGGGCTACGACTTCCACGTCTCCGGCGAGCCGACCACCGCCCAGCAGTCCGCGCTCCACGCCCGCGGCGACTTCAGCGCGGCCGGCACGGTGGAGGCCTGGCGCCACCGAGGGGCGCCGGCGCAGAAGCTGGTGATGGGGATGCCGTTCTACGGGCAGGGCTGGACCGGCGTCAGCGGCGGCGGGGACGGCATGGGACAGCCGGCGACGGGCCCGGCGCCGGCGACCTGGGCGGCCGGGTACGAGGACTACAAGGCGCTGAAGAAGCTCGCCGATTCGGGCACGTACAAGGTCTACCGCGACCGCCGGGGCGGCCACGCCTGGCTGTTCGACGGCAGCACTCTGTGGACGTACGACGACCCGCAGGTGCTGCGGACCAAGACGGAGTACATCCGCGAGAACGGGCTGGGCGGCGCGATGTTCTGGTCCCTGGACGCGGACACCGCCGACGGCGAGCTGATGACGGCCGTCGACCGGGGCCTGCACGGCCGCTGACCGACCGACCGGCCGGCCGGCCGGCAGCGAAACCGGCCGAGAGACCGGCAGCGAAACCGGCAGCAAGACCGGCCGAGAGACCGGCGCCGCCGGGCCGCGGAAATCGACCCGGCCCGGCGGCGTCCCACCACGTACGCTCCCCGCCCTGGAGAGCACGACGGTACGGGCGGTCGACCAACTCACCGCACGCTGGGCCCGGCTCGCGGTGACGGGCGAGAAGGGCACCGTCCTCACGGCGGCCGGGATCTGGCCCCTGCTGGCCTTCCTCGCCGACGGCGCGGGCGGACCGGCCCGCGCCGAGCTCGCCGAAGCCCTCGGCATACCCGCCGGGTCCGCGGCCGACGCCGCCCGGAAGCTGCTGACCGCCCTGACCGGCGTACGAGGCCTCCAGGCGGCCACCGGACTGTGGACCAAGGCGCACCTCCCCCTGCACGAACCCTGGCTGACCGGACTCCCGGACGGCGTCCGCGCCACCCTGACCGGCGACGAGGGCACCGACCGCAAGGCCCTCGACGGGTGGGCGGCGGACCGGACCGGCGGGCTGATCGAGCGGATGCCCCTACCCATCGAGAGGGACACCCTGCTGGTCCTCGCCTCGGCGCTCGCGCTGCGGCTGAAGTGGACCCGGCCCTTCCGAACCGGATCCGTCGATCTGTCCGAGGGCCCGTGGGCCGGGCGGTCGGCACTCGCGCTGTACCGCAGCACCTCCCTCCTGGACCGCGCCCGGGTGGCACACACGCCGACCGGCCCGGTGACGCTGCTCGAAGTGGTCGGCGACGGCGGGGTGGACGTCCACCTGGTGCTGGGCGAGACCGGCCGCCCGCCCGTCGAAGGTCCTCGCGGCCGGCACCTCCGTCGTCACCCGGACCGTGCCGTCGACGGGCGCGAGCCTGCTTCCCGAGGGAAACCCGGGGCCGGGGCTGCGCATCGGGACGGTCCGTTCGACCGATCGTGAACCCTGCTTGTGGGTCAAGGCGGTGGCTTTCGATGTCAGCGCGGACCACGATCTCCTCGACCATGCCGGGCTGTTCGGCCTGCACACCGCTGCGGACACCGGCTCCGGGCATTTCCCCGGGATCAGCTCCGCCCCACTGGCCATCTGCTCGGCCCGGCAGTCGGCGATGGCCCGCTTCCACGCCGAAGGCTTCGAAGCCGCGGCCGTGACCGCCCTCGCTTCGGTCCCGGGCTGCGCCCTCCCCCACTACCGGTACCGGGTCCGCCGGGCCGAGGTCGCGTTCCACCGGCCCTTCGGCTTCCTCGCCGCCCACCGCACCTCCCGCCTGGTGCTCGCCGCGGGCTGGGTCGCCGAGCCGGTTACCCTCGCGCCATGACCTCCGAAACGATCACCGCGGCAGCATCCGGCACCTGGCGGCTCGGCGACCTCGCCGTCCGCCGGATCGGCTTCGGCGCGATGCGCCTGACGCACCTCGCCGACGGCTCCCCCACCGACCGTGAGCGGGTGGTCTCCGTACTGCGGCGCGCCGTCGAGCTCGGCGTCAACCACATCGACACCGCCTCCTTCTACTTCTCCCCCTCGCGCTCCGCCAACGAGCTGATCAACCGCGCGCTGGCCCCCTACGCCGAAGACCTCGTCATCACCACCAAGGTGGGACCGGGCCGCGACTGCGCCGGCGAGTGGTGGTGGGCCACGCCCGAGCAGTTGCGCGGGCAGGTCGAGGAGAACCTGCGCCAGCTGGGCCGGGACCACCTGGACGTGGTCAACCTGCGGGTCCCGCGCCGGGAGACCACGGGATCGATCGCCGAGCACTTCGGTGCGCTCGCCGAGCTGCGCACGGCCGGGCTCATCCGCCACCTCGGCGTGTCCAACGTACGGCCCGACCACTTGGCCGAGGCCCGGGCCATCGCTCCCGTCGTCTGCGTACAGAACCCGTACGGGATCGGCTCCCCGGCCGAGGACCACGCCTTCCTCGACGCGTGCGGGCAGCAGGGCACCGCCTTCGTGCCGTTCTTCGCGATCGCCGGCGCGGGCAAGGAGGCCGGGGTGGTCACGGAGGAGGCCGAGCCGGTACGGGCCGTCGCCGAGGCCCATGGCGTGTCGGCGGCGCAGGTGCGGCTCGCCTGGACCCTGAACCGCGGCCCGCACGTACTGGCGATCCCGGGTACCGGAAACCCCGACCACCTCGTCGAGAACATCGCCACCGGGGCGCTGCGGCTGTCCCCGGAGGAGATCGCGCTGCTCTCAGCCGTCTAACCGTGGCCGCGCCCGCGGTGGGCGGCGGCCAGGGCCGCCGTTTCGGGGAACGCCGGGACGCGGCCGGTGCCGCCCCGGCCGGAGACCGAGAGGGAGGCCGCCGCCATGCCGTACGCGACGGCGTCGGCGAGGCCGTCGCCGAGGGCGAGCCGGGCGGTGGTCGTGCCGGTGAAGCAGTCCCCGGCGCCGGTCGCGTCCACCGGATCGGGGTTGACCGGTACGGGGTGGTACTCGGCCCGGGTGCCGTCGTCGAGCAGCAGCCGGCCGGCGCCCGCGGTGACCACGACCGTGCGGGCGCCAAGGGCCCGGTAGCGGGCGGCGGCGGCGCACGGATCTGCGGTGCCGACCAGGGCCTCGGCGTCGGCCGGGCAGGAGGTCTTGAGCAGCCCGGTCAGCGGGGCGATCCGGGCCAGCAGCTCGCGGGCCTCGACCCGACCGGTCAGGCGGGGGCGGAAGTTGGGATCGTACGAGACGTGCCCGCCGGCGCCGCGCACGGTCTGGGCGGCGGCCACCACCGCCTCGCGGCTGCTCGGGGACAGCGCGCCCGTGATCCCGCTGGTGACGAGTGCCTTCGTGCCGGTCAGCAGGTCCCGCCAGGACTCGATGTGCCGGGTGGAGAGGGTGGAACCCGCGCTGTGGGTGCGCCAGTAGACGAAGGCCCGGTCGCCCTCGGCGTCGGAGGCGAGCAGATAGGCGCCGTTGGGGCGCGGGGCGCTGCGCACGTGGGAGACGTCCACGCCGAGCGCGGCCGCGCGGTGCAGGAGCGGGACGCTGAGCTCGTCCTCACCGACGACGGTGAGGAGGGCGGTCCGGGCCCCGGCGGCCGCGGCGGCGGCCGCCGCGTTGAGGGCGTCGCCGGAGTACGAGATACGGGCCGCGGTGCCGTCGGCGGCTTCCCGCAGGGCGCTGTCGGCGTGGATCTCGACGAGGACCTCACCGAGGACGAGGACGTCGTAGCCGGTGTCGTGGCCGGTGTAAGGGCCGGTACGGGGCGCGGGCGCCATCCTCAGCGCCCCGCCGCGGCGCAGCCGGTGCAGCACGGCCGGGCCAGAGCCGCGAAGACGGCGGCCAGTTCGCCCGGATCGTCGGGCAGGCCGCTGCCGATGCCCACGGCGGCCGCCCCGGCGGCGAGCCACTCCCGTGTCTCGGCGGGCCGGATGCCGCCGGTCGGTATGAACAGCGCCCCGGGCAGGACCGCCTTGAGGGAGCGGATGAACTGCGGCCCGCCGACGTGCGCCGGGAACACCTTGGCGGCGCCCGCCGACCGGACGGCGGAGGCGATCTCGCCCGGGGTGAAGCCGCCCTCGACGAAGACCGCCCCGCGCCGGGCGGCGACCGCCCGGACCTCGGGAGCCGGGTAGGGGGAGATCAGGAAGGCCGCGCCCGCGTCGAGGGCGGTCTCGGCCTGGTCGGCGGCGGTGACGGTGCCGACGCCGATCAGGGCGGGCCGGTCGTGCGCGTCGGTGAGCGGGGCGGTCCGGGCTACGGCCTCGGCCCAGCCGGGGGTGGAGGTGGTCAGCTCGACCACGCGGCAGCCGGCGGCCAGCAGGGCGGCGGTCCGGCGGACGGCCTCGTCCGCGTCGGCGTTGCGCAGGACCGGCAGCAGGCGCTGGGCGGCCATCGCGTCGTACGGGTGGCAGGACAAAGGACCCCTCCCTCTCCTTCTGGTCCGCTGCCCACACGCCACTTGTTCCACATAGTGGAACGCAGTACCGTATAGCGGAACCACTTCCCACAGACCCTACCCCCACCCGCCCTGCACTGGGAGAGCGCATGCCCCACGACGGGCCCACGAAGGACGCCGCCGCAGGCCCCGCGCGCGGCGGCCGGACCTCGGCCGCCGGCACGGCGCTGGAGAAGTCGATGCGGATCCTGGAGGCCGTGGCCGCGCCGGGCGGCCCGCACCGGCTCACCGATGTGGTGGCCGCGGCCGCCGTGCCCAAGTCGAGCGCCTACCGGATCCTCGCCTCGCTGACCGAGCAGGGCTTCGTACGCCCGGAAAGCGGATCGCGGTACGGGGTGGGCCCCCGGCTGCGCGGGCTGTCCGCCCTGGTCAGCGGCGGCGAGCCGCACAGCATCGGACGGATCCTCGGCGAGCTGCGCGAGGCGGTCGGCCAGACGGTCCACCTGGCCCTGCACAGCGGAGAGACGCTCACCTACATCCGGAAGCTGGAGAGCGACCAGCCGTTCCAGACGGCCTCCCGGGTCGGGATGCGGATGCCGCTGCACAGCACCGCGATCGGCAAGACCATCCTGGCGCACCTGCCCGAGGAGGAGGTACGGGCGCTGATCGCGAGCGCGGGACTGCCACGCCGCACACCGAGGACGCTGACCGGTCCCAAGGCCCTGCTGACGGAGCTGGAGGCGGTCCGGGCCCGGGGGTTCGCCGTGGACGACGAGGAGAACGAGCCGACCATCCGGTGCATCGGCGCCGCGATCCTGGACCCCGAGGGCCGCCCGATCGGCGGGGTCAGCGTCACCACGGTGACTTTCCTCGTCTCCCGCGAGGAGATCGAGGCGTACGCGCCGGCCCTGCGCGCGGCTACGGAGGCACTCGCCCCACTGCTGTGAACCGCGCAGAAGAATTTTCTTCAGGTTCTTCTTCCGGATAACCGTTATCCGGGCCGCCCTCGACGGTCTCCCAGGTATCGGGCATCATCGACCGCCGGTACGGACAGGGAACCTCACATGACTACACAGCACACGGCAGAGCTGGTGGCAGCCGCCCGCGCGGGCGATCCCCGCGCGCAGGACGAGCTGGTCGGCACCTATCTGCCGCTCGTCTACAACATCGTCGGGCGCGCCCTGAACGGCTCCGTCGACGTGGACGACGTGGTGCAGGACACCATGCTGCGGGCGCTCGACGGGCTCGGCACCCTGCGGTCGGACGACAGTTTCCGCTCCTGGCTGGTCGCGATCGCCATGAACCGGGTGCGGGCGCACTGGCAGGCGCGGCACAGCGCCCCCGGTGAGAGCGGGCTCGAAGCCGCCTGGGAACTGGCCGACCCGGGCGCCGACTTCGTGGACCTGACCGTCCTGCGGCTCCAGCTCGAAGGCCAGCAGCGGGAGACGGCCCGCGCCACCCGCTGGCTGGAGACCGACGACCGGGCGCTGCTGTCGCTGTGGTGGCTGGAGTGCGCCGGCGAGCTGACCCGTGCCGAGGTGGCCACGGCCCTCGAACTGTCCCCGCAGCACACGGCGGTGCGGGTACAGCGGATGAAGGCGCAGCTGGAGTCGGCCCGGGTGGTGGAGCGGGCGCTGGGAACGCAGCCGCCGTGCGAGGGTCTGCGTGGGGTCACGGGCACCTGGAACGGGGTGCCGTCGACGCTGTGGCGCAAGCGAATAGCCCGGCACGCGCGTGAGTGCGTACGGTGCGCAGGGCTGTGGAGCGGACTGCTCCCGGCGGAGGGGCTGCTGGCGGGCCTGGCCCTGGTCCCGGTCTCGATGGCGCTGCTGGCGGGCATACGGTCGGCCGCGGCCGCCGGCTACGTCCCGGCGGGCGCGGGCTTCGCCCCGGCCGACGCGGCGTACGCGTACGACGGCGGCGCGGGCGCGGGCACCGGCTTCGACGGCACGGGCTTCGACACGGGCTTCGACAGCACGGGCTTCGACGGCACGGACGCCTCCGACGCCGCGACGCAGCTCACCCCCACGGTCTCCGCCCAGGGCGGCGTACCGGACGTCACCGCCGGCGGCGGCCGCAGCGTCCTGCGCAAGCGCCGCCAGGGCCGCCGCCGCGCGGTCGGCGGCGCGGTGCTCGCCGCGTGCGTCGCGGGTGGCGGGCTCGCGTACCTCGGCGGGTTCCCCGGCTCGGGCGACAAGGACACCGGCGCCTCGCCCGCCGCCCCGCTGTCCGCGCTGGCGGCCCCCGACCCCGGCTCCGCGTCCCCCTCGGACTCGGCCTCGCCCTCCGCGTCGGCCTCCCCGTCCCCCTCCCCCTCGGCATCCGCCTCGCCGAGCCCGTCCGCCGAGAGCCCGACGCCGAGTCCCACGCCGACCAAGTCCAAGGCTCCGGCTCCGCGCCCCTCGGCGCCCGCTCCGGGACCCGCCCCGGCGGGCGTCGCCGGCCAGGTCATCGCGCTGGTCAACTCCGAGCGCGCGGCGGCCGGCTGCGGCCCCCTGAAGGAGGACCCGCAGCTGCGGTCGGCCGCCCAGGGGCACTCCGACGACATGGCGGCCCGCGACTTCTTCGATCACACCAACCCCGACGGCGCCGACCCGGGGAAGCGGACGACGGCCGCCGGGTACCGCTGGTCGACGTACGGCGAGAACATCGCACGGGGCCAGCAGACCGCGGCCTCGGTCATGGACTCGTGGATGAAGAGCCCGGGCCACCGCGCCAACATCCTCAACTGCTCCTTCAAGGACATCGGCGTCGGCATCCACACGGGCCCGGGCGGCCCCTGGTGGACGCAGAACTTCGGCGCCAAGATGTGATCCGGACGCTCCGCTCGCGGCGCGGACCCGCACGCTTCACATTTCGTGCAGGATGGAGTCTGGAGCCGAAAGGGCTGATCAGAGCCGAAGCGAGCGGACGGAGCAGGGCGCATGGCGAGGAAAGAGCTCCGTCCGCACCAGCGGGAGGCCGTCGACGCGGTGCTCCGGGCGCTGGAACTGCCCGCCGGTGGACGGGTGCCCGGGGCCGGGCTGCGGACCCAGGTGATCATGGCCACCGGCTCCGGCAAGTCCCTGGTCGCCGTGCGCTCGGCCGAGGAGCTGCGCGCCGGGCGGGTGCTGGTGCTCGTGCCCTCGCTGGACCTGCTCGTACAGACGGCGGCGGCCTGGCGGGAGGGCGGCCGGACCGGTCGCGCGCTCGCGGTGTGCTCCCTGCGCCCCACGGACGCGGGCATGCCGGCCACGACCGATCCGGCCGAACTGGCCCGCTGGGCGGGCCCGTCGGCGGACCGGGTGACGGTATACGCCACGTACGCCTCGCTGGGCCTCGGCACGATCGAACAGGCCCACCTCGCCGGGCTGCCGGGCTGGGACCTGATCGTGGTCGACGAGGCGCACCGTACGTCCGGCCGGATCGGGAAACCGTGGGCCGTGGTGCACGACAACACCCGGATCCCCTCCGTCCGGCGGCTGTACATGACGGCCACGCCCCGGGTCTGGGCGGACGGCGCGGAGGAGGGCGAGGAGAGCGGCCGCGGGCGGGGCGAGCTCGTCGCGTCCATGGAGGACGACCCCGGCGGCCCCTTCGGCGCACGCTGCCACACCCTGACCCTCGCGGAGGCCATCGACCGCGGCATCTGCGCCCCGTACCGGGTGGTGTGCGTGGACGTCAGCGATCCGGGGTTCCAGGCGGCCGTGCTGCTGGGCGCGGACGCGCGCTCCGACGCCGTGCGCGGGTCCCGGCTGGCGGCCCTGCAGGCGGCGCTGGTGAAGGCCGCCGCCGACCAGGGGTTCCGGCGGACCCTCGTCTTCCATCACCTGACCCGGGAGGCCGAGGCGTTCGCCGCCGGGCTGCCGGCGGTGGCGCGGCGGCTACGGGCCGCCGCCGACGCGCCGAAGCCGGTGTACCCCCGTACGGTCTGGGCGGACTGGCTGTGCGGGCAGCACACGGCGGCGCACCGGCGGCGGGTGCTGGCGGAGTTCGCGGCGGACGGGGGCGCGGACAAGGCCTTCCTCGGCAGCGTCCGGGTGCTGGGCGAGGGCGTGGACACCAAGGAGTGCGATTCCGTCTTCTGGGCCGACGTACGGGGGTCCATGCCGGATCTGGTCCAGGCCGTCGGGCGGGCGCTGCGCATCCAGCCCGGCGAGGGCAAGGTCGCCTCGCTGGTGGTGCCCGTACTGCTGGGGCCGGACGAGAGCGCCGAGTCGATGCTGACCTCGCGGGCGTACGGGGACCTCGCGCGGCTGCTGGAGGCGCTGCGGGCGCACGACACCCGGCTGGTCGAATCGCTGGCTCAGCCGCAGGCGCCGAGCCGGCCGCGGGCGGGGTCCGAGGCCGTGGCCGGAGCGGGAGCCGAAGCCGGGATGCGGGCCGGGGCGCGGGCCCTGCTGAGCTTCTCCACCCCGCGGGATCCGGCGCTGCTGGCGGCGTTCATCCGGCTGCGGGTGCTGCATCCGGAGCGCGAGCACTGGCGGCGCGGGGTGGAGGCCGCCCGGGTCTACGCGGCCGGGGCCGGGGATCTGCGGGTGCCGTTCGCGTTCAAGGTGCCGGCCGGGCCGCCCGTCGTGCCGGGTCCGCAGGCCGGTACGCAGGCCGGTCCGCAGGCCGGTCCGCAGGCCCCCGCCGAGGCCTGGCCGCCCGGGCTGGCCCGGTTCCCGCTCGGCCAATGGATCGCGGACGTGCGGCGCACCCACCGCCGGGGCGCCCTCGGCCGGGGGCGGGTCGCGGAGCTCGACGAACTCGGCATGGTGTGGAGCCACTTCGACGTGGCGTACGAGGAGGGGCTCGCGGCGGCCCGCGGCTGGGCGGCGGAACACGGCCACCTGCTGCCCCCGGCGGAGGCCACCTGGCGCGGAGCACCGGTCGGGGTCTGGGTCAAGAACCAGCGGGCCGCCGCCCGCCGCGAGGGCCCGGGCGCCCTGTCGGAGGAGCGCCGCGAGGCCCTGGAGGAGATCGACGCGTCGTGGTGCCCGGCCTGGGACATCTCCTGGCAGCGCGCCTTCCACCTGACCCGCGTCCACCTCGACGCGGGCGGCCGGCTGCCGCTCGCCCCCGGCGAGGTGGTCGTCCAGGGCGAGGACCTGGGCCGGTGGGTACGCGGTCAGCGGCTGGCCTGGGAGCAGCTGACCTGGGCGCAGCGCTGGCTGCTGGAGCACACGCTCGGGGTGATGGAGGCGAGCGCGTCCGAGCGCCCGCGGCCGCGGCGCACACAGGCCGAGAAGTGGGCGGAACACCTCGCCGCGGCCCGCCGGTTCCACACCCGCGAGCAGCACCTGCGGGTCCCGCGCGCCCATGTGGAACGGGTCGGCGCGCAGGACGTCCGCCTGGGTGTCTGGATCGCGAATCAGCGCTCGCGCGCATCGGCCCTGCCCCCGGACCGGATCGCCGCCCTCGACGCACTCGGCATGCGCTGGTCGACGCCCGCCTGAGCGCGCCCGGCCGGGGCACGGACCAGCCGGGGCACGGACTAGTGGTGGAATCCCGAGCGGGGCTCGGTCGCCGGTACCGGCGGGGGTGCGGCGGTGAGGTGTTCCACCGCGTTGCGCAGGTCCGTGACGAGCAGGGCGATCTGGTCGCGGGTCACGCCGTGCCGGATCAGCACGCGCTGGATGACGGTGTCGTCGCGGTCGGCCGGCAGCGGGTACGAGGGCACCTGCCAGCCGCGCATCCGCAGCCGGTCGGAGAGGTCGTACAGGCTGAAGCCGGCCGCGGCCTGGTCGGTGAGCCGGTAGGAGACGGCGGGGAGGCCGCCGGTGCCGTCGTACAGGATCGTGAAGGGGCCCATCCTGGCGATCTCCCCGGCCAGGTACTGCGCGGTGTCGGCGCAGGCCTGCTGGACGCGCCGGTAGCCGCCGCGGCCGAGCCGCAGGAACAGGTAGTACTGGGCGATGACCTCGCCGCCGGGGCGGGAGAAGTTGAGGGCGAAGGTCGGCATGTCGCCGCCGAGGTAGTCCACGTCGAAGACGAGCTCCGGGGGCAGCAGGTCGCCGGTGCGCCACACGATCCAGCCGACGCCGAGGGGAGCGAGCCCGTACTTGTGCCCGGAGGCGTTGACGGAGGCGACGCGCGGCAGCCGGAAGTCCCACACCACGGCGGGGTGGAGGAAGGGGGCGACGAAGCCGCCGCTGGCCCCGTCCACGTGGATCGGGACGTCCCAGCCGTGCTCGGCCTGGATCCGGTCGAGTTCGGCCGCGATCTCGGCGACGGGCTCGTAGTCGCAGGTGTAGGTGACGCCGAGGATGGCGACGACGCCGATGGTGTTCTCGTCGACGTACTCGGCGAGCTGGTGGGGGCGCAGCCCGGTGGCGTCCGCCTCGAGCGGGACCTGGCGCAGCTCGACGTCGAAGTAGCGGGCGAACTTCTCCCAGCAGATCTGGACCGGCCCGCACACCAGGTTGGGCCGGTCGACGGGGAGGCCCTGGGCCTGGCGGCGGGTGCGCCAGCGCCATTTGAGGGCCAGGCCGCCGAGCATTGCGGCCTCGCTGGACCCGGTGGTGGAGCAGCCGGTGGCCCGGACTCCGGACGGTGCGTTCCACAGGTCGGCCAGGATGTTGATGCAGCGGGCCTCGATCTCGGCCGTCTGCGGGTACTCGTCCTTGTCGATCATGTTCTTGTCGAGGCACAGGTTCATCAGGCGGTGCACGCCGTCGTCCGACCAGGTGGTGCAGAAGGTGGCCAGGTTCTGTGCCGCGTTGCCGTCGAGGAGGAGCTCGTTGCTGAGCAGCTCGTAGACCACCTCGGTGGGCGAGTGGTCCTCGGGCATCCGGTACTTCGGGAGGACCTGGCCGCTCAGCGCGGACGCGAAAACGTCCGTGTCGGCGTCGACGGCGTTCGCGTCTTTCGTCTCGTGGAGAGCCATATCCGGACTATAAGTGACTGATCCTCACAAATATCGCTTTAGCCGCCTGAGTGGAGAATTCAGATGCGCCACCGAGAGTTTCCGGCCGACTCCGCGGCGTGACCCCCTCCATGGGGGCGGTGTGCGACCGGATTACTTACTGTCCAGTACGCTTTTGTACGAAGATCTTCCCGTCCGGGTCGCTGGAGTCGGTTCGGACGGGAAGATCGACCAAGTGGTTCTATCGGCAACTTATCCGCTGATGTCCGGATACCGGTCAACGGCCCCTGCCGTCCTGATAGTTCTTCGGCCCATGAACAAGATCACCCGCCGGCAGGCCTTGGGCACCGCAGCCGGCGCACTCTCCGCCCTCGGCATAGCCGGCGCCACCGCGCACGCAGCCGCCGCCGACTCCCGCGCCTCCATACCCACCGGCACGGTCGACGAGGTGTACCAGGGCCGCCGCATCCAGATCACCCCGGGCGCGGCCGGGGGCGGCCACCACGGCGGCCATCACGGAGGCGGCCACGACGGCCTGCCCACCGTCCGGATAGACGGACGCGAACTGCACGTCATGCGCAACGCCGACGGCACCTGGATCAGCGTGGTCAACCACTACGAGACCTTCGCCGATCCGACCTCGCTCGCCCGCGCCGCCGTGCGCGAGCTCCAGGGCGCCGTCCTCGCCCCCTTCGCGCCCATGGGAGGCACGGCATGACCGTCCGCAAGAACCAGGCCGCCCTCACCCCCGAGGAGAAGCGCGCCTTCACCAACGCGCTGCTCGAACTCAAGCGCACCGGCTCGTACGACCGCTTCGTGACCACCCACAACGGGTTCATCATGAACGACACCGACTCGGGCGACCGGGTGGGCCACCGCTCCCCCTCCTTCCTGCCCTGGCACCGCCGCTTCCTGCTGGAGTTCGAGGCCGCGCTGCAGAAAGTGGATCCGAAGGTTTCGCTCCCGTACTGGGACTGGACCGCGGACCGCACCTCCCGCTCCTCCCTCTGGGCCGCCGACTTCCTCGGCGGCACCGGCCGGGCCCGCGACGGGCAGGTCATGGACGGGCCGTTCGCGTACGCCACCGGGAAGTTCAATGTGAACGTACGGGTGGACGGGCGCGCCTACCTGCGCCGCGCGCTGGGCGAGGGCGTGGCCGAACTGCCGACCAAGGCCGAGGTGGAAGCCGTCCTCGCCATGCCGGTGTACGACATGGCCCCCTGGAACAGCTCCTCGAACGGCTTCCGCAACCACCTGGAGGGCTGGCGCGGCGCCAACCTGCACAACCGGGTGCACGTCTGGGTCGGCGGCCAGATGGCCACCGGGGCCTCACCCAACGACCCGGTGTTCTGGATGCACCACGCCTACATCGACAAGCTGTGGGCCGAGTGGCAGGCCCGCCACCCGCAGTCCACGTACCTGCCGGCCGCCGGCACCGCGAACGTCGTCGACCTGCACGACACCATGCGACCGTGGAACGACGTGGCCCCGGCCGACCTGCTGGACCACCGGAAGTTCTACACCTTCGACACGGAACCGGTCCCGGCCGCCGCCAGCCAGCGGTAGTGCAGTTCGGGGCGGCCGACCTGCCCGTAGCGGGGGGTGCGGTCCGCCCGCCCGGTGTCCACCAGGTGCTCCAGGTAGCGGCGGGCCGTGATCCGCGAGATCCCGGCCGCCTCGGCCGCCCCCGCTGCGGTCAGCCCCTCGGGCGCCGCCCGCAGCAGCGCGCCGACCCGGTCCAGGGTCGGCGCGCTCAGCCCTTTCGGGAGCTCGGCGGGGCCCGGGGCGCGCAGGGCGGCGAGCGCCCGGTCCACGTCGTCCTGGCCGGCGGCCTCCCCCGCGGTGGCGCGGAACTCGGCGTAGCGCAGCAGCCGTTCGCGCAGCGTCGGGAAGGCGAACGGCTTCAGTACGTACTGGACCACGCCGAGCGAGACGCTCTCGCGTACCACGGCCAGGTCCCGCGCCGAGGTCACGACGATCACGTCCACGGGATGCCCGGAGGCCCGCAGCCGGCGGGCGAAGCGCAGCCCGTGCCCGTCGGGCAGGGTGAGGTCGAGCAGCAGCAGGTCGACCCGGGTCCGCTCCAGGACGCGGGTGGCCCCGGCGAGCGAGTGGACGGCGCCGACTGCGGTGAAGCCGGGCACTCGGCCGACGTACAGGGCGTGCGCGTCGGCGGCGACGGGGTCGTCCTCGACCACCAGCACCCGCACGTCGGGCGCCCCGGGGGTCTCGCGAGCCTCGCGGGCTTCGTCGCTCATGCTGTCGGCTCCCTTCGCATGGGCAGTCGTACGGTGAACTCGGCTCCCCCGCCCGGCCCTTCGGCGACGACCGCGCTGCCGCCGTGCCGGTGGGCCACCTGCCGGACCAGGGCGAGGCCGAGGCCGCGCCCCTCCCCCTTGCCCGACCAGCCGCGCAGGAACACATCGGAGGCGGCGCCCGCGGGCAGCCCGGGGCCGTTGTCGGCGACGCGGAGCAGCAGTCCGTCCCCGTCGGGCCGGACGGTGACCGCGATCCGGGCCCCGGGGACGCCGGTGAGGGCGTCGACGGCGTTGTCGAGGAGGTTGCCCAGCACGGTGACGAGGTCCCGGGCCGACAGGGTTCCGGTGCGGCCGACGACGGCTCGGCTGTCGGGGGTGACGACCAGTTCGACTCCGCGCTCGTGCGCCTGGGCGGCCTTGCCGAGCAACAGGGCCACCAGGACGGGCTCTCCGACGCCGGTGACGACCTCGTCGGTGAGGGCCTGGGCCAGCTCCAGTTCGGCGGTGGCGAATTCCACCGCCTCGTCCGCGCGGCCGAGCTCGATGAGGGAGACCACGGTGTGCAGCCGGTTGGCGGCCTCGTGGGCCTGGGAGCGCAGCGCCTCGGTGAATCCGCGTTCCTGATCCAGCTCGCCGGTGAGCGACTGGAGTTCGGTGTGGTCGCGGAGGGTGACCACGGTGCCGCGGCGGCCGCCGCCCGCGACGGGAGAGCTGTTGAGGACGAGCACCCGGTCCGCGGTCAGGTGCACCTCGTCCACGCGGGGCCGGTCGGCGAGCAGGGCGCCGGTGAGCGGGGCGGGCAGTCCGAGATCGGCGGCGCCGGTGCCCCGGACGTCCCCCCGCAGGCCGAGCAGTTCGCGTCCGGCGTCGTTGATGAGGGTGATCCGGCGCTGGCCGTCGAGCATGAGCAGGCCCTCGCGGACCCCGTGGAGGGCCGCCTGGTGGTAGTCGTACATCCGGCTGAGCTCGGCCGCGTTCATCCCGTGGGTGTGCCGGCGCAGCCGGGCGTTGACGACGTACGTGCCGGCTCCGCCGAGGGCGAGGGCACCGGCCGCGACCCAGGCGAGGGCGGTGAGCTGCTCGGCGAGCCGGGCGCTGATCGCGCGGACGGTGATGCCGGCGCTGACCATGCCGGTCACCCGGCCGTCGTCCATGAGCGGGGTGACCACGCGGATGGAGGGCCCGAGGGTGCCGGTGTAGGTCTCGCTGAAGGTCTCGCCGCGCAGGGCGGGGGCGGTGTTCCCCATGAAGGGCTCGCCGATGCGGTGGGGATCGGGGTGGGTCCAGCGCCGCCCGTCCGGCGCCATGATCGTCACGAAGTCCACCCCGGAGTCCACGCGGACCCGCTCGGCGTAGGGCTGGAGCGCGGCCGAGGGGTCACCGCCGGCCGCGGCCCCGCGTACGGCCTCGCGTACGGACGGGGAGTCGGCGACCGCGCGGGCCACGGCCCCCGCCTGGCGCCGGGCGGCCTCCTCGGCCTGCCCGCGGGCGGTGGCGTACGCGAAGACCGCGCAGCCGGCCACGACCACGGCGACCAGCAGCACCTGCATGGCGAAGAGCTGGCCGGCGAGGCTGCGCGGCGGTCGAGGGAAACGGAACATGGCGCTCAGTGTGCACCGGGCCGTGAACTCAATGAACGCAAGGGTGACCGGGGTCACGGCCTCGGGCGATGGTCCTCCCGGGACGTATTCACCACCAGGAGGCGAGCCGTGGCCGGCAGACGCGACAAGACCCACTACCTGTACATCGCGGTGATCGCCGCGGTGCTCCTCGGCATCGCCGTCGGCTTCGCCGCACCCGGCACGGCCGTGGAGCTCAAGCCGCTGGGCACCGGCTTCGTCAACCTCATCAAGATGATGATCTCGCCCGTGATCTTCTGCACGATCGTGCTGGGCATCGGGTCGGTGCGCAAGGCCGCGAAGGTCGGCGCCGTGGGCGGCCTCGCCCTCGGCTACTTCATGGTCATGTCCACGGTGGCGCTGGCGATCGGGCTGCTCGTCGGGAACCTGCTGGAGCCGGGCAGCGGACTGCACCTGACCGAGGCCGTCAAGCACGCCGGTGAGGCGCAGGCCAAGGCGGGCGGGGCGCAGAGCACGCCCGAGTTCCTGCTCGGGATCATCCCGACCACCCTGGTCTCCGCCTTCACCGGCGGGCAGGTGCTCCAGACACTGCTCGTGGCGCTGCTGTGCGGGTTCGCGCTCCAGGCCATGGGCACGGCGGGCGAGCCGCTGCTGCGCGGGATCGGGCACGTGCAGAAGCTGGTCTTCCGGGTACTGGCGATGATCATGTGGGCGGCGCCGGTGGGCGCGTTCGGCGCGATCGCGGCGGTGGTCGGCGCGACCGGGATGGACGCGCTGAAGTCACTGGCCGTCATCATGATCGGCTTCTACACGACCTGCCTGCTGTTCGTGTTCGTGGTGCTCGGCACCCTGCTGCGGGTGTGCACCGGTCTCAACGTCTTCTCGCTGCTGCGCTACCTGGGCCGCGAGTTCCTGCTGATCCTCTCCACCTCCTCCTCGGAGTCGGCGCTGCCCCGGCTGATCGCGAAGATGGAGCACCTGGGCGTCTCGAAGCCGGTGGTCGGCATCACGGTGCCGACGGGCTACTCGTTCAACCTGGACGGGACCGCGATCTACCTGACGATGTCCTCGCTGTTCATCGCGGAGGCCATGGGCAAGCCGCTGGCCATCGGTGAGCAGATCTCGCTGCTGCTGTTCATGATCGTCGCCTCGAAGGGCGCGGCGGGTGTGACGGGCGCGGGGCTCGCGACGCTGGCCGGCGGGCTGCAGTCGCACCGGCCGGAGCTCGTCGACGGCGTCGGGCTGATCGTGGGCATCGACCGGTTCATGAGCGAGGCCCGGGCGCTGACGAACTTCGCGGGCAACGCGGTGGCGACGGTGCTCATCGGCACCTGGACCAAGGAGTTCGACCGCGAGCGGGCCACCGAAGTCCTCGCGGGACGCCTGGAGTTCGACGAGACCACGCTGATCGACGACGGCCACGGCGCGGAGCTCCCCACCGTGCCCGCCCCGTCGTCGGCCGGCGCCAAGGACGGCGTACCGGTCTGACCGGAACGCCCGTCACGGGCCGGCCGGGCCGGGCTCGCCCCCACGGTGCCCGGGCCGGTCGGCCCGCACAGCCCCTTCACACCGCCCTCACGCCGCCCCATGGTCGATATTCGGCCACGGGGCGGTTAAGTGTCGTGCGGTAAAAGGTACTTCCATACCGGGGCACGCGTCTGACATCTTGCGTCCACCACTCGTTTCGTACGGCCCGGTAGGTGTCATGAGCACCTCCAGGTCGTCTTCGGAGGACGCATTGATACCCCACATATCCAGCCGACCTCGACGCACACTCGTGCTGGCCGCCACCCTCGGCGCCGCACTCGCCTTCGGGGCCCCCGCCGCGCTCGCCGGCACCGCCCCGGTCTCCCCTTCCGGCCGGACCGCCCCCTCCGCCCCCGCCAAGGCAGCGGGCAAGGCCGCCGCGGCGCCGACCTCCCAGAGTGCGACCTGGGTTGCCGGCACCCGCGCCTACCTCGTGATCACCGCCCCCGGTGACAGCTCGGCGGTGCGTTCCGCCATCGCCGCCAACGGCGGCACCGTCTTCTCCAACTTCGACTCCATCGGCGTGATCGTCGCCCACTCCGCCTCCGCCGGCTTCGCCGCGACGATGCGCGGGGTCAGCGGGGTCCAGCAGGTCGGCGCCACCCGCACCTCGGACGTCCCGGCCGACGCCTACGACCCGGCGCTGCCCGCCAACCCGGCCCAGTCGACGACCCCGGCCGGCGAGCCCGTCCGCGCCGACATGAGCCAGATCAAGGCGGACCAGGCCTGGGCCGTCACCACCGGCTCCTCCTCCGTCAAGGTCGGCATCCTGGACACCGGTGTGGACGACCAGCACCAGGACCTGGCGCCGAACTTCAACGCGGCCGACTCCGTCTCCTGCGCGTACGGCAAGCCGGACACCCGTACGGGCGCCTGGCGGGACGTGGACAGCCACGGCACGCACGTCGCGGGCACCATCGCGGCCGCCAAGAACGGCAAGGGCGTCGTCGGCGTGGCCCCGGGCGTGAAGATCTCCGCGGTCCGCGTCGCCGAGCCGGGCAACTCGTTCTTCTTCGCCGAGAACACCATCTGCGGCTTCGTGTGGGCCGGTGACCACGGCTTCAAGGTCACCAACAACAGTTACTACACGGACCCGTGGCAGTTCAACTGCCCGGACAACATCGACCAGGCCGCCATCATCGAGGGCGTCAAGCGCGCCCAGGAGTACGCGGAGGGCAAGGGCTCGCTGCAGATCGCCGCGGCGGGCAACGAGAACTACGACCTCGCCCACAAGACGACCGACACCGCGAGCCCGAACGACTCGACACCGGTCACCCGCACCATCACCAACGCCTGCCTCGACATCCCGACCGAGCTCCCGGGCGTGGTCACCGTCGCGGCGAACGGCACCGGCACCTCGAAGGCCTCGTTCTCCAACTTCGGCTCCGGCGTCATCGACGTCGCGGCCCCGGGCAGCGACGTCTACTCCACCGTGCCGGGCGGCAAGTACGGCACCAAGAGCGGTACGTCGATGGCCACCCCGCACGTGGTGGGCGTCGCGGCGCTGCTCGCCAGCACCAACCCGGGCATCACCCCGGCGCAGCTGCGCGACAAGCTGGCCACCCAGGCCAACGACGTCGCCTGCCCCTCGGACAGCCGCTGCACCGGTTCCGCGGCCAACAACTCGTTCTTCGGCGAGGGCCAGGTCGACGCGCTGAAGGCGGTCGGCTCCACCCCGCCCCCCGGGAAGTACTTCGAGAACCTCGGCGACTTCGCGATCAACGACAACGCGACCGTGGAGAGCCCGATCACCGTCAGCGGGGTGACCGGCAACGCGCCGGCCACCCTCAAGGTGGGCGTGGACATCAAGCACACCTACATCGGTGACCTGAAGGTCGACCTGGTGGCTCCGGACGGCACCGTCTACACCCTGAGCAACCGGGCCGGCGGCGGTACGGACAACATCGTCCAGAGCTTCACCGTGAACGCCTCCTCCGAGGTCGCCAACGGCCTCTGGAAGCTCCGCGTGAACGACAACGCCAACGCGGACACCGGCAAGATCGACGCCTGGAACCTCACGTTCTAATGCTGCCGGACTAACGCCGCAGGACGTCGGCGAGCCAGTCGAAGACGACGTCGCAGTGCTGTTGCGGGGCCATCGGGGAGCAGTGCAACTGCGCCCCGGTGGCCTCCGTCATTTTCACGTACGCGCGCTTCGATCGCAGCAGGTCGTACATCTGCCGGGGCTGGCCGGGGTAGAACTGCTCGAAGTCGTAGTCGAGGACCAGCGACGGCGCCTTGATCCGCGGTACGACCTTGGTGACGTCGAGGCCGATCGCGACCTGGGCCGGGGTCCAGAGGTCCTTGAACATCCGGCCGGCCCGCGCCTCGCGCAGCGCCTCCGGCGAGAAGATCTCGAAGCGCTTCTTGACGGTGGCGGCGACTTGCGGGGTGAGTTCGGGGACGACCTCCTCGTTCCAGACGCGGTTGGTCTCCGCCTTGTCGGCGGTGACGATGTCACGGAGCTCCTTGTCGAAGCCGAGCCACGGGCTGAGCACGCCGGGCATGCACGCCACGGCCGCGAGCCGGTGCTCGAAGGCCGCGGCGCGGGCGACCAGGTTGCCGGCCATGCTGAGGCCCGTGATCGCGATCCGGCCGCTGTCCACGTCCTTGCGGGCGTCGAGCCAGTCGACGAGCGGGGCCACCACCTGCTCCCAGCGGGTGGTGAAGGGGATCTCCTCGACGAACAGCAGCCGGCCCTGGCCCGGGCCGTCGTAGACCAGCGCGTTCCAGCCCCGGCCGAGGGCGGCCGCGACGCCGTACGTCCACATGTCGACGTTCTGCCCGTCGCTGCCGTTGGTGAGGATGACCGTCGGGCGGGGCTCGTCCGGGCCCTCGGGCCGGAAGAACCAGACCGGCAGCCGGGTCTTGCCGTACGGGACCTGCGCACGGACGGCGGCCGGGGAGCAGAGCCGGCCGAAGGTGTCCCAGGCCTTGCGGCCGGCCAGGTAAAGGGCCTTCTCGTCGCCGGGGCTGCGGGTGCCGAGGACGTAGAACAGGGCCTGGGCGTAGTACTGGGCGGCCCGCAGCGAGCGGAACCGGCGGGTCTGCGAGGGGGCTTCGCCGCCGTCGCGGTCGGCGGCCGGGGGCGCGGCGAGCCGGTCGCCCCAGGACCGGAAGGTGTCGGTGAAGGTCTGCGCGGACAGGCCGGCGGTGTTGATGGCATTGACGGCGGTGAGCACCTCGCCGACCTCGGAGGCGCGCATGCCGGCCGCACCGAGCGCGAGGAGCCCGGCGAAGTTGTATCCGGGGTCGTCGAACAGCTTCATGGCCCCCGGCGAAGGATCGGGCGCCGCCGCGGCCGCCCGGGGCGTGGCGGCCGCGCAGCCGGCGGCGGCGCCGACCGTGAGGAGCCCGGCGCCTGCGGCGAGCCCGGTCAGGGCGGCGCGCCGGGACAGCCCCGACGGGGTCCACGACGGCGTCCACGACGGCGGCAGGGGCTCCGGATGCGGTGTGCGAGCGTGCGTCATGCAAGGGACCGTAGGAGGCGTCTCCGGCGCACCGGCGCCCGCCACACCCCCGGCTGCTCCGGACGGCCCTGCCGGGTTACCTGGTGCGCAGTACGCAGTCCCCGCAGAGGCCGCCGCCGGGGACCTGGTAGTAGAGGCAGCAGCTGCGGCGTACGAACGCCACCCCGAGCCCTTCCTCGTGGATGAAGGTGCCGGTTCCGCCGAGCGCGCCGCCCTCGGCGAGCAGCTCCGCGGCGAGGGACACCGCCGGGCCGCCCGGGACCCGGTCGATCAGTACCCGGAGCGCTCCGACCAGCCCCGACGCGGCGTTGCCGCGCAGCACCTTGGGCGAGACCCCGTACCGCCCGCGCAGCCGCGCGTCCAGGGCCGCGAGGTTGCCGAGTACGATCTCCCCGAGCGAGTCGACCGGCAGGTCCCCCCGGCCGGGCTCCGGCAGCCACAGTTCCAGCGAGCCCGCCCCGGGCAGCCGCCACCACACCCGGTCGGCCCCCAGGTCCGGGACCCGCCCGCCCAGCGCGGCGCAGCCGAGCCCGATCGACCACAGCCGCGAGGCGATCCCGAACTGGGCCGTCGAGGCCGCGACGCGCCCCGGCCCGCTGCCGATCCGCCGCCCGACCTCGGCGACGTACGGCTCCAGCCGGGGCCCGTACAGCTCGCTCAACGGCCGGAAGCCGTCTCCGGGCGGTTCCTTCCCGTACGGGACGGTGAAGAAGGGCCCGACGGCGGCGAGTCGGCTCAGTACCAAGTCCATGCGCGGATGATCTCAGGTGGTCTCGGGTGGTCTCGGGTGGCCTCAGGCGGCGGCGGACTCGCGGATCACGGCGAGGGTACGGGCGGCCGTCTCGGCCATGGACGTGCGCATCGCGGCGAGCCGGGAGGCGGCGAACTCGCGCTCGAACTCGCCGCTGAACGTCAGGGTGAGGGCGCCGGACGGGTCCTCGTCGATGACGTTGTCGATGGTCCAGACCTCCTTCTCGTCCGAGCGGCGGAAGCTCACGCGGTGGCCGATGTCGAAGACCACGACCTCGCGGAAGCGGTCCCCGGCCCGGGCTATCTCTCGGACCAGGCCCTGCGGGTTCTCCGACAGGACCGTGCACTCGGTGATCGCCGGTACGTAGGGGCGCGGGTCGGCGGCCTTGGCCACCAGGCCCGTCCACAGCTCGTCACGGCTCAGCTGGACCTGGTCCTCGGCCACGGGGTCGTTCACGGGCAGGGTGTACTCGATGCGGGTGACGGTCTCGGTCATGCCGGGCTCCCCTGGTTTTCGATCTTGTCACGGGGCAACCAGCGTCGCAGACCGGGCATTCCCCGCAGCACCCCTAAGGTCCGACCATGGCGAAATCAGGGGGCCGGGGGCCTTGCGGCGTCGCCCGCCGGGGCGTAGGCGGCCACCTGGAACTCGGACCGGTCGAGGCCGCCCTGCTTGGTGTCGTCGTTGGCGAAGACGAACGACTCGATCGGTACACCGCGTGCGGCGCTGAGCTGGGCGACCAGCTCCTGGAGCACCACCGCCTCCAGCACCACGCGGACGGCGTCCGGGACTGCGGGGAGGCGGATCACCGACAGGCTGTCCGAGGGTTCGGCCTTGGCCGTCGTCAGCAGCAGCGTGAGGTGCCCGGCGGCGGCCAGTGAGCGGGCCAGCTCGATCTCGCGGCCGTCGCCGAGGACGAGGTGCAGGGTGTTGCCGGCCGACTCCATCCCCCCGTGCAGATAGTTGCGGGTCGCGGTGGCGGCCGCGGTCATCCGGACCACCTCGCGCAGCAGCAGCGCGCCCTCCTCGGCCGAGGCCCGCGAGGCGCCGGCCGCCACCGCGTCGGAGGCGATGCAGCGGGCGCCGCGCCCGCGCAGGCCCGCGACCACCTCGGCGGCCTGCCGGTGGACCACGGTGGTCTGCTCGGCGATGTCGCCCCACGGGTCCTGCTCGCGGCCCGCGATGGCCCCCGCGACCAGGTCGAGGGCGACGACCGTCCCCGTGTAGCCGATGGTCGAGGCGTACGAGTCGGGCTCGTTGCCGAGGTCCACGGTCAGGTCGGCGAGTGCGCCGAGCGGCGACGGTACGACGTTGAGCAGCGCGGTCTTGGTGATGCCGGGGGCGGCGCACCGTAAGGCGGCGATGGTCTCGGAGCTGCGGCCGCCCTGGGAGACGGCGATCAGGCAGTCGGTGTCGAAGCCGGCGGTGCCGGTCCCGATCTCGCAGGACAGCACGCGCTGGCTGACGACCCCGGCCGCGCGCAGCTGCTGTACGGGGACGGCGAGGGCGGCGTACGAGGCGCCGATGCCGGTGAACAGGGGGCGCCGGGCGGTGCGCAGGGCCGCGTACTCCGGGGAGCCGAGCCGGGTGCGGACGCGGGCGGCGATCCGGGCGAGGGCGGCGCCCTGGCCGGCCTGGCCCTCGATGAAGGTGATGCGGGATCCGGACATGGTGTGGGGTCTCTCGTCTTTCCTGGAAGGTCTGTGGCGGTCTGCGAGGGTTCCCGAAGGTCCGCGCGGGAACGGCGCGTTGGAGGGACGGTAGGGGGCAGGAGGCGGAGTCGGGACGAGCAGCCGGGGTTTGGTGGCGGTGCCGTGGTTGACGGCGCCGCCGCCCCGGGGACGTCTCCCGCGTGACCCTGCGCCACGCGCTCGGTCACCTGTTCCATCAGGAGCTGGTCGCCACGCCCCGCGGGCGCCGTCGGCACGGCCGGGCCGGCGGCGCCCGCACCCTCCCTCGACCGGCCCCTCGACCGGCTCCTCAACCGGCTCCCTCGCCGTCGCCGGGCCGGCCCCCGGCCTCGGCCCGGAGTGCGGCGCCGGACACCTCACCGACGGCCGCATGTTCGATGGTGTTGCGGCCCCGGCGGGGCCCTGGGATCATCCGCCCCGCCCACGGTCCGGGCCGCCGTCGGGCCGCCCATGACTCACGATATCCGCGCAGGTCAGAGGGTGTTTGTACGCCGATCGGACGCCGTCGGGGCGGCCGTCCGAGGGGCCCGTGCGGCGCGCCGGAACGGATGTCCGCGGATCAGGATTACGGGGGCTCCGGGGCGGGGACCAAAGTCATCGAAAAACATGGCCGCGGCGTTGCCAATTTGGGGGTTCATGAGAGCACATTTAGGAGCTACATTGAGCCACTCGCGTTCACCTGACAGCCCGTTGCCTTTCACCCGTGTTTTGCGCGGGGGGCGACGTCAGGAGCGCACACTGTGCAACCACCCCACCGCCCAGAAGGACCGAAGGCTCCGTGCCCGTACCCGTACTCCTCGCCGGCCGCACCGTGCGGCTCGAGCCCCTCGCCCCCCACCACACCGAGGCCTTGGCCATGGCCGGGGCCGAGGATCGTACGACTTACGCCTTCACCCCCGTACCCCATGGGGTGCAGGCGTCCCACGAGTACATCGACCGCGCCCTCGCAGATCAGGCGGCGGGTCGATCGCTCCCCTTCGCGGTGGTCAGAGCCACCGACGGCCGGGTCGTCGGTTCGACCCGGTTCCTGGAACTCGACTACTGGCAGGGACCACTGGTGTGGCCCGCCGTGCCGGGCGTCCCGTTCGGTGATCCGGCGACGGCGGTCCCCGATGCCGCCGAGATCGGCAATACCTGGCTGTCCCCGGGCGCCCAGGGGACGGGCATCAACACGGAGGCGAAGCTGCTCATGCTCCGCCATGCCTTCGAGACCTGGGGCGTGCGCCGCATCTCGCTGCGCGCCGACGCCCGCAACGTGCGCTCGCGGGCCGCGATGGAGCGGCTCGGGTTCACCTGCGAGGGGGTCCGCCGGGCCCATTCGCGGGGTCTCGACGGCGCCGTGCGCAGTACCGCCTTCTACTCGATCCTCGACGAGGAGTGGCCGGCCGTACGGTCGATCATCGAGCTGAAGCTGTCGGCGGGGGCCCAGCGCAAGCGGCGCCGCAAGACGCTGGTACCGGCGTAACGGTCCTGCATTCGGCCCAGCGGTCCCGCCGGTCCTTGGCCCGGTCCCTCCTCCCGGCCCTTCCTCCCGGCGTCAGCCGAGGAAGGCCGGGGCGAGGGCCGATGCCATCAGCGGGGCCGGAGCGCCGCTGCCGTCGGCCGGCAGGGCGTACAGGTCGGCGCCGAAGTCGCCGGGCAGGGAGTAGACGACCGTCTTGTCGTCCGTCCACACCACCTGGTCGTCCACGCTGCGCTCCTCGGCGAGCGGGGTCTCCCGCATCGAGGCCAGGTCCAGGACGTACAGCCGCCACGGGGCGTCCGGTGACAGGCCGGGCACCCGCTTCTTGAACACCAGCCGGGTCCCGTCGGGTGACAGCGACGGGCATTCCAGGTTCTCGCGCAGCGTGGTCACGGTGCGTTCGGCGAGGTCGCCGCGGACCAGGTGGGTCTGGCCGCCGGTGGCGAGCGTCGCGTAGAAGGTCCGCTCGTCGGCGGCGAAGGTCACGCCCCAGAAGTTGACGTCGGCGTTGCGGTACGCCTTGCCGTCCTTGCGGATCTCGAAGTCCTCCAGCGAGGCGTCGAACTTGCCGGTGCGCAGGTCGAGCAGCGAGGTCCGGGTGGAGAAGTTCGTCCCGGCGTACGAGTCCCCGCCGACGAAGACCGTCCAGGCGGCGAGGTGGCCGCCGGGCGAGACCCGGGCGCGGGTGGGGATGCCGGCCAGCGGGTGCGCGGAGACCTCCTCGAGGTGCGCGTCGAGGACGACGGCCCGGTAGCTCTCCTGGACCCCGCCCTTGTCGGCCTGGAGGCAGATCCCGGTGCCGGCCGCCGCGTAGAAGCGCAGGCAGCTCACTCCCGAGGCGGTACGGGGGCCCTGGGGCGCGTCGGCGGGGACGGTGGTGAGCTCGTCGCGGTGCGGGCCCCACGCCATGTTCCGGAACACGATCCGCCGTGTGCCCCCGTCCGGGGCCAGGGACACCTCGCCCCGGGTGATCTGCGGCCCGCCGGCCTGGGTCTGGTTCTTCTCGTCGGCCTGCGACGAGGCACGTACGACGGCGAGCACTCCCACCGCGGCGAGCAGCACGACGGCGGAGACGAGGATCAGGATCCGGCGTTGGAGGGTCATGGCGGCCTTTCGGGGATGTGGGGGGAACGTCGGAGGCGGCCGAGCGGGCTCAGCCGGCCCGCGACTCCGCTGCCATCGCGTCCGCCGGCCGGAGCCAGGCGCACGCGGCGGCCGCGGCGGCCAGCAGTACGGCCGCGACCGCGAGGGCCGGGCGGGGGCCCCAGACGGTCCAGGCGGCGCCGAAGCCCAGCGAGGCGGCGAAGCGGGCGAGGGCCTGGCCGGTCTGGACGAGGGCGAGGCCGCCGCCGCGGTGCTCCTCGGGCACGGCTCCGGCGGCCGCGGCCATCAGGACGCCGTCGGTGGCCGCGTAGAAGCCGCCGTGCAGCAGGAGCACGGCGTACGGCAGGGCGGGCTGCTGCCCGCCCGCCAGCAGCAGTCCGTACGCGAGGAGCAGCGCGAGGTGGCCGCCGAGGAAGACGCGCCAGCGGCCGATCCGGTCGGCGAGCCGGCCGAGCGGCAGCGCGAGGAGGAAGAACGCGGCGGCGGTGCCCAGCGGCAGCAGCGCGAACCAGCGGTCGGCGATCCCGGTGGCGCGCTGGAGCAGCAGGAAGACGAAGGCGTCGCTGACGGTGCACAGCCCGAGCAGCAGGGCGCACAGGCTGATCCGGCGCAGGTCGCGGCGGCCCAGCAGCCCGAAGGCGGCGCGCAGCGAGACGGGCTCGGCGCCGGGCGACGGCTCGGTGCGCCGGCCGGGGACGAACAGGACGAGCACCAGCACACCGAGGGCGGCGACGCAGGCACTGACGGTGAAGACGGCGTCGTAGCCGTCGGCGGCGCCGCGCAGGATCAGGAAGGCGAGGATCGGCCCGATCAGGGCGCCGGCGGTGTCCATGGCCCGGTGGACCCCGAAGGCCCGGCCGCGGTCCTCGGGGGCGGCGGCCAGGGAGATCAGCGCGTCGCGCGGGGCGGTGCGCAGGCCCTTGCCGGTGCGGTCGAGGGCGAGCACCGCACCGATGGCGGGGAGGGTGTGTGCGAGCAGGAGCAGCGGCTTGCACAGGGCCGAGAGGCCGTAGCCGAGGCCGGCGAGGGCCTTGTGGCGGCCGAGGCGGTCGCCGAGGTGACCCCCGGTGAGCCGGACCAGGGCGCTGATGCCGTTGTAGATCCCGTCGAGCAGCCCGAAGCCGAGCGGGGACAGGCCGAGGCCTGCGACGAGGTAGAGCGGGAGCACGGCCGTGACCATCTCGGAGGAGACGTCGGTGATCAGGCTGACCGTGCCGAGGGCGAGGACCGTGGGGGCGAGCGCGGCGCGCCGCCCCGGGCGGATGCCCGGGGCGACGGCCTGCGGCTCGGGGGTCACGGCGGGCGCGGGGGTACCGCGGCTGTCCGCAACGTACATGGTCAGGAAGCCCAGATCCCCGTGATGTCCTTGGCGCCGGCCGCGTTCCCGGCGTGGGTGGTCAGGCCGGCCAGGCCTTCCAGGGTGCGCAGCACGTCGTAGTGGTTGTAGGTGGTGGACGACGTGCTGCCGGGGGTGACGGGCTGGCCGTAGAGCACGGTGGGGATCTTGTTGCCCGCGAGCCGGTTGTCCTCGTCGAAGGTGACGACGAGCAGGCTGTTGTGGGTCTTGGCCCAGTCCGCGTAGGCCTTGAGGTTGTTCTTGAGCCAGGTGTCGCCGGTGCCGACGGAGCAGTCGTGCATGTCGCTGCACAGGTTCGGGACGACGAAGGACACCTTGGGCAGGGTGGTGTAGTCCGTCGGGAACTGGGTCATGGTCTTCGCGGTGCTGGTGGGCACGTTGGAGAAGGCGAACCAGGGGTTGTGCTTTCGGGCGTAGTTGCCGCTGCTGCACGTGGTGGAGCCCTGGCTGGGAAGGGTCTCGTTGTAGCTGGCCCAGCTCTTGCCCGCGGCGATGAGCTCGGAGGCCAGGTTGGGCGCGGAGCTGAAGCCGGGCGTGTAGCAGCTGTCGCCGGTGACGCCCTGGTTGGAGCCCGAGAACAGCTGGAGGTAGTTGGGCTGGCTGGGGTGGGTGATGCCGAACGACTGCGTGAGGTTGGCGCCCCCGCTCTTGAGGGAGTTGATGTAGGGGGCGCTGGAGCTGCCGATGACCTGGTTGTAGGCGTGGTTCTCGAAGACCACGACGACGACGTGGTCGGGGGCCGGCAGGCCGGCCGCGTGCGCGGGCTGGGCGGCGCCGAGGCCGGCCCAAAGGGCCGTGCCGGCGGCGGTGAGGCCGAAGGCGGTGGCGAGGGCGGTCTTGCGGGCGGACCGTGACGAGGTCATGCCAAACACGGAAGATACCTCCGGGCAGGGGGGTCGGGTGGCGGCGCGCACGCACCATACCCACGGGCATGTGCATGGGCCAGGGACAGTCGGCTAACGGACCGGGAACTCCCGTGGCCCAGCCGGTGTTCGGCAACGCCCTGGCCTACGGCAACCCAAGAGCTGGGAAAAAGGGGAACCGGGCAGCACGTAGGCTCATCCTTTCGAACAGAAGAGACCACCCCCAGACGGGGAAGAGACCATCCCCCGACGGGGCAGCACCAGCCGGAGAGCAACCGCACATGTCGTACTCACCCGACGGACAGCACCAGCCGTACCGGTCGGAAGGGCAGTACCAGCAGCAGCCCTACGGCGCTTCGTACACGCAGCAGTACGAACCCCAGTACCAGCCCGAGCCCCCGTACGGGCCGCCGCAGCCTCCGTACAACGAGCCGCAGGAGCCCCAGTACGAGCAGCGCCGGCCGCGCCGGGGCAGGCGCTGGCTGATCGCGGGTGTCTCCGTACTCGCCCTCGCGGGCATCGCGGCCGGAGTGATGTACCACTTCGAGATACCCCCGTTCACCGACAAGGGCAAGGACGTCTCCTTCGGCCAGCCCGCCGCGGGCGGCGGCCAGGCGGGCGGCACGGGCGGCGCGGCCAAGCAGGCGGCCAACTCGAAGGCCCTGATGCCCACCGGCCCGAAGGCCGAGTTCAAGAACTCGATGACCCTGGGCGACGGCACTCACGTGGCCGTGACCACGCTGGACGGCAAGAAGTCCGGCTTCAAGGGCAAGGTGTGGGTCTGGGCTCCCAAGGAGTACAACGACCCGAAGTTCGCCAAGAGCGGCTTCCCGGTCATGATCGCCCTGCCCGGCGGCGCCGGCTACCCGAACAACTACTGGATGGGCACCGACCTGGGGCTCCAGACCAGCATCAGCAAGTGGTACGCCGAGGGCAAGAGCAAGCCGTTCATCCTCGCCATGCCGGTGCTGAACCCGGGCCCGGACGACAAGGGCATCTACTGGGATGGCTCCGACATCCCGGACCAGCCGAAGATGGGCACCTGGCTGACCGAGGACGTCCCGGACCTGATGAAGGAGAACTTCCGCACCATCAAGTCCCGTGACGGCTGGGCCTACATGGGCTCCTCCACCGGCGGCTTCGCGAGTCTGAAGGCCGTGCTCAAGTACCCGGAGAAGTTCAAGGCCGCGATCTGCTCCGGCCCGGACATCGTGCCCGACTCCTCGCTGTGGAAGGGCCACGAAAAGGAGAAGGCCGAGAACAACCCGGAGCTCCTGGCGAAGGCCATGCTCGACAAGAAGGGCGCGCCGGACGTCTACCTCGCCTTCCAGGTCGGCGACAACGAGAACAACAAGAAGACGCTGCCCGACGTGCAGAAGTTCGTCGCGACGTACGGCAAGGGGCCGATCCACACCAGCCTGAGGATCATCCCCGGCGGCCAGCACAACGCCAAGACCTACGTCCCGAACATGGGCGAGGGCCCGATCCAGTTCATCAGCAAGGTCATGGAAGGACCGGTGGAGTAACCGCCGGTACGAAGGATTCCGTGCACGGCCCGCCGAACATCATCGGCGGGCCGTCGCCGTCCCAGGCCGCCCAGCCCGGGTCCCCGGTCACGGCGAAGCGCACCCAGGCCGCGTGCATCCGGTCGGCCAGCTCCTGCGGGGCGTCCGGCCCGGCCAGCCACGAGGCCTCCGGCACGTCGAGGGTGTCGAACACGAAGCCCAGCTCCAGGGCGTGGCAGGCGCCGAGGCCCGGTACGCCGGAGGGCCAGCCGAACTCGTACAGGAAGCTGGAGGCGGACCGCCGCGCCCCGGCGAGGCGGCGCAGCGGATCGCGCAGCAGCCGGTCGGTGAGCAGCTGCCCCGCGAGCTCGGCCGGGCCCGCCCCGGGCAGTGCGGCGCGCAGCGCCCGTACCGCGGCCCGGTCCTTCCCGCTGCGGGCGCGGGCCAGGGCCAGGGTGAGCGGACCGAGCCGGTCCATGAGCGGCAGGGCGCCGGTGGGAGCGAGCCAGAGCCGGTACTCCTCGGTGGTCCAGCCCAGCAGCAGCGGTACGTCCGCCGCCGTCGCGGCCTCCAGCGGGTCCGCGGGGAGCGTGTCCGGGTCGGCGACCAGGCCGAAGGCGGGGCCTGCGGTGAGCGGGCTGGAGCGGCGCAGCACGGCGCCCTGGGCGGCGAGCAGGTCGGGCAGGGCGGTGGCGGCGAAGGCCCCGGCGGTCGCGGGCACCTTGAGCAGGGAGGCCATCCGCCGGACCATGGCGCGCACCTTCTCGCGGGGCAGCACCTCGGGGGCGCCGCTCTGCAGGGCGGCCTGCGCGAAGAGCCCGGCGGCGCGCGGGGCGCCGAGCAGGGCCCCGACGCTGATGGCTCCGGCGGATTCCCCGAAGACGGTGACGCGGTCGGGGTCCCCGCCGAAGGCCTCGATGTTCTCCCGGACCCAGGTCAGGGCGGCGATCTGGTCGAGCAGCCCGCGGTTGGCGGGGGCGTCGGGGAAGAGCCCGTAGCCGAGGACGCCCAGTCGGTAGTTGACCGAGACGAGCACCACCCCGTCGCGGGCGAAGGCGGAGCCGTCGTAGACGGGGACGGCCGAGGAGCCGCGGGTCAGCGCCCCGCCGTGCAGCCACACCATGACGGGCAGCCGGACCCCGGAGGCCGGCTCCGGGGTCCACACGTTGAGGTTCAGGCAGCCCTCCCCGGGGACCTCCGGGTCGGGCAGCAGGGCGGCGAACTTCGGCGGGTAGGGCACCTTGGGCGCGGTGGGCCCGAAGGCTCCTGCGTCGCGTACGCCGTCCCAGGCGGCCGGCGGCGCGGGCGCGGCGAAGCGGAGGGCGCCGACGGGCGGGGCGGCGTACGGGATGCCCCGGAAGGAGGCGGTCCCGCCCGGGCCGGTCCGGCCCTCGACGACGCCGTACCCGGTCCTGACCCGGGGCCGGCCGCTGCCGCCCGCTGTGCTCATCGTTCTCCTCCGTGAACCCCGTCGAACCGCCGCACCGCTGCCCCACTGCACCACTGATTCCGGCGTTCCGCCTCCGGGCACGGTCGCACAGGCCTGCGAGGGGTGACAAGGCGTGACCCGGCACGGGGCGGGCCGGGTTGGGCCGGGCATGCGATCCATGCGTATCCACCCCGGCGTCCGCGGCTTCGTCCGGGCGGCCGGGCCGGTCCCCCCGCTCGCGCCCGCGCTCCTGCCCGTGCTCCTGCTCGCGGCCGTGGCCGCGGGCCCGGCGCGGGCCGCGGCCGGGCCCGACTTCCAGTACCTCGGCCTGGACGACAAGATCCACGGACTGACCGCCCCGCAGGGCTGCGTGGCGGCGAAGGGCGGCGGATCCCGGGCCGTCACCAACTCGACCCGCGGGACGGCGACCTTCTACCGGGAGCCGGGCTGCGCGGGCAGCCCGGCGGCGGTGCTGGAGCCGGGCGCCGCGGGCCGGATCGCGCCGTACTTCGCCTCCGTGCGATTTTCCTTCATCACTAAGGCCCAGCGGCCGTGACCGCAGGGCTCCCGCTGCGTTGTACGCCATGTCAAATGCCACAGACCTCTGTGGCACCACACATCTCACGAGGAGATCTTGATGTCGCGTATCGCGAAGGCAGTCGCCGTCACCGCTGTTGCCGGTAGCGCCCTGGCCGCCGGTGCCGGTCTGGCCGTCGCCGACGCCGGAGCGCACGGTGCGGCGGTCGGCTCCCCCGGTGTCCTCTCGGGCAACCTGGTCCAGGTTCCGGTGCACGTCCCGGTCAACGTCTGCGGCAACACCGTCAACGTGATCGCCCTGCTGAACCCCGCGTTCGGCAACACCTGCGTCAACGCGTCGGGTGGCGGCGAGCACCACACCGAGGGCTACGGCGGCTGACGGCCGGATCGAGGACCGAGGGCCCCCGCCGCACGGCGGGGGCCCTTCTCGCGTCCGGGCAACGGTGCACTCGTACGAGTCATTCGTACCGGTCATTCGTAGCGGTAGAGGCCCTGGTGGCTGAGCATGTCGCGCGGGGTGAGGTCCCACGGCGGCATCGGCTCGTCGAGGGCGATCACCCGGCCGCGCTGGAGGTCGCCCGGTTCGAGCGGGGCGGCGGGCAGGTAGCCGGAGCCGGGGTGCCTCAGCTGCCAGCGGTCCCAGAGCATGTCCACGAAGGCGTGGTGCAGCCAGAACGCCGGGTCGTTGGGCGCCGTGCCGCCCGTCATGTGGCCGCCGATCCACTGGTGGACCTTGTTGTGGTTGCGCCAGCGCTCGCTCTTCGGCGCGGCCCAGCCCTCCAGCTTGTTGCGGAACCCGCCGCCCTGCGCCGTGGAGTCCCAGGGTGAGGTGTCGTACTTCGGGTCGTCGAGCGCCCACTGGAGCTCGGCCGCGGTGGGCAGGGCGATCGGGTTCTGCGGCCGGCCGAGGTTGCGGGTGAGGAAGCGGGCCTCCGTGATGCCCACCGTGATCTCCCAGTTGCCCTTCTCGTACGCGAAGGGGCCGGTCATCACCCGGCGGTCGCTCTCACGGCCGGTGCCGCCGAGGAAGTCCTCGGCCCAGAGGGAGGAGACCGGGCTGTTGTCCGCGGTCCAGTCCCAGTACGGGACCGAGACTCCCGGGTCGATGTCCTGCAGCAACCGCTCGAACTGGAGCAGGTAGCGCCGGTGCCAGGGGAAGAAGGACGGGGACATGTGCCCGACGCGGAGCTTGCTGTCCCGGTCGGGCACGAAGTACTTGTCGTGGGTGCGCACCAGGTCGTCGTACGAGCCGCTGCGCTTGAGCTCCAGCACGGCCGCCGTGAACCGCCTCTTCTGGGCGCTGGTCAGGTTCTTCTGGTTCTGCCGGGTGTACATGCGGGGCTCCTCAGCCGTGGTGCGGGGCCGCGAACGCCAGCTGGGTGGTGCCGAGTTCGTCGACGGCGGCGCGGGCGAGTTCGAGCGGGGTCCCGAAGGACTGGAAGTGGTTGATCCCGCTCAGGTAGCTGCCGTCGGCGCGGCGCATGACGTGCAGGGGCCGGCCGTCGATGCGGACCCCGGCGAGGTCGACGGCGATGTGCCGGCCGCGGTACGTCTCCTCGGTGAGGGGGGCCGGGGTCAGGGTCTGCCGGGGGCGGCGGGCGCGCAGTACGGGGGCCAGCGCGGCGGCGGTGCCGGCGAGCACCGCCGCCGTGAAGGCCGTACGAAGGGCTGTGCGGCGGGTGATTCCTGCGGAGGCGGGTGTGGCGTACATACGGTCTCCCTCGCTCGGTGGTCCGCGCTACGGGGTCTAACGCGGCGCGGCGGGCGAGGTCACCTCGGCAGCTCAGGGTGCTTGTAGAAGAGGGTGGTGGGGTGCAGCCGGCCGGCCGGGTCGGCGGCGTAGTCGGGGATGGTGCCGGCCTCGGTCCAGCCGGCGGAGCGGTAGACGCGCTCGGCCCCGCTGCCGGTCTCGGTGTCGAGGACCAGCAGCAGCACGCCGGCCCGGGCGGCCGCCTGTTCGGCCTCGGCGAGGAGGACGCGGGCGGTGCCGCGGCCGCGCGCCTCGGGATGCACCATGAGTTTGCGCAGCTCGGCGCGGTGGCGGCCGTTGGGCTTGGACTCGCGGTACCAGCTGACGGTGCCGTCGAGGCGGCCCTCGCCGGTGCGGGAGACCCACAGGGCGAGGGAGCCGTCCTCGACGGCGGGAGCGAGGGAATCCCACCAGGCGGCCGCCCGGGCGTGGTCGAGGTCGGCGAGGAAGCCGAGGGAGGACCCGCCGCGGACCACGGCGAGCAGGAGGTCGGCGAGTTCGTCGCGGTGGGCCGCCAGCCGGGCGGCGTCGAGCCGGGCGATCACGGGGGTCATGCGGCGAGGATAGGGATCAGCCGGCGGCCCGCTGGAGGCGGGGCAGGTGCAGATCGCGGAAGACGGCGGCCATGCGGAGCGTGAAGACGAGCCCGGCGGAGACGGCGATGTTGAGGGTGTCCGCGGTACCGGCCCAGTACAGGCCGAGGTAGCAGGCCGCCCCGGCGAGCGCGGCGGTCGCGTACACCTCCTCGCGCAGGAGCAGCGGCGGGAACTCCCCGCAGAGCACGTCGCGGACGACCTCGCCGGTGACCCCGGTCAGCACGGCGAGGATGAGCACGGCGACGGGCGTGACGTGGGCGTCGATGGCGGCGCGGGCGCCGATGACGGTGACGACGGCGAGGCCGACGGCGTCGACGACGACGAGGGCGCGCTGCGGGAGCTCGCGGCGGCGCAGGTGGAGCATGGTGGCGACGGCCACGGAGGCGATGACGACGAGCAGGATCCAGTCGCGGGTCCAGTAGAGCGGGTGGCGGTCGAGGATGAGGTCGCGGAGGGTGCCGCCGGAGATGGCGGCGGCGAAGGCCAGGACGAGCCCGCCGAAGGGGTCCATGTTGGCCCGGTGGGCGGCGAGTACGCCGGAGGCGGCGAAGGCGGCGATGCCGAGGAGGTAGAGGGCGTGCAGCATGGCGCCTCCTTCAGGGACGGCAGGGACGATCCGGGTCGACCCGTCGACCCTGCCGCACCGCCCCGCTCCCCCGCATCGGCCGTTCGGCCATGCCCTGCCGAGTGCCGCCCGCTGGCGCTGCGCCCCCATGCCTCGAACGCCGGCGGGGCTGTTTCGGCCCGTCCGGCGTTCGAGGAGCGGGTCCGGTCTACGGGGACGCGAGTTCCGCGAAGTCCGCCACCAGGGTGTGGTGGTGGCCCGGGGTGCCCAGGGTCAGGGCGTCGGCCTTGGCTCGCTTCAGGTACAGGTGCGCCGGGTGCTCCCAGGTCATCCCGATGCCGCCGTGCAGCTGCACGCACTCCTCCGCCGCCCGCACCGCCACCCCGGAGCAGTAGGCCTGGGCGACGGCCACCGTCAGCGGGGCGTCGGGGGCCCCGGTGGCCAGGGCGTCCGCCGCCGCGCGGGCCGCTGCGCGGGCCGAGGCCACGTCCAGCCACAGCTGCGCCAGCCGGTGCTTCAGCGCCTGGAAGGAGCCGACCGGCCGGTTGAACTGGTGGCGGCCCCGCACGTGCCGCACCGTCTCCGTCAGGCACCACTCCGCGAGCCCGAGCTGCTCGGAGGCCAGCAGTCCGGCCCCCGAGAGCAGCGCCCCGGCGACCGCCGCGCGGGCCGTCACCGGGTCCGCGAGCAGGGTCCCCGCGGCGCCGTCCAGCGTCACCGTGGCGAGCGGGCGGGTCAGGTCCAGCGGGACCCGCCCGGTCAGCGAGACGTCCGCCGCCGGGACCGCGTACAGCCCCGTGTCGGCGAGGACCAGCAGGACGTCGGCGGCCACCGCGTCCGCCACCGAGGTGACGGTGCCCGTCAGGACCCCGCCCCCGGTGTCCCGTACGGCGCTCGGCAGTGGCGCGCCCGGGGCCTGCGTCAGCGGCAGCGCGGGTACGCACACCTGCCGGCCCGCGGCCAATTCCCGCAGGAGCCCGGCGACTTCGGGAGTCTCGGGGTCACAGCCCAGCAGGATCTCCGTCGCGAGGACCGCGCTCGTCAGGTACGGCACCGGCGCCACGGCCCGCCCCAGCTCCTCCAGGACCACGGCCGCCTCCCGGTGGCCCGCGCCCTGGCCGCCGAGCTTCTCCGGTACGAGCAGCCCGGCCGTGCCGATCTCCGCCGCGAGCGTGTGCCACAGCTCCGGGTCGTGCGGCCGGCCGGTCTCCGCCCGGGCCAGGACGTCGGCCGGTGCGCACCGGTCCGCGAGCAGCGCCCGTACGGCCGACCGGAGCTCCTCCTCCGTCTCGGAGTACAGCAGGTCGAACGCAGTGCTCATCGGGCCAGGTCCTTCCAGGCGAGGTCCTTGTCGTCGCGCGGCTCGGCGGGCAGGCCGAGGACGCGTTCGGCGACGATGTTGAGGAGGATTTCGCTGGTGCCGCCCTCGATGCTGTTGCCCTTGGCGCGCAGGTAGCGGTAGCCGGCGTCGCGGCCGGTGAAGTCGACGAGCTCGGGCCGGCGCATCGTCCAGTCCTCGTACAGCAGGCCCTCCTCGCCGAGGAGTTCCACCTCCAGGCCGCTGATCTCCTGGTTGAGGCGGGCGAAGGCGAGCTTCATCCCGGACCCTTCGGGGCCGGGCTGCCCGGCGGCGAGCTGCTGGCGCAGCCGCTCGCCGGTCAGCCGGGCCACTTCGGCCTGGACCCACAGCTGGAGCAGCCGCTGGTGCAGGGCGTGGGTACGGAGCTCGGGCCGTTCGCGCCAGGCGGCGGCGACGCTTGCGATCATGCCGCCCTCGCGCGGGATCCGCATGCCGCCGATGGAGACGCGTTCGTTCATCAGGGTGGTGCGGGCGACCTCCCAGCCCCGGCCGACGGCGCCGAGCCGGTGGCTGTCGGGGATGCGGACGCCGGTCAGGAAGACCTCGTTGAACTCGGCCTCGCCGGTGATCTGGCGCAGCGGCCGGACCTCGACGCCGGGGGCGTGCATATCGCAGAGGAAGTACGTGATGCCCTGGTGCTTGGGCAGCGCCGGGTCGGTGCGGGCGATGAGGATGGCCCAGCGGGCGGTGTGGGCGCTGGAGGTCCACACCTTCTGCCCGTCGACGATCCAGTCGCCGGAGCCGCTCTCGCGGACCGCGCGGGTGCCGAGCGCGGCGAGGTCGGAGCCGGCGCCGGGCTCGCTGAAGAGCTGGCACCAGACCTCCTCGCCGACCCACAGGGGGCGCAGGAAGCGCCGCTTCTGCTCGTCGGTGCCGTACGCGAGGATGGTGGGCGCGGCCATGCCGAGGCCGATGCCGATCCGGCGCGGGTCGTTGTCGGGGGCGCCGGCGGCCTCGAGTCCGGCGTCGACGACGGCCTGGAGGGTGCGGGGCGCGTCGAGTCCGCCGAGGCCCTCGGGGTAGTGGACCCAGGCGAGGCCGGCGTCGAAGCGGGCCCGCAGGAAGTCGGCGCGGTCGGTGTCGGCGGGCGGGTGGGCGAGGAGCAGGTCCCGTACGCGCGCGACCAGTGCTTCGGAGGTGATCACCGCAGCTCCTCTCCGTTCAGGGACGGTACGACGACCACCCGGCCGGTGGTGGTCCCGTCGGCGAGGCGCTGCACGGCGTCGGCGGCCGCGGCGAGCGGGACGCGTTCGCTGACCAGCGGCTTGATGGCGCCCTCGGCGGCGAGCCGGGTGAGCTCGGCGTGGCAGGCGGCGATGGCGGCGGGGTCCTTGGCGGCGTACAGGCCCCAGTGCAGGCCGAGGATGGCGTAGTTCTTCACGAGGGCGTGGTTGAGGGCGGGGGCGGGGATGGTGCCGCTCGCGAAGCCGACGACGACGATCCGGCCCTCGAAGGCCACGCACTTGGCGGAGGCGGTGTACGCGTCGCCGCCGACGGGGTCGTACACCACGTCGGCCCCGCGTCCTGCGGTGAACTCCTTGACCCGGGTGACCAGGTCCTCGCTGGTCCGGTCGATCACCAGGTCGCAGCCGAGGTCCTCGGCGGTGCGCGCCTTGGCCTTGCCTCCGACGACCCCGATGACGGTGGCGCCGGCGGCCTTGCCGAGCTGGACCGCGGCGCTGCCGACCCCGCCGGCGGCGGCGTGCACGAGGAGGGTCTCGCCGGCCTGGAGGCGGGCCCGGCGGTGCAGGCCGAACCAGCCGGTCTGGTAGCCGATGTGCAGCGCGGCGGCCTCGGCGTCGTCGAGGGTCTCGGGGGCAGGCAGCAGGGCCCGGGCGGAAGCGGTGACGTACTCGGCGAAGCCGCCGTGCGGCAGGCTCGGGTTGGCGATGACGCGGCGGCCGTCCTCGGTCTCGCCGCAGATCTCGACTCCGGGGGTGAAGGGCAGCGGCGGGCGGATCTGGTACTGGCCCCGGACGAGCAGCGCGTCGGGGAAGTTGACGTTCGCCGCGAGCACCTTGAGCCTCACCTCGCCCTCGCCGGGCACTGGTTCGGGAACCTCTTCGAGGCGCATGGCCTCTCGGGGTTCGCCGGGGGTATGTACTCGCCATGCCTGCATCCGGGGCCTCCAGCCGCCGTCGAGGAACCACGCTCCGCGGGCATACTAAGCAGTCGCTTGCCCCTCTGGGAACTGTCGGCGGGGTGGATTCCGGGTCGGACCGAAACCCCACGCGTCAATCCGGCCACTCCCGCCCCGATCAGGCAGCATGTGGCGTGCACGCGTCATGACTTGAGTCCAGGGGGGGACCACCACATGAGAAGAAGCATGTCCGCAGCCGCGACCGCCGTCGTTCTGGCCGGTCTGATCACGGCGGCCGGACCGGCTGCCGCGGCCGCTCCGGCGTGCACGCCGGACATCCTCCGGCTGCCGTCCCTCACGGACGGCCCCGCGCCGGCCGGCGGGGCCGTGCGGGCCTTCGGGACCGGTGGCCTGGTGGCCGGCGACAGCGTCGGGCTGCCCGCGTACTGGACCGCCGACCACGGGGTGCACGCCGTCCCGCTGCCCGAGGGCTTCGTATCGGGCCAGGTCCTCGCGGTGAACGCCAAGGGCCTGATGGTGGGCACCCTGCGGCGCGCCGGCGACTACCAGAACTCCTACGGGTTCACGTACCAGCGGGATGCGTCGGAGGTGCGGCTGATCGGCGCCGGGGCCGCGGCGAGCGCGGTGACGGACGTCAACGACTCGGGCCGCTTCGTCGGCATGGAGGGCGGCGTCGCCAAGGAATGGCTGAACGGCGCCGTGGTGCGCGAGCTGCCCGTACCCGCGGACGCGCACCCGAGCACCCGGATCGTCTCGGTGGACGGGATCAACGCACGCGGTGACATCGTCGGCACGGCCCGGACCTCGTACGAGGACGACGACATGCTCCGGGGCAAGACCTTCCCCGTGGTCTGGCCCGCGGGCGGCGGGTACCCGCCGTACAGCCTGCGGGTGTGGACCGACGACGACTGGACGGTCCAGACGAACGCGGCCGGAATCGACGACCGCGGCCGGGTCGTCGGCCACGAGGACCTCAGCCGCCGCGACCGGCAGGAGCGCAAGCCGGCCGTCTGGAAGAAGCCCTACGACGCCCTGCCGAACGATCCCGGCCGGGTCAAGGGCTACGACCACGTGACCTTCGACGGCCTCAGCCCGGCCACGAACGTGGCCGTCGGCTCGGCCATGACCTTCGTCGAGGGGTACGCCAACTTCCTCCACGCCGCGTACTGGCCGGGAACGGGAGCCCCGCTCGCGCTCCCGCACCCCGCGGGTACCAGCCCGGACTCGCGCAGCTCGGCCTTCGCCGCCTCGGACGACGACCGGGTGGGCGGTACGTTCTACGACTGGGGGACCATGAAGGGCGGTGCCGTGGTGTGGAGCTGCGCGAGCAAGCAGGCGTACGCACCTCAGTAGCCCCCGGGCAGGAACCCGGGCGCCCGCGGGCATGGTGATCCGAGCTCCGGCGCGCTATCGATGGGCGCATGCAGACGCCTTCGCAGGATGCCGCGCAGGAACCTTCGCCCGGGCCGCCCTCGCCGACCGAGCTGCCCGGGCTGCCCGGGCTGCCCGGGCTGCCCGGGCCGCCACCGCCGGGCGCCGCCGCGCTGCCCGCCGGTACGTACGCGGGGCAGGTCGTCCTCGTGACCGGCGGCGGCACCGGGCTGGGCAAGGCCATCGCCGCCGAGTTCGCCCGGCTCGGCGCGGACCTGGTGATCGCGGGCCGGCGCGCGGAGCGGCTGGAAGCGGCGCAGGGGGAATTGGCGGCCGTCCCCGGCGCGGGCCGGGTGACGGCCGCCGTCTGCGACATCCGGGACCCGGAACGGATCTCCGAGGTCTTCGACGCGGCGGAGGCGGCGCTCGGCCTGCCGGACGTCCTGGTCAACAACGCGGCCGCCAACTTCCCGTGCCCGGCGGAGGACCTGTCCCCCAACGCCTGGCGGGCGGTCGTCGACATCACCCTGACCGGCACCTGGTTCACGACCCGCGAGTTCGGCCGCCGCCACCTCGGCGCCGCCTCGCCCGGGTCCATCGTCAACATCGGCGCCTCGTACGCCTGGACCGGCGGGCCGGGCTTCGCCCACAGCGCGGCCGCCAAGGCCGGGGTGAAGAACCTGGTGGAGACGCTCGCCGTCGAGTGGGGCCCGTACGGCATCCGGATCAACGGCCTCGTCCCCGGCCTGTTCCCGCACGCCGACATGACCGAGGACATCCGCGGCGGCCTGGAGCGGGCCGCGCCCGGTGACCGGGACTCCCGCCAGCCCGCCCTGCGCGTCGGCGCCCCGCGTGAACTCGGCTGGGCGGCCACGTTCCTGGCCTCCCCGTACGCCCGGTTCATCACCGGGCACACGCTGGTGGTCGACGGCGCGAACTGGCAGCGCCGCTCGCTGGTCAGCCCGGAGGTGGTGCCGGTCCGCACGCAGTTGGGCCGCGGCCCGTTCACCCCCTGAGCGTCGGCTGTCAGTGGCCGGTGCGAGGATCCCTTCATGTCTCTCGCCGATCTGACCCTCGCCCACTGGCGTTCGCTCGACCGGGCCGCCGCCGGGCGCGTCGCGCACGAGGCCGCCGCGCAGGCGGGCGGCCGCGTGGTGCTGCTCGACACCGTCGACCACCTCGGCGGACCGCTGCACCGCGTCCGCATCGAGCGCGAGGGGCAGGAGTTCGCACTGGTACCCGGCGGGCCGGTGCGACTCGGGTTCGACCTCGACGCCTGGGTGCCGACGGCCGCGCAGCTCGCCGACCACGAGGAGAGCCGGGCCGAGGGGTACGGGTACGAACTCGGCCTGAAGGACTACCTCGCCGAGGTGCTCGGCCCCGTCCGTACGGCGGCGCTGGCCACCGTGCTCATGGCGGTGGAGGACGAGACCCTGGCCGAGCGCCCGGACGCGACGGCGGACGCCCTAGCGGCGCGCGGGCTGCGTCTGCCGAGCGCCGACGAGTGGGAGCACGCCTGCGGGGCCGGGGCGGGCACCCTGTTCCGGTGGGGGAACGAATGCCCCCTGGACGAGCCCTCGTACGGGGGCGACGGCGGCCTGCGGCACGGGCCGAACGCCTTCGGGCTGCACATCGCGTACGACAGCTACGGCGCCGAGCTGAGCGGTGACCCGACCGCCGTGCACGGCGGCGACGGCGGCGAGGCCGTCTGCGGCGGATACGGCGACCTGCTCGCGTGGCTGCCGCTGGCCACCGCCAACCGCAACCCGTCCATGGCCGAGTTCGTGTACGGACCGGACGGCGAGGGCATGTACGAGGAGTTCTCGACGCGGCCGGTGTTCAGCCTCCGGTGAAGTGCGGCGGGCGGCGGGCCGCTTTGGCGGTGTAGCCCTCGCGGCAGTCCTCGGAGGTGAGGGTGAGGGCCGCCGTCATCGCGACGCGGTCGAGGGCCGGGGCGAGGGCGGCGTCCGCGTAGGCGTCGATCGCACCCTTGATCCCCTGCACGGCGAGCGGGGCGTTGGCCGCGATCTCGGCCGCCACCGCGCGGGCCGCGCCCTCCAACTCCTGCGTGGGGACGAGCAGTTGGATCAGGTTCAGGCGGTGCGCCGTCGCGGCGTCGATCCGGCGGCCGGTCAGCGCCAGGAACTTGGCCCAGCCCGCACCCGCCTCGCGGGCGATCCGCAGATCGCCGCCCGCGTCCACCGCCACGCCGAGCTGCGCCTCGGGCAGGGCGAAGACGGCGTCCTCGGCGGCGACCCGGAAGTCGGCCATCAGGGCCAGTTCGAAACCGAAGCCGAGGCAGTAGCCCTGTACGGCGGCCACCACCGGCTGCGGGAGCCGCGAGAGCACGGCGAAGCGCTCGTGCACCCAGCGGATGCCCTCGTAGTAGTTGCGGGTCCGCTCGGCGGCCGTCGCGCCCGTGATGGCGCCGCCGGGCGCCGTCACGTCGATGCCCGCGCAGAAGGCGCGGCCCTCGGCCCGCAGCAGGACCACCCGTACGTCCGGATCGAAGCGGATCCGGTCCGCGAGCAGGCCCAGCTGGCGGGTGGACTCCCAGCTCCAGCCGTTGAGCCGGTCCGGGCGGCAGAGGGTGAGGACCGCGATCCCGTCCGCGGTCTCCAGCCGGACGCGCTCCTCGCCCTCCGCGACCTCGTTGCCGATCGTATCGATCACGGAACCCCCCTCTGACGATCCGTCAGAATCGATGCGTCAGCATAGGGGCCCCGCGCTCAGCGCGTGAAGACCTCGAACGTCACCGCCGGACGGCCGCCGAAGCGCGCGGACGCCTGCTGGGCGTAGCCGGTGAGGAAGGTGCGGCAGTACTCCTCCGGGTCCTGGTCGGTGAGGACCTCGATGTACGCCTTGTGCTCCATCAGCGACTTGATCGAACGCTCCAGGCCGGGACCGGCGTCCACGGCGTGCGTCGGCGTCGAGGACCCGGCGACCGCGACCCAGCGCACCCCGTCCCAGGGCTCCAGGCCCTGCTCGGAGATGAGCTCGGGGAAGATCCACCGGTTGCCGGCATCGGCGGCCGCGTCCAGGGTGGCCCGGCCGACGGCCTTGTGGTCGGGGGTGTTCCAGTTTCCCCCGCCGCCCTGACCGCCCCAGGTGTCGCGGTGGTTGAGGGTGATGAGCAGTTCGGGGCGGTGCCGGCGGATGGCCGCCGCGATGTCCCGGCGCAGGTCCAGGCCGTACTCGACGACGCCGTCGCGGTAGTCGAGGAACTCCACCGTGGACACCCCGACGACCGCGGCGCTCGCACGCTGCTCGGCCTCGCGCAGCGGGGCGCACTCCTCGGGCGGGATCGTGTCGATGCCGGCCTCGCCGCGGGTGGCCAGGAGGTAGACGACCTCACGGCCGCCGTCCGTCCACTGGGCGATCGCCCCGGCCCCGCCGTACTCCAGATCGTCGGGGTGGGCGACCACCGCGAGGGCGCGCTGCCAGTCGGCGGGCATCGGCTCCAAGGGCGCGGGCTGATCCAGTTGTTCGGTCATGTCCCGCACAATAGACGCAGCCGCGCGCACCCCCACGCGCCGGAAGCAGAGTTCTAGACGTCGTCGCGCACGAGGGCCAGCAGGCGGTCCAGGACGCGGGGGCCGCCGGCGCGGACGCCGTCGTGTTCGAACTCGTCCGTCACCCAGGTGCGCAGGCCGCGGATCGACGCGGCGGTCTGCAGGGAGTGCGCGGTGTCCACGTACAGGTCGTCGTGGTAGATCGCGGCGGCCACCGGGACCTCGTTGGCGGCGAGCCGGTCCGGGTCGTACAGGGGTCCCCAGCCGGTACGGGCGGCCAGCAGTTCGGCGGTCTCGCGCAGCGGGGCCAGCGCGGGGTCGGCGGTGAAGTGCCAGGGGTGGACGGTCTCGCCGGTGAAGAGCAGGGGCCCGTCGCCCGCGAGGGTCTTCCCGGCGTCGAATCCGGGGTGGCCCGCGCGGACCCGTTCGGCGGCCCAGGCGGTGGGCGCGGCCGGGTCCTGGGCGTAGATGGGTTCGTGGAGCAGGGCGTACAGGGGGTGCGCGGCGAAGGAGAGCAGCCCCTGTACGTGTTCCAGGAACGCATCGGCGAGGGCCGGGCCCGACGGGGTCGGGACGAAGGCGTCCTCCAGCAGGTAGTGCAGCTGGTGGCTGCCGTCGCCGGTGCCGAGCAGGATGCCGAGGGACTGGAAGGCCTCGGCGGTGAGGCGGTGGCCGCCGGGGAGTTCGGCCGGGCGCTCCACGAGGTGGGCGGCGATGCGGCGGGCGCGCTCGACGTCCATCGGGTAGCGGGCGTAATGGGCCAGGTTCTTGCGCTCCATGCGGGGGTACGCCGCCGCGTACACCTCGTCGGCGGTGGCCGTCAGGGAGGGGAGGCCGCCGGTGATGAGGGCGGCGGTCAGGCCCTCGGGGGCGGTGGAGAGGTAGTGGGTGGTGCAGAAGCCGCCGAAGCTCTGCCCGAGCACGGTCCAGGGCGCACCGCCGGTCAGGCCGGGGCGGATGGCCTCGGCGTCGCGCACGATGGAGTCGGCGCGGAAGTGGGCGAGGTACTCGGCCTGCTGCTCGGGGGTGCCGCGCAGGGGCAGGGTCTGCCGGTTCGCCGGGGTGGAGCGGCCGGTGCCGCGCTGGTCGAGCAGGAGGACGCGGTACTCGGTGAGGGCCCGCTCCAGCCAGGCCTGCCGGCCGGTGAAGCGGCGGGCGCCGAAGCCGGGCCCGCCCTCCAGGTAGAGCAGCCAGGGCAGGGTCGCGGGGTCCTTGCCGGTGGCGACGGCCTCGCGGGCGTACAGCTCGATGTGCTCCCCGTCCGGGCGCGTGTGGTCGAGCGGGACGCTGAAGCGGTGGTCCGTGAGGACGACACCGGGCTGACGGTAGCTGCGGTCGATGGTCACGAACGGCCCCTGGGTCGTGTCTGGTGGATCAGGTCGGATCAGCTCGCGGCACCAGACGCCGCGGGCCCGGCATGAACCGAAGGACACGACCCAGGTGTGCGGCAGCCCCGGCCGGATGGCGACCGGGGCACGTGTCCGGCGGCCCGGCCGAGTGTAGTACGGGCCCGCCGGCCGCCCTGCACCTCACCTGCGGCGGCGTCGGCCGAGGGCCTCCCCTGCCGGGCGCGGCCGGCCGACGCGGACGTGGGGCGCACCGTGCCGGTGGTCCCGCGGCGAAATCCCGTAGGCGGCGCGGAAGGTGCGGCTGAACGCCGCGGCGCCGGCGAAACCCCATCGCGCCCCCACGGCGTGCACGGGCGTGCCGACGAGCGGGGGGGGCGACGAGGCCGGCCGAGCAGCGCTCCGGCCGGAGCCTGCGGATCCGCGCGGACACCGATTCCTCCCGCGCGGCGAACAGCCGGTGCAGGAGCCGTACGGAGATGTGGTGGCGGGCGGCGACGCTCCGCGGGGAGAGCTCCGGATCGGCGAGGCTGTCCTCGATGAAGGTGTCGATGCGGCTGAGCAGCACCTGTTGGCGGGTGTGCGGCGCCAGCAGCTCTGCGGATCCGACCCCCTCTCGGCCGTCGCGCCGCGCCCGGACGGAGCAGTGCGCCCGTCCGCGGCCGCAGGTCTGTCCTGCGAGTGGGGCTACGAATGCGAGCCGAGTGCCCGGCCGTACCGGATCGGCGGGAGAAGGGGAGCGGGGGAACAGCACCGGCCCCGGCACGTGAGCGCCGGGGCCGGGTCGGGTGGTTCGGGTGGTTCGGGTGGTTCGCGTGGGTCGGGGTCGGTGCCGGGCGGGTCTAGAACTCGACCACCGAGCGGAGGACCTCGCCGCGGTGCATGCGGGTGAAGGCGGCTTCGACCGCGTCCAGGGGGATGGTCTCGGAGACGAAGGCGTCGAGGTCGAGGCGGCCCTGGAGGTAGAGGTCGATGAGGAGGGGGAAGTCCCGCTCGGGCAGGCAGTCCCCGTACCAGGAGGACTTGAGGGAGCCGCCGCGGCCGAAGACGTCGAGCAGCGGGATTTCGAGCTTCATCTCCGGCGTCGGCACGCCGACCAGGACCACGGTGCCGGCGAGGTCGCGGGCGTAGAAGGCCTGCTGGTAGGTCTCGGGTCGGCCCACGGCGTCGATGACCACGTCGGCGCCGTTGCCTCCGGTGAGGGCCTGGACGGCCTTGACCACGTCCTCCGTACGGCCGTTGACGGTGTGGGTGGCTCCGAGGCCCCGGGCCCACTCCAGTTTCCGGTCGTCGAGGTCGACGGCGATAATCCGGCCCGCGCCGGCGAGGCGGGCGCCGGCGACCGCCGCGTTGCCCACTCCGCCGCAGCCGATGACGGCGACGGAGTCGCCCCGCCCGACGTTGCCGGTGTTCAGGGCGGCGCCGAGGCCGGCCATCACCCCGCAGCCGAGGAGTCCGGCGGCGGCCGGGGAGGCCGCCGGGTCGACCTTGGTGCACTGGCCGGCCGCGACCAGGGTCTTCTCGGCGAACGCGCCGATGCCGAGCGCCGGGGAGAGCGGAGTGCCGTCCTCCAGGGTCATGGGCTGCTTGGCGTTGTGCGTGTTGAAGCAGTACCAGGGGCGGCCGCGCTTGCAGGCCCGGCAGGTGCCGCACACGGCGCGCCAGTTGAGGACGACGAAGTCGCCGGGCGCGACGGAGGTGACGTCCGGGCCGACGGATTCGACGATTCCGGCGGCCTCGTGGCCGAGGAGGAAGGGGAACTCGTCGTTGATGCCGCCCTCGCGGTAGTGGAGGTCGGTGTGGCAGACCCCGCAGGCCTGGACCTTGACCAGGGCCTCGCCGGGTCCCGGGTCGGGCACGAGGATCGTCGTCGTCTCCACCGGTGCGCCCTTGCTCCGGGCGATGACCCCTCGTACGCGATGCGTCACGTCGTACCCCGCTCTGGTCTGATCTGTCTGGATCAACGAACGTACACGGGCGGGGCGGTGGAAGGGAGCCGTGTCACGCCGAGGAAGTGGGAGTGGCGAGTTCCGGCGGTACGGCGGCGCGAAGTGCCGCTCCGAAGGCGGCCACGGCGGGGTGGGCCGCGGCGCCGCTGCGGAAGGCGACCTGGGTACGGCGCTCCATGAGGAGGCGGGTGAGGGAGACGGCCGGATCGGCGGGCCCCGTGACCCCGAGCTGCGGGACGACGGCGACGCCCTGGCCGGCCGCGACCAGGGCGAGCACGGTGGGGAACTCGTCGACCCGGTGGCGGATCCGCGGGGTGAACCCGGCGGCCTGGCAGGCCCGCAGGGCCATGGCGTGGCAGAGGGTGCCGTGGGTGGCCGTGATCCAGGGGGCGTCGGCGTGGGCCCGCAGGACGGCGCCCTGGTCGGGTCCGGGTCCGGGGGCGGTGGCCGCGGCGGCGGCCGCGCCGGCCGCGGTCCCCGCCGGGGCGGCCAGGTACATCGACTCCCGGTAGAGCGGCTGCGTGGTGAGCCCGGGCTCCGGCGGGGCGGGGACGAAGTCGTACGCGTGGATCAGGGCCACGTCCAGGTCCCCGGCGCGCAGCGCGTGCGCGACCGCCGCCGGGTCGGTCTCCGAGACCATCGGCTCCAGCCCCGGGTGGCGCCGGGCCAGGGCCACCAGGGCGGCCGGGACGATGGCCCGGGTGGCGGTGGGGAAGGCCCCGATGCGCAGGGCTCCGGCCAGGCCGCCGCGCGCCTCGGCGAGATCGGCGTCGGCCTGTTCCAGCCGCTCCAGCACGGCCTCCGCGTGCCGGACCAGGTTCTGCCCGGTGGGGGTGAGCCGGACCCGGCGGCCGGTGCGTTCGAGGAGCGGCAGCCCCGCCTCGCGTTCGAGGACGGCGAGTTGCTGTGACACCGCCGAAGGGCTGAAGGCGAGGGCCTCGGCCACGGCGGCGATGGTCCCGCGGCGGGCGAGTTCGCGCAGCAGGCGCAGGCGTCGTACGTCGAGCATCGGCTCAGCTTACGGGTTGGGTAAGAAACGCGAACTGGATTTGATGCTCGGGGCAGATGAAGCTCGTGGGCATGGCACAGGACCTCTCCCTGCACGGGATTCACGTACCGCTCGTCACCCCGTTCACGCGCGCCGGGGACATCGCCGCCGAGGCCCTGGAGGCGCTCGCCCACCAGGTGCTCGACGAGGGCGCGACCGGGATCGTCGCCCTCGGCACCACCGGCGAGGCCGCCGCCCTCGACGAGGCGGAGCGCGACCTCGTCACGGGCGTCTGCGCCCGGGTCTGCCGCGAGCGGGACGCGGTGCTGACCGTGGGCGCCGGGGCGGGCGGCACCCGGGCCGCCGAGGCGGCGCTCGGCCGGCTGGCGCAGTGGCCCGAGGTGCGGGCGGCACTGGTGACCGTGCCCCCGTTCGTACGGCCCGGGGCGGCGGGGGTGGTGGCGCACTTCGCGCGGCTGGCCGGGATGAGCCCCGTACCGCTGGTCGTCTACCACATCCCGTACCGGACCGGGCAGCCGCTGGACGCGGCCGCGCTGCGGGCGCTCGGGGAGCTGCCCGGGGTCGCCGGGGTGAAGTACGCGGGCGGCGGCGTCGGCGAGGAGGCGGTGGCGCTGCTCGGCGGGCCGCCGGACGGGTTCGCGGTACTGGCGGGCGACGACGTGTACGTGTCTCCCCTGCTGGCGCTGGGCGCGGCGGGCGGGGTCCTCGCCTCGGCGCACCTGGCGACGGCGCGGTACGCGGAGCTGGCTGCGGCCTGGCGGGCCGGTGACGTGCCTCGGGCCCGGGCCCTGGGCCACGCTCTGGCCCGGCTCTCGGCGGCGCTCTTCGCAGAGCCGAATCCGGTGGTCGTGAAGGGCGTGCTCCACGCCCAGGGCCGGATCCCGACTCCGGACGTACGGCTCCCGCTGCTGCCGGCGGGCGGGGCGGCGGTGTCGGCGGCGCTGGAACGGCTCGCGGAGGTCTGAAGACCGTCCGGCAGTGCGATGGGCGTGCCGGGAAGCGTCCCCTGTGGGGGATTCACAAAGAACGGGCGAGATGCCCGAATCAGGCGGGTGTTCAGGCGACTTGTCCGTTTCCCCGAACGGCTTCCGGGGCCCGTGATGTGGGTCACTCGAATAGGAGCAACATCATTAATCCGGAGTAGGCGATTCCCTTTTCCCGGAAAGGAATTTCGGCATTCCCGGAAGGCGCCCCCAAGGTCGTTTCCGACCCTGAAACCGGCAAGTCGATCACCCGGGGGAATTCGAGCCTTGTTCCCGCCCGGCGGACTCGCTTACCTTCACGTCATTCCCAGCGGGCAGCTGCCGAAACCGGCGGCCGCCAGGGATCCCCCGCACCCCCACGTGAGGAATTCCGCCATGCCCGGACTCGGTAAGCACCGTCGGCCGAAGCAGCGCCCGATCGCCCGCAAGCTGGCCTTCGCCGGTACCGGCGGCGCCGCCCTCGCCCTGCCGCTGATCAGCGCGACCACGGCCGGCGCGGCCGTCACTCAGCCGGCCGCGGCGCCCGCCGCGAAGACCGTCACGCTGCCCGCCGTCAAGCCGGCGGTGGAAAAGGCGGCGGCCCCCCTCACCTATTCCGTGACCGTCGGCGACACCCTTTCGAAGATCGCCGTCGAGCACACGGTGAACGGCGGCTGGCAGGCCCTCTACGAGGCCAACCGGAGCGCCATCGGGTCCAACCCCTCGATCATTCGCCCCGGGCTCAAGCTGAGCATCGGCGCGGCGGCCAAGGCCGCCGTCGCGAAGGCGACAGCGGTGAAGGCGGCCGCGGTGACCGAGCCCGCCACCACGTACGCGAACAACCTCGACGGCTGGATCCGGCAGTCGCTGGACATCATGGCCCAGCACGGAATCCCCGGAAGCTACAACGGAATTCACCGCAACGTCATGCGGGAGTCCTCGGGCAACCCGATGGCCATCAACAACTGGGACTCCAACGCGGCGGCCGGCATTCCCTCCAAAGGCCTGCTCCAGGTCATCGACCCGACCTTCCGGGCCTACCACGTGCCCGGAACCTCCCTGGACTCGTACGACCCGGTCGCCAACATCACGGCCGCCTGCAACTACGCGGCGGCCCGCTACGGCTCGATCGACAACGTCAACGGCGCCTACTAGCCCCCCCCGGAGGGCCGTCCTGGAGCCGGATCCGGAGCCAGGCGGCCTAGAGCCAGCCCTGGCGGCGGGCCGCGCGGACGGCCTCCATACGGTTGCGGGTGCCCGTCTTGCCGATGGCCGAGGACAGGTAGTTCCGTACCGTCGACTCCGACAAGTGCACCCTGGCCGCGATGTCGGCCACGGTCGCCCCGTCGACCGCCGCGCCCAGCACGTCGGCCTCGCGCGCGGTCAGCGGGTTCGGGCCGGCGCTGAGCGCGGCCGCGGCGAGCGCGGGGTCGATCACGGTCTCCCCGGCGAGCACCCGGCGTATCGCGGCGGCCAGTTCCTCCACCGGACCGTCCTTGACCAGGAACCCGGCGGCCCCCGCCTCCATCGCCCGGCGCAGGTAGCCGGGGCGCCCGAACGTGGTCAGGATCAGCACCCGGCAGCCGGGGAGGCGCGTGCGCAGCTCGGCTGCCGCGTCCAGGCCACTGCGGCCCGGGAGTTCGATGTCGAGAAGGGCCACGTCCGGCTGCGCCTCGACCGCGGCGGGCACGATCTCGGTCCCGGCGGCGACCTGCGCCACGACCTCGATGTCCTCCTCCAGCCCGAGCAGCAGGGCCAGTGCGCCGCGCATCATGCCCTGGTCCTCCGCGAGCAGGACCTTGATCATCGACTCTCCTCGTTCTCCGCCGGCTCCACCGGGAGTTCGGCCGTGACCCGGAACCCCCGCCCCGGGCCCGGGACAGGGCCGCCGACCAGGGTGCCGCCCGCCGCGGCGAGCCGTTCCGTCAGGCCGGTCAGTCCGCTGCCCGGCGGGGTCGAGCCTACGCCGTTCCCGTTGTCGGTGATCACCAGGCGGACCCGCTCCGCCGTGCTCCGCACCTCGATCTCGCAGGTGGTCGCGCCGCTGTGCCGGATGGCGTTGGTGGCGGCCTCGCGCACCACCCAGCCCAGCAGCGCCGCCGCCTGCGGGGGCAGCGGGGGCCCTGACTGCCGTACTACGGGCTCGATCCCGGCGGCGGTCAGCGCGCCGCGGGCCCGGTCCAGCTCGGTGGCGAGGCTGGCCTCGCGGTAGCCGGTGACGGCCTCCCGGATCTCGGTGAGCGCCTGGCGGCCGACCGACTCGATGTCGGCGACCTGGGCGAGCGCCGCGTCCATGTCCCGGGGGGCGATCCGGCGGGCGGCCTCCGACTTCACGACGATCACCGACAGGGTGTGGCCGAGCAGGTCGTGCAGATCGCGGGAGAACCGCAGCCGCTCCTGGTCCACCGCGGCCCGGGCCAGCTCCTGCCGGGTCTCGCGCAGTTCCTTCACGGTCTCGGACAGGGCGAGGATGGCCGCGGTGACCATGGCGGAGACGAGGGTCCCGTAGACGATGCCGAGGGTGTCCCAGCCCTCGTCGAGTCCCGCGATCGCCCCGGCGAGGCCGGTGACGGCGAACATCACCGGGCCGAGCTTGCGGCCGCGGACCACCGCGCCCGTGGCCAGGCCCCAGAGCGGGAAGAACAGCAGCCAGTTGCCCCCGTACGCGAAGGCGAGGGCGCAGGTGACCGCGCCGAGAGCGGCGAGGCACCAGCGGGTGCTCGCGGCCTCCCGGGCCCGCCGGTCGAAGGCGCGGAACACCAGGGTGATGTAGAGGGAGTTGAAGAGCAGCAGGCCGAGGGCGCCGATCCAGGGGTTGGGGGTCTCCCCCTTGATGACGTTGGAGATGGCTCCCATGCCCAGCAGCAGCCACGGCAGCAGCGTGAAGGCGTTGGGCGGGCCCATCGGGCCGCGGCCGTGGTCGGGGGCCTCGCCGCAGGCCTTGCGTCTCTTCTCCTGCGCCCGCCATTCGGCCTTGCGGACCGCCCAGTCGGCCTTGAAATCGGCCTTCCAGTCGGCCTTCCGGTCCTGCTCGGTCCCCTGCCTGCCCTGCGTCTTCATTCCCGGTCCCTGCTCCATGCGTTACACCGTCCTCGCGGACCGACGGTACGAGAGCACCGCGTACGAGCCGAACAGGAGGGCCCATACCGCGAGTACGGCGACCGCGGCCAGGCCGGGGGCCGCACCTTCGGCGAGGGACTGGCCGATCTCGGCGAAGCGGCGCGTCGGGGTGAAGCCGGACAGGGAGCGCAGCCAGTCCGGGAACAGCTCGACCGGGAACCAGAGTCCGCCGACGATGGAGAGCGCGAGGCTGCACCCGACGTTGACCACGCCGGTGGACTGGGCGGTGAGCCGGTACCCGTTGCCTATGCCGAGCAGTGTGAAGGGGAGCGCGCCGAGCCACAGAACGAGGGCGACGGCGGCCCATTGCCAGGCCTCCAGCCGGACCCCGTTGACGAACGCGCCGGCCGCGAGCACGGCGGCCACGGCGGGAAGCACGGTCACCGAGCCGGTCAGGGCCCGGCCGACCACCACCTGGCGGGGGGTCATCGGGGTGACCCGCAGCTGCCGCAGCCAGCCGATGCCCTTGTCCTCGGCGACTCCGGAGCCGGTCCCCAGGGCCGAGCCCAGGGCCCCGTACGCGGCCATGGCCACCATGGAGGCGGTCTTCCACCCGCCGGTGTCGGCGTCGGTGCCGAGGTTGGTGAAGAGCAGGTACATCAGCACCGGCATGCCGATGCCGAAGACGACGAAGGAGGTGTCGCGCAGGGTCCGGCGGATTTCGAGGCGGACGTAGGCGGTGATCATCGGGCGCTCCCCGCGGCGGCGGTGTGGGTGGGGTTGGGGCTGGTGGTGTGGGTGGGGTTTTGGTTGTGGCTGTCGGTGAGGGCGAGGAAGGCCTCGTCGAGCGAGGGCGCGGTGACCTCGATCCCTCGGACGGCGCCGAGGCCCGCGAGTGCGACGACCGTTGCGTCCGGGTCCTCCGTACGCAGCCGCGCACGGTCTCCCCGTACCTCTACGGAGACCACCCCGGGCAGCTCGTCGAGCCCCTCGGTGGGGCGCCCGGCCAGATCGACGCAGACCAGCGACCCGCCGGCGGCACGGCGCAGCTGCTCCCCGGTGCCGTCGGCGACGATCCGGCCGGCGTCGACGACCACGATGCGGTCGGCGTGGGCGTCGGCCTCCTCCAGGTAGTGCGTGGAGAACAGGACGGTGTTGCCGCGCCGGGCGAAGCCGCGCATGGACTCCCAGAAGGCGCGGCGGGCCTCCACGTCGAGGGCGGCGGTCGGCTCGTCGAGCACGATGAGCTCCGGGTTCCCGGCGAGGGCGACGGCGAAGCGGACTCGCTGGGCCTGGCCGCCGGAGAGCCGGTCGATGCGCCGGCCGGCGAGCTCGGTGAGCCCGGCGAGTTCAAGCGCCTCGGCGACGGGCATGGGGGCGGGGTAGGTCCGGGCCACGAAGCCGATGAGCTCGCGCACGGTGATCCGCGGTACGGCGCGCCCCTCCTGGAGCATGGCGCCCACCCGGCCGGCCCGGACCGCCCGGTCGGGGGTCTCGCCGAAGAGCCGTACGCTGCCCGCGTCGGGCTCGTTGAGGCCGAGCAGCAGGCTGATGGCGGTGGACTTGCCCGCGCCGTTGCGGCCGAGCAGGGCGACCGTCTCGCCGCGCCGGACGTCGAGGTCGATGCCGGCGACGGCGCGGACGGCGCCGAAGGACTTGGTGGCGTGCCGGAACCGGACCGCGGGCTCCTCGTGCGGCGGCTTCGCCGTCCTCGTCGTCTGCGCCGACCGCGTCGGCTCAACCGTCTTCGTCATGCCCACCACGCTACGAATCGGGGCGGGTCCCCCGGCAGATCCGCATGTACGGAACCCACCAGTACAAATGTCCCGGCCGCTACCCCGCCGCTGCCGGGCAGCTATCCCGCCGGCCGGAGCCGGGACCTGCCGGCGCCGGCGCGGGCGCGCAGCAGGGTGCGGACGGGGGCCGCCAAGCCGTAGCCGACGTCCTTGCGCAGCGCCTGGACGCCGGCCCGTTCCACGGCGGCCAGTTGGTGTCCCATGAGCTCCGTCATCGCGGCGATCACGGGGCGCAGGCCCCGCTCGACCAGGTCGAGGATGCCGTCGGTGGCGTCGAGGGCACTTCGGGCACGCCGGGTTTCGGCGGCGAGGAGGGCGCGTACGGCCGGGGTGTCGCGGGCCTGTTCGAGGTCGGCCCGGGTGACCGAGTGCTCGGCGAGGCGGGCGCGCGGGAGGCAGAGCCGGCCGTCCGCGAGGTCTCCGGAGAGGTCGGCGAGGAAGTCGACCCGCTGGGCGGCGTCCACGAACCGCCGCCACCCGGCGGCCTGTTCCTCGTCGGGGCCGCCCTGGTACTGGAGTCCGGTGAAGACCAGCACCCCGGGCCAGGCATAGGCGTCGAGGTAGGCCTGGAAGTCCTCCTCGGTGTCGAAGCCGTCGAAGCCGGCCTCGGCGGTGGCCGCGCCCTCCAGGAACCGGGAGACCCAGTGCTCCGGCAGCCCGCGCGTGGCGACGGCGTGGGCGTACGCGCGCAGCAGCGGGTCGGGGCTGTCGCCGGTCTTGAGCGCGGCCCGCGCCTGCCCGGCGAGCGCGGCCAGACCGGCGGAACGCTCCTGCAGGGTGCCGGTCTCGGCCACGTCGTCGACGAGGTTCATGAAGGCCACCCCCGCCGTCAGCCAGGGCACCAGCGGCGGCGCGGCGAGCAGGCGCAGCGTCACGTACGGGGCCGGCTCGCGGCGCAGGACCCGGCGGGCGACGTACGTGTAGTCGTCGCGCAGCCGGGGGCCGGTGATACCGGCCGCCGTGAGGGTGGTGCGCCAGCTGGGCATGGTGGTGGGACTCCCCGAATCGAACCGCTCGTACCGCTCGTACGGACACACGATGTCAGGAGCGGTAGACCTTCTTCACCTTGCCCTGGGTGTCGGCGTAGACGTACCCGCCCTGGCCGTACTCGTCGGTGAGGTAGGGCCGCATGGACGGGGTGTTGTCGAGGAGCCAGGGTTCGACGATGACGTAGCGGGAGGTCGGGTTGGCCACGCCGAGTTCCTGCTTGGCCTGGTCGAGGAGGCCGGGCAGGGCGTCCCAGTTGACGGCTCCCATGTCGATCAGCGGCTCGTCCGCCTTGATGGTGCTGCCGGGGCCGGTGCGCTTCGCCTCGCCGTCGCGGTACTGGTAGCGGTCGTAGGTCTTGGCTCCGGGGGCGGTGGGGATGGACGCGAGCACGTACTCCTCGTAGATGTTCATCTCCACGAACTGGGTGGTGCCCGTCTTCTGCTTGAAGGCCTCGATCGCGGTCCGCACGTTGGCGGGGGTGAGCAGGCTGCCCTTGGGCGCGGTGACCGGGCTGCCGACCGACTTGGGGAGGCTCTGCTTGGGGCCGGGGGTGGTGGAGGGGCCGGCGCTCGCGGTGGTGCCGCCGCCCTTCGCCTCGCCGCTGCGGCCGCCGGAATTGCCGTCGGGCATCCACTTGACGAGCCCGATCACGCCACCGGCCAAGGCCAGCGCGAGGAGGCCGCCGAGCAGCACCGGGCGGCGCCGCGGGGTGTGCGCCGCCGGGACGGGCGTGGTGACGGAGTACGGGGAGCCGCCCCCCGGGGTGAACGGCGCCGACGGCGCGTAGGGCTGCGGGCTCGGCGGCCCGTACTGGCCCAGGACCGTCGGCGGTGCGACGGGCGGGGCGGCCGGCGGGGCACCGCCGCCGAGAGCGCTGCCCGCATCCCGGAGCAGTTGTTCCAGCTGCGCCGCGTCGGGCCGTACGGACAGGTCCCGTACGAGCAGCCGTTGCAGTACGGGCCCCAGCGGGCCGGAGCGCACCGGAGCCGGGATCGGCTCGTCGAGCACGGCGACGACGGTGGCCAGGGTGGTGGCACGGCGCAGCGGATGGGCCCCCTCCGCGGCCACGTAGAGCAGCATGCCGAGCGACCAGAGGTCGGAGGCCGCCAGGCCTTCCTCGCCGCGGGCCCGCTCCGGGGCGATGTACTCCGGCGAGCCGATGAGCACGCCGGTGGAGGTGAGGGCGGTCGAGTCGTGCAGGGCCGCGATGCCGAAGTCGGTCAGCACGGCCGAGCCGTCGGGGCGCAGCAGCACGTTGGCCGGTTTCACATCGCGGTGGAGCACCCCTTCGGCGTGGGCGGCCCGCAGCGCGGACAGCACGTCGAGGCCGAGCCGCAGCACGTCGGCGACGGGCATCGGCCCCGACTCCAGCCTGTCGTGCAGGGAGCCGCCCTTGACCAGCTCCATCACGATCCACGGATGTCCGTCCGTGCCGGCGGCGGGCTCGACGATGTGGTGGATCGTCACCACGTGCGGGTGCGCCAGCCGGGCGAGCGCGCGGGCCTCGCGGATGGCGCGTTCACGCAGCTGTTCGGTGAGGCCGGGTTGGGCGGCGGCGGTCGCCGGGTCCGGCGGGCGCACCTCTTTCAGGGCGACGTCGCGGTGCAGTGCGATGTCGCGGGCGCGCCACACCGTTCCCATGCCGCCGGCGCCCAGCGGCGCGATCAGTTCGAAGCGGCCGTCGACCAGCTGTCTGCCGGCCTCACTCATGTCCATGGCCGGTCATCGTAGGCGCAGGCAGTGTCAGCAGCGTCGGCGGTCCACCGTCACCGTGCCCTGGGCGGTGGACACCGTACGGTCGTAGCAGCCGCGTCCGGCGTCCGACCCGTACAGCTGGTAGTGCTCGGAGCCGGTGCCGACCGCGTGCCGCTGCTCGCGCGGGACGTTCGCCGTGTAGCTCGCGTCGCCCGTGTACCGGTCGTCGAGCCAGGTGCGGTCCACGGTGCGACCACCGCGCAGGGTGGTCGTCTCGGCGCGGTCGCCGAGCGCGATGACGGTCCGCAGCCGGTCCCCGGCGCCGAGGGTGGTCTCGCCGTCCATCGTGTACGTGCGCGCGGTGCGGACGGTGGTGGAGCCGCGGGTGACGCTCTCCTCGTCGGTCCAGTTCGCGGTCAGGGCGTCCTGGTTCTCGCCCTCCGTCCAGCGGTGCACGGAGGTGTTGTGCACGGCGCGGGTGACGGTGGTGGTGACCCGGCCGTGGGAGGTGTCGAGCCGGCCGGCGACGGTGAGCCGGTGGCCGCCCTCGGTGTCGAGGCGGTGCTGCCCGGCGGGCGTTCCGGGTGTGGCGGGCGTCCAGCGGGTGGAGTTGGCCGGTTCGCCCTCCTCGTGGCGGGTGAGGGAGCCGGTGACGACGGCGCGGCCCTCGTCCTGCCACAGGAGCAGGTTGGTCGGGGTGCTCCAGCCGCTCTGCCCGGCCGGGACGCCGGCGACGGACACCTCGATCCGGTGCGGGCGGCCGTCGTTGAGGAGGGCGGCGTACGGGGTGAGGTCGTACACGACCGGCTGGACGTCGAAGGCGCGGGGCGCGGGGGTGACGTACCAGAGGAAGGGGTTCGACCAGCCGCCGGTCCACACGGTCGGGAAGGGGGCCGCGATGCCGGCGAGCTGTCCGTCGACGGAGATGCGGACCTCGCGGTACGGGCCGTCTGCGGCCTTGCAGGAGTACGGGGCGGCGTCGGGGGTGGTCAGGTACCAGTACTCCTCGCAGCCGCCGCCGGAGCCGGTGGCGTACACCTCGGCGAGGAGCCGCTCGGTGTTGCGCGGGGTGGTGAGCGTGGGGGTGGTCAGCGGCAGGACGCGGTCGGGGGTGTCGGGGGCGCCGGTGTGCCGGTCCCCGTCGGCGGCGTAGAAGGTCAGGGTGACCTTGACGTCGATGACGCCGGTGTAGGTGTCGTCGACGAAGTTGCCGATCAGCATCTCGACGGGCTGCGGCCGGCTGAGGGTGTCGCGGTAGCGGGTGACGTCCTTCTCGACGGACCAGGTGATGCCGTCGGGCGAGGGCTCGGGGGTGGAGGTGCGCAGGATTTCGACGCCGCCGAGGGAGAGGTGGCCGAGGCGGTCGTACTGGCGGCCCTTGACCTTGCCGTCGAGGCGCAGGACGACCTTGGCCCAGGTCCCGCCGCATGCGGCCGGGGGCGCGTAGCTCCCGACGTACGGGGTGTAGTCGCGGAACTGCGCCTCGGCGACGGTCACCTCGCAGGACCGGGTCGCGGGCCGTGCGACGGGCGGGGCGGCGGTGAGGGGGTCGTGCCAGTCGCTCCCGAACTCCGCGGGCGGCTCGGTCCGCCGCTCGGCGGCGGCGCCGCCGAGCCCGCTCTCGCGCGCGGTCGGGTCGGCGGCGGCCGCGGGTCCCGCGGCGCCGGCCAGGGTGCCCGCGGCGAGCGCGAGCGCGCCGAGCAGGCCCATGATCCTGTGTCGTGTCATGGCCCCGCAGTGAATCCCGCTCCACGGGCCCGGCACCAGGGGCCCCGGCCCGCCCCTGGCCGGATTTCGCCCCCCAGGTCAGGCGGTGGGGAGGATGACCGTTCCGTCGTCGTCCGCGTGGACCGTGTCCCCCGGGCGGAACGTCACGTCGCCGATGGTGACCGGCCCGTCCACCGTGCCCGCGCCCGTCTTGCCGCTCTTGCGGGGGACCGTGCCCAGTGCCTTGATGCCGAGGTCGAGTCCGCCGAGGGCCACGCTGTCGCGGACCGCGCCGTTGATGATCAGGCCCGCCCAGCCGTTGCGCTGCGCCGCTCCGGCGATGAGGTCGCCGGTGAGGGCCGTGCGCAGGGAGCCGCCGCCGTCCACGACGAGCACCGCGCCCCCGCCCGGTGTGTTGACCAGCTCGCGCAACAGCGCGTTGTCCTCGTGACAGCTGACGGTCCGCACCGGGCCCGCGAAGAGCCGCCGCCCGCCGAACTGGCGGAACTGCGTGGTGCAGAGGGCAAGGCCCTCGCCGTGCTCGTCGTAGAGGTCGCTGGTGGGGACGGGGGTGACGGGAGTGGCAGGGGTGAGGCTCATGGGTCTCGAAGGCTCCTCGCAGCTCGTACGTCGCGCCGTGCGGCCCGAGCCTGACCGGTGGCCTCGGGGCGGCTCAGTCCCGGGAGTTGCCGAAGAGGATGCGGTAGCCGATGAGCAGGACCAGGGAGCCCGCGATCGCGGAGCCCCAGGTGGCGGGGTCGTAGAAGTCGTGGCCGATCGGCTTGTCCAGGAACTTCGCGGAGAGCCAGCCGCCGATGAAGGCTCCGGCGATGCCGATGAGCGTGGTGCCGATCAGGCCGCCGGGGTCGCGGCCGGGCAGCAGGACCTTGGCTATGACGCCGGCCAGCAGCCCCAGGACGATCCAGCTGACGATCCCCATGTTCGTTCACTCCGCTTCGCTCGTGTTCCGTGTGTGCGCGTTCTCACCGGGGAGGACGCGCAGACCGGCGAAACGGTTCTCAGCTGCGGCGGGCCCGTACGAGCGCGACGCCGGCGACCATGACGGCGGCCGCCGCGAGGCCGCCGCGCGAGCGCCGCGCGAGGATCGCCCGGGTCGACCGGTGGGAGAGCACGGAGCGGTGCGACTGTGCGGAGAGCACGGAGCAGACCGATTGCGCGGAGAGCAGGGAGCCCGTGCTCAGCCACGAACCCGCGGAGCCGATCGAGAAGGCGGAGCCGACGGAGCCGACCGACAGCACGCTGCCGACGGAGCCTACGGAGAGGACCGAACCCACCGATCCGATGGACAGCACCGATTTCCTGGACCAGAGCGAGAGGAACGATCCGTCAGCCATGGGCGTCATGCTGCCACACGGCCGATCGGCGCGGCGGCCGGTACCGCGTCCGGCGCCGCAGCGGAGGCAGCTGCGGACGTGGGTGCAGCTGCGGACATGGGTGCGGGTGCGGACATGGGTGCGGGTGCGGACATGGGTGCGGGTGCGGACATGGGTGCGGGTGCGGACATGGGTGCGGGTGCGGACGCGGGTCCGGGGCCGGACCCGGGCGCCGCGCCCGGCGCCGTACGCGTCAGCAGCAGCACCCCCCGCGCCGCCACGAAGGCGCCGGCCACGGCGAGCAGGAGTCCCACCGCGCCGCCCTGGAGGCGCTCGCCGAGCAGGATCATGCCGATGGCGGCCGCGGCCAGCGGGTTGGCCAGGTTCACCACGGCGAGCGGCGCCCCGAGCCCGCCCCGGTAGGCCCGCTGCGACAGCAGCATCCCGCCGACCGCGAACACCACGACGAGCAGGGCGACGGCGACGACCCGCACGCTGAGCAGGGCCCCGCCGCGGCCGCCCGCGACGGCCACCGTCTGGGTCAGGGCGGAGGCCACGGCGGAGGCGAGCCCGGACGCCGTCGCGTGCCGCAGCCCCGAGCTCACGTCCCGCCGTACGGTCAACAGCGTGATCGCGGCGATCGTGGCCCCGGACACGGCGAGCGCTTCGGCCAGGGTGAGCGTGTCGTCGGGGGCCGGTCCGGAGGCCGGGAGCAGCAGCAGCCCGAGCCCGACGACGGTGGCCAGGGTGCCCCGCCATTCGGTGGCCGCGACCCGGCGGCCGGCGCCGTGCGCCCCGAGCGGGACGGCGGCGACGAGGGTGAGGGCGCCGAGCGGCTGCACCAGGGTGAGCGGCCCGTAGCGCAGGGCGGCCGCGTGCAGCAGTGCGGCGCCGGCGTTCAGCCCGGCCGACCACCACCAGGCCCCGTTGCCGAGCAGGGCTCCGGCGCTGCGGGCCACGGCCGCGCGGGCGAGCCGCTCCTGGGCCACGGCCGCGGCCGCGTATGCCACGGCGGAGGCGAGGCAGAGCAGGACGGCGAGGAGGGTGTCGTTCATCGGCCGGACCCCACGGACTCGGCCGCCACGGCGGTGCTGCGCGGGCGCGGCAGATGCCGTACGACGGCGAGCGAGCCGGAGCGGACCCGCGGGCGCGGCACGATCAGCAGCGCCCCGCCGAGCAGCACGGTGGCCACGATCGCGTCGAGCCAGTAGTGGTTGGCGGTGCCGACGACCACGAGCAGCGTCACCAGCGGGTGCAGCAGCCACAGCACGCGCAGGCGGGACCGGGTGGCGGCGATCATGCCGAGCGCCAGCATCAGCGCCCACCCGAAGTGCAGCGAGGGCATCGCGGCGAACTGGTTGGCCATGGTGTCGGTGGCGGGCGAGGCCCGGTAGACGGAGGGCCCGTAGACCTGTGCGGTGTCCACGAGGTGCGCGGCGCCGAGCATCCGCGGCGGTGCGAGCGGGAAGGCCAGGTGCAGGGCGAGGGCGGCGCCGGTCAGGACGGCCAACACGCGCCGGGCCCACAGGTAGTGGCCGGGCCTGCGCACGTACAGCCAGATCAGGAAGAGCACGGTCGCCGGGAAGTGCACGGCCGCGTAGTAGGTGTTCGCCGTGTGCACGAGGGCGTCCCCGTGCAGGAGCAGCCGCTGGATCGCGCCCTCGCCCGGCAGGTGCAGGGTGCGCTCGGCGTCCCAGATCCGGCCGGCGTTGCGGAACGCCTCGTCGGTGCGGTCCGTGGAGAGCATCCGGCCGGCCTTGTAGACGGCGAACAGGCCCGCGACGAGCAGCAGCTCGCGTATGAGTCGGCGCCTCGGTCCCGGTATCGGGCCGTCGACCGGCCCGGCGGGTGTGGTGTGGGAGCTCATTTCCCCCGCTTTCTCTTCTCTGTGCTCGCGCGCCGCCTGTACGCGGACATCGACACGCCAGTGTATCGATACATTTGCGTATCGATACGCGGGTGTACCGATACGCTTGCGTTCCCGTACACTTTCCTCACGGATACACCAGCTGCGGAGCCCCCGAGGAGAGCCGCTCACTATGACGCCGACAGCGCCCGCCGCGCGCCGCTCCAAGATCACCCCGGAACGGGTGCAGGAGTTCTACGACGCCGTCCTGGAGCAGTTGCGCGAGCACGGATACGAGGCGCTGACCATGGAGGGCGTCGCCGCCCGGGCCTGCTGCGGGAAGTCGACCCTCTACCGGCAGTGGAAGACCAAGCCCCAGCTGGTCGCGGCGGCCCTGCGTGCGAACCGGCAGGGCACGCTGGCCGGGGTGGACACCGGCACGCTCGCCGGCGACCTGCGCGAGGCGGCCCGGATCGCGGCCGGCAACTCGGGACGCGACACCCGCCTCACCCAGGCCCTCGGGCACGCCGTGCTCAGCGACGAGGAGCTGCAGGCGGCGCTGCGCGAGGCGCTGGTCGAGCCGGAACTGGCCGCGTTCGACGCGATGGTGGCGCGGGCCGTGGCGCGCGGCGAGATCGCGGCGGGCCATCCGGCCGTGGAGTTCCTGCCGGCGCAGCTGATGGGCGTCCTGCGCATCCGGCCGGTCCTGGAGGGTCAGTACGCAGACGCCGACTACCTGGTCCGGTTCGTCGACGCGGCCCTGCTGCCCGCCCTGGGCCTGGCATCCGTCCCGGCCCCCGCCCCGGACCCGGACCGGGCCGAGGCCCCCTGAACCGGTGGGCCGCCGTCTCCGATGACCGGACGGCGACCCGCCCGCGCTGCCTCGTGGGGACGGCGGCAGCGCGCCACCCGGACGGGGCGGTGGTCACTCACTCGAGGGAGTGACCACCGCCCGGTCTGTGCGGCCCCACGTCACAGGCTCGTGTCAGGGCCGCGGCGCGCCCATGGTCCGGGCGAACTCCTCCGGATCCGCGTCGAAGCCCCGTACGGCGGCGTCCAGCGACCAGGCCCCCGAACCGTCGCGCGTGAACTCCGCGATCGTGGCTGCCGTGGCGTCCGGGACCCCCGCGAAGTCGGTCACCGCGAGGTCGGTGTAGCCCTCCCGGATCCGGACGCCCGTACCGCCTATGGCCGCGAAGGTCTTCGTACGCGCGCCCCGCTGCCCGGTGTCCTGGATGACCACGCCGACCACCACACGCCCCAACTCGGTTGCCATCCGGTCGAGTTCGAGGGTCATCACCTCGTCGAAGCCGAAGCCCTGGCCGGTGTGGCTGTCGCGGTTCAAGGTGATGGTGCCGTCGGGAGAACGGCTGCCGAAGTGCACGAGGTGGACCGGCTCCCCGTGGGGAGCCGCTGCGCCGAACACCGCCGCGATGATGTCCAGGTCGTGGGCGGGCGTGCCCGCGGGGCTCGGATCCCACCGCAGTGCGATCTCCACCTTGGCCAGGCCCTTGCGTACTCCGCTCGTCGAAGTGCTCACCGAACTCACCGAACTCCCCCTCCGCTTGCCGGGTGTTGCCCCACCATGCTGTCATGCGGCGGCCCCGCCGGTCCGGACGAGCGTACGTTCCCGGCCAGTTGAGCCGGATACCGTCTGCCGCTCAGGACCCGGACGGGACGCGTACGGTCTCCACCCAGCCCGGCGGCTGCGGTGCGTCGGCCCCGATCAGCGCGGCGATCAGCCGGCAGGACGGGGTCTCGTCCGGCCACGGCGTGTACCCGTCGGTCAGCACGACGACGACGTTCGGCCGGTCCGCCGCCGCCAGCGCGGCCCGGATGCCGACGCGCATGTCGGTGCCGCCGCCCCCGGCCAGGGTCACCTGCTCGACGCTCGTCACCCGGGCCACGGTGTGCACGTCCGCGTCGCAGGCCAGGACGGCGACCCGGTTGCCCCGGACCCCCACCTCCCGCAGCACGCCGGTGACCTCGCCGAGCGCGGCGGCGAGCTCGTCCTCGCCCATCGACCCCGAGGTGTCGATGACGATCGCGACCCGCGGCAGCGGCCGGCGCAGGCTGGGCAGCACCACGCGGCCGCCGAGCGCCGGAGTGCGCCGCGAGGGGCGGCGGTAGGTGTAGTCCACCGCGCCGCCCGCCCAGGCCGCGGCCTCCCGTACCGCCCCGGACAGCGCGCGGCGCCAGTCGACGGTGGGCTCCAGCAGCTCCTGCGCCCATCGCTGCCAGCCGGCCGGGAGCCTGCCCCGGGTGCGCTGGTGGGCGCGCATCGCCTGGGCGGTCTGCCGGCGCAGCGCCTCCGCCTCGACCGGGCCGATCCGGGCGGGACCCGCCGCCTCGCCGAGCTCCCAGGGCATCGGCGTGCCGTGGGCCCCCGAGCCGCAGTCCGGTGCGTGCGGCGGGGTGGCCGGGATCGCGGGCAGGTACGTCTCGAACATCCCGCCGGTGGCGAGACCGAACAGCCGGGGCTCCATCCGGCCCTCGGGCAGCGCCAGTCCGTCGGCCAGGAGGTCGTCGTTGATCTCGCAGTCCTGGGCGATGTTGACGCGGCGCCGGTCGCGCTGGTCGGCGGCCGGGAGCCGGTCGGCGCGGGCGTGGTGGTCGCGCAGCAGGTGGGCCACCTCGTGGATCCACACCCCGGCCAGTTCCGCGACCGGCGTGGCGTCGACGAACGCGGGCGAGACGTAGCAGCGCCAGTGCCGGTCCACACCCATCGTCGGGACCCCGGCCGAGGGGACCACGGTGAGCGCGTACAGGGCGGAGGCGAGGTACGGCCGGGCTTCGGCAGCCTTGTACCGGGCGGCCAGCAGTTTCGCCCGGTCCAGGCGGGCGGCGGCGGGGGCTCCGTCCTCGGGCGCGCCCGTCGGGCCGTCCATGGGCACGCTCACCCGCCCGTCAGCCGCCGCCCGGCAGGGCGCCGGAGAGCTGGAGCAGTTCGACGAACGCGTCGATCCCGGCGGGCACCGGCCAGTCCAGGTCGCGCATGGCGGCCAGGTCGGTGGCCGCCCGCGCGGCCACGTCGGGCACGCCCGCGTCGACCGCCTTCGCGAGGACCGCCCAGCCGGCCTCCCAGCGGGGGCGGGTGAGCTCGCCCTGGACGGCGGCGACCACGGCGATGAGGAAGGCCAGCTGCCGGTCGCCGCGTTCGGGCAGGGCGAAGGCGTCCGGGTCGGCGAGCACCCGGTCCGGGTCGGGCAGGTCGAGGTGTTCCACGTACGAGAGCAGCTCGATCCCGGCCGCGTCCCCGACGGCCCCGGTGAGCGCGGCGGCCAGGGCCTCCCGGCCGGCGCCGGCCGCGTACCCGGTGGCCAGCAGCCGCAGCGCCATCTCCCAGGTGCGCGGGGAGGGCCAGGCGCGGCCGCGGCCCTCGGCCTCGTTCGGCATGTGGTGGACCAGGCCCGGCCTGGCGGTCAGGAAGCCGGAGATCACGCCGCGGGCGCGGGCGACGGCCCCGGAGGCGCGGGCGGGGTCGACGGCCGGGATGGCCACCTCGGGCCAGGTGCCGGCCAGGCCGCGGGCCACGGTGCGCGGGCTGTGGGTCCAGTCGAGGTGGACGAAGCGGTTGGCCAGCGGCGGGCTGAGGTGCCAGCCGTCCGCCGCGCTGGACGGCAGATTGGCCGCGGCGACGATCCGTACGGACTCGGGCAGGACGAGGCTGCCGATCCGGCGCTCCAGGACCACGCGCAGCAGGGCCGCCTGCACGGCGGGCGGGGCGGAGGACAGCTCGTCGAAGAACAGAAGTCCGTGGCCGGTGCGGGCGAGGCGGACCGCCCAGTCCGGCGGGGCCATGGGCACGCCGGTGGTGGCGGGGTCGTCGCCGACGATGGGCAGCCCCGCGAAGTCGGAGGGCTCGTGGACGCTGGCGATGACGGTCTCCAGCTCGACGCCGAGGGCGGTGGCGAGCTGCTGCATGCCGGCGGACTTGCCGATGCCCGGCTCGCCCCACAGCAGGACGGGCTGATTGGCCGTCACGGCCAGTGCCAGCGCTTCGAGTTGGGGGTTGGTCGCCGGTTCGGTGCGGGTGGCGCGGAGCCGGGCGCCCAGGGCGTCGGCGGCCGCCAGGGCCCGCGAGGGCTGCCCGTCCCGGTCCGGGCCGGGCTGCGACGGTGGCCGCGGCACGCGCGGCGGCTCGGTGCTCATGCGTCCTCGTACTCCTCGTCGGACTCGCGCTCGTCCAGGTACTCGTCGAACCACTCGGAGCCGATGTCGGGGAACTCCTCCTCCACCCGGCTGCGCAGGAAGGCGAGATCGGTGCGCTGGTGGCGGCGGATCACCTGGCCCAGCGACAGGTCCGCGTCGTCGACGACGTCGATCCTGCTGCCGGCCGCGAGGAGCGCCCGGACCAGACCGACGCGGGCCCCTCGCTCGACGGCGACCTGCAGCGGGGTGCACCCCGACTTGTCCCGGGCCTCCAGGTCCAGGCCCGCCGCCAGCAGCCGCGGCAGCAGCACCTCGTGGTCGAGCAGGTGCAGGACGTGCAGCAGCGTGTACCCGCGGGCGTCGCGGACCCGGGGGTCCGTGCCCGCGTCGAGGAGTGCGACGACGCCCGGGGTGTCCCCGTGCTGGACGCGCAGGAACAGGTCCTGGCGCTGTGCCCGCAGGGCGCGCGGCAGCCGCCCCTCACCCGTGGTCCAGATCTGCTGTACGGCGAAGCAGCCCTGGATCGCGCCGCCGAACGCCCGCATGGCGCGCTCGCGTCGCTGCTCCTCGGGGCTGTGCGGGAGCAGGTCCAGTACGCCGCCCTGGGAGCGGACCTCGTGCCACTCGCCGCGGCAGCGCACCCGTACGGACTGCGCCTCGGCGGGGCCGGGCGGACCGGCGGCGGGGCCGGCCCCGGGGAACAGCGCGGCGGCGACCAGCGGGTGCAGCTCGCGCGGGGTGAGCCGGCCCGTGCGGACCAGTTCGAGGTCGGGGAGCCGCTTCCAGGCGAACAGCGGCAGCGGGGGCACTTCCCTCAGCTCGTCCGCGCCCGCCGCCCGGACCCGCAGCCCATCGCCCGGACCGGAGCCGGCGGTTTCCACCAGTTCCACCAGCAGGCTGCCGCGCCAGTCGACGGCCAGCCGGAAGCGTTCGCCCGCGCCGGCCGCCGCGAGGCGGCGCACCTCCGTTCCCAGCCGCGCCAGGTCGGCCGAGGACGTGGCCATGAGGGTTTCCGGGTCCGCCATGGTGCCGTACCGCGGGTTCTCCGCGGGCTTGGTCAGGTCGCGTTCGATCCCCGCGGCCTCGTAGGCCTCGGCGAAGTCTCCGCGGGCCTGTAGCAGGGCGACCCACTCGGCGCGCCCGGCCGGGTCGGCGGTGCCGGGATCGGCGGTGCCGGGATCGCCTGTGGGCAGCTCGTCCGCGGGCAGCGGGGTGCCGTCCGGGCGGAAGAAGGGCAGCCGTTCGCCGCCGCCGCTGAAGTGCTCGCGCAGCGCGGCCGTGTGCCGGGCGTCCCAGAGCGGGCGGGCCGCGGTCCAGTCCTCGGGGCGCAGCCGGTGGGCGCCGCCGAAGGTGCGGTGGCGCGGCGGGGGTTCGACCGGCTCGCAGTCCAGCCGCAGCCGCTGCGGCCCCTCGATCATCGGGCCGGTGGCCACGGACAGCACCGGCGCATCGGCGCCGCCGCCGTAGCGGGCGAGCAGCACGCGCACGTCGGGCTCGACGGTCGTACGGCCGCCCAGGACCCGGGGCAGGTGCCAGCGCACCAGGTCGGGCGCGAGGTGGCGCAGGTCCTCAACCACCGCGGCGGCGACCGGCGCGCCGTACCGGCCGGCGAGTCCGGGCAGGTCGAAGGTGACGTCCACGGCGGCGGCCGCGCAGGCAGCCCGCCAGTCGCCGGCCAGCCGGTGCGCGGTGGCGCGCTCGATCATCCAGCCGGGTACGGCGTAGCGGCGGATCCGCTGCCAGGCCGCGCCGTCCTCGGCCCGGAAGCCCCCGGGCAGCGCGCCGTGCTCGGTGTACCCGCTCACCGGTACACGCTCGTGATCGCGCCGAGGTCGGGGTGGGCGGGCCGGGCGGGCCGCAGCCGGGCGGTGAAGGACCGCTTCACCTTGCGGGGCAGACCGGGGCCCAGGCCCACGTACTCCAGCGGGGAGTCTTCGGGCACCGCGGCCAGCAGGCACTTCGCTCCGCGCCCGGTGAGCCCGGTGTGGCGCAGTTCGAGGCGGCGCAGCGGGCTGCCGGGGAGGGCGGCGGCCAGGGCGTACGCTCCCTCGTCGCCGGTGTCGTTGCCGGCGGAGCCGAGGCTGCGCTCTGACATGGCCCGGCCGAGGTCGAGGGCTTCGATCCCGCCGAGGGCCTCGGCGAGGGCGCGCGCGCCGGCCGGGCCGATGCCGTTGCCGCCGAGGCCGAGCCGGACCGGCCGCGCGGGGTCGGCGGCCGCGGCCGCGGCCAGGACGGCGGTGCCCTCGTCGCCGAGGTGGTTGGCCGGGAGGTACAGCTCGCGCACCCCGGCCTCCCGGATGAGGGCGGCGAGCAGCGGCGCGGCCTCGGCTGTGAGGCCGTTGCCGCCGAGGAAGAGCCGTTCGAGCGGGGCCTCGCGGGCGCGCAGGGCGTCGAGGAGGAGGCGTACGCCGTCGATTCCGATGCCGGTGTTGACCAGGTCGAGGGTGCGCAGGGTCCGGTTGCGGCGCAGCAGGGCGGCGAGGGTGCGGGCGCCGTCTTCGAAGACCGGATTGCGCTTGAGCCACAGGGCCTTGACGCGGGTGTCGTCCGCGAGGGCGTCGGCGAGGGCGGCCACGCCGTCGGGGCCGACGCGGTTGCAGCCCAGGTAGAGGGTGTGCAGTCCGTGTCCGTCGGTGAGGGCGCCGGCGAGCGTGCGGGCTCCTTCGTCGCCGATGGAGTTGGTGCCGAGGAGCAGGTGCCGGGCGTGGGCGGAGCCGGCGGCGACGGCGGCCACCCGGGCGGCGCCGGCCGGTCCGAGCCCCTGCTTGCACAGGTCGACGCGGCCGTCCGCGCGCAGGGTTCCGATCGGGAAGGCCTCGTCGGCCCCGACGGCGTCCTCGGAGGCGAGCCGCGCGAGCAGCGGGTCGAGCCCGGCCGGGTCGGCGATCGGCAGGTCGGGGTGCTCGATCGCGGGGCACCGTACGGGTGTCGGCTGTGTCATCACCACTCCACCGGTCCTTCGCCGGTGCCCGGCGTCCACAACGACATGGGAAAACGCATGAAAGAAGACGCAAGACCGGTCGGATTCGAACCGACGTCCTCCAGCTCGATGCGTGGGCGCGACGACCTCTGCGCTACGGCCTTGCTGCGGGAGATCATACCCATCCGCAGGCTTGAACTCGATCACCAGTTTGAACGGTTGCGGGCCGGTCGCCGTACGCGACCGGCCCGGGTGTCAGACCGTCACCATGTACCGTCCTGCACCGGTTTGCCCGGCCGCGGAGCGTTCCCCAGCGGCTTCACCTGGCCGGGGACGGGTGGGGTCCACGGATCGTGGTCGTCGCCGAGCCAGTCGCCCACCGGTTTGACCCCGGCCAGGGTGCCGGAGGGCGCGAGGTCGGTGCCGCTCTCGTCGTAGTGGTCGAACCAGGGCAGCCCGGCGTTGGTGTACGCGGCCCGGTCGACCGGCGAGGGCGGGGCGGGCTCCCCGGTGATACGGCTCCACGCGGGCGGGGGCACGAGGTGGACGAAGACGCGTCCGGCCGCCTCCCCGGCCCAGTCGGACAGCGGCCGCTCGTCCCGGTAGACCTCCTGGCGCATGGATCCGCCGGCGCCCAGGCCCATCGCCGGGGCGGGCGCGGGCACCGGTCCGCCGCCCGGGCGGGCCATGGCCGGAGCCGCCGCCGCGATCGGCCCCGCGCCGTAGCCCCCGGGGGCCGCCGGGCCCCGCCTGCGGGCCTCCCCGGTCAGCCGTTCGCGGCGCACGCGCTCGGCCTCCGCCTCCCGCCACCGCTCCAGAGCCGGCCCGGCCAGGGGGAAGGCCTGGAGCTGCACCCCGCCGGCGGTCTCCGCTCCGGTGACCTGCCCCTCGACGGTCGCGCCGAGCCCGAGCGGTACGGCGACGAACTGGCGCACCGTCCCGTCGCCCGAGTTGATCCCGTCCAGCCACGGCTGCCGGGGCAGCACCACATAGTTCTGCGGGTCCCTGCCGAGCCGGCCCGTCCAGCGCTCGCCGGAGACGGCGCACACCTTGCCGACGCCGACCTGGAGCGCGGCGGGCTCCCGTCCGCTGCGCCCGAAACTCAGCCACATCGCCTCGCGCAGGTACACGGGCAGCATCACCCCGCCCTTGGCCAGCCACTCGGGCGGCGCCGTGTCCGGATGGTCCTCGACCCGGCGCAGCGGGAACTCACCCAGCCCCGGCGGCAGCGGGTGGGAGCCGGATTCGGGCAGGCGCAATGTACGGATAAAGCGGATCCGCACCCCTTCGCCCAATAGCAGCGCATTTCCTGCCACCCGCACCGAATCCGCCATGCACCCAGCCCCCTTTATGCCGTTCACAACACAATTCGCCGGAGAAACGCCGGTCGCGCCGGATCGTTACCTCAAGTTTTGCTCAATTGCAGTGACATCGCGCCGGGCGCCTTCCTAGCTTCCTCGTACACGCGTCTCGACTCTTCTTGACGCTTCGTACGAACCCGCGGTTCCCCCCGCTGCCGGCGATCCCCGCAGCGCATCCCGCGGCCCCTAGGAAAGAGTGCAGCATGAAGGTTCCCAAGGCCGGTGCTTTGGTCGCAGTGGTCGGCCTCGCCCTGACCGCCTCCGGGTGTGGCGGTGACAGCGGCCCCACGGGGAACCTCCCGATCGGCATCAAGTTCGACCAGCCGGGTGTCGGGCTGCGTGAGCAGGGCGGGACCTTCTCCGGTTTCGACGTGGACGTCTCGACGTACATCGCCAAGGAGCTGGGCTACAAGCCGGAGCAGATCGAGTTCAAGAAGGTCGACAGCTCCGACCGCGAGCTGCTGCTCCAGTACAACGAGGTCAAGTTCGTCGCGGCCAGCTACTCGATCAACGACAAGCGCAAGGAGAAGGTCGACTTCGCCGGCCCGTACTTCCTCGCGCACCAGGACCTGCTGGTCCGCGCCGACGACACCACCATCACCAAGGCCGAGGACCTCAACAACAAGAAGCTCTGCTCGGTCACCGGCTCCACCTCGGCCGAGAACGTCAAGAAGACCCTCGCGCCGAAGGCCAGCGTCCTGGAGCTCGACGGGTACTCGGAGTGCGTCGTCGCGCTCCAGGACGGTCTGGTCGACGCCCTCACCACGGACAACTCCATCCTGGCCGGGTACGCCGCCCAGAAGGCCAACACGGGCAAGTTCAAGCTGGTCGGGCTGAGCCTGAGCAACGAGAACTACGGCATCGGCGTCAAGAAGGGCAACAAGGACCTCCAGGGCAAGATCAACGCCGCCCTGCAGAAGATGGTCCAGGACGGTTCCTGGGAGGCCGCGGTGAAGAAGAACTTCGGACCGGCCAACTACAGGAACGAGCCGGCCCCGCAGATCACGACGGGCAACTGACGATCGTCGACGCGGTGGCGGGATCCGACCAGTCGGAGCCGAAGGCCGCGTTGACCACGTAGAGGCGGCCGCCGTGGACCGCCGCCGTGGTGGGTTCGTCGAAGCGCGGGTCGGTGATCCGCCGGACGAACCCGGCCCGGCGGGCGTCCGCGGCGATCGTGAACACGTCGACGGCCTGGTCCCGGTTGCGGACGACGTACAGCGTGCGGCCGTGGACGACGAGCCCGTCGCCGTTGGCCACCGATCCGCCGTCGAGCTCGACCTCGGTCGCGGCGCCGGTCCTCGGGTCGACGCGGAACAGCGCCTGCACGTTGTCGTTGACCACCAGCAGCGCCCGGCCGTCCGGGGTCCGCTCGATGCCGTTGGCGCCCCAGACCTGGCCGCCGGGCGGGGTGGGCGCCCACTCCCCGGAGAGCGCCACGGCGCGCGGGGCCCGGCCGGCGGGCAGGAAGTACAGCACGTCGTTGAAGGAGTCGGTGAACCAGGCTCCGCCGCAGCCGACGACGACATCGTTGACGAAGGCGGTCCCGGTGGCCGCCCGGTGGGTGGCCAGCACCCGGCCGTCACCGGCGTGCACGACGCGGATCCGGCCGCTCGCACCGCCCGCGACGAGCAGTCTGCCGTGCCCGTCGAGCTTGAGCCCGACGGAGGCCTCGCCCCGGCCCAGCGCCGGGGTGATGATCCGCCCGGCCCCGGTGGCGAGGTCCACGCGGTAGACGGACCCGTCGAGCAGGGAGCCCGTGTAGGCGAGGCCGCCGGGTGAGACGGCGATGCCCTCGGGCTGGAATCCGGGCGGGGTGTGCAGGGTGTCCGGCCGGGACGCGGCGGGCCGGGCCCGGGCGAGCGGTGCGAGCGGCCCTACGAGCGCGGCGCCGCCGAGGGCTGCGGCCGCGCCGAGCAAACTGCGCCGGCCCAAGGGTCCAGTCACGGTGGTGTCCTTTCAACTGCCGTACGAACAGCGGTGGTTGAACAGCATCGCTTGACCCTGCCACCTCAGCACACCGCAGCCGCCCCGTCAGTCCCGGATCCGGACACTTCACAAGGGAATGCGGAGCCTCCCCTTCACCGCCGCCCCGCACACGGCCACGGGCCACCGCCGCCACTGCGTACGTCAGGCCAGCGGGGCCTTGGCGCGCAGCACCTTCAGGAACTCCCGCATCCAGGCGGAGTGGTCGGGCCAGGCGCGCGCCGAGACCAGGGTGCCGTCGACCACGGCCTCGGAGTCCTCGTACGTGGCCCCGGCGGCCTTCATGTCCAGTTCCAGCGCCGGGTACGCGGTCACCCGGCGGCCGTCCAGCCCGCCGCTCGCGGCCGTGATCAGCGGGCCGTGGCAGATCTGGGCGACCGGCTTGTCGGAGCCGGTGAAGGCGGCCAGGATCCGCCGCACCTCGGGGTCGTTGCGCAGGTACTCGGGCGCCCGGCCGCCCGGGACGACCACGGCCGCGTACTCCTCCGGCACCACGTCCGCGAACGCCACATCGGCGGGCCAGGTGTAGCCCGGCTTCTCGGTGTAGGTGTCGAAGCCCTCCTCGAAGTCGTGCACCACGAACCGCAGCTTCTTGACCGCCGGCGCCGCGATGTGCACCTCGTATCCCTCCTCCCGCAGGCGCTGGTACGGGTAGAGGACCTCCAGCGACTCCGCCGCGTCGCCGGTCACGATGAGGATCTTCACTGCCATGGGCTGCTCCCGGTAGGGGGTGTTCACGGTGTGCACCGTCCGCGCGGCCCCGGTCGGGGCCACCGCCACCGTGCCCGCGGTGGAGCGATCTGCCAAGAGGCCCTCGCCCGTTCGGCCCAGTGGTCGCCGGGGGCAGAATCCAGCCTTCCGACACATGGATTTTACCTGTAGGGCACATGACAATGTGAGCCTCTGCTCTGCCACCTGACGCCCCGCCAACTGCCTTGGCGGGGGCGGTGCCTGCGAAGAGGTATCCCCCACACCATGAAAATCTCCCCACGCACCCCATGGGTCACCGGCCTCGCCGTAGCGGCCCTGGCCCTCCTTCCGGCCACCGCGTCGGCCGGCTCCCAGCGCACGGCGGCTCCCCACGCCGACGCGGCCGCCGCCACCACGGCCACCGCCACCGCTTCCGTGGACGCCTACTACGCGGCCGCCGAGGGCAAGACCGGAGCCGCGCTGAAGACCGCGCTCCACAACATCATCAAGACCCAGTCCAAGGTGACCTACGAAGGCGTGTGGAACGCGCTGAAGGTGACCGACCAGGACCCGGCGAACCCGAACAACGTCATCCTCGTCTACTCCGGCCGCTCCCAGTCCAAGTCCACCAACGGCGGCGGCGCCAACGACTGGAACCGCGAGCACGTCTGGGCCAAGAGCCACGGCGACTTCGGCACGGCCACCGGCCCGGGCACGGACCTGCACCACCTGCGCCCCGAGGACGTCACGGTCAACAGCACCCGCGGCAACAAGGACTTCGACATGGGCGGCAGCCCGGTCTCCGAGGCCCCCGGCAGCTTCACCGACTCCGACTCCTTCGAGCCGCGCGACGCGGTCAAGGGTGATGTCGCGCGCATGCTGCTCTACATGGCCGTGCGCTACGACGGCGGCGACGGCTTCGCGGACCTGGAAGTCAACGACAAGGTCAACAACGGCAGCGCCCCCGCCATCGGCCGGATCAGCGTGCTCAAGCAGTGGAACCAGCAGGACCCGCCGGACGCCTTCGAGCAGCGCCGCAACCAGGTCATATTCGATACGTTCCAGCACAACCGGAACCCGTTCATCGACCACCCGGAGTGGGTCAACTCCATCTGGTGACCCTCCCCCGGCAGCCAGGGGACGGCCCACGAGGGTTGGGCCGCCCCTGGTCGGGTATGCGCAGGCCAGAGGCTGTGGTGCGCGCCGCCCGGTGACGCCGGCCGATGGAGGTCGTCATGGACGGAGCCGGACTGTCCGACCACGAGCGGCGCGCCCTCTCGGCGATCGAGGCCGATCTCGAAGCGGACCGCTCTCTCCAGCGGATCCTGCGCTCCGCGCACACCCGTCCGCGGCACCGCACCGTGGCCGCATGTCTCCTCGGTGCGGTGACCGTGGCCCTGCTGGTGGCGGCCGCGATCACCGTGTCGCTCCCGCTGATCTGGGGATTCGCCGCGGCCTGGACCCTGACCGTGGTCCTGGCCCTGCCGCTGTTCGGCCAGTGGATCCGCCGCCGCTGGCAGCGCCGGGAGCACGCCGAGCGGTCGTAGGGGTTGCAGGGGTTGCAGGGGTTGCAGGGGTTCCAGGGGTTCCAGGGGCCGTAGCCGCCACTCCCTACTGCTCGCCGAGCAGCATCCACTTCTCCTGGTCCGCCAGGGGCTCGAAGCCGACCTCGGCGTAGACGCCGTGCGCGTCGGCCGTCGCGAGCATCACCCGGCGCAGCCCGTACGGGGCCAGGTGGTCGCGGATCGCGGCGACGAGGCCGGTCCCCAGCCGTTTGCCCCGTGCGGCGCGGTCGATGTAGACGTCGCACAGCCAGGCGAAGGTGGCCCGGTCGGTCACGACGCGGGCGTAGCCGAGCTGGGCGCCCGAGGCCGTGTCGTAGACGCCGAAGTTCAGGGACTCCGCGATGGCCCGGTCCTGCTTCTCCCGGCTCCGGCCGAGGGCCCAGTACGCGTCTTGCGACAGCCAGCGGTGGATCAGCTCGGCGTCGAGTCGGGCGGGGTCGGTGGACAACTCGTAGCCGTCCGGCAGCTCACTGTTCATCCCGGCATCCAAGCAACGCGGGCGGCGGTCGGGCCAGCGAATATCCGGGGCGGGGCGGCCGTACGCCGGGTCAGCCCGGCGGCTGGAGCCGGTCCGCGAGTGCCTTGAACTCGGCCCAGGCGGGCTGTGGCGGGCGGGCGTCCCAGACCTTCTGGGCCAGCGCCGCGAGCGGCAGCCGTATCCCCTCGGCGACCTGGGCCTGGGTCTGGGAGCCGGCCAGGTCGCACCACACGGCGAGCCGGGCGCCGAGTACCTGCGCCGCGTACCGGGCGGGCACCGGGGTCGTACCGCGCAGGACGAGCGGGGTCCACTGCTCGTAGATCCGCTTGCCGGTGGGATAGGTGAACTGGTTCGGCTGGCCGAGCACGTAGTAGAGGTACTCGTCGTTCAGGTTGACCAGCTTGCGGCCCTCCCGCAGGTACTCCAGCGGCGGCCGGGCCCCGGTCTCCTTGCCCGTCCAGTACTCGACCTGGATGTCCTTCGCCGCCTGGACCACGCCTCCGGTGAAGAAGCCGTCGTTCCACGCCTTGGGCACCTTGCCCGCCGGACGCACCACGTCCGCACGGTCGTCGAGCCAGCCCTCGGCCAGGTCCTGGATGTGCGCCTTGGGTCCGTACTTCTGCTGGGCCGCCCGCGCGAGCTGCGGGAAGGAGGCCTGCGGGTCGCGGTAGACCAGCGCCTGGTACTCGTCGGCGCCCAGGTGCCAGAACCCGCCCGGGAACAGCGGCAGGTATTCGCGGAGCAGTTCGTCGATCAGCTTGGCCGCGGCCGGGTCGGATATGTCCACGGCGCCCTTCACGGCCCTGCCCTGTACGTCGCGGAGCTGGAGGGCGGGGTGGGCGCGCAGCACGGCGCCGAGGTGGCCGGGCGAGTCGAGCTCGGGGACGACCGTGATGTGCAGGCGGGCGGCGAGCGCGGTGATCCGCCGGACCTCGGCCTTGGTGAGGTGGGGCGTGGAGACGATCTCGGGGTGGGTGTCGGACTGGATCCGGAACGCCTGGTCGTCGGAGAAGTGCAGGCCGAGCTGGTTGAGTTTGAGATCCGCCATGCGGCGCAGCTCGTCCTCGATCCAGCCGACGGTGAAGTTCTTGCGGGCTATGTCGAGGTTGAGCCCGCGCTGGGGCTTGGCCGGGGCGTCGCGCACGGTGCCCTCGGGGGCCGAACCGGCGGATTTCACCGCCTGTTTGAGGGTGCGCGTGCCGTAGAAGACCCCGGCCTCGTCCGGGCCGGTGACCCGGACGCGGCCGCCCTGGACGGTGAGCGTGTAGGACTCGGGCGGTCCGGAGTTCTTGGCGCCGAGGGCCAGTTCCACGTCACCGGGGCGCGGGGCGGTGGTCTCGGCGAAGCCCATGCGCAGTTCGCCGGCGAGCAGCTTGCCCTCGTCGGCGAGGGCGGCTGCGTTCCCCGGCGGTACGACGACCCGCCCGGCGGCGGCCGGCTTCCAGCCGGGGCCGCGGGCCGGGGTGTGCTCCCGTACGGCCGGAATGGTGCGCGGGGCCGTGGACAGCGCGTACGACGGGGTCGGCGAGGGGGGCGGGGCCGTCGGCGCGGAGACCGTGGTGGCGGGGGCGGCGGATCCGGCGGTGCTGCCGTCACCGGGGCCGCGGCCCTCGTCGGAGGCGGCCGTACACCCCGGCACGGCGAGGGAGACCAGCGCGGCGGCGACCGCCGTCGCGATGACGTGGCTCCGCCTGACCTGCCTGACCTGCCTGACCTGCCTGACCCGCCTGGACGACCGGACCTGCCTGGACTCTCGCATCATGCACCCCTGTCCCCCGTACCAACGTGGCACGGGGGACCGGGGCGCGCGACCCGGAGGCCGGGGCGGGAGCGTCAGACCAGCGCGTCGAGGGCGGCCGCGGCGAAGCCGTGGTCCTGGTCGGGGGCGCCGCCGCCCACGCCGATGGCGCCGATGAGGCGGCCGTCGCGGTGGACCGGCAGCCCGCCCGCGATGAACAGCAGCGGCCGGTCGAGGGCGGTGGGCAGGGTGTGGAAGGGCGCGCCGGGCTGGACGGCGTCGACGAGGTGGGCGGTCGGGGCGTCGAGCTGGAGGGCGGTGAAGGCCTTGCGGGTGCTGGTCTCGCCGGAGATCAGCACGGCCCGGTCGTCGCGGCGGAAGGCGAGCAGGTGCCCGCCGGCGTCGAGGACGGTGACGCTGACCGTGACCCCTGCCTGCTCGGCCGCGGTGCGGGCCGCGGAGAGGAGGCGTTCGGCGTCCTCGGTGGTCAGCGGGGCGACGGTGGTACGAGTGGGGGTGGGGGCGGCGGCGGACATGCGGGTTCTCCTGAATCGTGGTGCGGGGGATGTCGTACGACGGGTGGCGTAACGGGGGTCGTGGATCAGTGGTGGACGGTCACGGGGGCGGCGGCCGGGGCTCCGGCCGCGACGACCCGGCCATCGGCGCCCGGGCGGGCGCCCGTACGCCGCTCCAGCGCGCCGGAAACGAGGGCGAGGACCAGGGCGGAGGCGGCGAGCGCGGCGCCGACCCAGTTCGGGGCGGTCCAGCCGAGCCCGGCGGCGATGACGAGGCCGCCCAGCCAGGCGGCGAGCGCGTTGCCGAGGTTGAAGGCGCCGATGTTGACGGCCGAGGCCAGGGTGGGGGCGCCGGCGGCCTGGTCGAGGACCCGCTTCTGCAGCGGCGGCACGGTCGCGAAGCCCAGCGCGCCGATCAGCGCGATCGTGGCGGCGGCGGCGATCTTGTGGTGGGCGGTGAAGGTGAACGCGGCCAGGACGACGGCCAGGGCACCCAGGGACACGTACAGCATCGGCATCAGCGCGCGGTCGGCGTACCGGCCGCCGATGAGGTTCCCGGCGACCATGCCGAGGCCGAAGAGGACGAGCAGCCAGGTGACCGAGGTGTCGGCGAAGCCGGCGACGTCGGTCATCATCGGCGTGATGTAGGTGATCGCGGCGAAGACGCCGCCGAAGCCGAGGACGGTCATCGCCATCGCGAACAGCACCTGGACGTTGCGGAAGGCGGCCAGCTCGTGGCGGATCCGGACGCCCTCGGGCCGGGGCAGCTCGGGGACCAGCTTGGCGATGCCGAGCAGGCCGAGGATGCCGAGGGCCCCGACGATCAGGAAGGTGACGCGCCAGCCGAGGGTCTGGCCGACGAGGGTGCCGAGCGGGACGCCGACGACGTTGGCGACGGTCAGGCCGGTGAACATCATGGCGATCGCGCCGGCCTTCTTCTCGGGGGCGACGAGCCCGGCGGCGACCACCGAGCCGATGCCGAAGAAGGCGCCGTGGGCGAGGGAGGCGACGACGCGCCCGGCGAGCATGACGCCGAAGGCGGGGGCGAGCGCGGAGATCACGTTGCCCGCGATGAACAGGCCCATGAGCAGCATCAGCATGCGCTTGCGGGGGACACGGGTGCCGAGGACAGTCATGAGCGGGGCGCCGAGGACGACGCCGAGGGCGTATCCGGTGACCAGGAAGCCTGCGGTGGGGATCGAGGTGCCGTAGTCGGCGGCGACCTCGGGGAGCAGGCCCATGATCACGAATTCGGTGGTGCCGATCCCGAAGGCCCCGATGGCCAGGGCGAGGAGTGCGAGAGGCATGAGGAGGGGTCCTTCAAGGGGAGGTGGTGGTGCAGTCCGCGACACTTGCCGTCGCCGCTTACATGCGTCCACATTAATTGCAGACGCGGGCTAATTGCAAGCGCGGGCTATTGCGGTAGTGGCCTATCCTGGGAGGACACCCGAGGAACGAGCAGGGAGCAGCCATGACGGCCACCGACAGCGCACTCACCGGCCTCGCCCAGGGCTGGTGCGCCCTCTCCCTGCTGCACGGCCGGATCGAGGCGCACATCGAGCGGGCCCTGCAGGCCGGCCACGGGCTGAGCGTGCGCGAGTACTCGCTGCTGGACGTCCTGAGCCGCCAGCACAGCGGCCCGGGCGGGCACCTGCGGATGCACCAGGTGGCCGACTCGGTGGTGCTGAGCCAGAGCGCGACCACCCGGCTGGTCAGCCGGCTGGAGGACCGCGGGCTGCTGAACCGCTACATCTGCGACACGGACCGCCGGGGCATCTACACCGACGTGAGCGAGGCGGGCCTGGCCCTGCTGGCCTCCGCCCGGCCGACCAACGACACCGCGCTGCGCGAGGCGCTGGCCGAGGCCGGCCGCAACCCCGAACTCGCCCCGCTGGTCGCGGCGGTGGAGAACACCCGCGCCTGAGCGCCTGACCCGAAAGACCCCTAGCCCTTGGACGGTCCCGCGCTCTGGGAGGGCGAGGACCGCAGCGGTGTGGACGACGGGGTGGCGGACGGGGGCACGGACCTCGACGGCGGGGCGGCGGAGCGCGCGCCCGACGGGGTCGGCGTCGGCTGGGGCGGCTGCGGCGAGCGGGTCCCGGGGGCCGCGGGGGGCCGTGGGGACGACTGCACCACCGACGGGTGCGGACTGCCGGTCCCCGTACGGGAATCCGAGGTCGGCCCGGGTCCGGTGATCTCGGGCGGCGAAGCCGGCGGCACCGGCCGGGCCGGGGACGGGTCCGGGCCCAGTACCAGGTACCCGGCCACGGCGGCGGCAGCCGTCGCCAGCCCCGCCAGCGGCAGCGCGAACCGGCGCAGGTTCAGCCGCAGCCGCACGGCGGGCAGCCGCCGGACGTGCAGAGCCGGCGGATCCGCGGGGCGCAGCTCGCGGACGGTGATCCCGGCCGCGCGGGCGTCGAGGGCCTGGCGCAGCCTGCGTTCGACGGGGCGTTCGCCGTACGTCATATCCGTCCCTCCAGAATCCGTTCCAGCGCGTCCAGGGCGCGGCTCGCGTTCGACTTCACCGCGCCCCGGCTGATTCCGAGGGTGGTCGCTATCTCCGCCTCGCTGAGTTCGGCCCAGTAGCGCAGTACGAGGACCTGGCGGCGGCGCGGGGTCAGCCGGCCGAGTGCGGCGAGGACCTCGCGGTGTGCCTCGTCGAGGACGACGTGGTCCTCCGCGGACGGGATGTCGGCCGCCGCGGGCGGGGTCCAGGCGCGGGCCGTGCGGCGGCGGCGCAGCACGGACCGGGAGGTGTTGACGACGGCGGTGCGCAGGTAGCCGAGCGCGTTGTCGACCTCGCTGATCTGCTCCCCGTGGCGCCGGTACAGGGCCGTGAAGGCGTCCTGGACCACGTCCTCGGCGGTGGCGAGGTCGTCGACGAGCAGCACCGCCAGCCGGACCATGCGCAGCCGGTGCGCGTGGTAGAGCTCGGTGACGGTGGGCTGCGGTGCGTCGGCGCGCGGGCCGCCGGCGTACGCGTCGCCGGCGTACGCGGACCCCGCCCCGTACGCGGCCCCCTGACCGTAGGCGTGCCCGTACGGCAGGGCGGGCGGCGGCGGGGTGGCGCGCTCGCGGCGCAGCACCGGCGACCACAAGCCCCGCCACGACCACGACCACGAGCCCCGCCACGCCCGGCCGAAGCCGAGCGTGAGGGGGCGTGCGGAAGGTGCGGGTGGTACGAGGTGGACCACTGGATTCCCGGGTTCCTGGGTGCCTAGCCGTTGGCGCGGCGCCGGACGGCGTAGAGGGTGCCGGCGCCGGCGGCGATGAGCGCGGCGGCCCCGCCTCCGATGGCGGCGGTGGTGGCGGAGGAGCCGGTCTTCGCGAGCTCGTCACCGGCCTGCGAAGGGGCGGCGCTGGGCGCCGCGCTCGGCGCCCCCGTCGGCGGAACGCTGCGCGAGGGCTGGACGCTCGGCGCCCCCGTCGGCGGAACGCTGCGCGAGGGCGTGGGCTGGACGCTCGGCGCCGAGGTCGGCGGGAGGCTGCGCGAAGGGGTGGGCGTCGCGCCAGACGGGGTGCTGGGGACGGGCGACGGGGTGGCCGAGGCCCCCTGTGCGGCGAAGGCGGGCCCGGCGAGTGCGAGGACCGCCCCGGCGGCGGCAGCGGTGACGGCCGCACGGCGGACGGTCGAGGGGACGCGCTTCAGGTTCATCACAGTGGTTCTCCACGGTCGGGTCACGGTCGGTGCAGGGCTCGGAATGCCGCCCTTCACCCCCGCACGACGCGCGACCCCCCGCGAGGTTGCCGCCGATTCCGAAGAATTTTTCTCAGGCCGGAAGAATTTTCTTCAGGCGGTGGGCAGCGGGATCCTGCGGACCACCTCGAAGCTCAGATTTCCGTACGAGGTGAAGAAGGCGGCGGCCGTGAGTTCCGTGGCACTGCCCGGGTCGCGGGCCAGGACCTTGGCCCGGCGGGCCGTGCGGTCCAGCTCCGGGGCGTGCCGGCGGCCCAGCCGGACCGTACGCGTGACCCCGTCCGCCCGTACGTTCAGGAAGCAGTCCCAGGTGCCCGGCGGTATCGGATCCCCGCCGGCCAGCTCGGCCAGGTCGACCTCCGCCAGGAAGCCGGCCATCATCAGCTCCGGGTTCTGCTCGGAGAGCTCGGGCGCCGGCCGGGGCTGGGCGGGTACGAGGTGCTCGTCTCCCGTTTCCCGCGCCCTCAGCAGCAGCTCGCTCTCCATGCGGCCGGTCCCGAGCGACTGGATGTACGCGTGGCCGGTCAGCAGCACGCGGCCGCCCTGCCAGGTCAGCGACGTGAGCCGGTGCTGCGTCTTGAGCTTGTCGGTCACGTCGAAGAGCACGTCCGGCAGTCCCGCCGCCGGGTCGCGGAACAGCGGGTAGCAGCGGTACACGCGGCCGTTGTCGACGATCTCCTGCGGCGCCGGCTCCAGGGCCGGGTCGTACTCCATCAGCTGCTCGAAGGCGGGCAGCGGGCCGCAGGCGAACGCGTACAGCCGGATCCAGTCGATCGGCGGCAGCTCGCCGCCCATGTCCGGCCGCCAGTACGTCTGCACCAGCGCCCGCGCCCGGTCGTACACCTCGCCGGTGAAGCCGGGGTTCTCGTGGCGGGCCTCGACGGCCGGTCGCAGTGCCGTGCGCAGCAGGCTGCGGAAGTGCCGGCCGAGCATCCGGCGCCGCCCCACCGGGTCCTGGACCCGCTCGGCGACCAGGGCCATGACGCGCTCGATGTGCGCCACCGTCTCGCCGGCGGTCCGGGGGCGGGCGGTGATGTTCTGGCCGTCGTCGCGGCGGCGCAGGAAGTAGCAGTCGTAGTCGCCGACGACCGAGATCTTCCCGGCGGCCAGGAACACCTCCGTCACGAAGACCTGGTCCTCGCCGTACCAGAGGTCCTCCGGGTAGCGCAGGCGGGCGTCCTCGATGACCTGGCGGCGCATCAGCTTGGCCGAGTGCAGCGAGCGGTAGACCTCCGAGGTGTGGAGGGCGGCCTCCTCGGCGTGCCGGTGGGCCTTGTCCGACACCGTCCGGCCGAGCCCGACCTGCTTGGCGAGCACGACGTCGCTGCCCTGGGTCTCGGCCATGTCCAGGAGCCGCTCCAACGCCTCGGGGCCGAGGTAGTCGTCGGCGTCGAGGACGAAGACGTACCGGCCGCGGGCCAGGTCGAGGGCCCTGTTGCGGGGGGCGCCGGGGCCGCCGGAGTTCGGCTGGTGCAGGACGCGGACCTGCGGGTACCGGGCGGCGTAGCGGTCCAGCTCGGCGCCGCTGCCGTCCGTGGAGCCGTCGTCGACCGCGATGACCTCCAGGCGCTCGGCCCCGAGGCTCTGGCCGAGCGCGGAGTCGAGGCACTCGTTCAGGTAGGGCATCGCGTTGTAGACGGCGATGATCACGGTGATGTCGGGGACGGACGCGCGGTGCATGCACCTGAGCATAAAGTTCCGCTTCTCCGACTCCGGAGGGGGTGCCCCGCAAGGCGGGACGGGGCGGGTCAGCGGAGTCGGTGCAGGGCACGGCCGAGCAGCGCGATGCCTTCTTCCAGTTCGCCCGGCGGGCCCGCCGCGTAGCCGAGGACCAGGCCGGGTGCGCCAGGTCGGATGCGGTGCCAGGACAGCGGGTGGGCCTTGACACCGAGGGCCAGGGCCTCGGCCGCGAGGGCGGTGTCCTCGAAGGCCGCGCCGTCGAAGGTGACCATCAGGTGCAGGCCGGCCGCCGCGCCGTGGACCCGGGCGCCCGCCAGGTGCGCGGCGATCGCCCGGAGCATGGCGTCCCGCCGGCGGCGGTGGCGGCGCCGGACGAAGCGCAGGTGGCGCTCCAGCTCGCCCGAGTCCATCAGCCGGGCCAGCACCAGCTGGGCGAGGACCGGATTGCCGAGGTCGGCGTAGCGCTTCGCGGCCACCACCGCGTCCCGCAGGCGGGGCGGGACCAACAGCCAGCCGAGGCGCAGCGCGGGGGCGAGCAGTTTGGACACGCTTCCGGCGTAGCAGACGCCCTCGGGCAGCAGGGCGCGCAGCGCGGGGACGGGGGCGCGGTCGTAGCGGTGCTCGGCGTCGTAGTCGTCCTCGACGACCAGTCCCCCTGCCGCCGCCCAGCCGAGCAGCTCCCGGCGGCGCTCGCCGTCGAGCACGACCCCGGTCGGGAACTGGTGCGCCGGGGTGAGCAGCACCGCCGGGGCTCCACTCGCCCGGAGGGCGGCGGTGTCCAGCCCGCCCTCGTCCACCGGTACCGGTACGGTCTCCAGCCGGCCGTACTCCAGCTGCTGCCGGGCCCCGAGCGAGCCGGGGTCCTCCACGGCGACCTTCCGTACGCCGCCCTCGCGCAGGACGTGGGCCACCAGGGCCAGCGCTTGGGCGACGCCGGCGACGATGACGACCTCGTCGGGGTCGGCGCGGATTGCGCGGTTGCGGGCGAGCCAGCCGGTGACCGCCGTCCGCAGCGCGGGCACGCCCTGCGGGTTCCCGTAGCCGAAGTCGGCGGGCGTGAGCGCGCCGAGCACGCGCCGCTCGGCCTGTAGCCAGGCGGTACGCGGGAAGGCGGTGAGGTCGGGCACCCCCGGCGAGAGATCGATCCGGCACGGCACGGCCCGCAGAGCATCGACAAGCGCCCCGGCAGCCCCCGGCCCGAACGGCCCACCGGGCCCACCCGGCCTACGTGGCCCGTCCGGCCCACCCGGCCCACCCGGCCCACCCGGCCCACCCGGGCCACCCGGGCCACCCGGCCCACTTGGCGCCGGCGGTCCGCCCGGCCCGTTCCGGTCGGCCGGGGCCGGCGGGGGTAGGGGGGCGGCGACCACCGTCGTGCCCGAGCGGCCGCGGCCCTGGACCTGGCCGGCGTCCGCCAGGCGCTGGTACGCCTCGGTGACCAGGCCGCGGGAGACGCCGAGCTCCGCCGCGAGCACCCGGCTCGACGGGAGACGGCTGCCGACCGGCAGCGTGCCGTCGGCGATGGCGGCTCGGATGCGGGCCGTCAGCCATTGCGTGCGGCCGCCCGGCGGCGCCGCCCGCCGGTCCAGCTGGAGGAAGTCCGAGCCGCCTGCGGGCTCGACCGGTTTGGACCCCTTGGATCGATGCGGTTCGGCACTGCCCATGGGGCCAATGCTCGCAGAGGCTGGGTCGTATGAACACCTTCGCTCCCCTCGCCCCCGGCGCCCTCGGCATGGTGCTGGTCGGCAGCAGCGTCACCGTCTCGCGCTCCCTGGTCCACGCCCCGCTGTTCGCCACCCAGGCCGTCCGTTACACGGCCGCCGCCCTCCTCCTGATCGCGTTCGCCCGAGCCGCCCGGGTGCCGATCCTGCGCCCGCGCGGCCGGGAGTGGCTGTGGCTGGCCGGGATCGCGGCCACCGGGCTCGTACTGTTCAACGTGGCCGTCGTCCGCGGGGTCGCGCACGCCGAACCGGCCGTCATCGCCGTCGCGGTGGCCTCCGTACCCGTCCTCCTCGGGGTGCTCGGCCCGCTGTTGGAGGGCCGCCGTCCCACCACTCGGATCCTGGTGGCGGCCGTCGTGGTCGTCGCCGGAGCCGTCCTCGTCGAGGGGACCGGCCGGACCGACGCCGCCGGGGTGGCCTGGGCCGCCCTCGCGCTGGCCTGCGAGGCCGCCTTCACCCTGCTCGCCGTACCCGTACTGCGGCGCCACGGGCCGTGGGGGGTCTCCGTACACGCCGTATGGCTGGGGGCCGTGATGCTGGCGGCGCTGACGCTGCTCACCGAGCACCCCGCCGATCTGCTGACCCTCGGACCGGCCCAGTGGGCTGCCGCCGGGTACCTGGCCGTCATGGTGACCGCGGTGGCCTTCCTCCTCTGGTACCGCACGGTGGCCGCCGTCGGCGCCGGCCGGGCCGGGCTGCTGACCGGGATCGCGCCCCTCGCCGCAGCCGCCATCGGGGCACTCTCCGGCGGCGGGATGCCGGGCCCGCCGGTCTGGCTCGGCCTGGTCGTGGTGGTCGCCGGGCTGGCCGCCGGGCTCCGCGCCCCGCGCCGAGGGCCCGTACGCAAGGAGCCGCGGCCGCGCAAGGAGCGGTCGCCCGCGTCCCCTTGAGGGCGACCGGCCCCGTGGATCACAATCCGCAGATGCCGAAGCCCCCGTACAGCAGTTGGATGCGGTACTTCTCCCCCACCGCCAACCACCGGCGACTCGGCCTGGTCTGCCTCGGCGTCGGGGTGCAGGAAGGCCTGCTGCCGGTGGTCGGCCCGCGGGCCCTCGACCACCACGTCGCGGTGGTCGTCGCCCGGGGGCGCGGCTGGTTCAGCCACGGCGGGCGCCCGCCGCAGCAGGTGACCGCGCCCGCCCTGCTGTGGCTGGTGCCGGGCGTGGAGCACCACTACGGCCCGGACCCGGAGACCGGCTGGGACGAGTGCTTCGTGGACTTCGCGGGCCGCAGCGTGGAGGCGTACACCGACCTCGGCTACGTCACCCCGGACCGCCCGCTGGTGCCGCTGAGCGGGACGGAGGGCGTACGGCACGTGATCGACGGGATCGTACGGGCGGCCCGGCGCGGCGGCCCGCTGCTGGAGGTGGAGGCCGCCGCGGCGGTGCACGGACTGCTCGTGGCACTGCGCTACGCCCGCGCCGAGGTGTCCCGGCACGGGGACGCGGTGATGGACGCCCTGGCCCGGGACGCGCTGTTGCCCATTTCGGTGGCCGAGCACGCGGCCCGGCTCGGGATACCCCTGCCCGAGCTGCGCGCGGCCGTACGGCGCAGCACCGGCGAGGGGGTCAAGGAGTACCTCCTCGGGATCAGGCTCAGCCGGGCGAAGGAGCTGCTGGCCCGGACCGACCTGCCGGTCGCGGGGGTCGCCCGGCGGGTCGGTTACGAGGATCCGGCGTATTTCAGCAGGCTGTTCAGCCGCCGGGTGGGCATGGCGCCCGTCCGCTTCCGCCGGCAGCAGTCGGTACCGCAGCAGTCGATACCACAACCTCATGGCAGGTAGCCGACGTTGAGTTCCGCGACCGAGGTCCAGGGATTGCCTCCCACCTCCCTGGTCGCCTTGAGCTTGACGTACCGGGCGGTCCTGGCGGTGAAGGGCACGTCCTGCTGGGCGGTGGTGTTCGCGAAGGTCCCCGCGGCGGCGGCCGTCCCCCAGGTCACCCCGTCGGTGGAGGTGAACACCTGGTAGTCGGCGATACGGCCGTTGCTCTGCGACTGCCGGGGCAGGCAGTGCAGCGCCGAGACGTTGTACGAGGCGCCCAGGTCGAGGGTGATCTCGTGCGGCATCGGCGCGGTGGCGGCGTACCACTCGGTGTGCCAGATGGTGGCGGCGTCGCCGTCCAGGACGTTGGCGGCGCTGCCGTTCTCGCCGGTGGTCTCCTGGCTGTCGACGGCCTTCACGCTCATCTGCGCCTGCGGAACGAGGAGTTCGCCGCCGCCGACCGGCCCGAGGTCGTCCACGGCGAGGTCGTCGAGGATGAAGTCGGCCTCGTTGTGGGAGTCTTCGGCGGTGGCCTTCCGGATGCCGATCCAGGCGTCGTTCCCGGCGGTGAAGGTCTTCGTGAACGTGGTGGCCGTCCGCGCCTGGTTCAGCGCGGTGGCCGTCTCGGTGCTGCCGGAGCCGGTGACGAACTGGTAGTCGCCGGAGAAGCCGTTCTCGTAGCCGAAGGTCACCTTGTACGCGTGGCCCGGCACCAGACGCAGCGTCTGCGGGAGGGTGCGGTAGACCAGGCCCTGGCGCTCCTCGTGCGACTTGAGCGAGTTCTGCCCGGAGATCACGTCGTCGACCAGTTTGCCGCTCCAGCCCGCCTGGGTGTACGGGGCGTTGCGCTGGGCGATGTGCGTACGCGGATCGGTGGCCGAGCCGCCGGCGCCGCCGAAGGCGAAGGGGCCCCAGCCGGCGTCCACGTTCTCGAAGTCCTCGGTGAACCAGTGGCCGGCGAGCGGGGTACGGGCCGAGCGGACGACCCGTACGTCGTCCAGGTGGACGGTGCCGGAGCCCGCCGCGGCGGAGAGCTTCAGGGTGGCGGTGGACTGCCCTGCCGGTACGTCGAAGAGCACCTTCATGCGCTGCATCTTGGTGCCGTTCTTCTCACTGCCGCCCAGGTTGTCGGTCAGCGTCGAGGAGTCGGCGTACACCGATGCGGCGGCGGCGCCGCCGGCCGGGGTGACGGTGAGGGTGCTCGCGCGGCCCGTCGGGGTGGAGACCCAGACGGAGGCCGCGTAGGTGCCGGGGGCCAGGCCGGTGAGCTGCTGGGAGACGGCGGGGGCGGTCCCGGGGGCCAGGGTGAGTTCGTTCTGGCCCTGTGCGTTGCGGGTGACGGCGGCGCCGGTCCCGGTGACCGTCCAGGCGTTCAGGTCGCCCGCGTAGAAGGAGGGGTCCTTGACCGGGGTCGCCTCGCCCCACTTCGGGTCGGCCTGGGCGGGCGCCGCGCCGTTGGTGACGACGTAGGCGGTCTTCGCGGTGGCGTTGACCGTGACCTGGCCGCCGCTGACGGCGAGGTCGCCGACCAGCTGCCGGCCGGTGTCGGTCAATTTGTACAGCTTGGGCGCGGACCAGCCGGCGGGCAGGGTCCAGGTGGTGGAGCCGCCCTTGTCGTTCCAGTGGTAGAGCTTCCCGTCGCGCGGGAGCAGGTAGCTGCCGCCGCTGAGGACGGTGCGCCCGCCGGTCGTGATCTTCCGGGTTCCGCCGGCGGTGGTGGCGGTGGTGGTCCCGTTCGCGAGGGTGACCGTGTCGGAGGTCCACTTCACGATCGGGGATTCCTGGAGGTACTTGGTCGGCAGGTTGACGCCAAAGGTGGTGTTCAGGAAGGCGGTGTAGTCCTTCTTGCCCTGCCAGCCCTCGTACGCGGCGAGTTCGGCGCCGCCCAGCAGCGGGTTCGCGGCGATCCAGTCGTCCTTCGTGTGGTTGCCGATGAAGCGGGCGATGGTGGAGTTGATGCCCTTCAGGTCGCTGCCGCCGTAGTTGACGTCGGCCGCCCAGTGGTGCCAGAGGGACTGCTCGGTCAGGGTGTTGGGGAACTCGGTGGCGAGCTGGAAGCCGAGGCCGCCGATCTCGCGCTGGAGCTTGCGTGACACGTAGCCGTCCCCGTACCAGACGTCCACGTACAGGAAGTCGAGCCCGGGAGCGGCCGCCTTGAGGTCCTGGAGCCGCTTCAGCCGCTCGCCGGACTGGCCGTCTTTGCGTGTGTCCACGTAGTACGACTGGTCGAGCCAGTCCCAGCCCGGTCCGCCGCTCTGGTGGGCCGGGTCGAAGGTGGCGGAGACCGGGTACTCCTCGGTGGCGTTGATGTGGACGCCGAAGTCGGCGTTGTAGGCGTGTCCGGCGGTGGTGAGGGCGTTCAGGCCGGCCGCCCCGCCCAGCTTGGAGCCGATGTTCTTGTAGTCCATGTGCGCGGAGTCGTGGCCCTCGGAGGCGTACCCCTTGAGGAGGACGAACTGGCCGAGGCCGTCCGTGGCGAGGCTGACGCGCTTGGTCTCGTCGAGGGTCTCGGCGAAGGGGTGGGTGGCCTGGGAGGCGAAGTTGAAGGGGATGCGCTGTACCACCCGGTCGGCGGTCTGCTGCCAGCCGGTGGGAGGGGTCCAGATGTCCCGGTAGGCGACGGCGGCGTCCTGCCAGTCGACGGTCGCATCGCCGTTGCGGTCGCCGGTGATCGCGATCCGCGCGTACGGGAGCGGCTCGGTGTCGGTGTCGGCGGCGCCCGCGGCCCGGTAGAGCCAGGCTCCGCTCCACAGTCCGGCGCGCCGGTAGGCCCCCTTGTCGGTGACGCGCTTGCTGATCCGGCCGTTCTCCCGGGCGGTGCCGCCGGAGGGGGTGTCGTAGAGGGAGTTGGAGTCGATGGCGGCGGCCAGCTTGGCGGTGCCGGCCAGCCCGTACATCACCGTCGTCGCGGCGGAGTCCACGGGGGTGCTCGCGGTGACGGGGGTGAAGGTGTCCCCGGTTCCGGTGGTGGCGGTGTACATGTTCGCGGTGGCCAGCGCGGCGCCGGGCTGGTCGCTGCGGACGCTGACGAGGGTGTGGTCGGGGATCGCGAGGCTGCGTACCCGCAGGGCGGCGGTGTCCTCGATCGCGGTGACCTTGAACTCCACGACCGAACCGGTCACCGAGAGCCGGGATCTGATGGTCACCCCGGAGAAGGAGAGCGCGTAGTCCACGGCGGAGGCGGAGGGCGTCGAGGTCACGGTGGGGGTGTACGTGGTGCCGTTGACGACGATCGCGGAGAGGGCGTCCTCGTTGCCGTTCAGCACGTCCCCGGTGGCGCGCCGGGTGTAGCTGACGACCCGGGGGAAGCCGCTGTCGACGCTGACGGACAGCTCGGGCGAGCTGATCGTCACGGGTGCGGCGGCGGTGGCGGCATCCGCCGCGGAGGCCGTCGGCACGGAGACGACGAGGGTGGCGAGGAGACCGGCGACCGCGGCGGCGGTCGGCCAGAGGGGGGTGCGCATCGGGCCTCCGGGAGTCGGTGCTTCCTGGGCGGAAGACCGCACGGCACGGAGGCGCGCGGTCCGCTCACTGACCTGTCAGCTTGCGGACCGCGCCGCCGCAGGCCCATGGACAAAGCGGAGCCCCGTCCTGGACTTACGGAAGTGGATGGAGGGGATCAGGAGGCGGCGGGGGTGATCACGACGGCCGTCCCGTACGCACACACCTCGGTCCCGACGTCGGCGGCCTCGGTCACGTCGAAGCGCATCATCAGGACCGCGTTCCCGCCGCGGGCCTTCGCCGCTTCGATGAGCCGTTCCATGGCCTGGTTCCGGGTTTCCACCAGGGTCTTGGTCAGGCCCTTCAGCTCGCCGCCGATCATCGACTTCAGGCCCGCGCCGATCTGGCTGCCGAGGTGGCGGGAGCGGACGGTGAGGCCGAAGACCTCGCCGATGACCTGCTCGACCCGGTACCCGGGGACGTCGTTCGTCGTCACGACCAGAACGCCGGTCTGCTGGGCCCCCGGGCCGCCGCTGTAATCTTCGATACCCATGGCGACCACTCTGGCGCCGCGCGCGGCCCCGCGCATCCGGAGGGAACCGGTTCCGGCCGTCTCTCAGCGGGTTTCAGGGCAGCCGGGCGGCGAGACCCGACTCGCGCGCCAGGACCACGGCCTGGGCGCGACTGGACGCGACTGGACGCCCCGAGCTTGCTCATGCAGCGGTGCACGTGCGTCTTGACGGTGGCGGCGATGCCGTCGGTGCCGGCATCCGGATGTCCATCGGGACCACCTCGGGCCGGGTCCCGGCGGCGAGCCGGGTCCCCCGGAGCAGGACGAGCAGTGCACCGGCCGGGCATCTGGCCGAGACTCGCCGGTCGCGGAGCGAGGCGACAGCGTACGGCGCGAGCGCCAGGCCGCATACGGCGACGACGTGGTGGTGGTGGCCGAGGGTGAAGGCGGTCACGAGGTCACGCGGCACGCGGCACGCGGCCGCCTCGGGCGCGGGCCTTCCGGGCGCTCAGCCCACCCGGAGGTCTTCGGCGCTGAACTGGCGCTGCGCCGTGCGGATCAGGTCGGCGCTCTCGTCCTCGGAGGCCGCCGCGTTACGCAGGTTGGTCAGGGCGTTGCGGTAGTCGTCGAGGGGCCGCGGCCTGGTCACGTAGTTCGCGCCGTTGATGTGCTCCACGTACGCCAGCTCGGCGTGCTCCCCGTCGCGGAACCGCAGGTGGGTGATCGGGTAGGGCGGTGTGGCCCCGTACGCGCGGGCCATCGGGAGGATGCGGATGCTCACCTTTCCGGTGCCCCCAGCCCGCAGCAGGTGGGTCAGCTGCTCGTCCATCACGGCCGCGTCCCCGCAGCGGCGGTGCAGTACGCCTTCCTCCAGCAGGGCGGTCACCCGGGGCAGCGGACCGTTCATCAGCCGCAGCTGCCGTTCGGCGCGGAGTTCGACGACGCGGTCGACCTCCTCCCGGTCGGCGCCGGGCATGACCGCCCGCACCATGTGCCGGGCGTAGGCGCGGGTCTGGAGGATGCCGGGGACGACGAGGTTCTCGTAGACGCAGATCTCCTCGGCGTCGCCCTCCAGCTGGATCAGGCGCTTGAGGAAGTCGGGGGTGACATCCCTGAACTGCTCGTACCACTCGGAGTCCCGCGCATGTTCCAGGAGCCGCTCTATCGCCCGCATCTCGTCGGCGTCGACGCCGTAGTACCGGGCGAGGTCCCGTACGTCGCGCGGTCTCGGCGGGGTCTCGCCGCGCTCCAGCCGGCTGATCTTCGACACCGAGCCGCGGATGACCGGTGCCACCTGCCGCAGGGTGAGGCCCCGGGCCTCACGGCATCTGCGCAGTTCCCGCCCCAGCAGGCGGTCGGCCGCCGCCCGGACCCGATCCCTGCCCATCGGTCCACCCCTCACGCTCTGGCCTCGAATCGAGCCGTCATCCGGTCAGGTGATCGAATTCCGCGTCTTTGGCGCCGCGGAGGAACGCCTCGATCTCGGCGGCCGTGAACACCAGCGCCGGCCCGTCAGGGAATCGCGAGTTCCGCATTGCCACGCCGCCGCCCGCCAGGGCGGCGACTTCCACGCAGTTGCCGTTGCCCACGCTGGCACTGCTCTTGACCCACACCACGCCGGGAATCGCGCCGGCCACCACGCCATTGTCGATCTGCATGACAGAAATGCTAGCCAGATGTACGGGGCACGGGAGTCCCTCGAATGGGTGCCTCGACTGCGCGATATCCCGATGATCCGACCCCGAGGCCGTGGGGCGCTTATTGCGCATTTCGGGCTAAACGGCGGTGGGTCACCGGGGCTGCTCGACCCGCCCTCGCCATAGTCGACCGTGGCAGCCGACTGGCTGCCGCCCCGGCCCGCGGCTCACCGCGGCCGGGCGGAAGTCTTCGCAGAGGAGCCTGCACATGCGGAAGCCCACCAGGACCATCCTCGCTCTCGCCGCCGCAAGCCTGGTGCTCGGCGGGGTCGGGGCGGGCGCCGCCGTCGCGGACGAGGGTCCGACGACCGACGGCCCGTCGCAGGAGATGGTCGTTCTCGAACCGGACGGCGACCAGGCCGGTACCTACCAGGGCAAGGAGTACTCCGTCGGCAAGGTCGTCTCGCGCGGACCGCTCAAGCTCCGCTCCAAGCCGACCAGCCGCTCCAAGTCCGTGGGACACGTGAAGCCGGACCACAAGGTCGCCATCGTGTGCAAGGCGCGCGGTGAGTCGGTCGACGGCAACAACGTCTGGTACCTCCTCCACGTCAAGGAGAAGGACGGACAGCAGCCCATGAAGGAGTCCATGGAGGAGTCCACGGTCTCGAACCCGGAGAACGGGGCGGACGCGATGGAAGGGAAGGACGGCAAGGACCGCAAGGACCGCAAGGACGCCTGGGTCACCGCCCGTTACGTGAAGAACCTCCACCACGTGAAGTGGTGCGACTGACCTTCCTGTCCCCGCACCGGGCGGTCAGTCCGCCGGGCGTACGGTACGCGGTCCGACGCACCGCACTCCGTACGCGCGGACCCGCTCGCGCAGTTCCCGGTCCGCCGTGACCACGACGCAGCCGCGCTCCGCGTAGGCGGCGGCCAGTTCCACGATCCGGTCGTCACCGCTCCCGGGCGCCGGGTCCACCCGTACTCCGGGCACGGACTCGACGCCCCGGGCCGCGCCCTCGACGACGAGGACGATCTCCTCGACCGCCCCGATCCCCTCGATCTCACCGCCCGCGGCCGGGTCCCGCTCCGCGAGGCGGTCGCGCAGCCGCTCGGCCGCGCCCCGCCGGTCCCGCCACCAGCCGTCCGGTACGGAGCCGACCACGTTCGCGGCGTCGACGATCAACACGCTCATGGCCCCAGTATGAGGAAATCCAGCAGCCGCCCGCGCTAGAAGTCGCCGTAGTTGACCTGCCAGGTCGCCAGGCCCATCCGGCGCCAGACCGCGACCACCCGGTCCCGGTCGTCCAGCGACACCCGCACCGCGTACCGGTGGCGCACGTGTGCGTCGAACAGCTCCGCCTTCACCACGTCGTCGCGGCGCGTGTCGCCGAGCGGCCGCATCCACAGCTCGTCGTACGGCACCTCGTGCCGGCGCAGCCACGCCTCCGTCTGCGGCCGGTGCTCCTCGCCGCGCCCGGACAGCAGCACGATGGTGTCGCCGTCGGCGCGCCGGAAGGCGTCCAGCGCGTACCGCACCGGCTCGTTGAGCGCGTCGATCTCGCAGCGCGAGAAGTCGTACGGGCTGCGGTCGCCGGTGAGCGCGAGCGTGCCGTCGATGTCGCACATCACCGCGGAGGGCAGCGCCGGGTCGGCCACGTACGGTACGACCACGGGCTGGTCGTTCAGCCACTCCGCGGTGAGCCGCCAGCCGCCCTTCTTCGCGCTCATGTGCTTGTCGTTCAATATCCGGATGATCTCCTCGCCGACCGGCCGCTCCCGCGCGGCGTCCCGGTGCAGGCACTCCTCCACCGGCACGTCGGTGAAGTCGTGCACGACGAAGGTCGCGAGCCCGGCGACCGCCGCCTTGAGCCGCTTGGGGATGTGCGAGGTCAGGTGCGTGTTGTCGACGACCACGTCGAAGCCGTCGTCGACGGCCGCGCGCACGGCCGCGTCCTGCACGGCCAGGACGGTCTGCTCGTGCCGGTACGAGCGGCCGCGCTCCGGGTCGGGCAGGTCGAGCATGGCCCGCAGGTCGTCCAGGTTGACGCGGCGCATCCGGCCCGCGGCCTCGGCCTGCAGGGCGCGCGCGGCCGTCGTCTTCCCCGAGGCCGGCAACCCCGTCATGACGTGGACGACGGGGCGTGCGGGGTCTTCGGACACCGGTCAGTTCTCCTCATCGGTCGTGAAGGGGTCGGACGCTTCGGGCCGCACGTGCCGCCATACGACGAGTTCCGTGGACCGGCCGTCCAGGCGCAGGAACACCGCGGCGCGGATCCAGCGGTCGGGCAGCGCCTTGGCGGCGCGCGCGAACGCGCCCCGGTCGCCCGCCAGATGGGCCAGCCGCGCGTACGCCTCGTCGATGGCGCGCTCGCGCTGCGCCGCCGCGTCCTCGATGCGGGCGACCACCTCGCGCACCCAGGTGTCGAACTCGTCCGGCACCTGCTCCAGCAGCGCTTCGAGGGGCTTGCCGCCCGAGGCCTCGATGTCGGCGACAGTGCAGTTCAGGCCCTGCGCCAGCTCCTTGGCGGGCAGTCCGGCGAAGCGCTCGATGCCGTGGCTGCGCCAGATGTCCCGCTCGGTGACGCCGGTGACCAGCTTGTGGAGGCGTACGTATTCGGACAGCTTGGCCTTCGCGCGCACGCCGGAGGCGAACCGCAGCACGAAGCCCTCGGCGTCGGTGCCCGCGGCGTTCTCGCCGCCGGGCAGGGTGTTCGACTCGGCCAGCGCCAGGAGTTCGGCGAGCGCCATGGCGGGCCACACCGTGACGACGGATCCGATCCCGTGCCAGTGGCCGGCGGCCTCGGCCAGCGGGACCTCGGTGCCGTCCAGGCCGAACGCGGCGAGGAGGACCAGGTCCCGGCGGTCGCCGTAGTCGACGACGATACGGTTCTGCGGGTACAGGATCTCCGCGAGGTAGGTCACGCCGGGGACGAGGGCCGAGGTGTCGCGGCCGTCGAGGTGGCGCTGGCCCCAGGTGGCCTGGGTGCTGATGAAGGATCCCTTGGACGCGACGCGCCAGCAGCCCGCGTAGTGGAAGACCACCGCGAGGCTGCCGTCGACCTTGTCGTACACCTCGAACGGCTCGTCGGGCAGGGCCGGTGCGTACGGCCGGCCGGACTCGTGCTCGCCCACGTTGAAGAACTTCGGCAGCGGCAGCGCGACGATCGCGCCGGTGGCGTCGTCGGCGACGAGTCCGCGGCAGCGCATGGTGATGCGGTTCCAGACCTGCTCGTACTGTGCCGTCCGCGTGTACGTGTAGATGGACAGCGGCAGTTCGGGGTGCGCCTTGCGGGTCACGAGTCCGGCGTCGATGGCGGCCGCCAGCTCCTGCTGCGGCAGCAGGTCGTGCAGGGTCGGGTAGGCCTGGTTGTGGCCCATGGGTTCCTCCCGGTTCGAGATGGTTCATTCTCACGTGCGGGAGGGGTGGCCCGGTACCGAATTATCGCTGGTCCGAAGGGCTCCGGCCCAGCCGGTTGATGTCCTGGGGCCGCAGGATCCGGGTACGGACACCGGCGCCGGGTCTCGCGACGGCGATCATCGCGCGGCCCAGGGCCTCGGTGGTGGTGACGAGGTTCGGCGCGAAGCGGCGCAGCAGTGGGAAGAGCGGTGCGGTGACCAGGTAGCCGGCCCGGTAGAGGAGGGTCTTGGAGGGCATGCCGCGGACGGGCTGTACGAGGCCGGGGCGGAACATGTAGGCCTGGAACGGCAGCTGGAGCAGGTCGTTCTCGGTCTCCCCCTTGACCCGGGCCCACATGGTGCGGCTCTGCTCGGTGCTGTCCGTACCCTCGCCGGAGACGTACGCGAACGTCAGCCGCGGGTTGGCGGCGGCGAGCGGGCGGGCCGCGGCGAGGGTGAGGTCGTGGGTGATGCGGCGGTACTCCTGCTCCTTCATGCCGACGGCGGAGACGCCGAGGCAGAAGAAGCAGGCGTCGAAGGAGGCCAGGTCCAGGGCCGGGGCCGGGGCCGGGGCCGAGAGGTCGGACGGGTCGTCCTGGATGCGTTCGCGCAGCTTGGGGTGGGAGACGCCGAGCGGGGTGCGGCTGACGGAGAGGACGGCCGTGACGGAGTCGTCGCGCAGGCATTCCCGCAGAACACCCCGGCCGATCATTCCGGTTCCGCCGAAGAGGATGACGTTCACATGCGCAGCCTAAAGGCGTCAGTGCGAGACGCAGAGCTCATTGCCCTCCGGATCGGCGAGTGTGGTCCAGGTGTAGGGGCCCTGGCTGCTGTCGTGCAGGTGCCGGGCGCCCTTGGCGATCAGGCGCTCGACGACCTCCCGCGGGTTGTCGGAGCCGGTGCGGACGTCGAGGTGGACCCGGTTCTTGACCGTCTTCGGCTCGGGGACGAGCTGGAAGAGGACGCGGGGTGCGCGCTCGATCCCCTCGGGGTGGCGGATGGCCGCGCCGACCTTCCAGACGAGGGCTCCGCGGTGGGTGGTGGTGTCCTCCTCGGTGGCCCGGCCCTCGGCGACCATCTTGCGGATGAACTCCTCTTCGGTGGCCTCCACTTCCCAGCCGAGGGCGTCGGCCCACCAGTCGGCGAGGGGGTGAGGGTCGGCGGAATCGATCGTCACCTGGAATGTGTATGCCATGAGGGGGACCCTACTGAGGACCACCGACAACGGCCTCGGAAGGCGTCCTGGGATTCCGGGTCGTTCATTCGATGCCGCTCGTTCGGCGGGTACGGTTTGCGCCGTAACTCCCTTTCGGAACGGGGTTGGCGCATGGAATTCGCCCGGCGCGGGATCCTGCGGCCGCTGGCCGGGCTGCTCTTCCCGCCGGGGCCGGAGGGCGGGAGCGGGCCGCACGGGGTGCTGCCGGCGCTGCTGATCGCGCTGACCTTCGTGAGCGGGGTGGTCGACGCGGTGAGCTACCTCGGGCTCGACCACACCTTCGTCGCGAACATGACCGGCAATGTGGTCTTCCTCGGGTTCGCGCTCGCCGGGGACCGCCAACTGTCGGCCGCGGCCTCCCTGCTGGCGCTCGGCGCCTTCCTGGCGGGTGCGACGGCCGCCGGGCGGCTGCGCCGCGGCCGGGAGCCGGCGCGGATGTTCGCTCCGCTGGTGGCGGCCCAGACCGTACTGGTGGCCGGGGCGCTCGCCCTGTCGGCGGGCGGGGCGGGGGCGCTGCCGGTCGTGGGGCTGCTGGCGCTCGGCATGGGCCTGCAGAACGCCGTCGTGCTCCGGCTGGGCGTGCCCGATCTGACCACCACCGTGGTCACCCGGACGCTGACGGGCCTGGCGTCCGACCCGTGGGACCGGGCCGCCGTACGAAGGGTGGTCTCGGTGGCGGTCCTGTTCTGCGGGGCCCTGGCGGGCGGGCTGCTGACGATCCACCACGGACCGCGCTGGGCCCTGGCCCTGGCGGTGGCCCTGCTCCTGGGGATCGCCCTGGCGGGCGCCCTGAGGGCGGCCGAACACCACACCCGTTAGGGGGTGCCCGGGCGGGTGGCGGCCAGGGCGGCGAAGGTCAGCAGCCAGGCGCCGACCGCGATCCAGAGCAGCACCTCGCCCAGCGGGCGCAGCCAGCCGACCCCGGTGGGGCCGGCCGCCGAGAGGCAGGCGGTGGCCGTCATGCCGAGGGGGAAGACGGTCGCCCAGCGCCGGATGTCGTAGTGCGGCCGCCACCGGCGTAGCTCGGCGGCGAGCAGGAGCACGTACCAGCCGAGGGACAGGGTGAGCGTCACCAGCGTGGCGATGCGCAGCGCCGTGTGCGCCGAACCGGTCCATACCGGTGATGCCGTGAGCTTCGATCCCGCCAGCGCCGAGATGGCGAGCGCGCCGCCGGCCACCCAGTGGTCGCCCGCGCCCCGCAGCACCTCGCGGAAGTCGAAGCGTACGAGGGCGACCGCGTACAGCAGCAGGCCGAGGCAGAAGGCGGCCAGCGCCGCCCGGGCGAGCCAGTCGCGGTGGACGGCGGCGGCCAGGGTCGCGGCCAGGACGGCGAGACCCTGGGTGGCGACGCAGACGAGGAACGCGGCGCCGGGCACCCGCCTTTCCCAGTGCCGTACGACGGTGATGAGCAGTCCGGGCCAGAGCACGGCCGCCAGCACCAGCAGGGCGGCGGCGAGCCCCTGCCACCCCAGCAGGGAGATCCGGGTGCCGAGCACGGTCGTGGCGGCCACGGCCGCCAGGGCGGCCGGGGTGTCGGCCTCGGCCTGGAAGCGGCCCCGGTCGCCCACGAGCCGGGTGGTGAAGTCGGCGGCGAGTACGAGCCACAGCGCGGCGGCGAGGACCAGCGCGGCGAGGGACAGCCCGTCGAACCCGATCAGGTGCAGGCCTACGGAGAGGATGCCGGCGGCCATGACGGCGGCGCCCGCGGCCGGGGGGAGTCCCGTCCACCACCAGCGGCCGGGCAGGGGGAACGCCTGCTTCACCCTGCCAGCGGACACCGCCGGGCCGCGGCCCGCGAGCGCGGTGGGCCACCCGGCCCAAGCCACGTGCACCGCGCCCGTGCCTTGACTTCCTCGGGGCACTGCCCGACCCTCTGCGGTCATGGGACAGCTCGACGGCAAGGTCGCGGTGGTCACCGGCGGGTCCGCCGGCATCGGACTGGCGACGGCGCACCGGTTCGTACGGGAGGGCGCCCGGGTGTTCGTCACGGGCCGCCGCGAGGCCGAACTCGCTGCTGCGGTGGAGGAATTGGGGAGCGGCGCGGTCGGGGTCCCGGGCGATGTCACCCGGTCGGCGGACCTGGAGCGGCTGTACGCGGCGGTCGCCGCCGAAGGCAGGGCGATCGACGTCCTGGTGACCAACGCGGGCGGTGGAAGGGCGGGCGGCGTCGCCGAGTTCACCGAGGAGCAGTTCGACATCGTCTCGGACCTGAATTTCCGCGCGACGTTCTTCACCGTGCAGCGGGCGCTGCCGCTGTTCGGGGAGCGCGGCTCGGTCATCCTGGTCGGCTCGACCGCCGGCTCGTCGGGGTCCACCCGGTTCGGCGTCTACGGCGCCACGAAGGCGGCCGTACGGTCGATGGCGCGCAGCATGGCGCTGGAGCTCGCGGGGCGCGGGATCCGGGTGAACGCGCTCAGCCCGGGCCCGATCGACACTCCCGCACTGGCGCGGGCGCCCGCCGCGATCCTGGAGGAGGTCACGTCCGGGGTCCCGCTGGGCCGGACCGGCCGCCCGGAGGAAGTGGCCGCGGCGGCGCTTTTCCTCGCCTCGGAGGAGAGCAGCTACATCACGGGCATCGAACTGTTCGTGGACGGCGGAGCCGCCCAGGTCTGACCCGGCGCACCCGTACGGACGCACGGGACACCCCCTTAGGCTCGGGGCATGCGCATCGTCTCCCTGCTTCCCGCCGCCACCGACATCGTGGCCGAGCTCGGGCTGGCCGCCGATCTGGTGGGCCGTACGCACGAGTGCGACTGGCCGCCCGGCGCCGTGGCCGGGGCGGCGGTGGTGACCGCCGCCGAGTTCTCCTCGGACGCTCTGAGCAGCCGGGAGATCTCCGCGGCGGTCGGCGGCGCCGCGCACAGCGGCTCCTCCCTGTACACGCTCGACACCGAGGCGCTGGGCGCCCTCGCGCCCGACGTGGTGCTGACCCAGGACCTGTGCGACGTCTGCGCCGTCTCGTACGCGGGGGTGAGCCGGGCGGTGCGCGTGCTGGACGGCGGGCCCCGGGTGCTGAGCCTCGAACCGCGCACCCTCGGCGACGTACTGGACTGCCTGGTCACCGTGGGCGAGCTGCTGGGCGTACGGGAGGCCGCGACGGAACGCCGGGCCGCACTCGTGGCCCGGCTGGAGGCCGTACGGGCCCGGACCGCGGGCCGGCCGCGGCCGCGGGTGGTGGCCGTCGAGTGGCTCGATCCGCTCTGGCCGGCCGGGCACTGGGTGCCTGAGCAGATCGCGTCCGCGGGCGGCGAGGCGCTGATCGCCGCGCCGGGCGAGCACACCCGGCCCATGGACTGGGAGGCGGTCCGGGCGGCACGTCCGGACGTGCTGCTCCTGCTGCCCTGCGGGTTCAGCCCGGAGCGCACCGTGCGGGAGCGGGAGCTGCTCACCTCGCTGCCGGGCTGGGCGGAGCTGCCCGCGGTACGGGCCGGGGAGGTGTGGGTGCTCGACGGGCCGGCGTACTTCAACCGGCCGGGCCCCCGGGTCGTGCGCGGGGCGGAGGTCCTGGCGCACGTCCTGCACGGGGTCGCGGTGGGCGATCCGGTGACCCCGGCGGAGGCGTTCCGGCTCGCCGGGGCGTGATCAGGGGGTCTCGGGTTCCGGGCGGGTCGTGGTGAGCGTGAACATCGCGCCCTCGGGGTCGCGGAGGCTGACCCAGCGGTCGGTGGCGCTCGACATGATGGTCGACAGCGTGGCCCCGCCGGAGGTGGTGGCCGCCTCGATGGCCTCGTCGAGGTCCGGTACGCGGAAGTAGACGTGCCAGCGGGGTCTGGTCTGCGGTGCGTGCGTCGTGGCCTCGGTGATCCCGCCGTTCAGGCGGGCCACGGGGTCGCCCGCCTGACGCAGGACGACCTGGTCGTCCTCGTACGAGACCTCGCAGCACCCGGGACGGCCGGTGGCCCACTCCAGCACCTCGCCGTAGAAGATCGCCGCCTCGAAGGCGTCCCTGGTCCGCAGTTCCAGCCAGGCCGGTGCCGGGCCGCGGCCCACCCGCCAGTCGGCGGACACCCCGCCCGCCCAGATCCCGAAGACGGCGCCGTCCCGGTCGGCGACCAGCGCGCCGCGGCCGCCGGAGGGGAAGGAGACCGGGCCGACCGCGACGGTGCCGCTGCGCTCGCGGATCCGGTCCGCGACCTCGTCGGCGTCGTCGACGGCGAAGTACGGGGTCCACGCCGCGGCGACCGGCAGGTCGGAGGTCAGCGTGCCGACGCCGGCCACCGGCACCCCGTCCAGCTCGGCCACGGTCCAGCCCTCGCCCAGCCGGGCGGGCCGGAACTTCCAGCCGAGGACAGCGCCGTAGAACTGCTGGGTTCCCTGGAGATCGCGGGCCATCAGGCTGACCCAGCACGGCGCGCCGAAGACCTCCCTCGTAGAAATCTCCACCACACACGCTCCGTCCCTCGTCCAGCCCATCGTCCCGTCGGGGCCACCGCCCCGCACGTCGGCCGGGCACCGCCGCGGCCTGCTCAGCGGCCGCTCCCTGCGCCCTGCCCGGTGATCAGATCGGCGAGGGCCGCGATGCCCCCGTCCGCGAGGGCCCGGCGCTGGCGGTCCGCGGGCGTGCCCTCCCTGAGGAGCCGGTGCAGCAGGGAGCCGACCTCGCGCTGGTCCCCGGCCTCCTCCAGGGCGGGCGTGATGTGCCCCATCAGCAGCGACAGCACGTCTCCGGCGCTGCGCCGACGGCCGTGCGGGTCCACCAGGGCCCCGTCGAGGCCGTGCCGGGCCGCGTGCCACATGGCCGCCTGGAGCAGCTCGTGCGAGCACGCGACGGGCGCGGCTCCCGCCTTCTCCTCGGCGATCGCGGTACTGACCAGCGCTCGGACGATCCCCGTGAGCAGCACCGCGTCGGTGGCGTCCAGCTGTACGTCGAGGCAGCGCACCTCCACCGTGGGATAGCGCTCGGACAGCCTGGCCTGCCAGTAGAGCTGGCCCCGGTCGGCGATCACCCCCGCGTCCACGAGCGCATCGGCGCGTTCCTCGTAGTCGGCGAGCGTACGGAAGCACGGCGTCGGGCCGCTGACCGGCCAGCGGCCGAAGACGATCGTGCGCCAGCTGGCGAAGCCCGTGTCGCGCCCGTCCCACAGCGGCGAGTTCGCCGACATGGCCAGCAGGGTCGGCAGCCAGACCCGCAGCCGGTTGAGGACCGCCACGCCCGTCTCCCGGTCGGGTACTCCGACGTGTACGTGCATGCCGTTGATCAGCTGCTCGTCGACGAGGCGGCGGGCTTCCTCCCGCATCCGGAGGTACCGGGGCTTGCGGGTGACCGGGACCGGTTCCGCGTCCCGCAGCGGGGCCGCGGCGGAGGTGGCGAGGAGGCAGCCGTACTCCTCGGCGGCGGAACCGACGGCGTGCCGCAGCCTCAGCAAGTGGCCGGCGACCTCGTCCAGGTCCGTGCAGACGGGTGTGGCGACCTCGATCTGGGCCTGGAGCAGCTCGTTCTGTACCTCGCCGGCGTCCACGAACGGGCCCAGGCCGGCCGCTGTCCGCACCTCCTCCGCCCGGGACACGGGCAGATGGGTGATCGGATCCAGCAGGACGTACTCCTCCTCAACCCCGACCGTGATCATGTCGCGTCGGACTCCTGCCTCGAGTTCTGAAATCCCCGGCGCCCACGGCACCCACGGCACCCACGGCGGCGGTCCTTCGTGGTCCGGTCCGTGGGCCTTGCGTCTGCCCGGGCGGGGCGGCCTCATGCAGGGGCGGCCACCCCGCTTCGGGCGCGGGCATTCGGCGGTTCCTTCGGGCGAATCTGGCTCCGGTTACGTGGGGTGCCGATTCCAGCGTGGCAGTTCACAGGGAAATGCACCCATCGGGCCATCGGCAGAGGCGGTACATGACCAGGCGATCCGCAGGCCGGCCGGCGTCCCGTCCGGGCGAGGAGCGTACGGGTGGGGCGCCTACGGGGGCACCGCGCTCCCGGGTGGCCGTCCGGCGCGCCCGGGCCCTCGGCCGCCGCCCGGGCGGGAGGCCGGTGGAGCGGCCGTACGCGTCCGTGTCGCCCCTGCTGCGGACGGCCGCGGCGTACTCCTGGCGGCTACTGGTGGTCGGCGCGGTCGTGTACACGGTGTTCATGGTGCTGGGGCGGTTCCACGAGCTCGCTGTGGCCGTCTTCCTCGGCCTGGTCGCGTCCGCGCTGCTGCGCCCGGTGGCCGATCTGCTGGCCCGGTGGATCCCCCGCTCCCTCGCCGTGGCCTGCTCGCTCCTCGGCAGCATCGTGCTCGCGCTCGGCGCGCTCGCCTTCGTCGGGGAGACGATCGCCGCGGAGTGGAACTCCCTGGTGGCGGAGTTCCGGGCGGGGCTGGACCGGCTGGAGCCCCTGCTGGAGCGGCCGCCCCTGCGGCTGAGCCCGCACGCGCTGGGCGATCTGCGGGACCGGATCGGCGACTACCTCTCCAGCCACCGGGCGAGCCTGCTCAGCACGGCCGTGAGCGGTGCGGGGCGCCTGGTGCAGGCCCTGACCGTGGTGGCGCTGTCGATGTTCTGCTCGGTCTTCTTCATCTACTCGGGTGACCGGCAGTGGCGCTGGGTGTGCTCCCAGTTCCCGAAGGGCGCGCAGCAGCGCATCTCGGTCGCGGGCCGGGCCGCGTGGCGGACGTTCACCGGGTACACCCACGGGATCGTGCTGGTCGCGGCGACCAACGCCATTCTGGTGGGGGTGGCGCTGTATGCCTTGGGCGTCCCGCTGGCCGTGCCGCTCGCGCTGCTGGAGTTCTTCGCCGCGTTCGTCCCGCTGATCGGCTCCCCGGTCGCCCTCGCGGTGGCCGTGGTGGTCGCGCTGGCGGCGAAGGGGCCGCTGATCGCCGCGCTCGTGGTCGCCCTGATCGTGATCATCGGGCAGATCGAGGGGCATGTGCTGCACCCGATGCTGATGAGCTGGGCGGTGCGGTTGCACCCGGTGGTCGTGGCCCTGTCGGTGGTGGCGGGGGCCATTGCCGCGGGCGTGCTGGGCGCGGTGGTCGCGGTACCGCTGGTCTCTGTCGTCTGGGCGGTCCGCCAGTCGCTGCGGTCCCCGGAAGCAGGGCTCTGAGCTGCGCTTCCCGCTTCCCCGATCGAGCGGCTTCATCCGGCCGGGAGGGGGGTATATGTACCGAGAACAGCTCACGAGACGGCCGCACCGCAGTGGCGCGACCACCCGTCGGAGGAGCCGAGATGAGGTACGCAGAGGTCACCGAACGCATTCCGCAGGACCCGCTGAGTGTGAGCACCGGCGAGGCCCGGTCGCTGTCGGGGGCACTGTTCCACCGGCTGCGGAGCCTGGACGAGGGGAGCGCAGCGTACTCGTACGTCCGCAACACCCTCGTCGAGCTCAACCTCAGCCTGGTGAAATACGCCGCCCGCCGCTTCCGCGGCCGGAGCGAGCCGATGGAGGACATCGTCCAGGTCGGGACGATCGGCCTGATCAAGGCGATCAACCGGTTCGACCCGGAGCGCGGGGTGGAGTTCACGACCTTCGCGATGCCGACCATCGTCGGCGAGATCAAGCGGTTCTTCCGCGACACCAGTTGGGCCGTCAAGGTGCCCCGGCGGCTCCAGGAGCTGCGGATCGACGCCGCGAAGGCGCATGACGCCCTGGAGCAGGACCTGGGCCGCGAGCCCACGGAAGCCGAGATGGCGGGGAGTCTGCACGTCACGCCCGAGGAGCTCGTGGAGGGGCAGAAGGCGGCGCACGCGTACTCCGCGCGCTCTCTGGACGCGCCCGCGCAGGAGGACGGCGACCGCACCACGTACGCCGACCGGCCCTCGCTCGGCGCGGAGGAGACGGCGTACGACACGATCGAGTGTCTGGAGTCGCTCAAGCCGCTCCTGGCCGAATTGTCCGAGCGGGAGCGCACGCTGCTCTCGCTGCGCTTCGGCGACGGGCTGACCCAGTCCGAGATCGGCGAGCGGCTGGGGCTGTCGCAGATGCACGTCTCGCGGCTGCTCAACCGGACGCTGGCCGGTCTGCGGACAGGCCTCCTGGAGGATCCGCCGGAGGGGCCTGCGCAGCCGTGAGCGGCGTCGGGACTTCCGCCCACACCGTCTTGCCGGTCCGCCCGTAGCCGTAGGGCTCGCAGCCCCAGCTCCGGGCGAGCCGGTCCAGGATGAGCAGGCCGTGGCCGCCGGGAAGGGCGGATCCGGCGGTCCGCAGGCGACGGGGGTGCTCGGGGCTCCCGTCGCCGACCTCGATCCGCAGCCGCGCGGGGGTGCGGCGCAGCACCAGTTCACTGGGGCCGCCCGCGTGCAGGCAGGCGTTGCCGACGAGTTCGGAGACCAGGAGGAGGACGTCTTCTGCGGCCTCCTGCCGGTCCGGGTCGTACGGGCTCTCCGCGTCGTCCGCATCCGTGATCCACTGCCATTCGGCCAGCGCGCGCCGGGTGAAGTCCCGGCACCGGGTGACGGCCTTCCGCGTCCCGCCGCCGAGGATCAGCGTGCGGGTGTCCTCGCTCATGCGGGCCGCCTACCCAGGCCGGGGGAGAAAACACCGTGCCTTCATGATCCGATGGCCTGGCCGAAGGAGAAGAAGCCCTCCGGGTCCACCCACTTCTTGATCTCCACGAGCCGCGGATAGTTGGCGCCGTAGTACGCGGTGCGCCAGTCCGGCAGGTCGGGGTCGATGAAGTTCTGGTAGGCGCCCTCGCCCACGTACGGCGCGAGCGCCTCCCGCAGCTCCGCCAGCCAGCGCAGGTTCGCGGCGACGGTGGCCGGGCTGTCGTGTTCGGCCCAGGAGGTGTCCATGCTGACCAGGAACTGTGCGTCCCGGTGGACGAAAGCGGTGTCGGCCGGGGCCACCCGGTTGATCGCGCCGCCCCAGGTGTAGAGGGCCAGTCCGCAGCCGTCCGGGTTGTCGCTGCCCGGCCAGCGGGCGAGCCGGGCGAGGACGGCGGCCACGGCCTCGGCGGGCAGCGGCCCGGCGGCGAAGTTCGTCCGTACGGCGAACGCCCCGGCCGAGGTCTCGTGCAGCAGGTAGTCCTTGGCCTCCCAGAACGTGCGGTCGGCGATGTCCTCGCGCACGGGCCGGGTGGCCGCGAGGACGGGGGCCAGCAGTTCCCGCAGCTCGCTCGCGGGGCCGAGGTGCAGTCCGACGGCCGACACGACGGGGTCCTCGCCGGCGGCGGTGCTGACGCCGAGGCGGACCGAGAACTCGTCCGGTGCGTGCCCCGCGGCCCGCTGTACCGCGGCGAAGGCGGCGAGGGCGTCGGCCCCGTCCCACAGCAGCAGGCAGGTGGAGACGTCCGGCACCGCGGTGGCCCGGAAGGTGAAGGAGAGGTTGATGCCGAAGTTCCCGCCTCCGCCGCCGCGGCAGGCCCAGTACAGGTCCGGATTCTCCTGGGCGTCGCAGGTCAGCACTTGTCCGTCGGCCGTCATGAGGGTGGTGCGTACGAGGGCGTCCGCGGTGAGGCCGAGCTTGCGCGAGGTGGAGGAGGAGCCGCCGCCGAGCGTGAGGCCCGCGATGCCGACCGAGGCGCCGTTGCCCAGGGCGAACGCCATCTCGTGGGGCTGGAGCGCGGCGTAGACCTCGGCCATGCGGGCCCCGCCGGCGGCCGTGACGAGCCCGGTGGAGCCGTCGGCGGACACGGAGTTCAGCGCGCTGAGGTCGACGACGAGGCCGGTGGAGACGCAGTGGCCGGCGTAGCTGTGGCCGCCGCTGCGGGCGACGAGGCCGACGCCGGTGTCGCGGGCCCATGCGAGGGCGCGGCGTACGTCGGCCTCGTTCGCCGCGGACACGACGCCCTGCGGGGTGGTGGAGGCGAAGCGGGTGTTGAAGGGAGCGCCGGCGGCGCGGAAGCCGGCGTCGCCGGGCCGCAGGACGCGGCCCGCCACGGTCTTCTCCAGCCGCTGCCAGTCCGCCTCGGACGCGCCGTTCACCGGACCTCCTCGATGTAGGAGATCCCGGTCGCGGCGTGCGGTCCGTAGCGCTCCCAGACCTCGCGCAGCCGCAGGCGGCCGTCCTCGGCCACCTCGGGGGTGTTGACGGTGCGTCCGCAGACCACCTCGCCGGTCGCGAACACGAGGGTGTAGCCCATGGAGAGGGTGCCGTCGGGGGTGCAGGTGCCGACGGTCCAGCCCCGCCGCACCTCGCCGCCGAGGACCTCTCCCCAGACCAGGTCGCCCTGCTGGTGGTAGACGGCGACGGTCCGGACGTCGCCCTGCGGTTTGCGGAACCTGCGGCCGTCGTAGTCGATCACGTGGCATCGCCCGTGGCCGCGAGGAACTCGGCCGACATGCTCCGGCCCCACCAGATCGCGTAGTAGGAGAAGTCCTCGTCGTGTCCGTTGACGATGTGGTGCTCGATTCCGCCCTTCATCAGCGCGATGTCCCCCGCGGCGAGCTGCCTGCGCCGGCCGTTGCAGACCACCTCGGCGCGGCCGGCCATGGCGATGAACATCTCGCGTTCGTGGTGGGCGTGCGCCTCGGACACGTCGCCGGGGCGCAGGACGCACCAGGCTCCGCGGAACGGTGCTTCCAGACCCGGCCACGGGTACAGGAGCTTGAGGTCCAGGCCGTGCTCCCGGAGCAGCTGCTCCGGCTCCGCTGTGCGGATGTCCACGTCGGGCTGTTCCCGGTCGGTCAACTTTCCGCTCCGATCGACGTCTTTGTTTGCCGGGTGCACCGAAATTCAAGAATTTCCGCATTCCGGTGAGGGCGACGTCGGCCAGGTTAGGAGCAGGTGATTCCCCTCCGACAGGGGAATTGTTCCCCAGTCGAAAGGGAATCTGCCGGATCAGCCTTGCCCCAGACCCGCGTCCCGGGCGAGCACGATGGCCTGGGACCGATCGGCCACACCGAGTTTTGCGAATATCGCGGAGACTCGGTTGCTGATGGTCTTGGACGCGAGAACGAGCTCCCGGGCGATGGCGGCATTCGACTTGCCGGCGGCGATGCGTTCCAGGACGTCCCGCTCCCGGTTGGTCAGCTGGGGGAAGGGGTAGCCGTACTGCCCGGCGGGCGCCGGGCCCATCAGCGCCCCGAGCCGGTTCGCGATCGACTTGTCGACGATGCCCTCACCGGCCGCCACGGCCTGGATACCGCGCAGGATCTGGTCCGCGTCGGCGAATTTGAACAGGTAGCCGCGCGCACCGGCCTGGAGCGCCGCGGTGATGACCCGGTCGTCGTCGACCGAGCTGAAGACGAGGATGCCCGTTTCGGGCCATAATCTCAGCACCTCGGATATCACCCGCGTCCCGGCGCGCTCGTCCATGAGCGGGTCGACCACGAGGACATCGGGCCGGCAGCGGGAGGTCTCCGCCATCACCTCGTCCGCCGTGGCGGCCTCGCCGACGACGGATATCCCTCCGGACCGCTCCAGCACGGAACGCACCCCGTGGCGGATCGCCGGCTGCGCGTCGGCGAGGACGACGGTGATGGTGGCGAGGGGTCTGGCGACGACCGCGAGGTCCCCCTCGGGCCACCCCCGGCCGGCGAAGTCCCTTCGCGTCTCACCCTGTGACGAGAGTGGCCGGAGCAGCCCCTTGATGTCTGTCGTCTGATGCATTTCTACCTTCCCCCCGACTCGATCTTTTGCGGTGGCTCAAGGCCGACCGGCCGTTACCAGAATGGTGCACGGGCCAGCCTTACCGCAACGGTCGGGGGGATATCCGTATGGCGCGATAACCATGTCGGCAACGACATTCACATCCGGCCACGTCACTTTTCTGCGGACTCTGCCATTTCTACCTCTTGTGCCTGGCGGAGAATTTCTTCCCGGTCCCGCCAATGCGCCCAGAACGCTCCGGTGTATCCGAGTCCGCTGAGACTGGTCAGGAACGGATTGTCCGCATAGTTGTTGTCGTGCTCGCTCATGCCCGCCAGCGTCGGCAGCATGACTCTGTGGTGGTCGGAGCGGTCGACGAGCTCCCAGAGCAGTTCCACGGAGCGGCGCCGCAGCCCGGACGGGTCGTCGACCGTTTCGGCGTCCTCCAGAAGATCCGGCGAGAAGTAGCAGACGAGGCGGAAGTTCCCCGAGGCGTCGAACATGAACTGCCGCTCGTACTCCACCGGTCCCGAACACCGGGCGAGCGGCTTCAGCACGATCGGCTCGGTGGCCGTATTCGACTGGAGTCCCGGCACCGTCCGCACCCCGTCGCACTCCTCGGCGATCGCGATGCCGAGCGGCGTGTACGGGAAGAGCCGCAGCCCCAGCGAGAACCCGGTCACGGTGGCGTCCAGCGCCATGAACGCCTCGACGCATTCGCGCATGGTCTGCGCGGTCTCGCCCGGCATCCCGAACAACGCCTCGACCATCGTCATCATGCCGTTGGCGTGACACAGCCGGACCAGGTTCTCGGTGTCGGCGAAGGAGTAGTACGTGGTGCCCTTCTCCGTGACCTTCCAGCCGCGCAGCATGTCCTGGCGCACGTGGTCGGAGCCGACGTTCACCCCGCGGCACCCCGCGGCCGCGAGCAGCTCCGCGAACTCCTCGTCGAACGGCGAGGGCTGGCAGTAGACCCACAGCCTCAGCTCGTTCAGCGGATTGCCGGGGTCGGCGTGTTTGCGCCGGACTATCTCGCGCAGCAGGTTCTTCGCATGATGGATGGACAGGTTGAACTCGCTGTCGGTGGTGTGCTGGTCGAGGATTCCCTGCGCGGCGAGCGACTGCATTTCGTCGACCACGGCGGCGATGTCGCGCCGGCCGAACCGGGTGCCCTTCGCATCCGGCTCGACGCAGTGCGAACAGCGGTAGGTGCAGCCGTTCTTGGTGAGGATGCCGGCCAACCCGCCGCGCTGGTAGTACAGCAGGTTGTCCACCTTGTGCGGCGTGCCGGAGCGGCGCCGGTACGTCCCGGCCCGGTCCACCTGCCACACCCGGTCCTCGAACTGCCCGCCGGGCAGCGGCGGCGCGGTGCGCCGGGGTGCCGGGGTGAGTGCCTGGGTGAGCGCCGGGGTGAGCGCCGGCGGCGGTACGCGGGTGACCCCCTCCCCCGTGTTGCGCAGCAGCCCGGACACCGTCCCCGTGTCGCGGCCGGTGACCAGCGCGTCGGCGAGATCGCAGATGATCTGCTCGCCGGGGCCTTTGACGCCGAAATCGATCCCGAAGTAGTCGACCAGCGCGAAGGGCATGGAGGAGAAGCCGATGCCGCCGCCGACGATCGGCGCGTCCGTCAGCCGCCTGATCTCGGTGATGATCTCCTTGTGCTCCCCGATGAAGGGGCGCTGCTCGAAGGCGTAGACCGTGTCGGTGTTGCGTATGGTGACGCCCACGAGCAGGGGGCTGCGCGCCCCGAAGTACTCGCAGAGGTACGACTTCCAGTCCTCCCGGTGAAACGTCAGGTCGACCACCTCGACGTCGAAGTCGGCGGCCTCCAACGAGGTGGTGAGCACGTCGAGCGCGTAGGGCGCGATCGGCGGATGCACCTTGTTGGGATTGACCAGTGACACGAGACCTCTGCCCATCGGTTCTTCTCCCCTTACTTGACGATGCCGAGGCAGATGCCGAATTCGGGTTCCGAGCCGAGCAGATAGGCGCCGGCCGACTGGAGAATGCGGTCCTGCGCGGTGGCGTGCTGGCACATGGTGGTGGTGTCGCGCATCCAGCGGTCCATCGGCGAGGACTGGTGGATCGACCAGGCCTGGAGCAGGTCGAAGAGCCGGCCGACGATCGACCGCGAGGTACGGAAGGCGTGCACCCAGGCGAGCGGCGACGCGGCGCGCTCCTCGGGAGTGAGGTCGTCCAGGGTGCCCCCGGCGGCCAGCACCTCCCACTGGCGCCGCTGGCTCCCGTACACCGCGCCCCGGGTGGCGAGGAAGTCCGCCTCGCACTCGGCGAGCGTGACCTGGGCCCGGAAGTGGTCCTTCCACGCCACGCCGGTCATCCGGTCGACCCGGGTCCGGGCGATCTCCCGCGCATGGTCCAGGGCGGCCCGGGCCACCCCGAGCGCCACGCCGCACATGCTGCGCGTGAACGCGTCCGGCTGGGCGAGGGGGCCGGGCCGGCCCCGTACCTTGCCGAAGCTGTACGTGTGCTCCTCGGGGACGAAGACGTCGTCCATCGTGTAGTCGCAACTGCCGGTGCCGCGCATCCCCATGGTGTGCCAGTTGTCGATGACCTCCACCTGGGCCCGGTCCACGAGGAACTGCCGCGACTCGTGCGGATTGCTGCCGTCCGGGCTCGCGTACGGCTTGCCGTCCTGGTAGACGAACGCACCCGAGGTCACCCAGTCGCAATGGGTGATCCCGCTGCCGAACGACCAGCGGCCGGAGAGCCGGAAGCCGCCCGCAACCCGCTCGGCGTGACCCGTCGGCTGCAGCAGCCCGGCCATGATCGTGTCCGGGGTCGGGAAGATCTCCTTGGCCACCCTCTCGTCGAGGAAGGCGCTGAAGACGCCGCCGCTCGCGCCCATCACCGCGCACCAGGCCGCAGAGGCGTCCCCGTACGCCAGCGTCTCGACGACCCGGGTCTGCTCCACCGTGGTCAGGGCCAGGCCGCCCAGCTCACGGCCGAAGGCCATCCGGAACACCCCGGCGTCGCGCAGCATGTCCACCACGTCCGCCGGCAGCCGCCGCGCCTCTTCGATCTCCGCCGACCGCTCCCGCAGCAGCGGCGCCAGCTCCTTCGCGCGGGCGAGGAGCTCCGCCGCCGCGGCGGGCACCTGGGCCCCCGGGGTCCCGGTCATGGTCATGTGATCGCCTTTCACTTGGCCCTACTTGACGATGCCGAGGCTCATCCGGAACTTGGGCGGCCTGCCCAGCAGGTAGGCACCGCCGGATTCGAGGATCAGGTCCGAGGCGGCGACGTGCTGGCACATGGTCGCGGTGTCGCGCATCCAGCGGTCCATCGGCGAGGACCGGTTGATGGACCAGGCCTGGAGCAGGTCGTAGAGCCGGTTCACGATCGCCCGCGAGGTACGGAAGGCGTGCACCCAGGCGAGCGAGGACGCGGCCCGCTCGGTGGCGGTGAGGTCGTCCAGGGTGCCGCCTGCCGCCAGTACGTCCCAGTGCCGCTGCGAGCTGCTGTGGACGCCGCTGCGGGCGGCGTTGAACTCCGCCTCGCACTCGGCGAGGGTGACCTGCACGCGGAAGGTGTCCGCCCACGGCGTGCCGGTCATCTTGTCCACCCGGGTGAGCGCGGTCTCGCGGGCGTGGTCCAGGGCGGCTCTGGCCACCCCGAGCGGCACCGCACACAGGCTGCGCATGAAGGAGTCGGGCTGGGCGATCGGGGTGTCGGTGCGGCCCCGCACCTTGTAGAAGGTGTAGGTGTGCTCCTCGGGCACGAACACGTCGGTGATCGTGTAGTCGCTGCTCCCACTGCCGCACAGGCCGGTGGTGTCCCAGTTCCCGACGACCCCGACCTCGTGGGCCGGCACCAGGAACTGGCGCGACGCGTGCGCGTTGCTGCCGTCCGGACTCGCCCACGGCTTGCCGTCCTGGTAGATGAACGCCCCGGAGGTCACCCAGTCGGCATGGGTGATCCCGCTGCCGAACGACCACCGGCCGGTCAGCCGGAAGCCGCCGGGTACCCGCTCGGCGTGCCCGGCCGGCGCGATCAGCCCGGCGGTGATCATGTCCAGGCTCGGGAACACCTCCTTGACCACGGCCGGGTCCAGGAAGTTGCTGATCGCGCCTGTCATCGCGCCGATCGCCGCGCACCAGCCGGCCGAGGCGTCCCCGTAGGCCAGCGTTTCCACGACCTCGGCCTGCTGCACCGACGTCAGCTCGGGACCGCCCCACTCGGGCCCGAAGCACATCCGGAACACTCCGGTGCCACGCAGCATGTCCACGACGTCCGGCGGGAGTTGCCGGGCCTGTTCGATCTCCGCCGACCGTTCCCGCAACCGCGGAGCCAGGGCCTTGGCCCGCTCCAGGATCTCTGCTGCGGTCGTGGGTGCTTCGGTGCCCGGGTTCCGGGTCGTGCTCATGCGTTCCCCCTCGGGTGCGTGGTGGTCATTCGTCTACGTCGAGCAGGCCGGCCGGCATCTCGAACGGCGCGTCCGGATCCGGCGGGCCGATCGGTTCCCCGTCCAGCTCGACGAGCGCGGCCGCCGCGTCGAGCCGGTCCAGGCAGGCCCGGGTGTCGTCGGCCTCGCACACCACGAAGGAGTGGCGTGCTAGGTAGCCGCCCGGGGGCAGCCGCAGGGTGGTGCCGGGCTCGGCCATCGGCGCGGCGGCGACCAGGCCGGGCGCCTCGGCCGGCACGGTGACCGAGCGCAGCAGGCAGTCCCGCTCGGGGTAGCCGAACCGGATGCCGGCGACCGCCCGCCGGGTGGGCCGGGTGTCCGGCCGCTGCCCGGTGGCCACGTCGAACAGCACCTCGCCGGGCTCGATGCCGGTGGCGGTGCGGCCGAGGAAGGGGATCAGGTCCCCGCCGAGCCGGCCGTTGACCTCGATGATCAGCGGGCCGCGGTCGGTCAGCCGGACCTCGCTGTGGGTGATGCCGTCCTTGATGCCGAGCACCTGGTGCGCGCGGGCCAGGGTGCGCATCAGCTCGGCGTCCGCCATGAGCGGGTCGGCCGCGTCGACGAGGTGCCCGACCTCCTCGAAGTACGGCTGGTCGCTGCTGTGTTTGCGGGCCACGAACAGCGGGAGGTACTCGCCCTTGTGGACGGCGCCGTCGATGCTGATCTCCGGCCCGGGCGCGTACCCCTCGACGATGGCGCTCGCCCGGTAGGGCCCCGGGTCGACCTCGCTGGCGGCCAGGGCGATCCGGAAGGCCGCGTCCAGCTCGGCCCCGTCGGCGGCGAACACGACGCCGATGCTGGCGCCCATCGCGCGCGGTTTGACCACGACGGGGTAGCCGATCCGTTCGGCCGCCGCCCTGGCCTGCGCGGCGGTGGTGGTCAGCTCGAACCCCGGCTGGTACAGGCCCGCCGCGGTGAGCTCGGCCCGGGTGAGCTGCTTGTCGCGGCAGCCGCGTACGCCGGGCACGGACAGCCCCGGCACCCCGAACTCGGCGGCGAGGAGCCCGGCGTCCAGGACCAGCGGTTCGTCCCAGCACATCAGGCCGACGATGCGGCGGCGTGCGGCGACCTCGCGGGCCGCCGCGCCCATCGCCTCGGAGTCGAAGACGTTGGCGACGATGATCTCGTCGAAGTACTCGTGCTGCCAGGTGGGGTTGAGGTTGTTGAGCAGCACCATGTCCAGGCCGGCCGCGCGGGCGCGGCGGCGGATCGGCGCGACGAGGTACTCGCGGTACACCTTCAGCCCGCTGCCGATGACCAGCAGCGTTCCCGTGTCGGCGGTCACCGGGCACCCCCCGTGGTCGCGCCGCGGCGGGCGAGCAGGTCGGTGAGGATGTCGTGCGAGCGGTTCGCGAGGACGCTGATGAGGGAGTCGGCGATGCCGTGGGTCTCCTCGTTGACGCCCTGGAGGTAGACGGCGCCCCGGGCCGACTCCCCGAGGTTCACCCGGTGGGCCCGGCTGACCTCGACCTCGTCGATCCCGGCCCTGGCGGCCAACTCCCGTACGAGGGCGGGCTTTCTGGGGTCGTAGCCGGTGCCGAGGAGTACGAGGTCGCAGCGCAGGGGCTCGGTCTTGCCGCTCAGCCGGTCCCGCAGGTCGAGTACGACGTCCCCGCCCCCGTCCTCGACGCGGGCGCCGACGACCTCGGTCATGGCGCGGACCTCGGACCGCTGCCGGCCCAGGGCCTTCTGCCGGTAGAGCATCGTGTACAGCTCGTCGAGGAACGGCGGCGCCAGACCGGCGTAGTTCGTCAGCCGCATCTCGTCGAGGACCTGCGCCCGGACCTCCGCCGGGCTGTCGTAGAACTCGTCCACGAACGAGGGGAAGAACAGCTCGTTCACGAACTTGCTCGTCTGGTAGTTCTGCAGCCCGATCGACCGCACCAGCATGGTCACCCGGCTCTGCGGAAGGTTCTCGTGCAGCGCGTAGAACATCTCCGCGGCGCTCTGCGCCCCGCCGACGACCACGGCGCGGACCGGTTCGTCCTTCGGGATCTTCCCGATCCGGGTGCGGTACTGGGCGCTGTGGATCAGCCGGTCGGCCGGCAGGCCGGCGAAGACCTCCGGTACGCGCGGGTCGCGGCCGCCGCCGACCACGAGGTCCCGGCAGCGGATCTCGTCCCCGTCGGTCAGCAGCACGCTCCACCCGGAGACCGAGCCGTCCGCGGCCGGCACCGGGTCGATCCGCGCGGCCCGGGCCCCGTACCGGATCCGCACCCGCTTCAGCGAGGTGGCGACCCACTGGAGGTAGTCGGAGAACTCCCACCGGTACGGGTGGAAGGTGCCCAGGTTGATGAACTCGTCCAGCCGTCCCTGCTCGTGCAGGAAGTTGAGGAACGTGAACCTGCTCGACGGATTGCGCAGCGTCACCAGGTCCTTCAGGAAGGACACTTGGCTGCGCGCCCACGGCATCAGCAGGTCACGCTGCCATTTGATGTCCGGACTCTGTTCCAACAGCAGTGTTCCGTCCGCCAGTTCGGGTGAGCCCGACTCCTCGATGGCCACCGCGAGCGCCAGATTCGCCGGGCCCGCGCCGATCGCCAGCACCCCGACCTCCCGCACCGTCACGCTTCCTCCTCGATGTCGATCCGGACCTCGGCCGCGGCGGCCTCCGCGCGCCGCAGTGCCTCGGCAGAGCTGTCGGCGGTGGCCATGACGATCCCCGCCCGGTCCCAGGAATGGCGCAGCCCCGTGAACCGGTCCCCCGGCTCGGCGGTGACCGCGACCAGGAACACGCCGTCGACCCGCCGGGCGGCATCGACGCCGTGCACGGCCGCAACCCGGCCCGGTCCGGCGGCCAGGAACCGTACGGCGGCTCCGCCCTTGGCCCGCCGGGGCAGTTCGGCGGGCGGCGCCTCGCCCTTCAGCACCTCGTAGTAGCTGCGCATGAGCTGTACGGGGTAGGCGAGTTGGATGGTGTCGACGATGCCGCCGCCGGCGAGCCGGCCCGCGCACTCCACGAGGTACGGGACACCGTCCGAGACGATCCACTCGCAGTGCACGATCCCGTCGCGGAAGCCGACGGCCGCGACCACGCGTTCCGTCTGCGCGCCCAGCGTCTGCGCGAGCTCCTGCGGGATGTCGGCCGGCACGAGGTGCGCCATCTCCACCGGGTGGGGCCCGGGGAAGAGCTGTTTGCCGGTGATGTTGACGAACAGCGGGCGTCCTTCGCGTACGAGCATCTCGACGCTGAACTCCGGTCCCTGGACGTATTGTTCGGCGAGCATGGACAGTTCCATGGGCCGGTCCGGCACGAAGACGCCCTCGTCCTGGACCAGGCAGTCGGCCCAGGCCTGTTCGACCTCGTCCGGGCCCTGGATCACCCGGGTGCCCACGGCGGCCTGGCGGTTGGCGGGCTTGAGTACGACGGGTCCGTCCTGGCCGCGCAGGAACTCCCGTACGTCGGCGGGACCGTTCACCCGGACGCCGGCGGGGTTGGCGATCCCGGCCGCCGCGCTGACCCGGCGCAGCAGGGCCTTGTCGCGCAGGATCTGGGCGGCTCCGAGGCCGGAACCGGGCAGGCCGTAGCGCTCGGCGAGGCGCGCGGCGAACGGAGTCGCGTACTCGATCGCCGGGACGACGGCGACGGGGGCGAGGTCGGGGTGGGCGTTGTGGAACTCGTCGGCCTTGCCGGCCAGGTGGTACTCCCACTCGATCAGGCCGCGGACGAACGCCACCCCGTCGAGCTGCTCGTGCACGTGCCGCTTGCGGACGACGTCGGGCTCTTCGATGTAGATCACCGAGCCGTCCGGCTGGAACTCCCCGATCGCGGCGAGCGTGACGCCGACGAACCCCACGATCAGCACCGGCCCGGTGGCCGGCCTCGGCTGCGGCTGCGGCTGTGGCTGCTCGCTCATGAGGTGCCTCCGACGGCCTCGGGTTCGCCCTTGGGGCGGGGGTCAGCGTCCTTGGCCGGGGGCGGTTCGGGCGGTTGTCGCACACCGGCCAGGGCGAGGAGTCCGGCGGCGGCGGTCACGATCCCGCACAGCAGCCAGAACCCGCCGCCGAGCCGGGGCCAGAGGAAGACGCCGAACAGCGGTGCGAGGGCGGAGGCCGCCCCGCCCACGGCCTGCATGGTGCCGATGTAGCGGGCCTTGACCGCCGCGGGGAAGGTCGCCGGGTGGGCGAACATGCTCGGGGCGGCGATCATGATCCCGAAGACGACCAGGACCGCGCCGGCGATGGTGAACGCGCCGGACCGGGAGGACAGTCCGTACACGGCGAGGCCGACGGCCTCCACCAGGTGGCCGGTGATCACCCGCACGTGCTTGGGCAGCCTGCTGAGGTACGCGGTGATCTTGAGCTCGCAGGTGATCAGGACGACCGAGGACACCGTGAGCACGGTGCTGTAGAAGCTGGTCGGGTAGTGGTCCGCGGCGAGCTCCAGCGGCAGGGCGATGTGGCCCTGCGCGTAGGTGAGCGAGCCGAGCAGGATGGCGCCCAGGTAGAGCAGGTACTTCCGGTCGCGGAGCATCGCGGCGTACGCGGAGCGGCTGTCGGCGGCCGGCGCGGAGGCGGCGGCTTCGGTCTCGGCCTCCATACGGGCTTCCGTACGGGCTGCCGGCTCGGCCTCCTCCCGCTCCGCCTCCGCCTCCGCCTCCGGAGCCTGCTTGGAGAGCAGGGCGAAGGCCAGCAGCGCGTAGACCAGTGCGGTCCCGCCGTCGATCCAGAAGAGCAGGTCCCAGTCGACCAGGATGACGACGGCGGCGATCAGCGGGGCCAGGGCTGCGCCGATGTTCAGCGCGATCCGCATCATCGAGAACGCCATGACCTGGTACCGCTCCGGCATCAGGTCGCTGAGCAGCACGGCGGCCGCCGGCCGGTACGCCTGGGTGAACAGGCCCGCGAGCCCGACCACGACGAGCAGCGGCCACAGCATCCCCGGCCCGCTCAGCCAGGAGATCGAGCCCACCAGCGGGGCCGAGGCCGCCATGGCCGTCATGATCGTGGTCCGCGGGCCGAACCGGTGGGTGATCTCGGCGCCCAGCATCGTGCCGAAGATCGAACCGATGCTGTAGGCGACGAGCGCCAGACCCGCCACGCTGACCGACGCACCGCGGAAGGTCAGGTACAGCACGAGGAACGTCTGGACGAACGCGCCGAGTTGGTTGACCAGTACGCCGCCGAGGAGATAGCGGACCGGTGTCGGAGTCGCCTTCAGCGCATCGAACACCCGGACCGGAGCATCGTCCGTCATGCCGCCCCTTCCCTGAAGTCACTCAAGACTTCGACGATGTGGCCCGCGACGAGCGGAGCCGAAGCGAATCCGGAGCCGCCGCACGCCGCCCGCGCCCAGACGGCGGGACCCGCGCGGGTCAGCAGCGCGCCGCCGGTCTCCGCGTCGGCCGCGTAGTGGCACGACTTCACGGCGGCCACGGTGTAGCGGTGCAGGCCGGTCAGCGGCGCCGCGGCGGCCAGCCGCTCGGCCCAGGGCGCCTGGTCCTCGGCGTCGCCGTCCGCGGTGGTCTCCACCGCGCGGCAGACCGCGTCGGAGCTGATCTTCAGGAGCGTGCCGTCTCCGGGCGGCACCGCCCACCCCCGGCCGTCCGGGCCGAGGCCCCCGGCCGCGGGCGCCCGCTCCCACCACCGCGCGGCGTCCGCGGGCGGATGCAGGTAGACCACGGTCTGGCGGTGCAGTACGACCGGCTGCCGCCCGACCAGATCACGGGTCCACGGCCCGGCCGCGACGAGGACGAGGTCGGCGCCCAGCCGCTCCCCGCCGGAGACCAGCACCTTGCCGGAGTCCGTGTCGACCTCGGTCACCGTGCGGTACGGCCGCAGGGTCACCGCCGGATGCGCGCCGAGCCACCGCGCCGCGGCCTCCAGGGCCCGCTCCGCGAGCAACACCCCGGCGGCCGTGTCCAGTACGCCCGCCGAGTCCGGCGGGAACTCCAGGTGCGGCAGCGCCCGCGGTTCCACCGTCCGTACGCGGACCCCCGCCCCGGCGGCCGAGGCGGCGAGCGCGGGGAGGCGCTCCCGGGGCCAGGTGGAGACCACCCCGACCGGTCGGAACATGCGGGTTCCGAACAGGGTCTGCAGTTCCCGCCAGCGGCGGCGGGCCGTGGCCATCCGCCGCGTCGCCTCCGCGTCGTCCGGGCTGAACGTACGAACGACCCGGTGCTGATCGTGGGAGCTGGACCGCGGGTTGGGGATCGGGCCCCTGTCCAGTACGGTCACGCGATGGCCGGCCAGCGCGCACTCCACCGCGGTCAGCAGCCCGGTGACGCCCGCTCCCACGACCACGACCGCCGCCGCGCTCACCGTCCCGGCTCCGCCAGGCGCGGCAGGCGTACGGGAGTGAACTCCGTGGCGTGCGGCGCGGCGGGGATCGCGCGGTCCGGGAGGGCCGCCTCGGCCAGGTCGATCAGGAGCGGAGCGGCGCAGCGCAGGAACACGTCGGCCTCGTGGCAGAAGTCGCCGGCGTCGGCCGGTCCGGCCTCCCACCGGTCCAGCCGGGCCAGCTGCTCGGACAGGGTGAAGGCGGCCGCGGTCAGGTTGAACCGGCGGACGTCGTACGCGGCGGCGAAGCGCTCCAGGAGGCGTGCGGCCGCGTCCCGGGACCGCTGGGACACGGGCAGCGGGCCCTGGCCCCGGCCCGCCCAGCGGTCGATCTTGTCGGCGACCCGGTTCCACGGCCGTACCAGCCGTTCGCCGGCCACCCGCTCCAGTGCCTCGCGGGTGAAGTTGGTGCGCTGGAAGTCCGGGCTGGTCGCGGCGAGGTAGAAGCGGATGACGTCCCGGGGCACCTCGGCGGCCAGTTCCCGGCCCGAGACGACGTGGCCGCGGCTGGTGGAGAACTTGTCGTGGTCCAGCTCGTAGAACTCGTTCGTGACGAAGTGCTCGGGCAGGACGTAGCCGCCCAGCGCCTCCAGCATGGCCGCCCCGACGACCGCGAAGGCGAAGCCGGCGTCGGACCCGAAGAAGTACACCACCTTGTTGCCGGTCTCGGAGAACCACAACTCGTCCTCTGCTACCAGTACTTCGCCCCGCTGTTCGGCGGCCAGCGCGGTGCAGTGCATGCTCCAGGCGATGGTCTCGGCATCCGCGTAGATCACCTGGCCGGCGACCTCGGGGAAGGGCGCGGGGATGCCCCAGGCGATGGGGAGGGTCACGGGATAGTCCGGGAGCGGCCGGGCGAGGATCTCCTCGATCATCTGCGCCATGCGCGGGCGCATCGTCGCGCGCTGCCGGGCGAAGTACGCGACGAGCGCCTCGCGATGGTCTTCGAGCGGCAGTACCAGCACCTGCTGCTCGCGCAGTTCGACGGGGTCCTCGGGGTGCAGGGTGGAGTGCGGGTCGATCAGGTCGCCGGACGCGATCCAGTGGCCGCAGTTCTCGCAGAGCCCGGCGCAGCCGTCGGCGAGGCACACCGGGCAGCCCCCGCGTACGTACGCGTCGGTGAGGAACTCGCCGGTGCGCGGCGCGTACGGGAACACGACGCCCCGCAGCCGGAGTTTGCCGCTGCCGTGCAGGCGCTCGAAGAAGGTGCGGACGGTTTTGACGTACCGGTCGCCGAACCGGACGAACCCGTCGGGCAGGATGCCCATGGCGGTCAGCGTTTCCTCGACCTGGCCGGCCGAACGGACGCGCAGGTCTTCCGGCGGTACGCCCAGTCGGCGGGCGGTGGTGACGATGTAGTTCTGCGTGAAGTGCACGCCCGTGCCGAACAGCACGTCGTGGCCCGCGGCGCGGGCGTACCGCGCGCAGACGTCGGCGGCGAGGAAGGGGCCGGCCAGGTGTCCGAGGTGCAGATCCCCGTTGGCGGTCGGGCCGGGGGCGATGACCAGTGTCCGCTCCATCAGGCGCTCCTGGATTCGGTGCCGCCGGCGCGACGGGCGAGCAGGTCGGTGAGGATGTCCCGGGAGCGGTGGGCGAGGACGCTGATGAGGGAGTCGGCGATGCCGTGCGTCTCCTCGTTGACACCCTGGAGGTAGACGGCGCCCCAGGCGGACTCGCCCAGCTCCACCCGGTGGGCCCGGCTGACGGCGACCTCGTCGATCCCGACGCGCGCCGCCAACTCCCGTACGAGGGCGGGCTTTCGGGGGTCGTATCCGGTGCCGAGGAGTACGAGGTCGCAGCGCAGCGGCTCGGTCTTGCCGCTCATTCGGTCCCGCAGGTCCAGGACCACTTCCCCGTCCTGCACCCGAGCCCCGACGACCTCGGTCATGGCGCGGACCTCGGACCGCTGCGGACCCAGGGCCTTCTGCCGGTACAGCATCGTGTACAGCTCGTCGAGGAACGGCGGCGCCAGACCGGCGTAATTCGTGAACCGCATTTCGTCCAGCAGCTGCGCCCTGACTTCCGCCGGACTGTCGTAGAACTCGTCCACGAAAGAAGGGAAGAACAACTCGTTCACGAATTTGCTGGTCTGGTAGGTCTGCAGGCCGATCGACCGCACCAGCATCGTCACTCGGCTCTTCGGGAGATTCTCGTGCAGCGCGTAGAACATTTCCGCGGCGCTCTGCGCCCCGCCGACCACCACGGCCCGCACCGGCTCGTCCCGCGCGATCCCCGCGATCCGCGTCCGGTACTGCGCACTGTGAATCAGCCGGTCGTCCGGAAGAGCGGAGAACACTTCCGGTACGCGCGGGTCGCGGCCGCCGCCGACGACGAGGTCCCGGCAGCGGATCTCGTCCCCGTCGGTCAGCAGCACGCTCCACCCGGACACCGAGCCGTCCGCCCCGCACACCGGATCCACCTGCGCCGCCCGCGCGCCGTAGCGGATCTCCACCCGCTCCAACGACTTCGCGACCCACTGGAGGTAGTCCGAGAACTCCCACCGGAAGGGGTGGAAGGTTCCCAGGTTCACGAACTCGTCCAACCGGCCTTGTTCGTGCAGGAAGTTGAGGAACGTGAACCGGCTCGACGGGTTCCGCAGCGTCACCAGGTCCTTGAGGAAGGACACCTGGCTCCGCGCCCACGGCATCAGCAGATCGCGCTGCCACTTGACGTCCGGACTCTGCTCCAACAACAGGGTTCCGTCCGCCAATTCGGCCGAACCCGACTCCTCGATGGCCACCGCGAGCGCCAAATTCGCCGGACCGGCACCGATCGCCAGAACACCGACCTCCCGAACAGCCACGCTTTCCCCCTCGAACCCAGTGATCCCAGTCGCGGACAGGCAGTAGCGAGGCTAGATTTCTGCCGTTCCCGAGAGATAGGGGAACTTGTCCCGTCGAGTGGGGAATCTGGGTGGGGAAGGGGTGAGCGGGGAAACCGCGGTGTCAGGACACCGGCGCGGGATCACTCCCCGTCGCGGTACGGGAACCGGCGGGTACGGCGGCCGCGGCCTCCGCCCGCTCCATGGAGTCCAACCGCCGTAGACCGGTCCGCCGTTGGACGACCGATACCCCCGCGACGGCCGCCCCGAGCACCAGCCAGCCCGCCGGCCCGGCCGCCATCACCACGCCGGTCAGCAGCAGCGGCCCGGCCGACTTCTGGATGGACTGGGACATGCCCGCCACCCCCAGGTACGAGGCCCTCGCCTCCCGGGGCGCGAGGGAGACGGCCAGCTCCCAGGAGCTCACCGAGCGCAGCAGTTCCGCGGCCGTGGCCAGCACGGCGGCGGCCAGCAGGGCGAACGATGCGGCCCAGGCCCCGTGTTCAGGGGTCAGTGCCAGGAGCGTGCAGCATCCGAGCAGGGTCAGCCCGTACAGCCGGGCCGCTCCGGCGGCCTGGCGCGGCCGCTGGACCCTCGCCGACACGGTCATCTGGAGGGCGACGACGAGCACGGTGTTGAGGAAGAGGAAGGCCGGGACCACGGCGTGCGGGGCGTCGGTGTGCCCGATCAGCCACAGCGGCAGCCCGACCCCCAGGATCGAGTCGTCCAGGCACAGCGGGATGTCCAGGAGGACGAAGCGGAGGTATCCGCGGTCCCGCCACGGATTCTCGTGGCCCGGGCGGTCCGCCTCGGGCGCGTCCGCGGCCTCCGCGACTGCCGCGGCCGCCGCGGCCGCCGCCCCGCCACCGAGACCGTGCGGCTGCTCCCGGGTACGCCACACCAGGGCCCCGGCCACGACGAACGACAGCGCGTTGCCGAGGATCAGGACCTGGTACGCCTCGCGCGTGCCCACCGCGAGGCCGATGGCGGCGAGGCCCGCGCCGAGCGCGTACCCGGCGTTCGCCACGCTGCGCGACAGCGCCTGGTACGTGCCGCGCTGCTCGCCCGCCGCCCGCGTGGCGAAGAGCATCTCCAGCATCTTGGCCGCCCGGTCGCCGAGCGAGGTGAGGGCGACCACGAGCAGCAGCACCTCGAAGCGGGTGAAGACGAGCAGAGCGCAGATCGCGGCCAGGCGCAGCAGGTGACAGCCGATCAGCAGGGTGCGTACGGTGAATCGTGCGGCCAGATGGCCGGCCAGCGGCGAGCCCGCGATGCCCGCCACACCGGCGGCACCCAGCAGCACGCCCAGCTGCCGCCCGTCCAGGCCTGCCACGAAGGTGAAGAAGAGGACGCAGGACGCGCCCCACACCCCGGTCCCGGTGCGGTCCAGCAGCTGGGCGAAGAGCATGATCCGGGCGTCCCGCCCGCCGGGCGGACGGCGCAACTGCGCGAGCAGCCCGGTCCCGTCCTTCCGGACCCCCCGTTCCTTCAGGTCCTTCCGCTTCCCCACGCCGCGCCGCCAGATCATTCCGGGCCTCCGCATCCCCCGCCAAAGTATCTCGATATCGAGATACCTCGCGGTAGCCTGCCCGAAATTAATCTTGACGTCAAGATAAATCCGCGGCCCCCGCCACATAGGCTGGGCGCACGGACGAGAGGAGCAGTCGTGACCGACCGCAAGCCACCGGGCGTCAGCTTCGAGTCCTGGGTGGACCGGCAGATCAGGGAGGCCGCCGAGCGCGGCGAGTTCGAGCAGCTCCCGGGCTACGGCAAGCCCCTGGCCTCGATCGACGCCCCGTACGACGAGCTGTGGTGGATCAAGGACAAGATGCACCGCGAGGGGTTCGCCGCCCTGCCGCCCGCGCTCGCCCTGCGCAAGGAGGCCGAGGACGCCCTGGAGGCGGTCCACGCCGCCCGCTCGGAACGCCAGGCGCGTGACATTCTCGCCGGGATCAACGAGAAGATCCGTGCGGCCCTGCGCCGCCCGCCGCCGGGTCCGCCCCTCCACCTCAAGGAATTCGACGTCGACGAGGTGCTCGGGACCTGGCGGGAGAGCCGGGCCGACTGACGGCGCGCCCCGACGGCGCTCGCGGCTCTCCCGGCTGCGGACCACCGACAGTGCTACAAATGGTCTCGTGACCCATCCTTGCAACCCGTGCCGGGGACGTCGGTGCGGTCACTGAGGCAAAAGCGCCCGCGCAGCGTCGCCCGACAGGTATTCGTCCTTCAGGTGGCGATCGTGGTGCTGCTCGCCGCCGGCGCGGTACTGGCCCTCGTACTCCAGTCCCGGCACGACGTGGACCGGGAGGCCCGGACCCGCTCGGTGGCGGTCGCGCAGACCTTCGCCCATTCGCTCGGGCTGCGCCAGGCCCTCCTCGCCCCCGACCCCTCCAAGATCCTCCAGCCGCTCACCGAGGTGACGCGCAAGGACGCCGGGGTGGACTTCATCGTCGTGATGAACGACCAGGGGATCCGCTACACCCATCCGCTCCCCGACCGCATCGGCAAACAGTTCGTGGGCACCATCGCTCCCTCACTGGCCGGCCAGGTGTACACCGAGAGCGTGAAGGGACCGCTCGGCCAGGAGATCCAGGCCGTGGTGCCCGTCTTCGCCGACCCCTACAAGGACGGCGGCCCGGTCGTGGCGCTGGTGTCGGCCGGCCTCACGGTGAAGAACGTCACCGGTGTGTTCCAGAGGCAACTGCCCCTCATCCTCGGCACCAGCGCGATCGGCCTCGCCCTGGCCACCGCCGGCGCGGCGCTGATCAGCCGGCGCCTGCGCCGCCAGACCCGCGGGCTCGGCCCCCTTGAGATGACCCGCATGTACGAGCACCACGACGCGGTGCTGCACTCCGTACGCGAGGGCGTGCTGATCACCGACGGCGGCGGCCGGCTCCTCCTCGCCAACGACGAGGCGAAACGTCTGCTCAGGCTCCCGCCCGACGCCGAGGGGCAGCACATCCGGGAGCTGTCGGGGCTCGACCGGCAGATGGCCGACCTCCTGCTGTCCGGCCGGGAGGCCACCGACGAGGTGCACGAGGCCGGGGACCGGCTGCTGGTCGTCAACCAGCGCCCGACCCGCACCCGCGGCCGGTCCGAGGGCACGGCCGTCACCATCCGGGACTCCACCGAGATGCAGGTGCTCAGCACCCGGGCCGAGGCGGCCCGCAAACGGCTCCGGCTGCTGTACGACGCGGGGGTCGGCGTCGGCACCACCCTGGACGTGGAGCGGACGGCCCAGGAGCTCGCGGACGTGGCCGTACCGCGCTTCGCTGACTACGTCACCGTCGACCTGGCGGAACCGGTCCTCCTCGGCGACGAGCCCACCGCCCTCAAGGCCGACCTGCGGCGCACCGGGGTGAGCGGCATCCGGGACGACGTCCCGCTCTACCCGCGCGGCCGGCTGATCGACTTCGTGCCCTCCACGCCGCAGGCGCGCGGGCTCAACAGCGGCCGCGCCGAGATGGTGACCGATCTGGCCGACGCGCCGGGGTGGCACGCGCAGGACCCGCCCCGGGCCCGGGCCATCGTCGAGTTCGGGGTTCACTCCCTGATCACGGCCCCGGTCAAGGCCCGCGGGGTCGTCCTCGGCCTGGTCAACTTCTGGCGCTCGGAGAAGGAGGCCTTCGACGAGGAGGACCTGTCGCTGGCGGAGGAGCTCGTCGCCCGCGCCGGGGTCAGCATCGACAACGCGCGCCGCTACACGCGCGAGCACGCCCTGGCCGTGACCCTCCAGCGCAGCCTGCTGCCGCGCGATCTGCCCGAGCAGAGCGCCGTGGAGGTGGCGCACTACTACCTGCCCGCGCAGTCGGGGGTGGGCGGCGACTGGTTCGACGTGATCCCGCTCCCGGGCGCCCGCGTCGCCCTCGTCGTCGGCGACGTCGTCGGGCACGGCCTGCACGCCGCCGCGGCCATGGGCCGGCTGCGTACGGCCGTACTGAACTTCTCGTCCCTGGACCTGCCGCCCGACGAGCTCCTGGCCCGCCTCGACGACCTCGTCCAGTACATCGACCAGAGCGTGGCGGGCGGCGACGGCGCCGAGGGCGGCCTGATCGGGGCCACCTGCCTGTACGCCGTGTACGACGCGGTGACCCAGCGCTGCACGGTGGCACGGGCCGGCCACATGCCGCCGGCGGTGGTCCGCCCGGACGGCACGGTGGAGATCCCGGAGCTGCCCGCGGGCGCGCCGCTGGGGCTCGGCGGGTTCCCCTTCGAGTCGGCGGAGCTGGACCTGAGCGAGGGCACCCAGCTGGTGCTGTACACCGACGGGCTGATCGAGGACCGGGCCCGCGACATCGACGAGGGGCTCGCACTGCTCCGCTCGGCCCTGGCGCACGCGGACCGCAGCCCGGAGGAGACCTGCCGGGAGGTCTTGGCGGAGCTGCTGCCGGTGCGCCCGCGCGACGACGTGGCCCTGCTGGTCGCGCGGACGTCGGCGCTGCCGGCGGACCGCATCGCCGAGTGGGAGGTCCCGTTCGAGCCGAGTGCGGTCGGGGCCATGCGGGCCGTCGCCATGGAGAAGCTGGAGGAGTGGGGCCTGTCGGAGCTCACCTTCGGTACGGAGCTGGTGCTGAGCGAGCTGATCACGAACGCGATCCGGCACGGCGCCGAGCCGGTCCGCGTACGGCTCCTGCACGACCGCGTGCTGACCTGCGAGGTCTTCGACGGCAGCAGCAGCTCGCCGCGGCTGCACTACGCCAAGACCACGGACGAGGGGGGCCGCGGCCTCTTCCTGGTGGCCCAGCTCAGCCGCCGCTGGGGAGCCCGCTACACGCCGGAGGGCAAGGTCATCTGGTCGGAGCAGTCGCTGCCGGACCCGGAGGGAACCGACCCGGCGTGACCGGGCCGGGCCCCCCCGGTCCCCCGGTCCGCCGGATGCCCCCTCGGAGTCAGGCGAGGTCCAGGAGCTGCTCGTGGAAACCACCGAATCCGTGCGGCTCGTCGACCAGATGGATCTCCAGGATCCAGTGGCAGCGCCACCCGGCCCGGTCGGTGCGGCGCAGCGGGGTGTCGTTGTCCGGTGCGATGTACGACTCCGCCCGGGCGCCGTCGATCGTCTCGTGCGGAAACTCCCCGACGAGGTGGCCGGCGTGCCACCCGCCCAGCGTCCAGCCCTCCTCGGCCGCGAGCCGCTCCACCTGCGCGTACAGCTGCTTGCCGGTGATGTGGGGGTCGGCGCGGAAGGCGGCGCGACCCGCCGCGAACACCGTGGCCAGGTCGTCCCTCAGCCGGTGCTTGACGGGGTCCGCCCCGAAGACGAAGGTGCGGCCGAAGTCCGCCTCGTACTCCTCGAAGATCGGACCGAAGTCGGCGAACGCGATGTCGTCCTCGCCGATGACCCGGTCCGGTGGGTTCTCCCGGTACGGGAGCAAGGTGTTCGGGCCGGAGCGGACGATCCGCTTGTGCCAGTGCTTCGTGGTCCCGAACATCTCGTTGGCCAGGTCCCGGATCCGGTCGCTGACCTCCCGCTCCGCGGCGCCGGGCGCGACCAGCCCCCGCGCCTCGATCTCGGCGAACAGGGCCTCGGCCTTGCGCTGGGCCTCGACCAGACCCAGGACGCGGAGTTGTTCGTCCATGCGGTCAGGTACCTCCATCGTGGTGCTCCTCCGTCTGGTGCTCGGGTATCGCGCGCACGATGACGAGCGACCCCTCGTAGAACGGCCGGCTGCGCAGGTGACCGAAGCGCTCGTCCCACGCACCGGAGTCGAGGTCGTCCCGCAGCCGGGTGGTGAACCGCTCGCGCACCCCGTCGTCGACGAAGCTCCAGGCGGAGCAGGCCTGCCGGGCCGCGGGGTCCAGCAGCATCTCGGGACGGCCGTAGTAGGCCTCGTTGAACCCGTCCGTGCAGTCCAGCGGGATGGGTACGGTCCGGACCGTCCCGGTGCCGCCGAGGGCCGCGGCCATCTTCTCGAGCGGCGGGTAGCGGCGGGCCTCGGTGTCGAGGACCTCGGGCGCGTACTCGTACAGCCAGAAGTCGCGTACGCGGTGGGGGTCGCAGGTCAGCACGACCGCCGGGCCTCGGGTCACGCGGCGCATCTCGCGCAGGCCCGCCTCGACGTCGCTCCACTGGTGCACGCTGAACAGGGTCATCGCCCCGTCGAACTCCCCGTCCGCGAACGGCAGGTCCTCCGCGACGGCGTCCACCGCCCGTGGCAGGGCCTCCGAGCGCTGGGCCCGCATCGACAGGGACGGCTCCACGGGAGTCACCGCGGTGGCGGCGGACTCGTACGATCCGGCCCCGGCGCCGATGTTGACGACGGTGCGGGCCCCTTCGAGCGCGTCGGCGATGAACCGGGCGATGCGGGGGTCGGGGCGCCGGAAGTCCGGGTAGCCGGAGCCGATGGCGCCGTAGTCGACATCGCCGGCGCTGCCGTCCCAGCTGCGTACATCCATGGATCCATACCTCGCCTCGTGAGCAGGAGTCGGAGCGTTGCCGCCCGGGCGGTGGCTTCCCCCATAGTGCATCTGCAAGGTCACTCGCGTAAATCAGTTGGCAGATGCCTGGCAAAACAAACAGGAGCCCCGCACATGTGGACCTGGAGATCTGCTCAGCGGATCCGGTGCACCCGCTGGCTGGTGAGTTCGTACCGTGCTCCGACCACGGCCAGCCTTCCGGCCGCGACCCGGGCGGCGAGATCGGGCTCCGCCGCCAGCCGGGAGCGGACGAGCCGGACGTTCTGGGTGACCGCCGCATCGACGCGCGCGTCCCTGCTCAGCGTGCGGTCGACTGCCGGACGGATCTGCTCAGCCAGGTAGCGCAGGTGTCCGGGCAGCTGCTCCAGCCCCTCGGCGGCGCGGACCGCGGCGGTCACGGCCCCGCAGGACTGGTGCCCGAGGACCACCACCAGCGGAATGGCCAGCTCCACGACCCCGAACGCGATGCTTCCGAGCACGGCGTCGTCCAGTACCTCACCGGCCGACCGTACGGTCATCAGATCGCCGAGACCCTGGTCGAAGACCAGCTCCGGCGGGACGCGGGAGTCGACGCAGCCCAGGATGACGGCGAACGGATGCTGCCCCCCGACCAGCGCCTGGCGTACGGTCCGGGTGGCATCGGGATGCCGCTCGTGGAGGGTCCGCCAGCGGGCGTTGCCGGCCGACAGCTCCCGCAGCGCCGCCTCCGGCGTGCCGGGCCGCGGACCGTTCGGTCCGGTCCGGGTGGATCGGCCGGTGGAGCCGCCGCCGGCCGCCAGTCCGGCGCACAGGGCCACAGCCCCGGTGAGGGCGCCCCGTACCAGGCGACGCCGCCCAGGAGTCCCGTCGGCCCGGTGCTGCTCGGCAAGGACGCTCATGCGGGCCCAAGCTAGGCCCCGCGCGGCCGGGGACCCGGAGGCGGGCCCGCCCTTGGGGAACTCTTGGGCAAATGCCGGGACCGGCGTGGCGGTTCAACGGCCTCGCGACGCGCCCTGGCCCTGGTCGAAGTGGGCCGCCAGGTCCGGATCGAGCGGCGGCACCCGTCGGGGCGTGCCCCCGTCGCGCAGGGATTCCGTCGCCATGCAGCCCGCCGCGACCGCCATCCGGGCGGCGACCGGCGAGGTGTCCGTCGCTCCCCCGTGGCGTACGAAGCGCAGGAACTCGTCGATCAGCAGCGGGTCGGCGCCCCCGTGCCCGCCCGCGCCCTCCGCGTCGGGGACGAAGTACGAGGCGTCCGGCGCGGCCCGGTAGCCGGAGCGCCGGGCGTTCCAGACCCGGACCTCGGCGCCCGGGCCGTCGCCGAAGTTCTCCAGGCGGCCGGCGTCGCCGATGACGGTGTAGTTGCGCCAGTAGTCGGGGGTGAAATGGCACTGCTGATAGGCGGCGAGCACCCCGCCCGTGAGGCGGAGGTTGAGCAGCGAGACGTCTTCGACGTCGATGACGGGGTTGAGTCCGCGCTGGGTGTGCGGGGGCCAGTGGCCGTCCTGCGTGTACCAGTCGTCGGCCTTGGGTTCGCCGGGAGCGCGCCGGTGCGGGTTGTCCCCGTAGACGAGCAGGTCGCCCATCGCCTGGACGTCGTCGGTGTAGGCGCCGGCCAGCCAGTGCAGTACGTCGATGTCGTGCGCGGCCTTCTGGAGCAGCAGGCTCGTGGTGTGGCGGCGTTCGGCGTGCCAGTCCTTGAAGTACCAGTCGCCGCCGTAGCCGACGAAGTGCCGGACCCAGACGGTCCTGACCCGCCCGATCGCACCGTCCGCGATCAGCTCGCGCATCGTCCGCACGACGGGCATGTGCCGCATGTTGTGCCCGACGTACAGGCGGGTGCCCGTCGCGCGGGCGGTGCGCAGGATCTCGTCGCAGCCGTCGACGGTGATGGCGAGCGGCTTCTCGACGAAGACGGGCTTGCGGGCGGCGAGCGTCCGGCAGGCCAGGTCGGCGTGGGTGTGGTCGGGGGTCAGGACGAGGACGGCGTCGACGTCCGGATCCTCGATCACGGCGGCGGGATCGGGGGTCGCGTACGCGCCCGGGAAGGCCGCGGCGGCCTCCGCCCGGGCCCGCGGATCGGGATCCGCGACGGCGGTGACGGTCGCGCCGCGGCCGGGCCTGTGTGCCGTACGCGCGATGCTGCCGCGGAGCCCGTATCCGAGGACGCCGATGCGAAGGTCGGTGGTCATGGCGGAGTCCCTTCCCGGCCCGGCCGCGTTCATCCGCCCGGCCGAGCACCGGATGCCGCCCGCGCCCGGCCGGGGCAGGCTGTGGGCAAGGCAGTCACCACCGCACAGACGAGGACCGCGCCATGTCCCACAGCCGGCGTATCGGCGTCATCACCGCGGCCGCAGCACTGCTGCTGACCGCCACCGCCTGCTCGGGCCTGGGCCGGAGCACCGTCGGCATGCTGACCTTCCGCAGCCACGACTCGCCGGCCGAGCTGAGCTACTCCAACACGCCGGTGACGGGATGCCACAGGATCGCCCTCCCGAAGGGCGCCACGCACGTCGAGAACAACACGCTCGTCGACATCGTCCTGTACCGGACGGAGAACTGCATGGAGCCCGCCGGGGCGAAAGGCATCTATGTCGCCACGACGCTCTCCAACGTGACGGCCCCGGTCAGCCTCCCCTGGCGCAGCTTCAGCGTCATCCACTGACGCCGGCTCCGGATCAGGCCGGGAAGGAGTCGACCGTCGGGGCCACCGGGGCGAAGAGGTCGGCGATCGTGGTGAGGCTCGCCGACTGGAGGGTGGCGGCCGGGATCAGCGTGCCGTCGGGCGCCGTCAGGGTACGCGTCGCGGTGGCCTCGGCGACGACGGTCGGGCGGTAGCCCAGGTTGAAGGCGCCCTGGGCGGTGAACGTGACGCACATGTGCGTCATGAACCCGGCGATCACCAGGTCGGGTCCGGCGCCCAGCTCCCGCAGGGTCTTCTCCAGCTCGGTGGCGTGGAAGGCGTCCGGGAACTGCTTGACGACGACCGGTTCCCCCTCGCGCGGCGCGACCTCGGCGCTGATGGCGCCGATCTCGGCCCGGATGTCGTACGGGGTCCCCTCGCCGCCGTCGTTGACGACGTGCACGACCGGCGTGCCGGCGGCCCGGGCCGCGGCCAGCAGCCGGGCGCCCGCCGCCACGGCCGGTTCGGCGCCGTCCAGGGCCATCACACCGGAGCGGTAGGTGTTCTGGAAGTCGACCATGATCAGGACGGACTCGGCCAGGCGGGGCAGCGTGCCGGGCAGGCCGATCACATCGCGCAGCGTCTTGGATGCGGTGGGTGCGGTGGATGCGGCGGATGCGGTGGGTGCGGTGGGTGCAGACATGGTGAAGGCGTCCTTCTCTTGGGAAACGGGCACGGTGAAGCCGCGGCTCGGCGCGCCATCGCGCCGAGCGGTCAGTGGGCGGTGCGGTCAGTGGGCGGTGCGGAAGCGGCGGCGGTATGCGGCCGGGGTCGTCGCGATCTGCTTGCGGAAGGCCCGGTGCAGGGTTTCCACCGAACCCAGGCCGGTCGCCGCGGCGACCTGCTCCAGCGGCTGGTCGGTGGTCTCCAGCAGCCGGCGGGCGGCTTCCACCCGTACGGCCTCCACGTAGGCGGCGGGGCTGGTGCCCAGCTCCTTGCGGAAGGTACGGGCGAAATGGCGCTCGCTCAGGCTCATCCTGGCCGCGAGCGCGGCCGCCGACAGGTCCGCGCCGAGGTGCTCGGTGATGTAGGCCCCCAGGGCGTCGATGTCCCTGCGGGAGGCCGCCGGGCGGCTGAGCGGCACACTGAACTGGCTCTGGCCGCCCTGCCGTTTGAGGTACATGACCAGCTGCCTGGCGACCGCGAGGGCCAGTTCCTCGCCGTGGTCCTCGGCCACCAGGGCCAGCGTCAGGTCCATGCAGGCGCTGATCCCGGCCCCGGTCCACACCCGGCCTGACCGGACGAAGATCGGGTCCGGGTCGACCTCGACCCGCGGGTGCTCGGCCGCCAGCTGGCCGGCCGTGGACCAGTGGGTGGTGGCCCGGCGCCCGTCCAGCAGGCCGGCCGCCGCCAGCAGGTGGGCGCCGACGCACACCGAGGCCACGCGCCCGGCGTGCGGGGCGGTGGCGGCGATCCACCGCACCACCGCCTCGTCGACCCGCGCGACCGGGCCCTCCTGCGCGAGCTCGACGGCGCCGGGCACCACGAGGGTGTCCACGGCGGCGCCGACCTCCGGGAAGGAGAGGTCGGTGACCAGCCGGACGCCGGCCGAGGTGGTGACCTGGCCACCGTCCGGGCCCGCCAGGCGTACGTCGTACAGCCGACGTCCGGCCTCCCGGCTCGCGAGGGCGAAGACCTCGGCGGGGCCGGTGACGTCGAGCAGGTCGACATCGGGGAAGACCGCGATCACGACGCGGTGGGGCGTGGACATGTGTCCATCCTGGCCGGACGGGCAGGTGTCCGCAATGACGGTTGTCTGTCACATCCGGACACCGCGGAACGCCGACTGGAGCCTGCCGCGTGCGGCGCGGATGATGGAGGGGCACAAGGTCCGGGGGGTTCGACGACGCCGGACACGGGACGGTGACGCAATCATGTCCGCGAACGCTTCGTACCACCGCTCGGTCAGGGTGAACGCCGACCTCGACAGCCCGCTGTCGCGCTGGCTCTGGCTGGTCAAGTGGATCCTGGCGATCCCGCACTACATCGTGCTGTTCTTCCTCTGGATCGCCTTCATCCTGGTCAGCATGATCGCCTTCTTCGCGATCCTGTTCACCGAGCACTACCCGCGCGCCCTGTTCGACTTCAACGTCGGCGTGCTCCGCTGGTCGTGGCGGGTCTCGTTCTACGCGTACGGCGCCCTGGGCACCGACCGGTACCCGCCCTTCAGCCTGGGCCCGGAGCCCGGCTACCCGGCACGCCTGGAGATCGCCTACCCGGAGCGCCTGTCCCGGCCGCTGGTCCTGGTGAAGTGGTGGCTGCTGGCGATCCCGCACTACCTGATCATCGCCTTCTTCATCGGCGGCATGCGCCACGGCTGGTGCGGAGGCGGCGGTCTGATCACGCTGCTCGCCCTCATCGCGGCGGTGGCGCTCGCCTTCACCGCGACGTACCCGCGTGGCCTGTTCGACCTCATCGTGGGGCTGCACCGGTGGGTGCTGCGCGTCGCCGCGTACGCCGCGCTGATGACGGACGAGTACCCGCCGTTCCGGCTCGACCAGGGCGGCACCGACCCGGCACCCGCCCCGGCCTCGGACCCGGCGGCATCACCTGACCTGGCCTGACTCGGCCTGACCTGACCCGAAGCGAAGGGAATACGCCCTCCGCCGGAACCGGAACCGGCCTCCGTCCGACCAACTCCGCGTGCCGGGAGCCACCCGGCACCGGACGACGGGAGGGCGACGGATGGGCGGGCTGGACGTACGCATGCGGGGGGTCGCCTGCCGCCACGGCCGGGTCGAGGCGGTCGCCGACGTGGACCTGGAGATCGCGGCGGGCGAGCGCGTCGCGCTGACCGGGACCAACGGCTCGGGCAAGACCACGCTGCTGCGCGCGGTCCTGGGGCTGCACCGCCAGGTGTCCGGCAGCATTCTGGTCGGCGGCCGCGGCACCTGCTCGGCCGCGGAATGGGCGTGGCGGCGGCGCTCCTGCGCCTGGATCCCGCAGAAGCCGGCGGCCGGCCGGTTCCCGCTCCTCGGGGACGAGCTGCTGGCCAGCGGCGGCGCACCGGCCGAAGCGGCCGAAGCGGCAAGGAAACTGGGCGTCGGCGCACTGCTCGGCCGGCCGCTGCACACGCTGTCCGGCGGGCAGTTGCAGCGGATGTACCTGGCCCGGGCGATCGGCGCAGTGGCGGCGGGGGCCGAGGTGCTCCTGGCCGACGAGCCGACCGCCGCACTGGATTTCGACGGCCAGGAGGAGGCGGCCGACGTCCTGACCGCCCTGCCGGTGACCCTCGTCGTGGTGACGCACGACCGGGCGCTCGCGCAGCGCTGTGACCGCGTGCTGGAGATGGCCGCGGGCCGGCTGCGGGAGGTCGCGTGATCCTCGCGGGCGCCGACCTCGGCGAACTGCTCCAGCTGGTCCCCGTGCAGCGGGCGGGCTTCGCCCTGCTGCTGGCGGCGATCGGCCTGCCGGTGATCGGCGTGGTCATCGTCGGGCTCGACATCATGCCGGTGCGCTTCGCGATGATGCACGTCGCCCTGCTGGGCATCGCGGTCGGGCTGCTGACCGGGCTCGATCCGATGCTGTGCGCGCTCGTCGCCTGCGCCCTGGCCGGGGCCGGGGTGGCACCGCTCGCCCGTACCCCGGACGGGCTGTCCGGGGCGATGGGCCTGCTGATGAGCCTGGCCATCGCGGCCGCGCTGCTCGTCCTGGCCGTGTCGGGGGTCAATGCCTCCGGTGCGTTCGCCCTGCTGTGGGGCTCGATCCTGTCCGTGGGCACCGCGGACCTCGTGGTGCTCGGCGCGCTGGCGGCGCTCGTACCGGGGCTGTTCTGGTGGCGGCGGCGCGATGTGGCCCTGCTGCTGTACGACCGTGAGCTGGCCCAGTGTTCGGGCGTCCCCGTCCAGGCGCTGACCGTCGTCCTGCTGGTGCTGGTCGCCGTGGCGGTCGCCGGGGCGATCAAGCTCACCGGCGCACTGCTCGTCGACGCCCTCACCCTGCTGCCGGCACTCGCGGCACGCCGCCTGGGCACCTCGCTGCGGTCCATCACCCTGTGGGCGGTCGGCATCGGGGTGGCCGTGAACCTGACCGGGTTCCTCGTCGCCCTGCGGCTCGACTGGCCGCCGGGGCCGGTCCTCGTCCTCACCGCGGGGGCGCTCGTCCTCGTGGTCCATCTCATCCCCGAACGGAGCATCAGCACATGGCGCGCACCCGCGTCCGATTCGCTTCCCTCCTCACACTGACCGCGGCACTGGCGGCCCTCGTCACCGGCTGCGGCAACAGCAACGGCAACACCTCCTCGAAGGACGCCGCGCCCGGCCACCACGGCGGGAAACCGGTCGTGGTGGTCACGACCACCTGGGAGGGCGCCTTCGCCAAGGCCGCCGGCGCCGAGGACGTCAAGGTGATCGTGCCGCAGTCGGTACACCACGCCCCGGACTACGACCCCAAGCCCTCCGACCTCGCCGCCGTCGGCAAGGCCGACTTCGTGCTCTACGCGCCCTTCGAGCCGTACGCGGCGAAGATCAAGGACGCGGCCGGCTCGAAGGCCGAACTGGTCGAGGTGAACCTCGACAACGACGCCGACAAGGTCAAGGCCGAAGTGGCCAAGCTCGGCAAGCTGTTCGGCACCGAGGAGGCCGCCGCGCGGTGGGCGGCGTCGTTCGACGCCGAGTACGCGAAGCTGTCGAAGGACGTCCAGGGGTCCTGGCCGGGCGGGAAGAGCCCGGCGCTCGTCAGCCAGGTGTTCACCACCTGGTCCGCGAAACTGGCCGGGGCCGCGCCGGTCGGCACGTACGGCCCCGAGGCGGTCACCCCGGCGCAACTCGCCGAACTCTCCGGGAAGAAGCCCGCCCTGGTGCTGGACAACGCCCACATGTCGACCGGGACCGTCCTGCCAGATTCGGGCGCCCGGCAGATCGAGATCGTCAACTACCCCGGCACGGACCTCGACTTGCTGCCCGTCTACCGCAACGCGGCGGCCGAGCTGAAGAAGGCCGCGGGCGCTTCCTGACGCGCGCGGCACACGGGAAGGTGGCGCACGAGGAGGGGGAGAGCAACTCCGGTTGCTCTCCCCCTCCTCGTGCGCCCGGCGTCGCCGGTCCGCGGGCGCGTCAGCCCGCGTGGGCGAGCGGAGGGGCAGGGGCGGCCGGCGTGGGGGCGGTGCGCACGGGCTGCGCCAGCCGCTCGCGCAGGGCGGCGCGGTCGGGCTTGCCGGCCGGCGTGAGCGGGAGTTCCGCGAGCACCAGCAGGCGCTCGGGGTGCTTGCGCTGTTCGAGCCCGCGGCGGGTGAGGTGCTCGCCGAGCGAGTCCAGCGTGGGGGCCTCGGGCCCGCGCGGTACGACGCAGGCCGCGAGGCGCTCGCCCATCAGCCGGTCCGGGATGCCGACGCACACCACGTCCCGTATCCGGGGATGTGCGGCGAGCTCCCGCTCGACCTCGGCGGGGCTGATGTTGGCCCCGCCGCGGATCACGATGTCCTTGAGGCGGCCGACGAGGTGCAGGACCCCGTCCTTGTCGATCAGGCCGAGGTCTCCCGTACGGACCCAGCCCTCGGGGGTCCGGTAGCGGGCGTCCAGCTCCGGGGAGGCCACGTAGCACATCGGGGTCATGGGACCGCGCGCGATGATCTCGCCGATCTCGCCGTCCGGGAGCTGTTCGTGCGTGTCGGGGTCGGTGATGTGGATGTCCGCGACGCGGGGGTCGGGGCGCCCGGCCACCACTCCCGTGGCGCTCGCCTCGGCCTCCGGGGCCTCGTGGCCGAGCCCGGTGTGGCAGTTGACCCCGTCGGCCGAGCCGTAGAGGTTGACGACCGGGCAGCCGAAGGCGCGGGCGGCGTCCTCGGCCGTGGTCTCGTCCAGGGCCGAGCCGCCGAGGACCAGGGCGGTGGGCGCGGGCAGTTCGCCCGCGCCCGGGTCGCGGCTTTCCGGCCCGTGTTCCGGCCCGTGTTCCCGTCGGCCTTCCAGCCGGTCCAGCATCATGCGGACCATCGTCGGGACGCCGAGGATGTGCGTCGGCCGGTGCTCGCGTACGGCCGCGAGGGCGGCCTCCGGGGTGAAGTGGTCGAGCAGGATCAGCGTCCCGCCGTGCCGGGCGAGCGTGACGGCGGTGCCGTTGGACCCGAACGCGGACCCGAGCGGTACGAGGAACAGGCAGCGCGGCGGGGTCCCGTCGGGGATGAGCGAGGCGAGGAAGTTGCCCCGGCCCCCGGCGAGCGCGTTGTGGGAGTAGGCGACCATCTTCGGCTCCGCCTCCGAGCCGGAGGAGACGAGAATGCGGGCGGCGCTGTCGGGGTCGGGCCGGGCGGGCACGAACGCGGCGGGGTCGGAGCGCAGCAATCCGGAGAGCGGAATCGTTCCTTCAGGCGCGCTGCCGGCCCGCCCGGCGGCGATGACATGGCGCAGCTCCGGCAGGGCGGGGACCAGGGCCCGCAGCTCGGTGGCAGGGTGGCTGCCCCGGTGTTCGACGGGGGCGATGACCGCGACGGCCTCCGCCCGGCGCAGCAGGGCTTGCGCCTCCAGGCTCCCCCGGCCGACCGGGAAGGGCAGCGCCACCGCGCCGACGGCGGCCAGGGCCAGATCGGCGATGACCGCGCCCCGGCCGTTGGGGAGTTGGACGCCGACGACCTCGCCGGGGCGTATGCCGAGGCCGGCAAGGCCGGCGGCCAGACATCGCACCTTGCGGTCCAGCGCGGTGTAGCAGAGCTTGCCCTTGGCGTCGACGACGGCGGTGGCGTGCAGGTCGGCGATCTGCCGGGCCCGGAACAGGCTGTAGAGGTCGAGGTCGGGGCAGGTCCCGTCGACCGCCCAGCCGCGGCGGAGGCCGGCGGGCAGCAGGTCGTGCAGGGCGACGGTCACAAGAAGCTCCAGGGGTCGGGAACGGCAGGGGCACCGTGCGCGTCGCGGCTGATCGAGCCGGGGAAACGCGGGTCGTGGTGCAGGGCGGCCGGATCGGCGGTGACGGCGGTCGCAGACAGGCCGTGGGCGCGCAGCTGCGCCAGGGCCTCCGCGTTGGGCAGTTCGCGCAGGTCGTACGCGGCGGCCGCGGGCGCGCAGGTGTCGGTGGGGGTGATCCAGCCGTCCGCGGTGCGCAGCGGCCGCCGGAAGCCGGCCGCCCGGCGCGGGTCCTCCCCGCGCCGCGCCCGGCGCAGGGCCGGGGCGGTGAGCGCGTCGGCGGCTCCGAGCAGCGAGGAGTCGACGCGGACGCCCGCTCCGCCGCTCCGCTCGCGCAGGAGCAGTCCCGCCAGTACGGCCTCGGCGCCCAGGAGTCCGCCCAGTACGTCGAGCAGGGTCATCAGGGAGGGAGCCGGGGCCTCGTCCTGCGGGCGGGCGGCTTCGCCGACGCCGGTGCGGGCCTGCACCATGAAGTCCGTGCCCATCGGGGCGCCGGGGATCCGGCCCGCCCAGCCGCCCGTGTAGCTGTAGACGAGCGCGGGGTTCACGGCGGCCAGGTGGACGGAGTCGAGTCCGAGCGCGGCCGCCTTGCCGGGGGCCCAGTTGTGCAGGAAGACGTCGGCGCCGGCGGCCATCTGGCGCAGTCGGCGCCGGTCGGCGGCGGACTTGATGTCCACCTCGACGGCCCGCTTGCCCCGGTTCAGCGCGAGCCAGCGGGCGGAGATCCCGGAGCAGGCGGGCGGCATTCCGCGCAGCGGGTCTCCGCCCGGGGGCTCGATCCGGACCACATCGGCGCCGAGGAGGCCCAACAGGTGGGCGGCGAGGGGGGCCTGGATCCGGCGGCCCGCTTCGAGCACGGTCAGCCCGGCCAGCGGCCGGGCGGGGGCGGGAGCGACGGGGTTGCGGTGCGTGGCGCGGGGCCGGTGGCCGAATCCGTACGGGGCGAGGGTCCAGGGCGCGGCGCCGTCCTGTTCGGCCGCGCGCTCGGCGAGGGTCCGCAGTCGGCAGACCTCGGCGCCGGAGGCCGCGGCAGCCACCTCGATCCGTCGCCAGGTGTGCGTACGGGCCGTGCCGTGCAGGGCCGTCGGGAAGGGTGCGCAGGCGGTGGCGTACCGGAACTGGAACGGCCGCCACCCGGCGCGCACGGCGTCGAAGGGGGCTTCCAGGGCCCGCCAGAACGCGGCCCAGGCACCCGGGTCGAGGGTCTCCAGCTCGAAGAGGATGCCGTCGGCGGACGTGAACGGCGGCCCACCGGGTGCCAGTTCGGCGGCTTCGCCCTCGTCGGCCCCGGCCGCGGCGAGGTACTGGGAGACCGCCAGCAGCCCGGCCCGGTCGGCGCTCGTGGTCACCCCGGCGGCCCGGCCGCCCCGGGCCTGGGCCAGCAGTCCGGCGAGCAGCCCCTGGACGGCGAGTACGCCCGTGGCGGTGGCGGCGTAGTCCACGGCCAGGCCGCGGGGCGCGCCGTCGCGCCGCCCGTGCACGGCCATGATGCCGGTGGCCGCTTGGACGGTGGCCTCGTCGGTCATACCGCTCGCCCGGTGCGCCGACCAGCTGACGGTCGCGTCCTGCCGGTCGAAGTCGCCGCCGGACAAGGAGATGCGCGCCGTACGGCCGTCACGGGGATCGGCCGGCTCCGGTCTCGCTCCCGTTCCCGCTTCCGCTCTCGCGCCGAGGAGCACCAGGTGCTCCAGGGCCGGGCCGGTCAGCCCGGGCGGTCCCGAGGCGGCGAGGTGCAGTCCTTCGAGCGGCCGGACCGTGCGGGTGACGGCTGGTGAAGCCATGCCTCTCCTCTTCTCGGATGTGCGGAACGCGGGAACCGGGTCGGGTGCGCACCCGACCAGTTCCTCGGGGAGGCAGTCGGACTGTCGTTCCCACCGGTTCCCGGCACGTTGGAGGAAAGTGGTGCAGAGCCACGGAGACACGAATCAGACCCATTCCGAACTCCCTTTGATGGATGGCAAGTTGAGGGATCGGGTCGCGGACTTCGTCCGGAGCCGGGTCATGCCCTGCGAGCCCGTACTCGACGCGGGCGGCCCGCGCGCCGCGGCGGCCCTGCGGGAGTTGCAGGCGCAGGCGAAGCAGGAGGGCCTCTGGGCATTGCCGCTCCCCGCCGAACTCGGTGGCCAGGGGCTCCCCTTCGCGCAGTACGCACTGCTCGCCGAGGCCGAAGGGGCGAGCGACCACGGACCTGCGGCTCTCGGCTCCGCGCCCCTGCTCGACGCGACCATGCTGTGGAAGCACGGCGGCGACCGGGTCCGCGACCGGTACCCCGGACGGCTGGCCGCCGGGGAGCTGCGCGCCTGCTACGCCATGACGGAACCGGACACCCCGGGCACCGATCCGTTCCGTACCGCGACCCGCGCCGAGGAACAGCCCGACGGCAGTTGGCGCGTCAGCGGCCGCAAGTGGTTCGTCTCGGGAGCGGCCGGCGCCGATCTGGTGACCGTCCTCGCCCGGACCGACGGGGAGCGGGGGGACCGCGAGGGCCTGTCCCTCCTGCTGGTCGCCACCGACTCCCCCGGCTTCCGCGTCGTACGCGAACTGCCCGTATTCGGGGCCTCCGGCCAGTGGGAGATCGACTTCGACCAGGTCGGAGTGGCTGCCGACCACCTCCTCGGCCGGCGTGGACAAGCCCTGTCCATCGCCGCGGAAAGGCTCCAGCTGGGCCGCACCCTGCGCTGCCTGCGCTGGCTCGGCCAGGCCCAGCGCGCCTTCGACCTGATGTGCGCACGCGCCAACTCCCGTACGGGATCCCGCGGTCCGCTGGCCGGCCACCAGCTCGTCCAACAGCACGTCTTCGAGGCGCTGCTCGCGCTGCGCACCACCCGCCCGCTGGTCCACGAGGCAGCGGCGAAGATCGCCGCCGGCCTGGACGCACACGTGGAGGTGGGGCTGGCCAAGGTCGCCGCGGCCCGGATGCTCCAGCAGGTCGCGGACGCGGCCATACAGGTCCACGGCGCGGCCGGGCTCGGCCCCGACACCCCGCTGCCGGCGCTCCTGCGCACCGGCCGCGCGGCCCGCATCCTCGACGGCCCGGACGAGCTCCACATCACCTCGGTGGCCCGCCGGGTACTCCGTACGTACGAGAAGTACGAGGCGTACGAGGCGTACGAGGCGTACGGGACGTACGGGACGTACGGGACGTAGGGCCCTCTAGACGTCCCCGATCTCGACCAGCCCGGTCAGCGCCGCCAGGCCGAGCGCCAGGAAGAAGTCGCCCCACACCAGCTCGTGCCGTACCGCAATGCCCTTCCCGGCGTCGTAGCAGCCGTCCAGCAGCATGCCCCGGGTCAGGTGCTCGCCCACCAGGCGCTCCAGGATCGCGGCGGCCCGGTACGCGTACTGCGACGCGGCCGGGTAGCCCGGCACCCGGGCGAGTTTCAGCAGGGCGACGGCCGCGATGGCGGCGGCGGAGGTGTCCAGGGGGCCGGCGGGCCGCGCCTCGTCCGCCAGGGGAACGAACGGGGTGCAGGGCCGCGTCCACGCGTCGGCCAGCCGCTGCGCCGCCGCCTCCAGCCGGTCCGGGGCGCTCCGGGCGATCTCAGGGCGGTGCAGGGCGTCGGCCACCGCCAGCAGCAGCCAGGCGCTGCCCCGGGTCCAGCCGGCCGAAGGTTCCCCGCACGCCCGCCAGCCCGCCTCGGCGTCGAACTCCCAGGCCGGTACGGTGCGTCCGCCCGCGCCGAGGCAGAGGTCGAGATGCCGGTGGAGGTGGGAGGCGGCGGCCCGTTCGCCGTCCGGGCCCGCTGCGGCGAGCAGCGCCACCATGCCGGGTACGCCGTCGGCCCGGGCCAGCAGCCGGGGGCCGCCGAAGGCCGACCCCCAGGGCACCAGCCCGAGTTCGGGGTCCAGCGCGGCCAGCGCGGCCTTGGCCGCCCGGGTCCGCAGCTCCCGCGCACCGGCGTCACCGCCGGCGAGCGCCGTCCCGTACCAGAGGATCAGCCCGCGCGTCGCGGTGTCGGCCTCGACCCAGTCGGCCAGCCGTTCCGTGCACGCGGCCGCGGCCGCCCGGTCCTCCGCGTCCCCGGTGTGCCGGGCCCGCAGCCACAGCAGCCCGGCCCAGAACCCGCCGGTCCACGCCCCGCGGCCGGTGGTCGTCCAGCGGCCGGTGTCCGGGTCGGCGTACAGCGGGAACCGGTCTCCGGTCTCGGTACGGGTGGCAGCGGCCCGGTCGAGTACGTCGGCCAGCGCCCGCCCTGCCCAGTTCGCCGGGGTCACGCCGGGACCTCCGTACGCAGGCCGCGCCGCCGTTCCCGAACGGCCCAGGCCGTCGCGACGGCGGCGGCCGCGGTGAACTCGGCGGCGACCAGCAGCCAGCCCGGCCCGTACCGGCCCGCTTGCGCCAGCAGTCCGAACAGCGGCGGCCCGACCGCGAATCCGGCGAAGAACCCGGCGGCGACCAGCGCGGAGTCCTGGCCGGCCCGGCCCGGCGCGGCCCGCTGCATCACCAGCACCATCGAGACGGCGTTGCCGGAGACGGCGAAGACCCCGACGGCGACGGCCGCGACCCAGACCAGCGGCCGCGCGTACAGCGCGGCTGCCAGCAGGCAGGCGGCCGGTACGGCGCCTGCCGCCAGCGCGCCGGGCAGCCACTCGGCGCGCCCCGGCCGGGCCGCCTTCGACCAGCCCACCCGGCCGGCGATGCCCGCGACACCGAGGACCGCCACCAGGGCCGCGGCCTCGGTCGGCCCCATGCCGAGCTTCCGGACGCCGAAGAGGGCCACGTACGTATTGACCGAGGCGATTCCGCAGCCCAGGAAGAGGGAGAAGACCGCGAGCCAGGCGATGGCGCCTCTCGGGATGAGCGAAGCGCCCGGCGCCGCGGCCCTCGCCGGCGGATCTGCGGGCAGGGCGCGGTGCGCCCGGAGGGCGGCCAGCGCGGCCGCCGCGGCGGCCGTCCATACGGCGCCCCGCCAGCCGACGCCTCCGGCCAGCGCCGCCAGCGGCAACCCGGCGGCGAACGCGCCGAGTTGCACGCCGGACTGCTTCATCCCGGTCACCGATCCGCGCCGGGCGGGCGGAACGGCGGCCAGGATCGCCTTGTTGGTCGCCGGATTGGCGAGCGCCTGCGGCAGTCCGCCCAGCGCCACGGCGGCGAGGAGGAACCCCGGGCCGGGCGCTGCGCCGATCAGCGCGAGCGCGGCCGCGGACACCAGCAGCAGGACGACGAGGCAGCGGCGCGGGCCCGTCCGGTCCACCATGCGGCCGCCGACCGGCGAGAGCACGGCCGCCGTTCCGAAGCCGATCGTGGTCGTCAGGCCGAGGACGGTCGGTGAGACCCCCAGTTCGTCCACGAGGCGCGGGCCGAACGCACCGAGCAGGAAGAGCTGGAGCATCGAGAAGGCCATCGCACTCGTGAGCAGCGCCGTCAGACGGCCGTCCGCCGCCACCCCGGCGGTCTTCTCCGATGCCGTCCGCTCCCCCACCACCGACTCCGTTCCCATGGCCGCCATTTCGGTCCAGGGCAGGAGTCGGAGCGGTGAACCAGTGGGTTCCCGGGCCCTGTTGTGGCGTACGACACATGTGGTTTTGTCCGGTCGTGCCAATTCCCGGCGCCCCTCTGTGGCCGTCTTGAGAGGGGTGCGACGATGAGCCCGCCATGACTCCCGGTCGATGTTGCCGCGCATTCAGGGCCGCGTTGTTCGCGGCCATCTGCGTGCTGCTCGCGTCCCTCGGCCACCTCCTCATGTCGGGGACGACCGTCCCCTGGTGGGCGATGGCGGCAGCCGTGGCGGCCACCGGAGCGGTCGCGTGGATCCTCGCCGAGCGCGAACGCGGCCTCCTGGCCGTCACCTCCGCGACCGTCGCCGTGCAGACCGCCCTGCACACCGGGTTCGCACTGGCCCAGGCAGCGGCCCGCCCGTCGATGGACCGGCCACCGCCGCCCGGCACGGGCGGGCACGCCCACCACGCCGCGCACGCGATGGCCGACAGCGGCGTGACCATGCAGACGCAGGTGCAGATGCACATGCCGATGCCCGCCGCCGGCCACGACACCGGTTCCACGTCACCGACCGGCATGCTGGCCGCGCACCTCCTCGCCGCCCTGCTTTGCGGGCTCTGGCTCGCGTACGGGGAACAGGCCGCGTTCCGCGTCCTGCGCGCCCTGGCCGGGTTGCTGCTCGTACCGCTGCGGTGGACCTTCCGGCTCCCCCTGCCCGCCGACCGGCCGCACGCGCGCGTGGGCCCCTACCTCCGCGCCCGGCCGCTGCGCGGGCTCCTGCTCGTCCACGCCATCACCTCACGGGGTCCGCCTCCCGGGACCGCTGTCATCTGACAGCCGGCTCACCGACGCGCGCGACGCCGCACCGCTGCGCGCCTCGGTCATCGGCCTCGCCGTCCGGCGGGCCGTACCCCTCACCGGCCCGCTCACCGGCCCGCCCTGCCATGCACTGCGCACGCGGCGCCGGATCCGGATCCCGGATTCCCAGAAGGACATCAGGCGATGACCCCTGCCCTGCTTCCCCGTCCGGCCGCCGCCGAGACGGCACCCGCACGCCACACCGGCGGCCCGGACGAGTCGACGACCCTGCTGGCGCTCGCCGCGCGCGACGGCGACCCCGACGCGGTGGACCGCTTCGTACGCGCCCTGCACCGCGACGTCCGGCGCTACGTGGCCTACCTCAGCGCCGATCCGCAGGCGGCGGACGACCTGACCCAGGAGACCTTCCTGCGCGCCCTGGGCAGCCTGCACCGCTTCGAGGGCCGCTCCTCCGCCCGTACGTGGCTGCTCTCGATCGCCCGGCGCACGGTCATCGACAGCCTGCGCCACAAGGCGGTCCGCCCCAAGATCTCGGACCGGGACGACTGGCAGACCGCGGCCGAGCGGGCCCAGCCGCGCGATCTGCCCGGCTTCGAGGACGGGATCGCCCTCGCGGAGCTGCTGGGAACCATCCCCGCCGAGCGCCGCGAGGTCTTCGTCCTCACCCAGGTGCTGGGGCTCCCGTACGCCGAGGCGGCGAGCGCGCTCGGCTGCCCGATCGGCACGGTCCGCTCCCGCGTCGCGCGCGCCCGCACCTCGCTCGTGGAGCTCCTCACGGACGCCGAAGCCGAAGCTCCGGCCGCCGCCTGACCCGCTGCCGGGGCGGGGCTCCGAAGCTCCTGCCCCGGCCCTATCCGCCGCCCTTCAGCCGGCGGATGACCTCGTCGGACACGCGCCGTTGGAGGTCGGCGAGTTGCCCGGGGGTGTACGCGGTGAGATCGCCCGGGTCTTTCGCGGCGCCGCCCGGGCTCTGGCCCGCCTGTTGCTGTTTCTGTTTCTCCTGCTCCCTGCGCTGGAGTTCCTGCTCCTCCGGCGATCCGGGCGCCGCGTACGCGCACTTGATGAGGGCTCCGTCCGCGGCCTTCAGGCAGGTCGCCTCGCGTCCGGCCACCTGGCCCCGGCCCTCCACCCGGTACCGGATGTTCTGCGCGCTGCCGATCGTGGCGGTCCAGGTGCTGCCGCCGGTCGGCACGACCTCGAACACCTGGTCGTCGTTGTAGCAACAGACGTCCCGGTACTCGGCCTTGATCAGCGCGACGAGCGCCTGCGGCGACGACCACGTCGGATCGAGCCGGTGGACGGTCATCGGGGCGAGTCCGCCGCCCTGGTGGCGGGTCGGCACGGTCGACACGGCGACCACCGAGCTGGCCTCCCCCTGGGGAGTGAGGGGGGTGACGTACGCGCTGCGCCCGCTCGCGTCGCGGTACTGGAGGGTGAACTCCGACTCGTTGCCCGCGTTGGCCCCGTCCTCGGAGGCGTCCCAGCCGCTGCGCTCGAACCACCAGTCGCTGAAGCTGCCGACGGCGGCGGTTCCCTCCCGCTGCCGGGCCGCGAGACTGAGCGGATAGGACGGGCCGGGGACCTCGGCAGTATCGGTGGTGATCGTGAGCTTCCCGGTCCGCCCGTTGTAGAGCGCGAGTCCGGCGGGCCGTTCGGTCACCACCAGGATCCCGGTCTGGCGTTTGAGGGGGACGACCACGATCGGGGTGTCGCCCGAGCAGGTCACGTACGCGTCGTCGGCGTCGAAGCGCACCCAGCGCTGCCGGGCCGAGATCATCCGGCCGAGGTTGTGGCCGAACCAGCCGCCGATCCGCGCGTCGGCCTTGTCGATGTCGAACGAACAGCGTTGCTGGCTACGGCTGTTGCCGCCGAGCGGGATGTCCTGCTCAAGGCCGACCTCGTACCCGGAGAGCCAGCCGCGCCGCTCGACGAGGGTCGCGAACCGGTCCGAGTCGGGCAGGTAGGTGATGTCGGAGATCTCGCCGGTGACATCGCCGAGGTGCGGGGCGGCCTGCGCCTTGCCGACCACATAGGGTGCGCGGGCCGCCAGTTCGGGCACCGGCCCGCTCACGATCTGCACGCTCTGCATGTACGCCCGGTCCTGGAGGTACGACCCGTACACCAGCCACCAGATCCCGATGCCCAGCCCGAGGACGGCGCCCAGCCATCCCAGGACCACCGCGGCGCTCCCACCGCCCGCGCCCCTCTTGCGCCGGACGAGCTTCACCGCCAGCCCCGCCAGCAGGAGGAGGGCGACGAGCAGCAGCGGCGCGGCCAGCCAGGACAGGAGCTTGCGGCCCTCCCAGACGATGATCGTGGTGGCGTACGAGGCCCACCAGAAGAAGAGCCCCGCCAGAAGAACGGGTATCCCCACCCACAGTGCCCGCGATACCTGTGATGCCCGCGATGTCCGACCCATGACCGCCCCCCGACGTCAGCCTGCCCAATTCTCAACTTTGCACGGGAAGTTGTCAGCCACTCGACGACTTCCCTGCGTCCGGGTCAGCGAGCGGCCGCAGGGGCCGGACACCTCGGGAGCGACGGGCGGTCCTTCGTGCGTACGGCCGGCAGCCAGGCGATGGCACCCGGGTCGGCGCTCGGCAGCCGGACCCGGAACCAGTGCGTGGAGCGCGTGTCCGACTCGTCGATGACCACTTCGCCGCGCAGCAGTTGGCAGTCGGCGTCGAGAACATCGGCGTGCCAGACGCGGGTCGGCACGACGTTCCCGGCGATGTACGGCCGCATGGGGTCGATCGCCAGGCCCAGACTGCACTGCGGGTCCCGGTCCGTACGCTCCTGGCAGGCCTTCTCGGCATTGAACACACGCACCTGGAGCGGCGGTTCGGCAGTGCCGACCTGCGCGGCGACTTCCCCCTCCGAGCCCGCGTGCCCCGCGAACGACCAGATCGCGAAACCGACCGCGCCGCACGCCGCGAGGGCGAGGAGGGCGATCCGCGTGGCCCGCCGAAGGCGGCGCGTCCGGGTCGGGGCGGCGGTCCGACCCTCCTGCCGGTCCGCGATGCGCTCCAGCAGGCTCTCGGCGGTGTGCGCGGCGCGCGCGGCATGCGTCGGGGCGAGGCAGTCGGTGGCCAGCGCGCGCCAGAACTCCGGGACCCCGTTGGCCATGCGCAGGGGCGCGCGCCCCGCCGCGTACTCCTGTACGGCGGCGCCCCGCGCCACCGGCGTGGCGCCGGAGAACAGCGGGGCACCCGAGGCGAACACCTCGTGGATCACGATGCCCAGGGCCCAGATGTCGGCGCTCGGACGGATCTCCACGCCCAACTCCCCCAGCGGGGCCCTCCAGCGCTCGGGCGGGAGGTAGTCCAAGGTGCCCATCGGGGGCCCGTGCCCGTGCGTACCGGTGGTCAGCTCGGCGGCGAGCCCGAAGTCCGAGAGCTTGACCGAACCGTCCTCGCCGATGAGGACGTTCTCGGGCTTGAGATCGGCGTGCACCCAGCCGGCGCGGTGCAGATGGGCCAGCCCCTCGCAGATCCCGGCGATCAGCCGGGCGCCTTCGGCCTCGGACACCCCGGCGTCGAGCAGATCGCGCAGGCTGCCCCTCGCCCGCTCCATGACCAGGACGATCGCGCCGTCCAGCGCCGGGTGGTCCGGTGCGCCGAGGACGGTGCTGTCCAGCAGCCGGATGAGCCGCGGATGCCCCGCCCGTACCCCGATCTCGACCTCGCGCCGGGCCGCCTCGGCCACGCTGCGGGCCTGGCGCGGTGCGAGTCCGGAGGTCGGCATGATCTTGAGGGCCACCTCGGCGGGCTCCGTGACCGCCGCGCCCCGCCCTCGCCCGGCGGCGCGCAGCGCGCGCCCGTCGGCCGGCCGGCCCGCGTACACGGTGGCCCAACCCCCGGAGCCGATCGGCTCGGTGACCACCCAGTCGCCCACCCGGTGGCCCGTGGGCAGCAGTTCGGTGTGGCTGCTGTCCCACGAGGCGCCCGGACCGTCCGGACCCTGCACCCGCATCACGTCGCCTACCGCCCCCGCGCGCCCGCTTCGGCCCGGGGCGGCAGCAGCGCGAGGTGCTCCTCCCGTACGATGCCGAACTTCAGCGCGAGCCCGACGACCGCGTCCCGCTTGCCGTTGCGGCGGTCCGCACCACCCGCACCGCCGCCCGCACCCGCTTCGGGCGCGGCGGCCGCAACGCCGATGCGGAGCTTCTCGTCGGCCAGGTAGTCGATGTGCGAGCTGACCGCGCGCGCCGTCAGCCTGCCGCCGGTGGCATGGCCCCGCAGCCGCTCGACGACCTGCGGGGTGGTGGGCACCGAGACCGGCGACCGGTCGCGCAGCCAGGGTTCGCAGAGCGCGACGAGCACCAGGAAGTACGTGGCCGTCTCGTCCAGGGAGTACGCCGTGACGGTGCGGCTCGCCCAGGAGCCGCCCGCGCCGGGCGGGTCCAGGTAGACGTGGTCGGGCGCGAACACCTGGAAGGAGACGGTGGTGCCGCGGCGCGTGGGCAGCACCACCCGGGAGAACTCGAACGGGATGGGCGCCCCGGCCCGGCGCGGCGACACCCGCAGGTACTCGCCGGCTCCCTCCGGGTTCTCCACGAGATAGCTCTGGGTGGTGCTGTGGTTGGTCAGCTGCCAGTGGTCGTCGGTGACCCGGATCTCCCCGGCCAGCCGGGAGATCGCCTCGTCGGCGAGCCGCAGTTCGACCGGGGTCGCCGACGAACCGCGCCCGAACCGCGCGACCTCGCCCGGCCCGAGCCGCAACGTCACCGCGCCGCCGCCCGGCTCCCCGTCGGCGCCGCCGCCGCTCCCCTGCGGCAGATGGACGACTATGCCGCTCACCACTCCCCCTGTACGACGTGCTGACAAGACGTCGTACAGGGAACGTTACCGGTTGGCAGCCTGACCGCAGGGTGGTACTCCGGCCATTTCCGGGGCCCCGCGAGCGCGGCCTCAGTACCCGGGAGAGCCTGCCGGGAGCGGCGCCACCAGGCGTTCCCCGAAGGCGTTCCACGCGCCCCAGCCGCCACTGGGCCGGTCCTGGACGCGGGTACGGATCCGGCCATCGGCGGTGACGGCGAAGACGTGGATGCGGCCGGTGGCGTCGGCCGCGGCCGTGGGGGTGAGCGCGAGCGGCACTCCGGGCTCGCCGAACTCCTCGGCCGGAGCCCAGGTCCCGCCGGAGTCGGCGTACCAGCGGTGGCCGAGCATGGAACCGCCGGGCGACAGCGCGAAGGCCTCCAGCCTGCCGTCGGCGCTGGGCGCGAGCGCCGGGGCCCCCGCCGACCAGCCGAACAGGTGCTGCCAGTCGCCCCAGCCGCCGCTGGGTACGGTCTGCCGCCGGTGGAACGTGGCCAGGCCGCAGGGGGCGATCGCGGCGACGGTGAGCCTGCCCGTACCGTCCCGTGCCGCGCGCGGCGCGCCGCCGGCCGCCGTACCGAACGCCTGCCATCCCGCGGCCCATGCTCCGCCCGGGGCCTCCTGCCAGCGGTGGTGGATCGCGGAGCCGCCCGGCGCGAGGGCGAACACCTCCAGCCGGCCGTCCGCGTTGGCGGCGACGGCCGGGGGCGCGCCGACCGGTCCGCCGAACCCCCCGTCCCACGCGTCCCAGGTCAGCGAGCCGGGTGACCACTGTCGCCGCCGTGCGAGGGAGGCGCCGCCGGGAGCCGGCGCGAAGACCTCCAGCCGGCCGTCGGCGCCCCGGGCGACGGCGGGGGCGGCTCCCGCCGGGCCGCCGAACTCCTCCCACTCGTACCAGCCGCCGTCGGGCCGCTGCACCCGGTGGTGCAGGTTGGCGCCGTCCGGGGCGAGGGAGAAGACCTCCAGCCGGCCGTTGACGTTGCGGCCGAGGGTGGGGACCGCCCCGGCCGGCCCGCCGAAGGACTCCCACGGCGACCACGCGTCGGACTCCGGGTCGAGCTGGACGCGCCGCAGCATCGAACGGTCACCGGCGTCGAGCGCGAACACCGTCAGCCGGCCGTCCACGTCGAGTCCGGCGACCGGGTTGTCCATGCTCTGCCACGGCGGCGGCGCGTCGTCCCGCCAGAGCAGGGGTGCCACGTACAGGCCTTGGCGGAACCAGCCCGCGGCGCTCGCGTACCAGTCCTGCCCGTCGGAGACCACCTCGACGGCGTGGCCGGGGACATGGCCCGCGTAACCGTCCTGGCCGAAGCGGAACGGGTCCCGGGACGCGAACACGTCCGTACCCTCGTAACCGCCCCGGGGTCCGATGAACAGGTGGTACCAGCCGTCCCGTTCGACCACGCACGGCGACTCGGTGACCGAGAGTGTCGCGTCGGTGCTCACGTCGGTGAAGGCGGTCTCCGGCGCGCTCCAGTGCACCAGGTCGGCGGAGCGCCGTACGGCCACGATGTGGCGGCCGTGCGGGGCGGACAGCTCGGTGTAGTACATGACCCACTCGTCGGCGACCCGCAGCACCATCGGATCGCGTGCCGCGAGCCCCCGGAAGAGGGGGCCGGACGGGACGCGGGTCCAGGTGAACAGGTCGGTGGACGTTGCGAGGTTGATCGCGGCGCCGCTGCGGCCGCCGGCGGCGTAGAACATCCAGTACGTCCCGCCCGCCTCGACCACGTGCGGGGCCCACAGGTGCTCCTCGCCGAAGTAGGACCGGTCGGCGGTCAGCGCGTCGGCGTGCGTGGTCCACGGCCCGTACGGATCCGGGGCGGAGGCGTGGGCGAAGGTGACCTCGGCCGCGCTGTCCGGGGACTCACCGGGCCGCGCGCTGTCGCCGACGATGCTGAACAGGTGCCATCGCCCGGACGCCTTGATCAGCGTGTGGTCGTTGAGGTACCGCTGCCGGCCGGGGACGGACGGATCGTGGACGTGGATGAACGGCCCGGCCCCGATCCACCGGTGCGGTGGGCCCGCCGCGGCCGCGCTGCGCGTCCCCGGCAGCGCGAGCGCGCCCGCGGCGGCGGCCGCACCCCGCAACACGCGTCGTCTGCTGATCGGATGCACAGGCCCCTCCGGAGTCAGTTGACGGCGGGGCCGGAGGTGCCGCTCACCCAAGCCCATTCGGACCAGTCGGTGAATCCGGTCTGCCATTTGTGGTGGACGCCGGCACTGCTGGTCCCGAACACCTCGATGCGGCCGTCGGCGTTGGCGGTGGCGGCGATCTCGGTACCACCACCGCCGAACTCGGCCCACTGTTCGTACGGGGCGTTGACCCCGCTCTGCCAGATGTGCTGGGCGGTGGTCGCGTTCACGGCGAAGACCTCGACGCGGCCGTCCGGGGACCGTTCACTGGTGAGCTGGGAGTCGGCCGGGCCCCCGGTGGGCTCCCAGCCGGACCAACCCGACGCACCGGTCTGGTATTTGTGGAAGACGCCGACCGGTCCGGAGGCGAAGACCTCCAGGCGGCCGTCCTGGTTGTGGTCCACGGTCAGGTCGCTACCGCCCCCGCCGAAGTCCTCCCAGGCCGACCAGCCGCCGTTGACCGCCGTCTGGTACAGGTGCTGGAAGGTGTCGCCGTTCAGGGCGAAGACCTCCAGACGCCCGTCGAGGGACTTCTCCATCTCGATCCGGCTGTTGGCCGGACCGCCGCCGGCGGGCTCCCACTCGGCCCAGCCGCCGCTCGGCGCGCTCTGGTACCTGTGGAACACCCCGACCGGACCGGAGGCGAACACCTCCAGACGCCCGTCGCCGTTCGCGCCGACCGCGATGTCCTTGCCGCCCCCGCCGAAGGACTCCCAGCCGGACCAGCCGCCCGAGGGCTGGAGCTGGTAGCGGTGGGAGAAGGTGTTGTTGTTGATGGCGAACAACTCCAGCCGGCCGTCGGCGTTGGGGCCGATCGCCAGCTCCGCACCGCCCGGGCCGCCCAGTGCCTCCCACTCGGACCACGAGCCGTTCACCGTGTTCTGCCAGGCGTGGTGGATGCCGTCGGCCCCGGCCGCGAAGACCTCCAGCCGGCCGTCCGCCGACCGGGCCGACACCACCCGGCCCGACTCCGCCGGATACGTCAGCGGGCCCGGTCCGGGTTCGTGGTGACCGAGCCGGTCCACCGCGGCCCGGGCCTCGTCCATGTGCCGCCAGTGCACGCCCGCGGTGTACGTGGACCAGGGCTGCCAGTTCGTACCCCCGGCGGAGATCTTGAAGGCGGCGTTCGCGTTGCACTGGGCGTCGTAGGCGCAGGTGTCGTCGACCTCGGAGTGCCAGTAGTCGTTGATCTGCCACAGGCCGCGGTCCCTGGACGGGGGCTGGTTGTTCTGGACGTTGGTGGCCGACGGGTTGCAGCTGGACTCCGCGAGGGCGACGGCGACGGCGGTCACCAGGCCGTCGCCGCGAAAGCCCGCGTTGTAGCCGGTCTGCGCGCACAGATCGCTCGACGCGGCGGATGCGGGCGAGGCCCCGGCGACCGGTCCCGCCGCGCCGAGCAGCACGGCCAGCGCCGGTGCGGCCAGGCGGCGGGCGGCGCGGCTCCGCGGTGACGGCGTCGTTCCGGTGGGTAAGGAGCGCTGGGTTCTGGACAACTGCTTCCCCCTTCGGGCGTGCTGGGTGCAGGGCGGTGAGCTCGGGTCAGTTGACGGCGGGACCGGCGGTGTCGGTCACCCACGCCCATGGGGACCAGGTGGAGAATCCGGTCTGCCACTTGTGGAACACGCCGGCGCCGCTCGTACCGAAGACCTCGATGCGCCCGTCGGCATTGGTGGCGGCGGTGACTTCGGTCCCGCCGCCGCCGAACTCGGCCCACTGGCTGTACGGGGCGTTGAGGCCCGTCTGCCAGGTCTGCATGGCCACGCTGTTGTTGATGGCGAAGACCTGGACCCGGCCGTCGGCGGTGCGTTCGCTCGTCAGCTGTGAGTCGGCGGGCCCGCCGGAGGGCTCCCATTCGGACCAACTGGACGGAACCGTCTGGTACTTGTGGAAGACACCCACAGGACCCGAGGCGAAGACCTCCAGCCGCCCGTCGGCGTTGTGGTCGACGGTCAGATCGCGTCCGCCACCGCCGAAGTTGTCCCAGGAGGACCAACCGCCGTTGACGGCCGTCTGGTACTGGTGCTGGAAGGTGTCCCCGTTGACGGCGAACACCTCGAGCCGTCCGTCCGGAGACTTCTCCATCTCGATCCGCCCCTGCGCCGGCCCGCCGCCGGTGGGCTCCCACTCGGACCAGCCGCCGCTGGGCGCGTTCTGGTACCGGTGGAAGATCCCCGCCGGACCCGAGGCGAACACCTCGATCCGGCCGTCGGCATTGGTGCCGGCGGCGATGTCGCGGCCGCCACCGCCGAAGGACTCCCAGCCCGACCACCCGCCGGAGGCCGCGGTCTGGTAGCGGTGCTGGAAGGTGGTGCCGTTGAGGGCGAGCAGTTCGAGTCGGCCGTCCGCGTTGGGAGCGATGGCCAGTTCGGCGTTGCCGGGGCCGCCGAGGGCTTCCCAGGCGGACCAGCCGCCGTTGGCGGCGGTCTGCCAGGCGTGGTGCACGCCGTCGGCGGCCGCCGCGAACACCTCCAGCCGTCCGTCCGCCGACCGGGCCGACACCACCCGGCCCGACTCCACCGGGTGCACCACCGGTGCCGGCCCGGGTCCGGGGCCCTGGCCCGGCACGCAGGGGAAGGTCACCCCGCGTTCCGCGAGGTACGGCTCGGGGTCGGTGCGGACGCTCGCGTTCGGGTCGCCCCAGATCCGCAGGTGGAGGTGGGGCCCCTCGGACTGGCCTTCGCTGCCCACGAGCGCGATCTGCTGCCCGGCCCGGACATGGTCACCGGTGGCGACGTCCCGCCGCTGCATGTGCCCGTACTCGGATATCGTCCCGTCGCCGTGCAGGATGCGGATCCACTGGCCGTAGCCGTCTGCGGGACCCGAGATGAGCACCTCTCCGTCGCCCACGGCATAGATCGGAGTGCCGTAGCCGCTCGCGATGTCTATGCCGTTGTGCTCTTGGCTGTAGTGCTGGATTATCCAACCGGAATTCGGGCACGAGGCGGCGAAGCCGGCGGCCCGGGCCGCAGCCGTGGACGGGGCCACGAGCGGCGGCAGTACGGCAGCCGTCGCCGCCAGAACCAGCCCCAACGCGCGTCGCGAAATGCCGAGAACCACGTGACGTTCCTCCCCCTGGGTCGTCGAGCCGGGACGTACGGGAACGTAGCAACGGCCCGGGACCAGGGGATCCGGAACATTCCGGAATGACACGCGAGCGCGGCTCGGGTAGGGCCGGACGCCCCCTGCCTGCGCTCACCCTGCGGTCAGCCGGTGGTCAGAGCGTCCACCTCGGACGCGTAGAGCCGGGCGGGGTCCAGGCCCATGCCCGTGAAGTGGCCTGCCAGTTCGAGGGACAGCACGCCGTGCAGGCGGCTCCAGAAGGCCAGCGCCAGGCGCAGGGCGGACGGCGGGGCGTCGGGGTGGCCGCCGGCCCAGTCCCGGTGGCCGGCGAGGTGCTCCTCGAAGGCGCCGGTCGCCGCCCCCGGGGCGGCGGCCACGCAGGCGTCGAGCAGGACGGACATCATCTCGGCGGTGATCGCGGTGGTGTCCTGCGGCGCGTGGTAGCCCGGTACCGGGGTGCCGTAGACGAGGAAGTAGCGGTGCGGGTCCTCCAGGGCCCAGCGGCGCAGCACCCGCGCCAGTGCGGCGAGGCCGGGCCGGCCCGCTCCCCCGTCACCGGCGGCGGCGAAGGCGTCGGCGAGGCTGCGGTACGCGTCCCGGATGAGCTCGGTGATCAGCTCGTCGCGGTTGGCGAAGTACCGGTACAGCGCCGGTCCGCTCATGCCCATCTGCTTGGCGATGGCGTTGAGGGACAGCGCTGAGGCGCCGGAGCCGGCGATCTGCTGCCAGGCCTTCTCCTTGACCTCCTCGCGCACCTGCTGCCGGTACCGCTCGCGAGGGGTCTCCGTACGTCCGGTCGTGCCCATGCCCGCCACCTCTCATCGCCCGCCATGCCACCAATCAGTTAGAAGCTATCACCATCGGCAAGTCCCCTCACGATCGGACGAACGATTCGCTTGACATCCGCGATACACCCGCTCATTCTGGTTACAGCTTCTAACGAACACGAGAAGCCGAAACAGCAAGACCGAGACAACACCCCTGGAGGTCATGGTGAACACCGTCGAGCGCGTCGAGATCGTTCTGCCGGGCAAGGTCGAGCCCGAGGGCCTGGAGCTGCACCGGGGCCCGGTCCCGGCGCCCGCGGCCGGACAGGTGGTCGTCGCGATGGAGGCGACGGGGGTCTCCTTCGCCGAGCAGCAGATGCGCCGCGGCCGGTACTACGACCAGCCCCCGTTCCCCTTCGTCCCCGGATACGACCTGGTCGGCACGGTGCTGGCCGTGGGCGAAGGCGTCGGCTCGGGCCTGCTCGGCCGGCGGGTGGCCGCCCTGACGAAGACCGGAGCCTGGGCGAGCCACATCGCGCTCGACGCCGCCGACGTGGTGGAGGTACCCGACGGCGTCGGCGCGGTGGAGGCCGAGACGGCGGTCGTCAACGGCATCACCGCCTGGCAGATGCTCCACCGCAAGGCGCGGGTGCGCGCCGGCCAGACCGTCCTGGTCCACGGCGCCAACGGCGGCGTGGGCTCGATCCTGGTCCAGCTGGCGCTCGCCGCGGGGGCCAGGGTGATCGGCACCGCGTCCGCCCGTCACCACGAGGCGCTGCGCGCACTCGGGGTGACACCCGTCGACTACCGTTCCGGCGACGTCCCCGCGCAGGTGAGGTCCCTCGCGCCCCGCGGGGTGGACGCCGTGTTCGACCACGTCGGCGGGGAAGGCGTCGTCGGATCCTGGCGGCTGCTGGCCCCCGGCGGCACCCTCGTCTCGTACGGCACCGCCGCCACCCGCGACGACCAGGGCTCCGGCTCGTGGCCTGTGCTCAAGCTGCTGGGCCGGGTGTGGGTGTGGAACGCGCTGCCCAACGGCCGCCGCGCGTACTTCTTCAACGTGTGGGCCGGGCGCGCCTACGCCAAGAACCGCTTCCGGGCGCGCCTGCGCTCCGACCTGACCCAGGTGTTCACGGCCCTGCAGCGCGGCGAGATCACGGCCAAGGTCGCCGCCGAGATCCCGCTGGCCCGCGCCGCCGAGGCGATGCGCCTGGCCGAGTCGGGCACGGTCGCCGGAAAGGTGGTCCTGGTCCCCTGATCCGGCAACGCGCCGCGCACCGCACCATCCCCGACCACACGCCCACGCCCACGCCCACTACTACGACTCCAGGAGACCCGTCATGCTCAACACCCTGCTCGCCAAGGCCGCAGCCCTGCCCGTCGCCTTCACGATCGGCATCTCCGGGACGGCCCAGCACCACCCCGTGGAGATCGACCGCGATGCCCCGGTCATCACCCGCGACGACATCGTCATCCACGCGCCGCTGGACAGGATCTGGAAGATCCAGACCGACGTCGAGGGCTGGCCGGCCTGGCAGCCCGAGGTCATCGAGGCGACCGTGCTCACGCCCGGCCCGCTGCGGGCCGGGTCGGTGTTCCGCTGGTCCGTCCACGGCCTCGCCGACATCGACTCCACCGTCAAGCAGGTCGTGCCGCAGCGCCGCATCGCCTGGGGCGGACCGGCGCAGGGGATCACCGCGGTCCACGTGTGGACCTTCACGCCGTGCAAGGACGGGGTGCGCGTCCACACGGAGGAGTCCTGGTCCGGCGCCCCGGTCGAAGCCGACACGCCCGCCCTCCAGCAGGCCCTCGACGCCTCGCTCGACACCTGGCTGCACCGCCTGAAGGCCAGGGCCGAGAGCCGGGCCTGAGACGGGTGCCCCCCGATGGCCGGCCGAGGCGTCAGCCGCCGGACGGCAGCAGAGCGCGCAGCCCGACGGTGTCGATGACATGGGCCCGGGCCGGGAACACCCTGTCGAGCAGCACCCGATGGACCTCGGGGTCGCGGTCGGCGACCCCGTCGGACAGGACGTAGACGCGGTAGTCGCGGTCGGCGGCGTCGACGAGCGTGGACAGGACGACACCACTGGTGCTGATCCCGGCGAGGACGAGCGTGTCGATACCGCGGTCGCGCAGCTGCCGGTGGAGGTCTGTGGTGGAGCCCGCGCCGATGCGGACCTTGCGTACGACGATGTCGCCGTCCTCGGGAGCGATCCGCTCGTCGATCCGGGTTGCGATGTCCTCGTGGTGGAACTGCTTCGCCGCGGCGATCGGGCTGAAGGTCGTGTTGGCCTCCGGAACCGCTGCCCAGTCCTCCTCCGTGAAGGCGACGCGGACGTAGCCGACGGTTCCGCCGCCGGCGCGGACGCCGGCGATGGCTTCCTTGACCCTCTCGATGAGCGCGTCGGGCTCGGGTGTGCTTGCGACGATCCCGTTCTGGAAGTCCATGACGAGCAGGGCGGTCCGCTCGGGTACGAGGGTCGGGAGGGCGGTGGCGTTCACGCGGGGGTCTCCTTGGCGTTAGGGGTACGGGAGGTACGAGCGGCCGGACGGCTCGTCCCGCGGGCCATCAGCCGGCGGTCGAACACGGCCAGCAGCAGGGCCGCGAGGCCCGCGACGACCAGCACGAGGCCGAGGACGTGCAGGCCGTGGTCGCTCGCCCCGTCGCGGAAGACGAGTCTGCCGATCACGGCGGAGGTGATGGATCCGAGGTATCCGCAGGTCCGGAGCAGCCCGGAGGCGGTGCCTATCTGGTCGGGCGGCGCCGCGAGGTAGAGAGCGGTCTGGTTCCCGACGGTGGTGGTGGCGGTCGTGATGCCGAAGACCAGGGTGACGAGCACGATGGCGATCGCGGGGCTGTGGGAGGTGAGCAGCATGATGCCGACCGAGCCGACCAGCATGGTCAGTGCCGAGGCGATCACCGGTCCGCGCACCAGGTTGCGGCGGGCGAGCGGGCGAGAGAACAGCGCGGACACGGCCCCCATCGGCAGCAGCAGGAGTCCGGCCTCCAGGGTGGACAGCCCGTGTGCGGCCTCCATCCACTGGGTCATTGCGTACATCACGGAGTAGACGCCGAGCAGGATGAGTGCTTGGCGCAGGTACGTACGGGCGAGGGCGCCGTTGGCGGCGAGACCTCGGAAGTCGAAGAACGGCGACGCCTTCCGCAGCTCCCATATGACGGTGGGTACGGCGACCAGCACGAAGGCGGCGAGCGCGGCCCACCGGACCTGCGGAAGGCCCGTCAGGAAGACGACGAGCACGCTCATCGACGCGGCGAAGCCGAGGATGCCGGGCAGGTCGATCCGGCCGGCGAGCTCAAGGAAACGGTTCTGCCCACGGCCGAGCGCAGGATTCGCGGGATCCCCGGGCAGCACGGGATTCCCGGGCAGCACGGGATCCTTGGGCAGCCAGCGCGCGGCCACCGCCATCGCGATCACAGTGACCGGGATGTTGATCAGGAAGGCCCAGCGCCAGCCCGCGGTGCCGACCAGAAGGCCGCCGATCGGCGGTCCGACGGCGGCGGTGGCCATGCCCGCGATCGCGAGGCCGCCGAGCACCCCGCCCGGCGGGGTGTCGAGGCCGGCCTCGTCGGCACGGCGCCGGATCAGCACCATCGCGCAGGGAAAGGCGGCCGAGGTGCCGATGCCGACCAGGACGCGGGCGACGGTCAGCATCGCCAGGTTCCGGCCGAGGCCGCCGACCGAGCCGCCCAACAGCACCAGGACGATGCCGGCGAGGAAGATCCGGCGCGCGCCGAAGACCTCCGCCAGCTTGCCCGCGGCGGGCTGGGCGACGGCGCTGGCCAGGTAGAGCGAGGTGATCAGCACGGCGGTGCTGCCCACCGGGACGTGCAGCTCGGCGGCGATCGGCACCAGGGCGGTCGCGATGATGGAGCTGTTGATGGCGTTGAGACTGGAGCCCACGTAGAGCGGGGCGGTGAACGTCCACGCGAACGGCTTGCGGGCGAGGCCGGATGCCGTCGCGGCGGCCCGGCGGGTACCGGTCCTCATATGCTGCCGTCGCTCGGGTCGGCCGGGCCGGTCAGGTCTGCCGCGGCCAGTCGCTCCAGCAGCTCGACGGCCTTCTCCACCTCCGCCAGTCGGTCCGGCGGGACGAGCCGGTCGATGGCACGGGCCAGATAGGCCGCGCGACCCGCGAGCAGCTTGTCGATCAGCTCGGTGGCGGCGGGATCGGCGCTCATCAGCTTCCGGCGGCCGTCCTGCGGGTCGGGCTCGCCATGGACCAGGCCTGCGGCCTTGAGGACCGCCAGGCTCTGCGCGATGGACTGCGGACTGACGTGCTCCAGCGAAGCGAGCCGGGCCGCGGTGACCGGGCCCTCCCGTACGACACTCGCCAGGACGGTGAGCTGCGTGACGGTCAGGCCGGTCGCGTCCTGCCCCGATTCCGTGCGCAGGCGGGCGCGCAGCCGCTTGATCGCATCGTTGAGCCGCTGCGCGGTCGCAGCGGACCCCTGTGGCCCGGGATTCGTGGTCATGCCCCCACCGTAGAACTCCACAAGCAACTTCGCCAAGTTACTTGTCGAGTTTGGTTAAGTGGATTGAATTATCCAGTTACTGCTACGGTGAGGGCTCGCTCGTCGGCGAAGAGAACGAGGAAGAGGAAGAGGGGTCCCTATGCCGCGCAGGGTTTGGCTGCCACTGGCAGCGGTCGTCCTGATCGTGAACGCGGCGCAGTGGGTGATCGCCGAAGCGATCGCCGCGGCGGCCTGGACCGATCCGACGTACAGCTACGCGACGAACTACATCAGCGATCTCGGCGTGCCCGACTGCGGTACGCGGCTCCAGGGGCGCGACATCTGTTCGCCGGCGCATCAGCTGATGAACGCGTCGTTCGCGATCCAGGGATCTTGTTCGCGACGGCGGTGGTCCTGCTGGCCCGCCTGGTCGAGGGCCGCACCCGGCGCGTCGCCCTCACCCTCGCGATCGCGCACGGCGTGGCGTTCGTCCTGGTCGGCCTGTTCCACGGCATGGCGGATGCCCCGGGCTACAGCCTGGCCATCCACGTCGGAGGCGCGGCGGTCGGCATCCTGTGCGCCAACACGGTCGCCATCATGGCGGGCTCACTACGGAGCCTCGAACTGCCGACCGCTTACCGCGTCTTCAGCATCGCGGTCGGCGTACTGGGCCTGCTGAGCGAGGCCTTGGCCGGCATGTCCGCACGTACGGCAGGGGTGTTCGAGCGCGGCGGCGTCTACTCATGGCTGCTGTGGAGCGTCGTGACGGGCGCAGCGCTCCTGGCCAGGTACGTACGCGCCCCGGCCGTGATGGAGAATGTCCCGGTGTGACCCGGGAAACGCAACGCCCGCTGCGAGCGGACGCGGAACGAAATCGCCAGCTCATCATGGAGACGGCCGACCGCATGTTCGCGCGGCGGGGCGCCGCCGTCACCCTCAACGAGATCGCCCGCGAGGCGGGCATCGGGGTCGGCACGGTCTACCGGCGCTTCCCCGACCTGCAGGCGCTGATCGACGCCCTGTTCACCGAACGCTTCACGACCTTCCTGGACCTCGCGGCAGCGGCCGAAGCGCAGTCGGACCCGGGGCAGGCACTGCGCCACTACCTGCTGGAGGCGGCGGGGTGGCGGGCCCGGGACCGCGCACTGGAGGTCATCCTCGGCCACGCGACCATCGAGGCGGGGCCGATCTCCCGGATGCGCGACGACCTCGGCGTCCACGTGGAAGGCCTGGTGGAACGGGCCGTGGCGGCGGGCGCGGTCCGCGAGGACTTCGCCGGCGCCGACGTGTACGCATTCCTGTACATGATCGGCGCCGTCGCCGACCGAACCCACGACATCGACCCCGAAGCCTGGCGCCGCTACGCCGAGGCCCTGCTGATCGGCTTCGGCCTGGACCGGGCACCGGCAGCGCACACCTCGGCGATGACCGACGCCCAGATCCGCCGCACCTGGCCCGAACCCGCCGCGCAGCAGGGGCAACGGCCCGCCCGGGGCCCCGAGGAGCCGGCCGGGCGCGCCCCGGGGCTCAGCTGACCGGCGTCACCCTCCTGCGTCCGGCGCGGTGCGCCCGCGGCTGCTGGAGGGGCAGCGTCGACGGTTGCACGGTCGTCGGGTACATCGCCACGGCCTGACGGGCCACGTACACGCGGGCGATGAGCTCGTCACGGTCGGACTCCGGCACCTCCATGCCGAACAGGTCGCGCAGGAGGCCCGGGATCTCCTCCGGGGTGTAGGTCTGCGCGGTGGCCGTGCCGTCGGGCTGGGTCCGGGTGAGGACGCTGCCGTCGAGGAAGACGTGCTCCCGCTCGCGCATCTGCTGGACGAGGAGCCGGCCCGCGAACGGCGAACGCGCATGCGTGGACAGGAAGTGGTTGGCCACGATCCAGTCCTGCGGATACCGCTGGTCGAGGGTGAAGGCGTGCAGGTCGTACCAGCCGTCGGCGCCCCGCGTCCGCATCGCGTACAGCCGGTCGCCCGTCTCGGTGGTCGAACCCTCCAGCCGGAAGCCCCAGCCGCCGAATGAGGTCTCGGCGCCGTCCACCAGCTCGATGGGCTCGATGGGGTTGCGGCCGAAACCGGGGTCGCACACCCACACCTTGCCGGTCTCTGGGGTCTCGGCCGTCTCCACGCGCAGCATCGCGTGCGTGGCCGCACGGACCACCCCCTCTGAGCCGATGCGGACCCGCGAGGCGAGCCCGGTCACCCGGAAGCCGACCCGCTCCAGCACCGCCGCGAGCAGCACGGTGTGCTCGTAGCAGTAGCCGCCGCGGCGGCCGTGGACCAACTTGTCCTGGAGGTCCTGCAGTTCGAGGGAGATCGGCCGGCCGAGCGCGATCTCGACAGTCTCGAAGGGTATCGAGGTGATGTGCGCACGCGTCAGCGCCCGCAGAACGTCGAGGGTGGGCACGAGCTCTCCGTCATAGCCGGTACGCCGGAGGTACGCATCCAGGTCGAGGCTGCCGCCCTGCCAGGCCGTGGCATCGTCGTTCGTCGTCATGGCAGACATGGTGCATAGAAAACCGGTCATGGCCGGAGAGCCCGGGTAAGAGAACGTCACGTCCCCGGGATCCCCGGTTTCCCGGGGCCGCGTCAGGGCCAGGTACGGGAGCAGAGCACCAGCCGGTAGCCGTCCGGGTCGGCGACGGTGACTCCGTGCTCGTCCCAGTAGGGGTTGTGCGCGGCCACGCGCGTGCCGCCGTGCTCGACGAGCCGCTGGACGAACTCCTCGTCGGGCGCGTCGCCCAGGTAGACGACGAAGAGGTCGTCCACGGTGGGGGCGGGCACCATCGGGTTCTCGGGGTCGTGGGTGAGCTCGAAGTGCCATCCGCCCGCGGCCGGCCCGACCATGAGGAGGTCGTGTTCACCGGGCGCGCGCTCGGCACTGCGCCACTGCACTTCCAGGCCGAGCCCGTCGACGTAGAACCGCTCGGCGGCCTTCAGGTCGAGGGAGGGGCGGGCGACGCGGACATGGGTACGTGAATCGATCATGGGGCAGAGGGTACGGGCGCACCTGAGCCCGGGCCAGAGGGCCCGGGCGGGGTGTGGCAGGTCGGGGCCGCGGTCAGCGCAGGTTCATGGAGACGTGATGGGCGTCGATCCGGAAGCCGTTGCGCAGGTAGGTCCGGTGCGCGGCGTGGCGCTGGTGGCCCGTGTCGAGGTGGAACTCCTCGCACCCCTCGTCCGTTGCGATGGCCTTCAGGGCGGTGAGCATCCGGCTGCCGAGGCCCCGGCCGCGGAGGGCCTCGTCGGCGACGAGGTCGTCCAGGTACAGCATGCGGCCCGAGATCATCGTGTGCATGACGCGGAAGCCCGCGACGACGCACACCTCGCCGTCCTCCTCCAGGTAGACGATCCGGTACCCCTCCGTGGTCTGCGTCCGCCAGCGCTCGGCGAACCCGTCCTCGTCCAAGTGGGGCCGCAGCTGGGAGAAGACGGGCCAGCAGCGGCGTACGGCACTCTCGTTCTCGGCAAAGATCACATCCATGACTGAAGGGTCGCACGCCGCCGCCGGCTCCCCGCCTCCACGGGCCCGATGCGCCCCCTCTGCCGTCAGATCCCGTGTGAAGACGGGTCGCGTGTGAAGACGGGTCGCGTGTGCCGGCGAGGAGGAGGACCAGGCCCGCGGGGGCCGTCGGGATCAGCAGGCGATGGTGCCCCTGCGGAGTGCGTGGCCACCGGTGTTGCTGTCGTCGGACCAGTACACGGGCTTGGCGCCGCCCACGCATTCGTCGCCTCCGGCGAGCGCGAAGCCCTCGTTGTTGAGGTCCGGCATGCCGCTCGGGCGGTCGTAGGTGGCGGTGAGGGTGAAGGTGCCGGAGGCGCCGATCTTCATGGTCCGGTGGCGGCCGTCGCAGGTGTCGTCGCAGACCAGCCACAGCCGCGCGGCCTGCGGCTCCCACTGGAGCTCCATCACGCCGGACATGCCACTGGCGATCGTGGCGAGGCGGCTCGCGGCCCCGCCGTCCTGCAGGACGTAGCCGTAGACGGTGCCGGTGCCCTCGACCCCGAGGAAGAAGACGCCGCCGGTGTGCGCGCCGTACCGGTTCGGGTCGTAGGCCGCGCCGGTCGACTCGTCCTTGAAGCCGGCCGCCGTCAGGGTGGTGTCGGGGATCCAGGTGATCGCCTCGAAGCCGAGGTTGGAGCCGGCGGCGGGCAGGCCGGCCGTCAGGTTCCACTCCTTCGTGGCCGTCAGGGCGCTGCCCGCGCCGGTGGTGACGTCGTAGCGCAGGACGGACAGGCGGCTGGTGCCGGACGCGTCGCCGTTGCGCTCGCTCGCGACGTACGCGCCGCCCGCCGCGCCCGCGGCGGTCAGGGTGACGGCCTCACTGTCCGGGCTGCCGGCGCCGCCGGGGTAGCGCAGTGTCTTGCCGGAGGACCAGCCGTTCGCGGTGTCCGGGCGCCAGCCGCCGGAGCCGTCGCGGACCAGCCGCCACAGCGTGCCGGAGTTCTGGGCGCCCCACAGCACGGAGCCCTCCTGGTACAGGCCGCTGAGGTCCTGGCCGAAGACGTTCGAACCGTCGGCCGTCGCCACGGAGCTGCCGCCGGGCCAGGCCACCGGGTTCGTACCGCCGCCGTCCCCTGAGCCGCAGTCGTTCGGTGCGCCGAGCGTCAGGGCCGCCTTGGCGAAGGCGCCGGTGCCGTCGGGACAGCGCGACCAGGACGGGCTGGAGTGGCTGCTCCAGCTGAAGCTGTCGACCAGGGTGGCGCCGTCGGGGAGGTAGAGGCGGGCCTTGTCGCTGGAGCCGAGGCCGAACGCCGCGTCCACGTCGAAGGCGCGGGCCGCCCCGGGGGCGAGCACCGTCCCGGACGGGATCTTGAACTTCGAGCTCTTGTCGTCGTCCTTGAGGATCCAGCCCGAGATGTCGACCGTGGCCGTGCCCTTGTTGAACAGCTCGATCGAGTCGTCGATGCTGCCGGTCGTCACCACCTCGTTGATGCGGATGTCGTCGGCAGGGGCCGCGTGTGCCGCGAGCGCGAACAGCAGCGCGCCGGCCGCCAGCATGCACCCGGCGACGGCGAGGTGGAGCGGGGCGGGGCGAAGACGCCCCTGGGATGTGCCTGCTTCGAGCACGGTGACCGTCCCGGGAGGAGTGGGAGTGGGGCTGGGGCCACACGAGGGTCCCGGCCGACCCCGAACGCCCGCCGTCGCCCGACGGGTTGTCCCGTAAACGCATGCCGAACGGCACGTCGCGTCGGGATCGAGCCCTTCCGGGGGCGCGGCGCATGGAGCGGCGGGTGGCGGGGCACCGATGCCCGCGTGCACCTTGCGTACGAGACAGACCGATTCACCGGGCCCCACCGAATGGCCCCGGGGCCGAAGGAGGCGCGACATGCCGTCCGGCTCACCTCCCCCGTCCCGGGCCCTCGCCGGGGACGCCTGCCCGCATGGCACGTGGGAAGTGGTGCGCGGCCTGCCCCATCCGCGGCTCCGGCCGGGTGTGCGCGGATACCGGGGCTACCGCATGGACCTCGGGTACGGGCGACGGCGGCTGGAGGTGCCGGACGCCTGTGTCTCGCTGGTCTTCAACCTCGCCGACCCGGTGTGGGTGACGCTCGGCACGCAGCGCGACGCGACCGCCCGCCCCTACTCCGCGCTGCTCTCCGGCCTCCAGACCCGGCCCACGCTCGGTGAACACGCCGGCCGGGTGGAGGGCGTGGAGGTGCTCCTCGCGCCGTGGGCGGCGTTCGGACTCCTCGGGCAGCCCATGAGCGACCTGGCCGACCGGATGGCCGAGCCGGGCGAACTCCTCGGCCGGCGGTCCGATCTGCTGGCCGAGGCCCTGTACGACGCGGTCGAGTGGGAGCCCCGCTTCGCCCTGCTGGACGACACGCTCCGCACCTGGACCGAGGCGACGGATGCGTGTGCCGCCGAGCCGCTGCGCCATGCGTGGGGGGAGTTGGTCCGCAGCGGTGGCAGCCTCCCCGTCGGGGAGCTGGCGGTACGCACCGGCCGCGGCAAGCGGCGGCTGGAGTACCTCTTCCGGGAGCAGATCGGTCTGACGCCGAAGACCGCGGCGCGTGTGCTGCGCTTCCAGCGCGCCCTGTGGCTGGTCAACCACGGCGGCCGCCCGCTCGCGGACGTGGCCGCGGCCTGCGGGTTCAGCGACCAGGCCCATATGAACCGGGAGCTCAAGGCGATGAGCGGGCGCTCGCCGCGACAATTCCGGTCGGAGCGCGGTGCCGACCTGCCCGGCCCGGCCGGGGTCGACCGGGTGACCGGGCAGGTCACCAGCATCGTGCTGCCCGGCCGGGTCAGTCGATCTTTGAACAAACGCGCACCCCGTGCTGAGGGCCGCTCCCCTCGCAGTGGCCGGGGTCCGAGAACGGCCCCGCGACGCCGAGGCGCCGGGGGCCGCTTCCTGGCTCACCCGCGAGCCGCGAGGGGCTCGCGGGGCGGCGTCAGGTCCTGTCGTTCTTGTCGCGCAGCGAGTCCTGGATGCCGCGGGCACGCTCCTCGGTCTCGCTCAGGGCTTCCTTCGCCTTGCCCTTGGCCTGGTCCATCTTTCCCTCGGCCTTCATCCGGTCGTCGCCGGTGACCTTGCCGACGGTCTCCTTGGCCTTGCCCTTGGCCTGGTCCATCTTTCCCTTGTCAGCCATGGTGAACTCCTTGGTGTGGGAATGAAATCTCGACGGTGCCCAAACTAGGCGATACCGGACTGTCGCGCGCGGCGGAGCCTGCGGTTGCCACGGACACCCGGAAGGCGCCGGCCTGACGCCGGGCGGGCTCCACATTTTCCCGGGCCTTCGTGTTTGAGCGTTCGGTCACGGGCCATACGCGTGAACATCGGCGGGTTGCCGTTTCGAGCGGGGCGGCAACCCGCCGAGATCGGCGGCCGCGCGCCGGCGTCCCGTCCCCCCGGGCGCCGGCGCGCGGCCGCCGTCCCCTCGCCCGTCAGAACGCGTAGACCGGGTTGCCGTTCAGGGTCGCGGACATCGCGCACGCGTTGGAGAAGGTGTGCTTCCACGCGACATGGGCACCACGCCATACGCCGTCCGCGGTGACGGTGACGGGGTCGTAGTGCATCGGGCACGCCCGGTCCGGATCCGGGGCGGCCAGCAGGCGGTTGAACTCGCCGCCGGTGGCATTGAGGGCGTCGCATGCGGCCCTGGGGGCGGGGTGCGTGCCCTCGGCGGCGTAGGCGCAGCTGAGGACGGTCGCCCGCAGGACCGTACCCGTGGCGGCGTCGTCCCCCTGGGTGACGGTGAAGACCATGGCGGAGGGGGCGTACAGGCTCGCAGGGCTCGCCTCCGCCACGCCCGTGGCACCGGCGAAGCAGAGGAGTGCGGCGGCGGAGACGGTGGCTAAGCGGTGACGCATAACAAGACTCGCTTTCGAATCGAAGGCTTCCTGGTGCGCTACGGCTTTCATGCAGCGCTCAACTGGGGCCGAGCCTGCCAGGCATGAAGGTCTGCCGCACATCGGCGATCGATTTACGGACAGTTCGTTCGGATATCGGTTACGTGGGGAGTATTCGCACCGCTCCCGCCGGGGGGCCGCAGGCCCACGCCCTGCAGGAGCGCGGTGCGTCGACCGGCGCGACGCGACCTCCCGCGCCTGCCGCCCAGGTCGCAGCCACTCTCGGTTTACCGGACGGCCCGCCAGGGTGACCGGATCGATGCGGCTGCGCACGGCCCGTCATCGCGCGGCACGGAGGGTGAGGATGTACGCCGCGGTGAGCGCGACGGCAGGTTCCTCGTCGCGTGACAGGTCGGTGAGGGCGCGGGTGGCGGTGGTTCCCGGGATGTCCGCGAGGGCCTGGGTCAGTCGTCGGCGTGCGGGTGATGCGTCGGGGCCGTGCGGGACGCGGGCAACGAGTGCGGTGGCGATCTGATCGGCCAACTCGGGGCGGCCGGCCAGCGCGCTCAGCGCGTCGGCCGCATCGACGTCGTTCGTGCCCTCGACGATCACGTCGACGAGTGCGGGGATCGCCTCGGCTGCTCCGGCTGCTCCCCGCGCGAGGGCCGCATGCCTGCGGACCGTGGCGTCGGAGCTCGTGAGGGCGCCCTGCAGCAGGGTGATCGCCTGTTCGCCCGGAATCTCGGCGATGGACCGGACCGCCCGCTCCCGTACCTCGGCCACGGGCGAGGCCAGGCCCTGCGCCAGCAGTTCCAACGCGCCATCGCCCGATTGGGCCACGGCCCAGCGAAGGGCTCCGGCGACGTTCGGATCCGTCTCGCCGAGCGCCGCCTCGACGAGGGCTTCCACCGGCAGCGGCGCCGCTTCGGCCGAAGCCAGCGCCGCACGCTGGCGTTTCCCGGCACTCTCCGATCCCAGCGCGTGCAGGAGCGCGACGGTCTGGAGAACCTCCTCCCAGCCGGCCGGTTCCGCGGCGCCGATCCGACGCAGTCGCGTGAGCAGCGCCGTCTCGACGGCGATGCGTTCCCGCGTCTGGCGGATGAGGTCGCCCACGAGGTCCGAGGGCCGGAAGCCCGGGTCGTCCAGCGCGCGTGCGACGTCGCGCAGCGACAGGCCGAGGGAGCGCAGGCTCTCGACGTGGAAGATCCGCCGGATGTCCTCGTCGGAGTACTCCCGGTACCCGGACCCGGTGCGCCCCGTCGGCCGCACCAGGCCCAGCGAGTCGTAGTGCCGGAGCATGCGGGCGCTGACCCCCGACCGCCTGGCCACCTCACCGATCAGCAACGCCTGCTCCCCTCACGGCCGGCCCTGCGGGGCCGCACCCGACCTCAATGAAGACCTTGTCACCGTGTCAAGGTCAAACGAGGCCACCTGCCTGCGGCATCACCGCACGTCAGGGGCCCGTCAGAAGCCCGTCAAAGCCGGGCTCGGCTTCTTGCCCGGAGCCATGGCGATGCGCTGGGATGGGTCCATGAACAGCGGTCCGCGCCACGAGGACCGGCCACCGAATCCGGTGCAGCCGGCAGCGCCCGCTGCCCGCCCGGCCGTCTGAATCCGGCCGCGCGTCATCCACTCCACGTGCCTGACTGCGGGGCGATGAAGCCCGTAGCGACAGCGGCACAGGAGTCTTTCCACCCCTTCCCCGCATGGCCTGAGCCCACGCCCCGCGCTCCGCGCCGGGTGCCGGGCGCATCCGTCATGCCTGCATCCAGGAATCACACATGTCCTCCACCCTGTCCGGCCGTACCGTCCTCGTCACCGGGGCCACCTCCGGCATCGGCTTCGAAGCCGCCCGCATGCTCGCCGAAAGCGGCGCCTGCGTCCTCCTCCACGGGCGCACCCCCGAGGAGGCCCGGGCCGCCGCCGACCGCCTGATCGCCACCGCGGGCATCGACGGCGCTCTCCTGCACCCGCTCGCCGCCGACTTCTCCCGCCTGGCGGAGGTCGAGAACATGGCCCACGCGGTCGTACGGAGCCACCCCCTGCTGCACGCGCTGGTCAACAACGCGGCCATGGCCGCCCCCGAACGGCACACGCTCACGACCGACGGCAACGAGATCGCCTTCCAGGTCAACTTCCTGGCCCACTACCTCCTCACCAACCTGCTGGAGCCGGCGCTGACCGGCGACCCCGGCGGCCGGGTCGTCAACGTCTCCTCCTCGCTCCACCGCACCGGCGCGATCCAGTGGAACGACCCGCAGCGCATCCGCCGTTACGCCCGCCTCGCCGCGTACGCGCAGTCGCAGCTCGCGCTGACCGTCTTCGCCGCCGAACCGCGCGTCACCGCTGTCTCCGTCAACCCGGGCATCTGCGAGACCGGCCTTCTCCCCCTCTACGGACACGAAGGCGCGCCGGCCGCCGAGGGCGCGGCCCACGTCGTACGCCTCTGCGACCCGGCGACCGAGATCGTCAACGGCGCGTACTACGACCGGGGCCGGCGCGTCGCCCCGGCCCCGGCCGCCACGGAGGACCGCACGGTCAAGCGCCTCAACAAGCTCGCCGACCTCCTCGTCGGCCACACCGCCTGAAGGGATCCCGTACCTCCATGTCCAAGCGCGCACGCAAGAAGAGGTCACGCCGCAAGACGGGCGCCAACCACGGCCGCAAGCCCGGCCAGTAAGCCCCTCCCCTCCCCTCCCCCGGGGCGGCCCTCCGTCCAGGGCTGCCCCGCCGGACCGGAAACCCGGCGAACGGTGTGCCGGGCGCGATCCGGACTGATCAGGCGGTGCCGAGTGCGGTACTCAGGGTCTTGACGGCCTGGCTGATGGCGGCTTCGGCGGCGTGGGTCTCGCGCAGGGCGTTGAGCATGACGAAGTCGTGGATGACGCCCTTCTGGCGGACGGCGGTGACGGGGACGCCGGCGCTGCGCAGCTTGTCGGCGTAGGCCTCGCCCTCGTCGCGCAGGACGTCGGCCTCCGCGGTGATGACCAGGGCCGGGGGCAGGCCGGTGAGTTGCTCGGTGGTGGCGCGCAGCGGGGAGGCGGTGATCTGGGCCCGCTCGGCGGGGTCGGTGGTGTACTGGTCCCAGAACCACTGCATGCCGTCGCGGCGCAGGTAGTAGCCCGAAGCGAACTGCTGGTAGGAGCCGGTGTCGAAGGCGGCGTCGGTGACGGGGTAGAAGAGGACCTGCTGACGCAGGTCCAGTCCCCCGCGTTCCTTGGCCATCAGGGTCAGGGCGATGCTCATGTTCCCGCCGACCGAGTCGCCTGCGACGGCGATCCGGGTGGCGTCGAGGCCGTGCGCCGCTCCGTCGGTGACGACCCAGCGGGCGACGGTCCAGTTCTGCTCGATCGCGACCGGGTAGCGGTGCTCGGGCGAGAGGCTGTACTCGGGGAACACCACGGCGGCGCCGGTTCCTACCGCGAGCTCGCGGACGAGGCGGTCGTGGGTGTGGGCGTTGCCGAACACCCAGCCGGCGCCATGGATGTAGACGATCACCGGCAGCGCGCCGGACGCCCCTGCCGGGCGGACGATCCGGGTCTTGACCTCGCCGGTGGGGCCGCCGGGGACGGTCACCCATTCCTCGTGCACCTCGGGCTCGGCGATCTCACCCGACTGGATGTCGTCCACGGCCTTGCGGCCCTCGGCCGGCGGAAGCTGGAACAGGAACGGCGGCTTCGCCGTGGCCTCCGCGAGCGCGGTCGCAGCGGGCTCCAGGACAGGAGGGGCACTCTTCTCGGTCATGTCGGGCTCTCCAGTTCGTGGGACGTCGAGGGCAGGCGGCAGTCCTCGACGATCGCAGTACCCGCCGTCCGGCAGGGCGTACCAGAAACGTACTGCACGACTAAGTCGTGCACAACTTAATCGCGCACGCTACGGTCGCGCACAACCTGAGAGGTAGGATCAGGAGCCGGTAGTCCGCCGGCGGCGGCAGCGGAACGAGCAGAGGGACGGCGTATGCGGAACGCGGCGACCGAGAACCCGGATTACGGCTCGCTCCGGCTGGAGGACCAACTCTGCTTCGCCCTCTACGCCGCCTCGCGTGCGGTCACGGTGCGCTACCGGCCCCTCTTGGACGCGCTGGGCCTGACCTACCCGCAGTACCTGGTGATGCTCGCCCTCTGGGAGCGGGACTCCCTCTCCGTACGGGACCTGGGCGCGGCGCTGCAGCTGGAGTCCAGCACGCTCTCCCCGCTCCTCAAGCGCCTCGAAGCGAACGGCCTGGTCCTGCGCGAGCGGCGCGCCGACGACGAGCGCTCGGTCGCCGTCCACCTCACGGAGGCGGGTGCGGAGCTCCAGAACAGGGCCCACACCGTCCCGCTCGCCATCGGCGACGCCATGAACCTGACCCCCGAACAGGACGCCACCGCCAAACACCTACTCCGCCTGATCACAGCGAACGTCGCCCGCACGTGAGGCGGCCGCCCCTCCCGGGGCGGCTACCTCAGGGGCACTGGAGCGCCCCGACGGAGGAGGCCGTGAGGTGTCCGCCGTGACCGACGTAGACGGTGACCGGAGCGTGGCCGGCGATGACGCGCATGCTGCGTGCGGCGGCGTCCGGGTCGGTGGCGAACATCGGCTTGCGGGCGATCCGCGCTCGCATCATGCCTCCGGATAGGGCGTCGCCGGCCAGGATGCTGTTGTCGGGGAGCAGGACGCAGGTGGATCCGGGGGTGTGGCCCGGGGTGACGAAGGACCGGCCGATTCCTCCGTGCCGGGTCAGGTCCTCTTCGTCGCCGAGGATGATGTCGGGCTCGATGGCCGGGATTTCGGCCTTGGCCAGCATGACCTTCATGAGCCGGGGCACCAGGCTGGTGGGCCGCAGATCGACGCGGCCGCCGCGTCGGAGCTGGTCGGCGTCGTCGCGGTGGATGGCGACGGGCGCTCCGGTGGCCTCGCGCAGTTCGAGCGCGGAGCCGCTGTGGTCGGCGTGGTGGTGGGTCAGCAGGATGAGTCTGACATCGGCCGGGCGCAGGCCCGCGTCGGCGATCTGGCGGAGCATCGCGGGGGCTCGCCCGGCGACGCCGGTGTCCACAATCATGGCCCCCTTCCCGTCGGTGACGAGGAAGGCGGACGAGGCGACGTTCTTGACGGTGTAGACGGTCATGGCTTCTCCCGGAAGGGTGACGTCCTCGGAGTACGAGGGCATGGGGCGGGTCCGAGCTTTGGTTCAGGGCGTTGCATGCCGGGTCGCGGGAGGCGTCATGAGGTGCAGCGCCGGCAGGCCGCGGCGGCGGATCATGAACTCGGCGATGACGATGTTGGGCAGCCAGCACAGGAAGGGCAGCGGGGCGTAAGCCTGCGCCAGGATGGCGTCGAACGGGTCCGGGCCGTGCGCGAAGGGCACTTGGGCGAGTATCAGCACTCCGAACCACAGCCGGAGGGTGACCGCCGCGTAGGTGAGCGCGAAGTTGCGGATCATCCACGCCTGGTGGCTGCGGATGTCACGCTCGCGGACGGCCTTGTAGCCGCGCCACGCCGTCCACCCCCACAGCACTGCGAGCGCACCGAAGCCGAAGAAGCCCAGCAGTCCCACCGAGTTGAAGAAGGACATCACGAGGGCGGAGAGCGAGCCGACGGCGACGCTCGCCAGGTACGCGCGGCCGATGCCGCGGTGGACCCGTATGCGGCGGCGCAGCCGCTGGGAGAACTGCCAGGGGCCCAGCGCCAGCGCCAGCCCGGCGGACACGATGTGGACGTAGAAGGCCATGCGGATCGGCAGGGCCCGGGAGGCGTAGGTGTCGGCGAGCCCGACGTGCTGCTGCGCCAGGGAGTCGAGCGTGCCCTGGGCGTACTGGCCCACGAAATACCCGGTGATCGCCAGTGAGGAGAGGACCACCCAGGCCCAGCTCCACTGCGAACGTCTGTTCCCGGAAGGCCGTTTGACGGGTGCGGGGGGTGCGATGGAAGTCATCCGAAGTCCTCATGTCCTCATGCCGCGCCGATGTGAACGGCTCTAACATAACAGCGAATGTTAGAATCGGTAACATGAAATCGGCCGCAGTCGGCAGTACCGCCTCGGAGGTGCTCCCGGCCCGCGGAGGCGGCAGGAAAGGACAGCAGGTGACACGCGCGACGTACCATCACGGGGCACTGCGGCAGGCGCTGATCGACGGAGCCCGGGAGATCCTTGCCGAACGGGGGCACGAGCAGTTCAGCCTCAACGAGGTGGCTCGGCGGGCCGGCGTGAGTACCGCCGCGCCGTACCGTCACTTCAGCGGCAAGGACGAGCTGCTGGACGCGGTGGCCGGGCAGGGTTACGCCACGCTGCTCGACACCCTCCAGAAGGCGGTCGCGGACACGGCAGGGCCGCGCGAGCGGCTGCTGCGTCTGGCCGGGGCGTACGTGCGCTTCGCGCACGACCATCCCGATCTGTTCGTCACGATGTTCCGCAGCCAGCCGGGCGCCGACCCGGTCGGCCATGACTCCTTCGAGGTACTCCTGCGGGCCGTCGTGGACGCCCAGGCGGCCGCGCTCATTCCCGCGAAGCCGTCACCGGAGCTGATGGCCCGGTCCCTGTGGGCCACCCTGCACGGCCTGGCGGTGCTCAGCCTGCGTCAGCCCCACCAGCGCTTCGGCATGGACGAACCTCCGGAAGAACTCGCCGCCGGCACCCTGTCCGCGCTCTTCGGACTGTAGTCATGCCGCGTGCCCGGAGGGCCTGTCGCTCCCGTTCTCCCCGAGGAAGTCCACCAGCGCCATCACGACGAGGAACACGAGTGCGATGCCGACGATGACCCAGCCGGTCGGGTAGCTCCACAGCACGAAGGTCAGCACGGCCGCGGCGACCAGGATCCACGTGATCCACTTGCGGTAGCGGTGGACGAACGGGCCCACCGGGCCGGTCCGCAGGCCCGCGCGGTCCGCCGTGGAACGGGCGGCGCCGATGCCCGAGTGCCACATCTGCCGTACGAACGTGGCCCAGCGGCCGGGGCCGGTCAGCCAGGCGGCCAGCGCGATCACCACGCCCAGCACCACGGCCATCCGGACCGTCGTACGGAGGTAGTGCGTCAACGCGTCGTACACGCTTCCGGCCGCGGGTTGCGAGACGCTGTCCGGCAGCGCGTTCAGGTACACCACGCGGAAGATGGTCAGCGCGACGCCGAGCATGAGGACGGCGAAGGCGAAGGCGAGTGCCGCCGTCACGAGAACGCGGCGGCGGTGACGGGAGAGGAGCACACCGGCGGCGATCAGCAGCACCGAGAGCACCGGCAGCCAGTTGCCGGCGATCTGCAGGAGGCGGAAATAGGTTTTGACCTTGCCGATGTCGTCCGCCCGCAGGACGGTGAAGTCGGTGTGCACCGCGGGGATCTTCGCGGCCACCTTCATTCCATCGTCGACGAGGCGCTGTTTCACCTGCTCGACGACCGGGCCCAGGTCGACGGTCACCGAGTCGTTGTTGATCTTCACGGCGCCCCCGCCGCTGCCCGTGAGGGCCTTGTCCACCGCGGTGTGGATACGGCGGTTGGCCTCGGTCCAGATCCGCTCGAAGGTCTCGGAGGCGATGACGTCCTGCGCCTTGTCGTGGACGAAGCTGCGGACTGCGTTCTCCAGCGAGTCGCCGAGCTTGCCGAGTGCCTTCTCCACGAGTGGCCGGTCGTCGGGCCCCACGCCCTCCAGCAGGGCCGGGAGGTCGATGTGCTCCATCACCGCGTTGGTGACCCGGTTGGCCGCCGCGGCCTGGACGTCCGGGTCGGACGCGAGCGGGGCGACCGTCGCCACGTAGCGGTCCGTGTCGCCGACCACGCTCGACGTCCACGCCGCGACGGCCGCGAGCGGGGCGAGCACACAGCCGATGACGATGAGCAGGGCGGCGAAGAACGACTTCCACCGATGATGGGGCGCGCGGGCCGCCTTGTCGGCCTCCAGCACCGCCACCCGGGTGCGCAGCCGTTCGAGTTCAGAGCGCTCCGCGTCCGCGCCGGGCTCGCGTGTGGGCTCCCCGCCGGGGGCGGTGGCACCTTCGTCCGTCATGACACGTCCTCTCCTGCCCATGAGGGTTCACATTGCAGCGGACCTCGCGGAGCGGCCGGGCGCGAGCGTTGCGCGTCCGAACGAGCGAACGGCCGGCTCATCGGGAGGGTTCGCTCCGGGGACGCCGCCCACCGCCGATGCCGTGCCGGTACGGCCGGCAGACGCCCGGCCGACTGGGTCTCCAGCCTCCGGATTCGGCGGTGCGATGCGGCCTGAACAGCCAGTTCGTGCGTTCCGACGATAAGGCCGCTTCCCGGCGGGTACAGAGGCCGACCGCTCGGGAGGCTCTCGCGGAATCCTGTGCTTACGCTGATGGGGTGGCGTCGGAAGGGGTTCCCCCATGGCTGACTACCCGCTGATCGAAAACCATGGCCTGATCGGTGATCTGCAGACTGCGGCACTGGTGACCACGGACGGAACGATCGACTGGTTCTGCTGTCCGCGTTTCGATTCGCCCAGCGTGTTCGGTGCTCTTCTCGACTGGGAGAAGGGTGGCCATTTCACCGTCAAGCCGACGGAAAGCACGTACACCACGAAGCAGTTGTACTTGCCGGACACCGCGGTTCTCGTGACGCGGTTCATGACCGAGACCGGTGCCGGCGAGGTGGTCGACTTCATGCCGGTGACCGGGACGACAGCCACCGACCGCCATCGCCTGGTCCGTATGCTCCGCTGCGTACGGGGCAGCATGACCTTCCAGGTCGACATCGCACCGCGGTTCGACTACGGCCGTAAGCCCCACACGCTGCACGTCACCGAGAACGGGGCGGTCTTCGCCTCGGAGGACCTGGAACTCACCCTCAGCGTGGTGCGGGAGCCCGAGGACGACCGGTTGGTACACACCGTCACCGGCGAGCATGACCTGCGCGTCGAGCTCGGGCTCGTGGCCGGACAGCAGCGGGGGCTGGTCATGGAGTCGGCGGCGGACGGGCCGCCGCGCGAGATCCAGGTCGCCGAGTTCCAGGAGCTCTTCGCCGAAACCCGGGAGTACTGGCGGTCGTGGCTGCGCCAGTCCCGGTACACGGGCCGGTGGCGCGAGACCGTGGAGCGCTCCGCCGTGACGCTGAAGTTGATGACGTACGCACCCAGCGGCGCCCTGGTGGCGGCCCCCACGGCGGGGCTGCCGGAGCAATTGGGCGGCGAGCGCAACTGGGACTACCGGTTCACCTGGATCCGTGACGCGTCCTTCTCCGTGTACGCCCTGCTGGGGCTCGGGTTCACCGGTGAGGCGAGGGCGTTCATCGGCTGGCTCAGTGACCGGGTGAAGGAGAAAGCCGGTCGCGACACCGACACGGGACCGCTGAACATCATGTACCGGGTGGACGGTTCCTCCGATCTCTACGAGGAGACCCTGGAGCACTGGGAGGGGTACCAGGGATCCGCCCCCGTGCGCATAGGCAACGGGGCGGCGACACAGCTGCAGCTGGACATCTACGGTGAGGCACTCGACAGCATCTCCTTCGCCCACCAGCACGGCATCCACCTGGACGTCCACGGCTGGTCATCGCTGCGCACGCTGCTCGAATGGCTCGTGGACCACTGGGACCAGGCCGGTGAGGGGCTGTGGGAGACCCGCGGCGGGCGCCAGCACTTCACCTACGGCCGGGTGATGTCCTGGGTCGCGTTCGACCGCGCGCTGCGGCTGGCGGTCGCCCACGGCCGGCCGGCCGAGAGCGGCCGCTGGGCCGCCGAGCGCGACAACATTTACGAGCAGGTCCTGGCGAAGGGCTGGGACCCGGGCCGCAAGGCGTTCGTCCAGCACTACGGGAGCGATGTGCTCGACTCCTCGCTGCTGCGGATGCCGACGGTCGGGTTCATCACGCCCGAGGACCCGATGTGGACGTCCACTTTGGATGCGATGGACCGGGAGCTGGTCACCGACAGCCTGGTCTACCGCTACAACCCCGAGGCCTCTCCCGACGGGTTGCGAGGATCCGAGGGGACCTTCTCCCTGTGCACCTTCATGTACGTCGACGCCCTGGCGCGGGCCGGTCGGGCCGATCAGGCCAGGCTGGTGTTCGAAAAGATGATGACGTACGCCAACCACCTGGGCCTGTTCTCCGAGGAGATCGCCCTGACGGGCCGCCAGCTCGGCAACTTCCCGCAGGCCTTCACCCATCTCGCGCTCATCGATGCGGCCATCACGCTGGACGGGACACTGAACCGCTTGCAACAGGGCCGTGATTAGGCCGTGGAACGGGGCTGAGCAGGACGAGGAGGTCGGCGTCGTGCGGGGTCACGGGCTGCGTCTCGTCGACCGGATCCAGCCGGCCGCCGGCGGTGACCACGAACAGCGTTTCGTGCCCCGGCGGAACGGGATCGGAGGCGGGCCGCACCAGGAACCGGGCGCCCTGTTCGTACCGTGCCGCCAGGACGTGTCCGACGAGTGAGCCGCCGAACAGGATGGCGCCGATCGGGCCCGTCGCAGGTCGGACTCGGCGAGGGGTTGGGTGTCCAGCCAGTAGAGGAGGAAGACGGCCGGGGCGACGAGCAGCACGGCGACGAGGCTCGGAGGGCGCTCAGCCGCCGGTGGCGAAGCCGGGGAAGAGGGTCATCCCGCCGTCCACGTAGAGCGTGGTGCCCACGACGTAGTCCATGAGGTCGGAGGCGAGGGCCACGGCCGCGTGGGCGATGTCCTCGGGCTCGCCGATGCGCACGTACGGGATCAGCTTGAGCAGATCCTCCCGGGCCTGTGGCGTCTCCCACGCGCTCCGGTTGATCGGCGTCTTGACGGCTCCGGGAGCGATCGCGTTCACGCGGATCTTCTTGGGCGCGAGTTCCTGGGCCAGGGTCGCCATCATCATCTGCACGCCGCCCTTGGAGGAGGCGTAGTTCACGTGCCCCGCCCAGGGAATGATCTGGTGGACGGAGCTCATGCAGATGATCTTTCCGGCCGCCCGGGACACCTCCGGGACGACGCCGCGCCGCAGGAACTCCTTCGTCGCCTCCCGCGCGCAGAGGAACTGGCCCGTGAGGTTGACGTCCAGCACCTTCTGCCACTGAGCGAGGGTCATCTCCTCGATCGGGGCGTCGCGCTGCAGTCCGGCGTTGGCGACCAGGATGTCGATCGTGCCGAACTCCTGGACCATCCGGTCCATCATGGCCACGACCTGGTCCTCCTGGGACACGTCCGCCTCGTACGCGGCGGCGCGCACGCCGAACGAGGTGATCTCCTCGACCACCTTCTCGGCGTCCTCCTTGCCCGCCACGTAGTTCACGACCACATCGGCGCCGGCCCGGCCCAGGCCGATGGCCGTGGCCTTTCCGATCCCGCTGTTGGCGCCGGTGACCAGTGCTTTCTGGCCCCTGAGCAGGTGAGCGGGGATCATTCCCCGCGGTACACCCTCGGTGGAACTCACGATCGACTGCCTCCTCGAATGCCCGGTCCGGTGCGCCGGACCGCGGCCCGGCAGGGCCCGAACGCCACCAAAGCACCCCTCGGGGAGATCGGCGTCCCGGGCGAGACGGTCTTGGGCCACGCGGCCGAGCACCGACGCCCGGTCGGAGGAACCTGCGGGGTCAGCCCAGCCGTTCCACCAGGTGGTCGCCCACCCGCAGGGCGTTCGCGATCGCCGTGAGGGACGGATTGACCGCGCCGATGCTCGGGAAGAAGCTCGTGTCGACCACGTACAGGTTGTCGAGGTCGTGGGCCTTGCAGTTCACGTCCAGGGCGGAGGTGGCCGGGTCGTCGCCGAACCGTACGGTGCCGGCCTGGTGCGCCGTGGCGCCGATCGGCATGCCCTTGTGGAGGTAGAGGCTGCGCGACAGGAGATGGTGCTCGTGCATCCCCAGATGGCCGAGCATGCCCTGGAGCTTGTGCCGCAGGCGCTTCAGCCCCTCGATGTTGTTCTTCTCGTCGAGCACGAGACGGATGGTGCCGTCGCCTTCGACGGTGACCCTGTTGTCGGGCAGCGGAAGGTCCTCGCCGCACAGCCAGAAGTCGACCGCGTGGTGGGCCATGACCTCGAAGGGCATGTCGGGGGTCACCGCGCCCGCCCAGCGGGGCGCCTGGCCGTGGATCTGGTCGGCGTCCGACTTGCCGAGCATCTGGATGCCGCCCAGCGGGTAGTCCCAGTCGTCGGCGCCGAGGTACCAGTCGTGCAGGGCCAGGGTCTTCTGGAATTTCGTACCGTTGGGCTCCTTCGAAATGGCCATCAGCGCAAGGTTGTTGTGGCGCATGTAGTGCCGGCCGACCACGTCGGAGCTGTTGGCCAGCCCGCCGGGGTGGCGGTCGTTGGCCGAGGCCAGGAGCAGCGCCGCCGAGTTGACCGCCCCGCAGGCGACGACCACGATGTCCGCGGAATAGGGGGTCTCGACCCCGTCCTCGCTCCGGGTCACGACCGTACTGACGCTGCGTCCGGTCGGGTCGGTCTCCAGCCGGACCACCCGGGCATTGGTGATCATCTCGACGTTCGGGTGCTGCAGGGCGGGCTCCACGCAGATCACCTGGGCGTCCGACTTGGCGCGCACCAGGCAGGGGAAGCCGTCCACCCGGTCGCAGCGGATACAGACGCTGGAGCTGGTCGCCCGCCCGTTCTCGTCCTGGCTCAGGTCGACGCCGATGGGCAGGTGGAACGGGTGCAGGCCGCGCTTCTCCAGGTCGTCGCTCAGCTGCTGGATCCGCGGCTCGTGTTCGACCGGCGGACAGGCGTACTGGGCACTGTACGGACCCTCCCACGGGTCCTCCCCGTGGCGTCCGTGCACCTTGTAGAGGTGCTCGGCCTCGGTGTAGTACGGCTCCAGGTCCTCGTACCGGATCGGCCAGGCAGGCGACAGCCCGTCGTGGTGGCGGAGCTCCCCGAAGTCCTCGGGCCGCAGCCGGAAGAGGGCGGCGCCGTAGAACTTGGTGTTGCCGCCGACGTAGTAGTTGACCTCGGGCGGGAACTCGTCGCCGTGCTTGTCCAGCCAGAACTCCGGGGCACGGTACTTGCCCTTCACGAACACCGCGGTGGAGTCCCAGTTGTCCCGCTCGCGGGGGAGGTAGTCACCGCGTTCGAGGATGAGTACCCGCTTTCCGGACGGGGCGAGCCGGTGGGCGAGCGTACCGCCGCCGGCGCCGGTGCCGATGATGACGACGTCGTAGTGCGGGGAGTCGCCCACGGCGACCACCGTCCTTGCGCTCGCGGGCCCGCCCTGTCACCGGGTCCTCTCTCTGCGCGCTGCCGGGACACGGCAGCCACCCCACCCCTTCGAACGTATCCCTCCATCCCGGGTACGGCGACCGCACGAAGCGACCGTGCGGGCGGCCCGTACGGGGCCGTCACAGGACGGCGATCGGGTTGACGGGCGAGCCGGTGGCCGACGGGAGCCTGAGCGGCGCCACCATGCACAGGAAGGACCACCGGCCCTCGCGGGCGCACTCCCGGGTCAACTCCTCGAACTGCAGGTAGTCCATCAGATGCAGTCCCATGGCGTGCACCGCCAGCACGTGCACGGGAAAGTCGACGCCGGCCACCGCGCTGGGCGCGGTGTCGTTGTTGCCGTCCGACCCCAGCGCGGCGACCTGCCGATCGGCCAGGAACCGTACGGCCTCGGGATGGAGGCCGGCCCGGGCCTGCGCGGCGTTCCACGCCCCGCGCTCCTGGCGCCGAGGGCGGTGCCCCACCCGTACGAACAGCACGTCCCCCGGCCCGACCCGGACCCCCTGGGCCGCCTCCGCCGCGGTGAGGTCGGCGGCGCGCACGTGCTCTCCGGGCTCCAGCCAGGGCACGCCGCGCAGCCGCGGAACGTCCAGGAGCACGCCACGGCCGACGATGCCGTTGCGGACGACCTCGACGGAGAGCGCACCGGCGCCCTCGGACGTCACACTGCTCGCCGGCACGCCGTTGTAGAGCTCCCCGTCGAACAGCACGTGGCACAGCGCGTCGAGATGACTGTCCGCGTCCCCGTGCACGTTCATCGAGAATCGGTCGCGTGCGAAGTGCAGCCCGTCGCCGCCGGTCTCACCGGTCTCACCGGCAGCGGGCGCGATCATCCGGTGGCGTGCCGGGTCGGGATTGTCCGGGCCGGGCAGGGTTTCGATGGGCGCGGACAGGGACACCGTACGTCCGGAGCGGACCTCGGCGGCGGCGGCCACGACGCGCTCGGGCGTCAGGTGGCCGAGCGCACCGCGCCGGTCGTCGGGGGCGCGGGGGCTGCGCTCGCGCAGCTCCTCGTACAACGCGCGAAAGGCGTCACCGGTCATGCGCCGCGGCCTCGACGGCCCGGTGTGCGGGGTCACCAGGATCCCCACGGGGCCAGGACCCACCGGAAGACGTGGCTGTCGCCCGGTTGCAGGACGGTGAGCGCCGTGCCGCTGCGGAAGGCGTCGGCCGGACAGGACATCGGCTCGATGGCGACACCGCGCCGACGCCGCCCGGGCTCCGGCAGCGTGTCCCCGGTGTACACCTGCACGTAGCGGATGCCCTCGACGAGCCGTACGTCGATGCCGTGACGCCCCGAAGGGTGCGCGAGCCGTACGGCGCAGTGGCCGGCGGGGTCCCGGTCGAGCCCCGTGTACGCGGTGTCCAGGCGCTGCTCGCCGATGGGCCGGGCGGTGCGGAAGTCGTACGCCGTGCCCTCGACCGGCTCCGCACCGATCGGCAGGCCGCGTTCGTCGGTGCTGAGCCGGTGGCCGGCCGGCACGGTCAGCAGTGCGGTGTCCACCAGGTCGGTGCCCACGGTCAGATAGGGGTGCTGGCCCACGCCGTAGGGCGCGGCGGTGTCTCCCGGGTTGGTGGAGGTGACGGTGGTCTCCAGCCCCTCCGGGCCCAGCCGGTACTCGGCGCGGACCTCCAGCCGGTACGGATATCCCGGCTGCGGGAAGAGGGTGGTCCCCACCGTGACCGCATCCTCGCTGCGGGCGAGCAGCCGCCACGGAACCCACCTCAGGAGGCCGTGGATCGCATTGTCGTTCTCCGGTTCGGTCAGCGGGAGTTGCAGGTCCCCGGCGCCTCCGAACCGGTAGCGCCCGCCGGCCACCCGGTTCGGCCAGGGCACGAGGAGCTGCCCGCGACCGCCGGTGATCTGCTCGTCGGCGGCGAATCCGTCGACGAGCGGCCGCCCGGCCACCTCGTAGTGGCGCAGAGCACCGCCCAACTCGACCACCACCGCCTCGTGCGCGCCGTGGCGCAGCCGCCACTGTTCTCCTGATGCCGTGGGGGGCATGTGTGGCTCCTCGGTCGGTGCGGCGGGGGAGGCCGCCGCGGTGTTGGGTGGAGGATCCGAAGGGGCGTCCGTACTGGTGCCGGTGCCGGTGCCGGTGCCGGTGCCGAGCAGTGCGACGACGGCTGTGACCACGGCTTCCGGGGGCTGGTCGACATCCACGACGCAGGCGTGCTCGTCGGGCTCCGGCTCCTGGAGATCGGCGAACTGGCTGTCCAACAGCTGTGCGGGGAAGAAGTGGCCGCGCCTGGACAGCAGCCGGGACCGGATGAGTTGCCGTGAACCGTGCAGGTACACCAGCCGTACTGCGGGGCGTCCTGCGGCCAGTTGGTCCCGATAGGCGCGCTTGAGCGCGGAGCAGGCGATGACGGCGGGTTCCCGCGTAGCTATCCGCCGGTCGATCCATGCCGCGACCGCAGCCAGCCACGGGCGTCTGTCCTCTTCGGACAGGGCCTCGCCGGCCTCCATCCTGGCCTGGTTCACCGGTGTGTGGAAATCGTCCGCGTCCTGGTAGGCCCAGCCGAGCCGGTCGGCCAGCAGCAGCCCCACCGTGGACTTCCCCGACCCCGCCACGCCGGTCACGAGCACCACGGATGCCGGCGCTCCCGCCGTGCGGGCTTGCGGCTCAGCCCTCGCGTGGTGACGCGCCATACGGCCTCCTTCACACAGTACGAACGGACCCGTCCGGCCGCCGGCCGGGTACTTCCGCGGGCGCGCCCGCGGGACCGCGGGGCAGCAACTGGGTCGTCACGAAGGCCACGACGGCCGCCAGGATCACCACGGGGGTCATGGCGACGCTGCCGAGCACCAGGACGACGAGCACGATGCTGCTGACCGGCAGCCGCAAAGCGCTGGTCGTGGAGGCCGCCATGCCCGCGGCCATTGCCGGTACGACCCCCAGGCCCGGCAGGGGCGCGAGCAGCACACCCACGGCGGCACCCAGGAACAGCGACGGAAACACGGGGCCGCCCCGCAGACTGCCCAGGCACAGGGCATAGGCGCCGCTGGTGCAGAGCGCCACCGCGATCAGGGCCCCGACCCCCCACTGGTGCGGATCGGCCGCCAGCTCGCTCAGCGTGTGCTGGCCGGAGGACGCCACATCCGCGGGCGACCGGCCGGTGGTGAGCGCGTACACGGCGGAGCAGACGCCGGCCGCCAGGGCGCACAGGGTGGTGCGGGCGACGGTGTGCTTCGCGACGAACCGCGCGATCAGCCGCCCGCCTTCCATGATCAGATGTACGAGGACACCGATGGCCACGGCCATCAGCACCGCCCAGAACACGTCCGCGACATCCAGCTGCGGAACCGGCACGCCCACCTTCACGGAAAGGGTGGGCGCATCGAAGCCGGTCCAGCGGCCGATGCCGGTGAACACGAGTGCGCCCACTCCGCTCGACAGCAGCGCGGGCAGCATGACCGCGAACAGCTGCGGCCCGCCCACCCCGGCCACCTCGATGAGGATCACCGCCGCGACCAGGGGGCTCCCGAAGATCACCGCGACCGCTGCCGCTGCTCCCGCCGCGCCCAGGAGTGCCGTGCTCTGGGGGGTCGCCGGCACCCGCGCCAGGTCCCTGAAGAGCAGGGCCAAACCGCCGCCGAGGGCGATCAACGGGGCCTCCGGTCCGAGCGTGGCGCCCAGGGGAAGGCTGAGCAGCGCGGCGAGGATCACGCCGGGCAGGGCTCCGGGCGAGATGCCGCCCGTGTGGAGTCCCGAGGCGGGGACGTGGCCGCCCGCGCCGGGCAGGCGGGTGACCACGAGCCCGACGGTCGTGCCGGCCACGAGCAGCAACGGCAACGGCCACCACCAGGGCGGGACGTTCCACCCCAGAGCCTGCGGCAAGCCGCCCCACATCAGGTGCTCCAGCTCGTGGAGTGCGACCAGGAACCAGAACGCGACCAGCGACACCGGAATACCGATGAGGGCGCAGAACACGAGTGCCTTGAAGTAGCCGGGATTGCGCAGCAGTTCACGCAGCCGGTCCGCCTCTTCGGGCTGTGTCGCTACGGACGGCCCTGCCGGGTGTGGATCCGACGGCGTCATGGGGTGTGTCCCGTCTCGGTTCCGGACGTCCGTGTCAAGCGAGGAGTTTGGCCTTCTCGGCCGCGAACTCCTCGTCGGTCAGCAGACCTTGGGCCTTCAAGTCGCCCAGTTGCTTGAGCTGCTCGATCCTGGTGCTCATGTCGTCGCCGGGGGCTGCGGCGGGCGGCGGCGCCGGGGCGGGCGGGGGCGGGGGCGGCTCCTGAGCCGCCTGCTGCGGTTCGTTCTGCTGTGCCCATCGGCCCGCCTGCCGCCGCGAGACGCGGTTCGACACCGCGGTGGCTGTTCCGGCCACCACGGCTGTACGGGCGACGCCACGAAGAAGTCCGGGCATGTTCGTTCATCTCCCAGGGGTGTACGGGTGGGCCGGAGCAACCTGATGGCACGGCCCGGGTCTTCGAGCGGCTGCCGGACCGCCGGGGGCCGTCACGTCGACTCGCCCGCCTCGAGCGAGGCCAGCAGGGCCTGTACGGGGATGCGTCCGCTTGCCACCATCTGCGCACCACTGCGCCGCAGGGCCCGGGCGAAGGGGGCGGCCCACACGTTCTCGTACACGAGGATCGCGGCGGAGTTGCCGGGCTCCAGCGCTGCCCCTGCCTCGTCGAAGTCGCCCTGGTCGAGCAGTCCGGACGACGCACCTTCGAAGACGGTCAGATCGGCCTCGTCCCCGAGATCCCTGATTTCGACCGCGACGACCGAGCCGTCCATGTCCTTGCGGACGAACTGCAAGTCCAGGATGCGGATGAGGCCGCGTTCGACGAGGTCGACGAGCAGGGGCAGGCCCTCGCCCGTCATGCGGTTGCCCCGGAACTCGACGATCAGGTAGTCGATGGGACCCATGTCTTCGATGTCGACGCTCATGGCCACTCCTCACGAGCGGATTGCAGTCCGGGCCGTGCCCACAGCCCCTGGTCAAGGGGTGCACGCCACGACACACGGCGACGGACAGCCCACCACAGCCATTGCAGCACCCTGCCGGAGGCTGCGCACTTCCGCGGGTTACGGACGGGCCCAGGCCGGCCGGCGCTGGACGAGGTGCTCGCGGTCGGCGGGCTGATCGCGATCACGATCTTCCTGCTCGTCATGGCCGCGCTGATGATCCCCGGCGGGGGGCTGACCGACCGCTACGGCCGCAAGCGCTGCTGAAACCGGGCCGGGGCGGCCGGTCGAGGGCGACGTCGCCCAGCCAGCCGAGCACGGCGGAGGGAGTGCCCGGGAACTCGATGCCGGCCGCGGTGCGCACCGTACTGCGGGAAACGTCGCAGCCGACGACGTACGCCGCACCGAGCTCGTACGGTCCGTCCGGCCCCTGCACCCGCACGGTCACCGACTCCGCCTGCTCGGTGAACCCCGTGACGCGGTGTCCGCGCACGATCCGGGCGCCCAGCGCGAGCGCCCGTCCCTCCAGCAGCTCCTCGGTCCGGGCCTGCGGCAGGGCGAGTGTGTACGGGAACGGGGTGTCCAACTCCCGGGAGGTCGAGGCGGCCTTCGAGCACGGCGAAGTGGCCGCCGGGGATGCGCAGGCCTTCGGCCGCGGGGTCCCGTACGTCGCCGATGCGCCGCAGCGCGATCAACGCGGCTTCCTGCACCGCGTCCTCCGCGTCGGGCCCGTACCCGAGCAGGCTCAGCGCCACCGCGCGCATCGGAAGGATCGGAAGGATCGGAAGGAACCGACCGTCGGAACTCCAGGGGCGTCGTGGGGTCCCCCGCGGATCCCGTGGCGGGCACGGGATCCGCGGGCGCAGGGATCAGCACAATGCGGTGAGCACGGCGTACGAACGCCTGCGGGCGTTGCTCATGCGGTGGCTCCGGCCGCGGCCTTCTTGACGAGCGCGGCGACCTCGCCGGGCTTGGACACGTACACGGCGTGGCTGCCGCCGGTCTCGGTGACCGTCGCTCCTGCCCGTTCCGCCATGGCGCGCTGGGCCGGGGGCGGGATCATGTGGTCGTCGGTGGCTACGAGGTAGAAGCTCGGCTTGGTGTGCCAGGCCGGCTGGTTGACCGGCCCGCCCAGCGCCTCCAGGCCCCACGGCACCTGGGAGTCGGCGAGGAACCGGGCGTCTTCGGCCGGCAGGTCTCCGGCGAAGGCCGCGGCGAACTTCTCCCGGTCGAGGAAGAGGAACCCTCCCTCGGGCGGCAGGATCGGCGGGACGGGGGCTCCCGGCGGCGGGTCGGCGATGAGGGTGTTCACGGACTCGCCCTTGTCGGGCGCGAACGCCGCGACGTACACGAGCGCCGTCACGTTCGGGTGATTGCCGGCCTCGGAGATCACGGCGCCGCCGTAGGAGTGTCCGACCAGGACGGTGGGGCCGTCTTGGGCGTCGAGTGCCCGCGTGGTCGTGGCGACGTCGCCTTCGAGGGAGAGGGTGGGGTTCTGGACGACGGTGACGGCGTACCCATCCGCGCGCAGCAGGTCGTACACCCCCCTCCAGCCCGATCCGTCGACGAATCCGCCGTGGACGAGGACGACGTTCCTTGCTTCCGAAGCAGTACTCACGATGCGTTTGCTCCCTCTGTTCGGTGATGCCTTGACCGCACGGCCAAAGTCACGGGGCGGCCCCACTGGAGTGATGACCCATCAAGGAGAGGCCGCAACCGATTCCTGCGCCAGCAGGCGCGCCCGGGCCCGGGCAGGCCGACCGGTGACCCGACGCCAACTGGATGCACGGCCGCCCGGCCTTCCCGGCGCCGGGTCGCTCAAGATCCAGGCAGTGCTCCGGAGTGTCGTCTGGCTGGTGATAGAGGGCATCGGCCACCAACCGGTACGCCTGGAGGCGAGAGACATCGCCGTCTTCGCGGGCGACCGGAGTTACACCCTGTCGAGCGACCCGGCCCTGCCACCCGTTGACGCGCTGCCCCTGCTCAAGGCGAGCACCGAGTCCTTCCTCCACACGGTGGACGCGGCGGGACGGGACACCGTCACGATCGGCGGGCACATCGACCTCAACACCACCGGCAGGGACCTCCTGCTGAGCGCCCTCCCGCCACTGATGCACGTCAGAGCCACCACGGCCGAGGCGCCGGCGGCCTGCTGGCTCATGGACCAGCCGTTGCGCGAGATGCGGTCGGACGCCCCGGGGGCCACCTTCGCCGCCGACCACCTCGCGCAGCTGCTCTTCGTCCAGGTCCTGCGCGCCTTCCCGACCGACGCGAACTCCGACTCCTACCCCACCGGATGGCGGCGGGCCCTCGCCGACGAACGTATCGCTCCCGCCTTACGACTCACGCACGGAGACCCGGCCCACCCCGGGACCCTGCCCGAACTCGCCCGCGCCGCCGCCATGTCCGCACCAGCTTCGCGCAGCCCTTCAAGGAGGTGACGGGCGTACCGCCCCTCACCTACCTCTGCGGTTGGCGGATGCGCCTGGCCCGGCACACCCTGCGCCGCGGGGACACCCCGGTGTCCGTCATCGGCTCATCCCCCGGTTACAGCACCGAGAGCGCCTTCGGCAACGCCTTCAGCAACGCCTTCAAGCGCACCACCGGACTGGCCCCCCGCGGCTACCGGGAGGCAGCACGAGCCGGCTGAGCGGCCGCCGAGTCAGCAGCGCGTTGCCGCGGCGTCGTCGGCCCCGTGGCCCTGCCCTCCCTGCGGGCCGGGGTCACGGGGCGGCCAGGTCACCTCCCGCAGCGCCGCGATCGCGTGCAGCATCCCGTCCGTGCGACCGGCGAGCAGGCCCCGGGGGGTGTGAACGCTCCAGAGGGCGCCCGAACACTGCTCGGCCCTGCCCAGGGGGAGCGGGTGGGTGATGTCCGTGACGTCCTGGATGACGATCGCGCCGTCGGCTCTCGCCGCGCTGTAGCTGCGGCCCATGCACTTCAAGACCGTGGGCCGCGAGGTGATCTCGTCGAGTCCCAGAGGGGGAACCCCCCGCTCGAACTCCGCTCCGGGCAATGGACCGCGCATGAGGCCTCCGTTACAGCACGCGACCGATCAAAAGCCCATGGTAACCACGAGAGGGCAACGAGCCCGCAGCCCAATCAGCTCACCCGTCCGCGACACCTGCGCAGCGGTCCGGAGCCACGGCTGAAGGGCGCTTGGGCTACCGCATCGGCTACACCCTCGCCTTGACGTGAGCGAAGAGGGGGTTGAGGGACATCGGAACGAAGACCGGTGCTAAAAGATTGTTGTATGTGGGTTCAGCGAGTGATCGAACTGACCGGGTGGGAGCCGCTCGGGATCTCCGTCGACTGGGCGGCGATCGAGGGAGAGCTGGGGGTTCCGCTGCCGGCGGACTACAAGGAGCTCTACGAGGCGTTCAGCGGCGGCGTCTTCAGTGATTGCGTCTACATTCTGGGGCGCGACGAGGGCATCTCGTTCGACTTCCTGACACAGTGGCGGGTCTCCCTGTCGACCGACCAGGGCAGCAGGCTCGGAAGCGTCTCCGCCGTCGATCCCTATGCGATCTACGCGCCGGGCGGCAAGGGGCTGGTTGAGTGGGGCTCCACCGAATGGGCCGACGAGTACTTCTGGCTGATCGATGCCGAGCGGCCGGGCGAGTACCCCGTCCTTGCGCGGTCCAATGACGTCGGCGGATGGCACCGGTACGACATGTCCACCTCTGAGTTCCTCTACCGCATCCTTGCCGATGCCGTTTTCCAACCTTTCGGGATCGCGCAGTACGACCTCGGCACGACGTTCAAGCCCGGCTCCGGCGGCCCCATCGACGGCCAGCCGCTCTGACGAGAGGCCGGCCGTCCCACGTTCGTGGACACGACAGTGCCGTCGTTTCTCATCGAGATCCGTAGAGATCAACGAAGCCAGGATGCCCCTGCTCGTGGACGCGGATCTGCTTCGCGTCGCTCTCGCCGCGTACGCCGGTGAGCGCGCGTCCGGCCGGAAGGAAACCGGCTGCCGACGGACAATCCCTGGTAGAGGACGCCCAGCCCGAACGATGATCCGCAAGCGCGGATGTGCCCTGCCCCCGTACTCGGGCCGGGCGCTCCCCCAGTCAGAGAGTCGCCCAGGATGAAGCACGACAGGCCCGCTTGCTGCACCCCCGGCCGCGCCGAGCACGCACAGAACGCCGCGACCCGGCACACACCCGCACCCGCGGTCGCCGCGGGCTTCTGCGGACCGGCCGTCCGCCTGGAAGGCGGCACCTTCGCCATGGGCAGCGCCGACGCCCTCGCCTACCCCGAGGACGGCGAAGGACCGGTACGGCAGGTCACACTCAGCCCTTTCAGCATCGACCCCCACTGCGTCACCAACGCCCGCTTCCGGTCCTTCGCCGACACCACCGGCCACGTCACCGATGCCGAGCGCTACCAGGCGTCGTTCGTGTTCGGCGGACTGCTCCCCGACACCTTCCCGCCGACACGGGCGGTCGCGGCCGCGCCGTGGTGGCGCGAGGTCCCCGGCGCCGACTGGCGCCACCCCGAGGGCCCACACTCCGACCTCACCGGCCGGGACGACCACCCCGTCGTGCACGTCTCCTGGAACGACGCCGCCGCCTACTGCGCCTGGGCCGGGCGGCGCCTGCCCACCGAGGCACAGTGGGAGTACGCCGCACGCGGCGGCCTGCGGGGCATGCCCTTCCCCTGGGGCGCCGAACTGCGGCCCGACGGCCAGCACCGGATGAACGTCTGGAATGGCACGTTCCCGGGGCACAACACCCGCGAGGACGGCTACCTCGGCACCTGTCCCGTCGACGCCTTCGAACCCAACGCGTACGGCCTCCACAACATGACCGGCAACGTGTGGGAGTGGACCGCCGACCGGTTCCACCCAACCTGGCACGCCACCGGCCCCCGACAGGACCCGACCGGCCCGCCCACCGGCACCGCCCGTTCCCTGCGCGGCGGCTCCTACCTCTGCCACGCCTCCTACTGCCGCCGCTACCGTGTCTCCGCACGGATGGCCAACACCCCCGACTCCTCCACCGGCAACATCGGCTTCCGTTGCGCCGGGCCGCCCGAGCCCTAGGGGGTGTCCGGAGGCCCTCAGGAACCAACGACGACCTGCCTGCCGCCAGCAGCCATCACCGGTTGCAGGCATCGGGACGGTCACTGACGCTGGGCAAAGGACCAGCGTGAGGAGACCTGCCATGGCCAAGCCATTTCGCGGTGTCGTCAACCTCGACATCCGCGACTCGGTCCCGGACTGGGGACCTTACGAGCAACCCAAGGCCCCGGCCGGCTCTCCGAACGTGCTGTACATCGTGCTCGACGACGTGGGCTTCGGTGCCATGGGCTGCTACGGCGGCCCCATCGAGACGCCCAACATCGACAGGATCGCGGCGAATGGCCTGCGCTACGGCCAGTGGCACACCACCGCGCTGTGCTCCCCGACCCGCTCGTGCCTGCTGACCGGCCGCAACCACACGACCAACGGCATGGCCTGCATCAGCGAGTGCGCGGTCGGTTTCCCCGGCGCGAACGGACACGTTCCCCCGGAGTGCGCCACGCTCGCGGAGATCCTCGTCGAGCAGGGATTCAGCACGGCCCTGGTCGGCAAGTGGCACCTGTGCGCCGAGGACGAGATGAACCTGGCGTCCACCAAACGCAACTGGCCGATCGGCCGGGGATTCGAACGCTTCTACGGCTTCCTCGGGGCTGAGACCAGTCAGTGGTATCCGGACCTGGTGCACGACAACCACCCCGTCGAGCAGCCGTCCACGCCCGAGGACGGTTACCACTTCGGTGTCGACATCACCGACAAGGCCCTGGAGTTCATCAGCGACGTGAAGGCGATCGCTCCGGAGCGTCCGGTGTTCCTTTACTACGCACCCGGGTGCGCGCACGCGCCGCACCAGGTGCCGTCGGAGTGGGTCGAGCGCTACCGGGGCCGGTTCGACGCCGGCTACGAGGCGATGAGGGAAGAGACCATGGCCCGGCAGAAGGAGATGGGCCTGATCCCGCAGAACACCGAGCTGCCTCCGCTCAACCCGATCGGGACCCCCGAGACCCGCACCGGCCCTGGTGGCGAACCGTTCCCGCCTCTGGACTTCACCCGGCCCTGGGACACCCTGTCCGACGACGAGAAGCGCCTCTTCGCCCGCATGGCCGAGGTGTACGCGGGGTTCCTCTCGCACTGCGACGACCAGATCGGCCGTCTGCTCGACTACCTGGAGACCACCGAGCAGCTGGACAACACCATCATCGTCGTGGTCTCCGACAACGGGGCCAGCGGCGAGGGCGGTCCGAACGGCTCGGTCAACGAGAACAAGATCGCCAACGGAGTCCCGGACGACCTCGCCGAGAACCTGGCCATGCTGGACGAGCTGGGCGGCACCAAGTCCTACGGCCACTACCCGAACGGCTGGGCGATGGCCTTCAACGCCCCGTTCAAGATGTGGAAGCGCTACTCGTTCAACGGCGGGACCTGCGACCCGTGCGTGATCTCCTGGCCGGCCGGCATCAAGGCCCGCGGCGAGACACGCGACCAGTACCACCACGCCGTCGACCTGGTCCCGACGTTGCTGGACTGCTTGGACATCGAACTCCCCGAGACGGTCAAGGGCCACACCCAGCACCCCATCGAGGGTGTGAGCATGCGCTACAGCTTCGACACCGGCAGCATCCCGACCGCCAAGCACACCCAGTTCTACTCGATGCTCGGCTCCCGGGGGATCTGGCACGACGGCTGGAAGGCCGTCACCACCCACCCCACGCTCAGCGGATGGAGCCACTTCCCCGACGACACCTGGGAGCTCTACAACACGATGGAGGACCGCGCCGAACTCCACGACCTCGCCGCGGAGGAGCCCGGCAAACTCGCCGAACTCATCGGCCTGTGGTTCCACGAGGCGGGCGCCCACCAGGCGTTCCCGCTCGACGACCGCTCCGGCGTCGAGATCATCACCAACCCTCGGCCGCAGCTCGCACCGCCGCGCGACCGCTACGTGTACCGCCCCGGCGGCGCGGAGGTGCCCGAGTCGGTCGCGGTCTCCATCCGCGGGCGTTCCTACTCGATCGGCGCGCTGGTCGACCTGCCCGGCCCGGGCGCGTCCGGTGTGCTGTTCTCGCACGGTGGCCGCTTCGGCGGCCACGCCCTCTACGTCAAGGACAACCGGCTGCACTACGTCTACAACTTCCTTGGCAGCGAGGAGCAGCGGATCAGCGCGGCCGAGGACCTGCCGACCGGCCGCGATCTGCTGCTCGCGGCGTCCTTCGACAAGGACGGTGAGGACCCGCCCGGCACCTCCCACGGCACCCTCAGCCTCTACTACGGCGAGCGCAAGGTCGGTGAACGCCGGATCAGGACCCAGCCGGGGAAGTTCAGCGTCGCGGGCGAGGGCCTCAACATCGGCCGCGACGGCGGCGACGCCGTCACCGACGACTATTCCGGCACCCGCCCCTGGGCCTTCACCGGCGGAAGGATCGAGCGGGTGGTCGTCGACGTCAGTGGCGCGGCGTTCGTCGACCTCGAACGCGAAGCCGCCGCCATGCTCTCGCGCGAGTGAGGCGGCGGTCGCCCATGATGTCGCGCTCATCTGCGGCTCCTCGAAGGTGAAGGCGGGTGGCGGCGGCTGCCTCCACGACCGTTCCCCGGGGAGCACCCCTACCGCCGGGCTGCGAGTGCGCGCCGTGCACCGACCCGGCGCCAGATCTCCCGCTGGCAGCGGAGCGTGCCCGTGCCCACCACGATCAGCACCACGATGTTGACGACCAGCTGAATGAACGAGCCACGGGCCTCGCTCCAGCTCGCGAAAGCGGAGGAGACCGCGATGTCCGCGGCGGCCGGAATGGTCGTGACCGAGATGAACACCCCCAGCAGCGCACTCGTTCTCGCCTCGGTGAGGGAGACGATGCCGACGATGCCGGCCAACCCCGCCACGGCGAACGAAAAGAAGTCGGGCGAGTAGATCAGATGGGAAACCGGCCGGATGCCCAGGCTGAACGCCTTCGACTCGAAGCCGCACCAGCGGATCAGCAGGCTGAAAAGAAAGGTCACGACGATGGCCAGGAAAAAGCCCGAAAGCAGCGCCCGCAGCCCCTGCCGGACCCGGGACCGGTTCCTGCGGTCGAGACCGAGCGCGATGCTGACGATGGCCCCGTACTCGGGGCCGACGACCATGGCGGCGACGATGAGGATCTGGGAATTGGTGACGATTCCGACCGCACCGATGAGTCCGGCGACGACCAGGTAGAGGTAGAAGCTCGGCGCATACGTCCCCTCGGCCCGGATCCGTGCCTCGACCTGCTCCCAGACGGGTGCGTGGGTGAGTGCGCCGTGCCCGCCCGCCCCGGCGTCAGCACCTTCGCCGACGAAGGCCATGTCCACCGGTTCGATGACGATGGAGCCGCGACTGTCCAGGTGCAGCGCGCGCAGGGCGCGCAACACGTCGTTCGCCGCGCCGGTCAGCACGTCACAGGCGAGTGCGTCGCCGTCCGGGTGACGCACTGCGCCGGGCTGCACGATCAGGTTCAGGACCGAGGGGTCACCCGAAAGGAGATCGACGACCCGGCCGGTGAGGTCCGGCGGGCTCACCGCGCGGACATGGATCATGTCCAATCGTGAACCTCCACGTCCTACGGGATCCCGGCCGGCCGCCGGCCTCTGCAGGATCGCTCATACGGACCGCTCATCCACGGCAACGCCGCGCGTCGGGTGCCGGCATCCGGCGAGGGCCCGCAGAGACCGGGCCGTCGGCCGGCCGCGCCCGCCTCGACGGGCACCACCGGCGGTCCTGGCCGATAGTGATCCCAAAGGGACTACGCTGACCTGGGGAGACTCATGGACCGCTATCCGCCCATCGCCGAGCACGGCCTCATAGGCGACCTGCAGACCGCCGCGCTGGTGACCTCGCGCGGCGTCGTGGACTGGTTCGCCGCGCCCCGCTTCGACTCCCCCAGCATCTTCGCCGCCCTGCTGGACCACGACCGCGGCGGCTACTTCCGGCTCGCGTCGCAGGACCCGGAGGCCAGCTGTAAACAGCTGTACTACCCGGACACCGCCATCCTGGTCACCCGCTTCATGTCCCCCGACGGGGTGGGCGAGGTGATCGACTGGATGCCGCCGAACACCATCCGCACCCCGACCGACCGGCACACCTTGATCCGGACCGTGCGCAGCGTCCGCGGCACCGTCCGGTTCGACATGGAGTGCCGCCCCCGGTTCGACTACGGCCGGGCCTCCCATGACCTCGACCTGCGCCCCGAGGGCGCCGTCTTCCGGGCGCCGGGAGTCTGTGCGCACCTCCAGAGCACCTTTCCGGTGGAGCGTGACGGCGACGACCTGCGGGGCTCCGTCACGCTGAACGTGGGCGAATCGGCAGCAGTCATCTTCACCGTCTGCGACGCCGACGGCCAGGCCCCGCCACCGCCCACCGTCGACGGGATCACCCAGCAGCTCTGGGATGCGGCCGACTTCTGGCAACACTGGGTCCACGCCTCCAACTACCGTGGCCGCTGGCCCGACATGGTCAACCGCTCCGCCATCACCCTCAAGCTCCTCACCTACGCACCCACCGGCGCGCCGGTCGCCGCGGCCACCATGGGCCTGCCCGAGCAGGTCGGCGGCGAACGCAACTGGGACTACCGCTACACCTGGGTACGCGATGGCTCGCTCTCCGTACGCGCCTTGCTCGACCTCGGATTCGTCGAGGAGGCCGCCCACTTCACGCGCTGGCTCGGCGACCGGTTGCGCGAGTCCGCGGGCAAGGGCGGCGAACCGCTCCAGATCATGTACCGGGTCGACGGCGAACCGCTGTTGACCGAGGAGATCCTCGGCCATCTGGAGGGGTACCGGGGTTCCGCGCCGGTACGGCTGGGCAACGCGGCCTCCGATCAGTTGCAGCTGGACATCTATGGCGAGGCCCTCTACGCGCTGTCCGAAGGGCGCGAGATCGCGATCCAGTCCGGCTACCGGGGCTGGCAGGTGCTCGCCCGGACGCTGGACTGGCTGGCCGACTCCTGGGACCGTCCCGACGAGGGAATCTGGGAGACTCGCGGCGGCCGCCAGGACTTCACCTACAGCCGGGTCATGTGCTGGGCCGCCTTCGACCGCGGCGTGCGGCTGGCCGCCGAGTTCAGCCGGCCCGCGGACACCGACCGCTGGACGAAGACCCGCGACGCCATCCTGAAGCAGGTCATGGAGCGCGGATGGAGCGAGTCCAGCCAGGCCTACGTCCAGCACTACGGTGGCGACGCCGTCCTCGACGCCTCCCTTCTTCTCATGCCCCGGGTCGGCTTCGTCGCGGCCAGAGACCCGTCCTGGCTCTCCACCCTCGACGCCATGGACCGCACTCTGGTCTCCGACAGCCTCGTCTACCGCTACGACCCGGCCGCTTCCCCCGACGGCCTGCGCGGCTCCGAGGGCACCTTCAGCCTCTGCACCTTCCTGTACGTGGACGCACTCGCCCGCGCCGAACGCCTGCGGCCCGCCCGCTACACGTTCGAGAAGATGCACACCTACGCCAACCACGTCGGCCTCTTCGCCGAGGAGGTGGGCCCCACCGGCGAGCAACTCGGCAACTTCCCGCAGGCGTTCACCCACCTGTCGCTCATCATGGCGGCGTGCACCCTGGACGAAGCCCTCGACCGCCAGCGCGGCTGAGACGGCCCTGGGAGCAGGGGCCGTGCAGGCGCACCGGCGAACCGGCGAACCGGACCGTCCCGTACGGCTCGGGTGGCGGTCGAAGTCCGCCTCGGCCGGGGGCTGACGGTGGCCGTACCTACGGCGGGGACTTGGCCGCGGGTGTCAGAAGGATGGCGATGTCGCCGCCGCCCGGCGTCGGCGCGCCGGTCTCTGTGGCTGCGGTGAGCTGTCCGTCCGGCCGCACCAGGAACAGCATGTCGTGTCCGGCCGGGACGCCCTCGTCGACCCGGTGGACAACGATGCGGGCGCCGCCCGCGTACCGGCGGGCCAGTTCGGGCCGGTTGAGGCCATCCCCGAACAGCGCCTCGCTGCCCGTGCAGGGGGCGGCGACGCCGTGGCTGCGGGTGGGCGGCGCCAGGCAGAGGACGGGTCTCTCCACAGTCTCCTTGAGGGTCATGAACGCGAGGGCGTTGAAGTCGTCCTCGTCGGTGAGCAGTAGGACGTCCGTGATGCCCTCGCGTTCGGCGCCGGCGCCGGTGGCGGCGGCGAGCAGTTCACCGGGGGCCAGGTCGAGGTCGGCATTGGTGATGCTGCGGCGTTGGCCGTCGGGGCCGGCCCACATGAGCACGTCCAGGCCCGCGGAGCGCAGGGCGCGCCCCAGCTCGATCACCCAGGGGTCGCCGCCGACCAGGAGTGGTCGCGAGCGGGCCGAGCGGCGGACGTCGAGCCGACGGGCCACCGGGATCGCTGTCAGGCCGTACACCATGACGGTGGCGACGATCACCATGAAAGTGGCGGGAAGGATCTTCTGTGCGCCGCCGATGCCGGCCTGGACGAGCGAGACGGAGAAGGTGGAGGCGGTGGCCGCGGCGACGATGCCGCGCGGCGCCATCCAGCCGATGAACCAGCGCTCCCGGTAGGGAACGTCGGTTCGGGCGGTGGAGAGCATCGCCACCAGAGGCCGGACCACGAGGACGAGGGCGGCGACCAGGCCGAGGGTGGGCAGCGCCACGTGGCGCAGGGACTGCGGGGTCACCGTGGCCGAGATGGAGATGAACAGCAGGCCGATGATCAGTGAGACCAGCGCCTCGAAGAAGGGTCGGCGGGCGGGCATGTCCAGACCGGGCAGGTTGGCCAGCGCCACCCCCATGACGACGGCGGCGATCAGGCCGGTGTCGTCGCGAAAGGCGTCGCAGGCTGCTGCCACCGAGACCACTGCGGCGAGCTGCACCGTCGTGCCGAGTACCTCGTCGAGGGTGAGGTGGCGCAGGAGCAGCCAGAGCAGAGCGGCTCCGACGGCGCCGCCGGCGAGCCCGACTGCCGCGCTGCCGCAGAACATGGCGAACTGGCCGGCGAGGCCGTGCTGTCCGCTGGCCAGGACGCCGTGGAAGACGAACGCTCCGAGGATGCCTCCGAGCGGGTCGATCAGGGAGCCCTCCCAGACGAGGACGCATTGCAGGCGCTCCGTCGGGCGGACGAAGTTGAGCAGTGGCCCGACGACGGTCGGACCGCTGACGACGAGGATCGCGCCCAGCATCACGGCGGCGCTCAGCGACATGCCGATGATGGGGACGGCGAGCAGGGCCGCGGACACCCAGGTGACCAGGGCCCCGAGCCAGACCAGCCGGACCACGACGGTGCGGGTGTGGCCCTTGAGGTGGCGAAGGTCGAGTCCGAGGCCTGCGTCGTAGAGGATGACCGCGACGGCGAGGGAGACCAGTGGGGAGAATGCGGGACCGAGCAGTTTCTGGGGGTTGACGTCGTCGGTCAGCGTGCCCGCGATGAACCCGGCCGGAAGCAGCAGGAGGATCGCCGGGACGCGCAGCAGGCTTGCGACCAGCTGGGAGCCGACGGCGAGGGCCACGATCAGTCCGGCGCCGATCAGGATCTGACTCGATGTCATTGCGGCCCTTCCGTGGAGACCGTCCTACCCGGCGAGTTGGCGGGTCCTCCTGCCGACTCGCCAGAGGGTCGCTACCGGTTGACGTCCTCGTCGGTGAGGGGTTCCAGCACGCCGTGGGTGTCGAGGCGGTAGAGGACGACGAGGGCAGGACCGATCAGTACGAGGGCGACGGCGGCCACGATGAGCATCCACTGCAGCGGCGCGCTCGCCCCCGCGCCCTGCTGGACGGTCAGCGAGGTGGGCACCAGGTACGGGTGCTGGGCGAAGCCCCAGGCCGCGACCCCCAGCGCCACGACGGCGACCGCGCTGTACCGCGCCCATCCGGCGGCCTGGCCTGCGACCAGCCAGGCCGTGACCACCAGCGCCACCAGGGAGGCGAGGAGGAGGCCGAGCCCGGCGCCGTGGGTGAGCCCTTGGTGGACGTACGAGGCGTGCGGGTCGGTCACGGTCAGACCGATCACGCTGACGACCAGCAGGGCGGCGCTGCCGGCCCAGGCGCGGATCCGGAAGTACCGGACGAGGTCGGGGGCGTCGAAGCGGCGGGCGTCGACAGTGAGGAACACCGCGCCGAGGAAGGCGACGGCGGCGACGGCGACCAGTCCGGCCATGATCGAGGTGGTGTTGGCCCAGGCGTCCGCCGAAGCGGTGGTGCCCGGTGCGACTCGCCCGGAGGCCACCGCGCCGATCACCGTGCCCAGGAAGAACGGGGTGAGCAGCGAGGCAACGGCGAACACCGCGCCGTAGAACCGGCGTGCGGCGAGCCGCCTGGTGGGCTTGCGCAGGGCGAACCCGGCGCCGCGCAGCACCATGCCGACGGCCGCGAGCGCAAGCGGGAGCCACAGGGCGGTGAAGACCGTCTGGAAGAAGACCGGGAAGCCGGTCCACATCAGGATGAGGACGAAGATCAGCCAGACGTTGTTGACCTCCCAGACCGGTGCCATGGCATGGTCGACCAGCCACCGCGGGCGCTTCCCGCGTTCGGCGCCACCTGCGAGGAGGTCCCAGAACCCCGCGCCGTAGTCGACGCCGCCGCCGCAGGCGTACGCGGCGATCGCGAGCAGCAGGATCAAGGCGACGATGTCCGCGGTCACAGCTCGCTCCCGGGCGCCCGGCGGGGACCGGGGCCGACGGCCGGTTCCGGGCGCGGGCCGTACGGGGTGTCCGTCTCGGGGCCCTCGGCAAGCGCCCGGGCGGAGCCGGCGTCGGCAAGGCGCCAGCCGGTGCGCATTTTCAGCACGACGGCGAGGAAGGCGCCGAAGACGAGCACGTAGACCGCGACGACGAGGCCGAACATGGTCCACAACGATGAGGCAGCGGTGGGTGTGACCGCTTCGGAGACCCGCATGTTCTCGTAGACGATCCAGGGTTGGCGGCCCACCTCGGTGGTGATCCAGCCGCACTCGACGGTGATCACGCTGGCGACCCCGGCGAGGGCGGCGCACCGGAAGAACCACCGGGAGCGGGGCAGGTCGCGGTGGCGGAACCAGCACCAGGCGTACCAGAGGGCGAGCAGGATGAGGACACTGCCGAAGATGGCCATGATGTCGAACGCCCAGTGGGCGATGGTGGCCTGGGTGGCGGTGGGCCGGTCGGACGCGGGTACCGAGGTCAGCCCGGTGACCTGGGTGTCGGGCCTGAACCCGGCGAGGATGGAGTCGAGTTGGGGGATCTTCAGGCCGCCCTTGATGGTGCCGTCCTCCTGGAGGCGGCCGAACAGGTACTCGGGCACGTGGGTGTCGGTGTCCCAGACCAGCTCGGCGGCGGCAAACTTGACCGGCTGCTTGTGGAAGACCTGCCTTGCGATGTTGTCGCCGAGCACGAACTGCACGGGCGTGAGGATCGCCGCGACGGTGAACGGCACGGTGAAGCCCAGGCGGTGGTAGCGGTCGCGCCGCCCGCGCAGCCAGCCGACCGCATAGACGCCGGCCACGACGTAGCCCGCAGTCAGGAACATCGCCACCGCGAAGTGCCAGTACTGCGGGCCGAACATCGGGGTGAAGACCGCTTGTTGGACGCTGACGTTCACGGGCTTGCCCGACGCGTCGAGGGTGAAGCCCCGCGGAGTGTTCATCCAGGAGTTGGCGGCGATGATGCCGAACGCGCCCATCAGGGCGACGAACGGCATCGGGACGCCCAGCCAGAAGTGCGTCCTGGGGTTCAGCCTGCGCCAGCCGTACAGGTAGATGGCGATCAGGATCGCCTCCAGGAAGAACGCCCAGGCCTCCACGCCGAAGCCGAGTCCGAAGACGTCGCCCCAGCGGCCCATCATGCCCGGCCACAGCAGACCGAATTCGAGCGAGAGCACCGTGCCCGTGACGATGCCGATGGCGAACTGCACGGCCATCACCGCGGACCACCGGCGGGCCAGCAGCAGCGCGACCGGGTCGTTCTTCCGCAGGCCCCGGTAGTGCATGACCAGGGTGATGAAGGGCAATGCCACCCCGAGCGGCACCAGGATGATGTGGGAGGCCAGGGTGAACGCCATGAGTTCCCGGGCGGGCAACAGCTGCGCGGGGGCGTCCGCCAGGAGCTGTGCTGCGGTGTTCATGCGGGCCTCGGTGGCTCGTGGCGGATGAGGGGGTCAGCCGGTGGACCGGACGGGGGGACGGCTTGCGCGACGGGGCTGTCCGAGACCGTCGGGGTGAAGGCGCGCTCCCGGCGCGAACCGGAGGCGAACACCACCGCCCAGCTGACCAGCGCGCCGATCCGGCTGCGGAAACCGGTGAGGAAGACGATGTGGATGAACAGCCAGATCAGCCACCCGATCAGCCCCGAGGCGTGGAAGCGGCCCATCTTCACGACGGCCTTGCCCCGCGAGATGTACGCCGCGCTGCCCAGGTCCAGGTAGCGGAAGGGGCGCGGTGTGCGGGTCCGTCCCTCGACGGAGTGGCGGATCCGGCGTCCGGCGTAGGCGCCGCTCTGCATGGCCACCTCGGCGAGTCCGGGCAGCTTGTCCAGGCTCATCAGGTCGCCGACCACCCGGATCTCCGGATGCCCGGCGATGGTGAGGTCGGGCTCGACGCGGATGCGTCCCGCCCGGTCCTGCTCGGCGCCGGTCGCCCGGGCCAGTGCCGTCGCCAGCGGTGGTGCCTCGACCCCGGCCGTCCACAGCACCGTGCGCGCCTCCACCCGTTCCGTGCCACCGTCCTTGCGGCGTACCGTCAGACCCCGGTCGTCGACCTGGGTGACGATCGACCCCAGCTGAACCTCGACGCCGAGGGCGTCCAGCGTGCGGGCGGCCCGGCGTGAGAGCACCGGGCCGAACGCGCCGAGCACACCGTCCGAGCCTTCGAAGACCAGCACCCGCGCCCGACCGGGGTCCACGGCCCGGAACTCCCGGTCGAGCGTGTGGCCGGCGATCTCCCGGATCTGCCCGGCCAGCTCGACCCCGGTGGGGCCGCCGCCCACCAGGGCGAACGTGAGCCACTGCGCCCGCTCATGCGGGTCCTCGCTCGCCTCGGCCGCCTCGAAGGCCTGGTAGATCTTCGTACGCACCGTCAGCGCGTCCGCCAGCGTCTTCATACCGGGCGCGTACGACGCGAATTCGTCGTGCCCGAAGTACGACTGCCGCACGCCGATCCCCACGATCAGATCGTCGTAGGGCAGCTCCAGCGCGCCGCCGTCAGGCTTCAGCGCGTGGACGACCCGCCCGGCCGCGTCCACGCCGGTGGCCGTCGCCAGCACGCACCGCACCTGGGGGTGGCGACGCAGAACCGCCCTCAGCGGCTGGGCGATCTGCCCCTCCGAGAGGATGCCGGAGGCGCACTGGTACAGCAGCGGCTGGAACAGGTGGTGGGCGCAGCGGTCGACCAGGGTGACCGCGACCGGGGCGCTGCGCAGAGCCCGCACGGCGAAGAGGCCGGCGAAGCCACCGCCGAGGATCACCACCCGGCGGGGCGTGACGTGATCGTCCACGGTGCGGTCAGCCTCCGGTGGCGAAGCCGGGGAAGAGCGTCATCCCGCCGTCGACGTACAGGGTGGCGCCGACGACGTAGTCCATCAGATCGGAGGCCAGGACGGTCACCGCGTCGGCGATGTCCTCGGGGTCGCCGACCCGGCGGTACGGCACCAGCCGCAGCAGGTCGGCCTCGGCCTCCGGGGTGTCCCACGCGCTGCGGTTGATCGGGGTCCTGATGGCGCCGGGCGCCACCGCGTTCACCCGGATCCCCTGCGGCGCGAGCTCCTGCGCCAGGGTCTGCATCAGCATCAGGACACCGCCCTTGGACGCGGCGTAGTTCACGTGGCCCGCCCAAGGGATGATCTGGTGGACCGAGCTCATGCAGACGATCTTCCCTGCCGAGCGGGACACCTCCGGTACGACGCCGCGGCGGACGAACTCCTTCGCCGCCTCCCTGGCACACAGGAACTGGCCGGTGAGATTGACGTCCAGCACCTTCTGCCACTGCGCGACGGTCATCTCGGTGACGGCGGCGTCCCGCTGCAGCCCGGCGTTGGCCACCATGATGTCGATCGTGCCGAACTCCTCGACCATCCGGTCGACCATCGCGACGACCTGGTCCTCCTGGGAGACGTCCGCTTCATGCGCGTAGGCCCGCACGCCGAAGGACTCGATCTCCTTCACCACCTCCTCGGCCGCCTCCCGGCCGAAGACGTAGTTCACGACCACGTCGGCGCCCGCCCGGCCCAGCCCGATCGCGGTCGCCTTGCCGATGCCGGAGTTCGCCCCGGTCACCAGCGCCTTCTGGCCCCGGAGAATCGCCGGCACCGGCCGTCGCCCCTCGTCCACAGCTGAGCTCACTGATCTCTCCCGTCGCCGGCCGCAAGCAGGCCCCGGGGGCAACACTCCTCGGTGTCGACCTGCGCGAGCGCGGGCGGCTCGCCCCGCGCGGCCATTCGGAGCAGCGGTGCCCCTCGAACGACGCAACGAGGCGGCTACTCGCCGGGGGCGGTCTGCGGGGCACCTCCAACGAGCCGCGGTCCGCAAGACCACACCGCGACAGCGAGGCCGGGCTCGACGTGTTCGGCAGCCATCACACCCCGCAATCGTCGCTGTGCAGCGGGGCACAGTCGCAGGTCCACACCGCGCCTCGCCGCGTCCTGGCGCCTCTCACGCGCAGCGTCCTGGGCCTCCCGCCCCCGCCCGCCCGGTCGTCGGCGCGCCGCCGTGCAGGAGTCGGGGATACGCTGAGAAGGTCCCGATATTTCAAGCCGAGACCACTCAGTTTGGCTGAGGAAGGGGACCGATGATGACAGATGCATCCCTCGACGAACTGGGTCCCGTCGATTATCTCGTTGTCGAATTCCCGGCAGGAGCAAGCAATTTCACGGGCCAAATGGCGACAGCGCTTGCAGAATTGGTAAAATCCGGCACGATTCGCGTGATCGATGTCCTGATCCTCACCAAGGACAAGGATGGGACCGTCGAGGCGTCAGAACTCTCCGACATGGACGGTCTCGGGGAGCTGGAGGCCATCGAGGCCCAGCTCGCAGAGCTCCTGGCCGAGGAGGACGTCGGGCATCTTGCCGCCGCCATGGAGCCGGGAAGCACGGCTGGAGTGCTCATCTGGGAGAACCTGTGGGCGGCACCGTTCGCATCAGCGGTGCGGCACTCGGGAGGCCAGCTGATCGCCAATGGGCGTATTCCGATCCAGGCGATTATCGCCTCGATCGAGGCCGACGTAGCAAATGAAACCGTAGGAGACTGAAAATGCCGTTGCGACCTGCACGTGTTGGAAGGGTCGGTGTCATCGGCGCGCCCGTCGCGAAGACCGCGGTAGTCGCCGCGGCCGTCACACCTGGACGCAACGCGCCTATTGCGAAGACCGCGGTCGTGGCCGCGGCCGTCACACCTCGCGTGGGCCGTCGTCGGCGCATCTAGCGTCGGCCCACGGAGCTCACCGCCACCAAGCTCAAGATGACTTGACGAACCGTCACCAAGGTCGGCATCGGGTCAGCATTGCTCCTGGCAAAGCTGACCCCACCTGGTCAGACGGGAGGACCGTCGTAGCCCTTCACCTCGCCGTAGCGAGTGCCCTCCATCCAGGCCTCGTTGCTCCGGCCGATCCAGTTCCGGAACGTAACACTACAGATATCCGTCTTCGTACATGTCAGGAACGTATTGGACCCTCCTGCGTCAGCAAGGTCAGCATCGGCGCCCCAGGAGTCCCGCACCGCATGGCAACTGCCAGCGCGACCCCGCCGAGTCTCCCTGCGCACCCTGTCCCACCCTCGGCAGCCGCCGGATGAGCGCCTTCGACCACAAGGTCGTCGACGGCTTCATCCGCACCATGGAACGCAACGGGGCCGGCCTCGCCACCCAGTCCAACGCCTTCGACAAGGTCAAGTCAGTCCTCCTGGATGCCTACCGGCTCGGCATCTACACCGAAAACCCCCGTCCTGGGCGTCAAGCCCCCCAGTACGACCCGGAACGCGCGGTCATCCCCTCCCCGACCAGCTCCGCGAGCTGCCGGCCGAACCCCTGCTGCCCACCGTGCGGTTCGGGCACAGCATGGGGGCGGTGGTGGCCTACGAGACCCTCCTGCTCCTGGAAGCCTCGGGTGCCACGCACTTCACCCGGCTCTGCGCTCCGGGACGCGCCCTGGACGCGCCCCAGTCGGCGCCGGCGAGGTGACGGACGCCGAACCGATCGCCTCGGTCAAGGCCCTGGGCGGGACGCACGCAGAGGTCCGGCAGGACGCTGAGCTGAGCGAGATCCCGCTCCCGGTCATCCGCAACGACACCGCCTGATCGACGCCTACCGCCGCAACCCGGGCACCCCGCCGCCGCGCGCGGGGGTCCTCGCCCTCTCGGGCGACGCCCATCCCGCATCATCCCGGACCAGGCCGCCCTCTGGGCCACGGCCACCACGGGCCCCTTCTCCAGCGAGGTCCACGATGGCGCCCACTTCTACCTGACGGCCCACGCCGCTCGCGTCGCCCGGCAGGCGGTGACGGAACTCTGGTACTCCAGCCGGAGATCGAGGTCGACGGCGATGACACGGATCGGTGAAACGCTCCGGGCCGGTCCGTACACGTTCCTGAGTAAGCGTCAGGAAATTCTTGTGGGCATTGCGCCGGGCGCCTTAGCTTCGAATCGTCTCGACCGAGAGACGAAATTCCAACGGGCCGGGGCGGCGCACACCCGAACGGTCTCCATCGGAATTCACCTGTCACCCTGCTTGGAGGAATCGTGAGCGACATCCAGAAGGCCGATGCGGCGACCACGTCGGACGAATTCGACGTCGAGGTCAGCGACGAGGACCTGGAGGTCGTCTCGGGCGGCCTCGAGCGCATCTGACGTCCGTCCGGGCCGGGTGCCGGCGCACGCCGCCGGCACCCGGCCCTCGTCCGCAAGGAGGACCGTGTGTCGAACCTGCCGAGCGATCTGGCGCGCGACTTCCAGGAGTTGCGCGAGCGCATCACCCGCAAGGCGTCGTCCGCCTGGTTCCGGGAGAAGCGTCAGGAGATCGAGAACCTGGCCCCCTACGACCCCGATCGGGGGCGCGAGCGCCTCGACCACCTGCTGACAACCGCCGCGCAGCGGGTCCCGTACTACCGCGCCCTGCACGAGCGCGAACGGCTGAGTCTGGGTGACTTCCCGCTGACCCGCAAGGAAGATCTGCGCGCGCACTTCGTCGACTTCATCAGCCGCGACGCGACGGGTCTGATGGCCCCCGGCGCGTTCTTCCTCACCCAGACCAGCGGCAGCACCGGCCAGCCCGTCACCCTGCTGTCCACCGCGGAGACCGGCGGCCTCTCGAACAGGGTGGTCCGCGAGCGGTTCAGTGCCTTCCTCGGCCTACCGGACACCGGGGCCGTCCTCAACATGGGGCTGCTCTTCCCCGGCACCCCGCTCCTCGAACCGGTGATGCTGCCCCGCCCCTACGTCAAGTGCAACCTGCGCGGCTACGATCCCGACGCGCCCGACGTCGTCGCGGACTACGAGGCCGCGGTCGGTCGCTTCCCGGTCGACGCGATCACCGGCTCCTCCAGCCGCGTCATCGCCCTGGCCCGGTACTGCCTGGGCCGGGGCATCACCCTGCGCCCGCAGGGCGTCGTCGCCACCTACGAGCACATGCCCGACAGCGGCCGCCGCATCATCGAGGAAGCGTTCGGCCGTCCGGTGACCATGCTGTACGCGACGTCGGAGACCGGATACGCGGCCTTCGAATGCGGGCAGCGGCGGATGCACTTCCAGGACGACCTCGTCCTGCCCGAGATCGAGCCGGTCAGCGACGAGGGGGCGGGCTCCATCGCCCTGACGTCCCTGCTCTCCACCCCCATGCCGATCATCCGCTACGTGACGGGCGACCTCGCGCCCCGGCCCGTCGACTGCGGGTGCGGCCTGCCCGGCACCGCGACCGACGCCCTCCTGGGTCGGGCCCGAAGCAGCCTGGTCGGCCTCGACGGATCGCTCTACTCGCCCTATGCGCTGCTCGCCGCGTTGGCCGCCGCCGGCCTGCCGGACTTCCAGGTAGTCCAGCACGAACCCGGCATGCTCGACCTCGTGACCGTCGGCCCGGTGGAAGCCGCCGCGGCCTGCGTGCGGGACGTCAACAGGGGGCTCGACGCGCACTTCGGTGCCCGGCGGGGCTTCCGCCTGTGCCACCGACCGCACCACGCCTTCCGGTTCACCGCGAGCGGCAAGCGCAACCCCGTGGTGCAGCAATTGCAACTGCCGGACACTCCCGAACGTTCGGCCTATCTGTAATGGCCCGCGGTGACACCCGGGCCGTTTGGGCCGAGCCGGTCGGGGAGTCGGTTCCCTTCGCGCACGAGGGGCCGACCAACGGCGGCGGCGTCGTCCTTCCCGGGCAGACCGACGACGTTTCCAGATGGGTGACGAGACAACAGATGCGGTGCGCCGTGGAACGCGGCGACCCCACGGCCCTGTGGTACTACAGCGGTACCTATCGGGGGAAGTCGGTCGAAGGGGTGGCGAAGGCCACGGCCGAGAAGTACGGCGGGCGGACGATGATGATGCTCATCGAAGAGCTCGGCCTGCCCACCCCGTACTACTGCGACTACTCCGAAAGGGCCGCGGCCTTCTGGCGGCGCGCCTCCGTGGGATTCTCCGAGGCCGCGCAGGGCGAGGTGCGGATCGTCTTCGGCGACGCCGTCAGGAGGGGAAACACCTGGCAGCGGGTGGAATGCCCGATGCTCATGGCGAACCCGCGCGTCACCGCCGTCCTGTGGGCCCAACCGGGCGGCCCCTTCCGCAAGTTCCTGGACACGGGGCAGTCCGATCCACGCGACCACCTCCCCTACGGAGTCGCCGTGCACGAGCCGTTGACCCATCGCCCGGTCGGGTCGGCGGCGAAACAGGGCCTCGTCCAGGGCCTCGTCCGGGCATCCTTGGCATGAATCGATGACATGTTCCTCCCGTTGTGCGGCACGCTCCGGAGCAAGTGCGAGAAGGACCTTGTCGACGCTTCCCCGGGCGGCCTAGGTTCGGCTCGTCTCGCCGAGAGACGAATTCGCGAAGAACCTATTTGGAGGGCCGCGTTGAATTCGCCGAACGACCTCGTCCACGACGTACGGGACATGCGTGCACGGATGGCGCGCAAAACCCGATCCTCCTGGTTCCGGGAGAAGCGTCAGGAGATATCGGAGCTGGCCGCGTACGACCGGGACCGGGGCGCCGAGCGCCTGGGCCGGCTGCTGGCCACCGCCCAGGAGCGGGTGCCCCGCTACCGTGCGCTGCGCGACCGGGAGCAGGTGGAGCTGAGCGACTTCCCGCTGACCCGCAAGAGCGATCTGCGCGCCCACTTCCTCGACTCCATCAGCCGTGACGCGACGGGCCTGATGGAGCCCGGTCGCTTCTTCCTCACCCAGACCAGCGGCAGCACCGGCCAGCCTGTCGCCCTGCTCTCCACCGCGGAGACCGGCGGCCTCTCGAACGACGTGGTCCGGGAACGCTTCAGCGCCCACCTCGGCCTCCCGGACAGCGGAACGGTCCTCAACGTGGGACTGCTCTTCGGCGGCACGCCGCTGCTCGAACCGATGATGCTGCCGCGCCCCTACGTCAAGTGCAACCTCGGTGGCTTCGACCCCGATTCGCCCGGGATCGTCGCCGACTACGAGGCCGTGGTGGGCCGGCTGCCGGTCGACCTGGTCACCGGTTCGTCGAGCCGGGTGATCGCATTGGCGCGCTACTGCGCCGACCGCGGCATCAGGCTCCGGCCGCAGGGCGTCGTCGCCACCTACGAGCACATGCCCGACAGCGGCCGCCGCCTGGTCGAGGAGACCCTCGACTGCAAGGTGACGATGCTCTACGCCACGTCGGAGACCGGATACGCGGCCTTCGAATGCGGGCAGCGGCGGATGCACTTCCAGGACGACTTCGTCCTGCCGGAGATCACTCCGGCGGGAGACGACGAGGCGGGCGAGATCGTCCTCACCCAGCTGCTCTCCACCCCCATGCCGGTGATCCGATACGTCACGGGCGACCTGGCGCCCCGGCCCACCAGCTGCGACTGCGGACTCCCGGGGACGGTGACCGACGGCCTGCTCGGCCGGACCGGGAGCAGCCTCGTCGGGATCGACGGGGCGGCGTACTCGCCGTACGCGCTCCTCGCCGCGCTCTGTGCGGCCGGGCTGCCGGACTTCCAGGTGGTGCAGCACGAACCCGGGCTGCTCGACCTCGTCACGGTGGGTGCCCGGGCCGACGCGGCGGTGACGGCGCGATCGGTGAACGCGCGGCTCGGCGAGCACTTCGGGACCTGCGGGGGGTTCCGCCTCCGGCACCGGCCGGAGGCCGGGTTCGTGCTCACCGCGGGCGGCAAGCGCAACCCTGTGGTCCAGCGCCTGGAGGTCGCGCAGGCCCCGGAACGCACCCGGTACATCCACTCCTGAAGGACGTGTCGGCCGGGCAGGACCACCGACGCCACCGGCCGCACCGGCCCCGCCCCCGCCCCGACCCGGCTCCGCTCCGCTCCGCCCCAAGCGGTCGCCGTCCGAACGATTTGGAGATCCCCAGTGACAGGCGCGCCCGAAGTCCAGCCGCAGCCGCTCGCCAACGGCACCGACCACATCGAGCACCTCCACCGGGCGCTCGGCCTGCTGGAGGTCGAGCGGCTCCAGGCGTGGGGTAGCGAGCTGGCCGTGCGCCTCCAGCGTGGCGGGCGCCTGCTGGCGGCCGGCAACGGCGGTTCGGCGGCCGAGGCCCAACACCTCACCTCGGAGCTGGTCGGGCGGCTGCGGGACGACCGCCAGCCGTTGTCGGCGATCGCCCTGCACGCCGACACCTCGGCGGTCACGGCCATCGGCAACGACTACGGGTACGACGAGGTCTTCGCCCGCCAAGTACGGGCCCACGGCCGCCCCGGCGACGTCCTGCTGCTGTTGTCGACGTCCGGCCGCAGCGGGAACCTCCTGCGGGCGGCCGGGGCGGCCCGCGAGCGGGGCATGACCGTCTGGGCCCTCACCGGCGCCGCACCCAACCCGCTCGGCGAACTCGCCGACGAGGCCGTCCGCGCGCACGGTCCTACCGCAACCGTGCAGGAATGCCACTTGGTGGCCGTGCACGTCCTGTGCGCCAGCGTCGACATCGCGCTCGGCGTCTGCCCGCCGCTGACCCCCGCGCCGGACACCCCTGCGACTCCGGGCGGGCTGGTCGTGGTGGGCGACGCGCTCTTGGACCGGGACCTGGTGGGCAGGGTGGACCGGGTATCCCCGGAGGCACCGGTCGTCGTCGTCGACCACGTCGAGGTCCGCGCGCGGCCCGGCGGCGCCGCGCTCGCCGCGGTGCTCGCCGCGCGCGGCGAGCGGCCGGTCACCCTGGTGACGGCCCTGTCCGCCGACCGGGAGGGGCGGGAGCTGGGCGGGCTGCTACGGGAGGCGGGGGTCCGGGTCGTCGACCTCGGCCTCGCCGGGCCGACGCCGGTGAAGAGCCGGGTCCGGGCCGACGGGCGGACGGTGCTGATGATCAGCCAGGCCCCCGACGCCGGGCCCGCGCTGCGCCGCACCCTCACGGACGAGGAGCGCGCCCTGGTGGTCGGCGCGAGCGCCGTCCTGGTCTCGGACTACGGGCGCGGCATCACCGCGGACGCCTCCGTCCGGGCGGCCCTCGCCGCCGCCGCTCCCGCGACGCCGATGGTCTGGGACCCGCACGCGCGCGGTGCCCGGCCCGTCCCCGGCGCCCGGCTGGTCACGCCGAACCGCAGGGAGGCGAGCGGCTTCGCTCCCGGTACGGCGGGCACGGACGTGGGGTCGGACATCGACCGCGGCCGCCGGCTCGTCGACCTCTGGCGGGCCGTCGGCGTCGCCGTCACCCGAGGAGCGGACGGCGCCCTCCTGCTGGACTCGGCGAAGTCCTCGCCCCTCGCCGTACCCGGGCGGCCCATCGCCGGGGCCGACACGTGCGGTGCCGGCGACTGCTTCGCCGCAGCGGCCACCGCACTGCTCGCGGGCGGCGCGCTGCTCTCGGAGGCGGTGACCGGCGCGGTCCGGGCCGCCGGGGAGTTCGTGGCGGCAGGCGGCGCGGCCGCCTGGACGGCGGGTGCCGCGGCCGCAGGAGCGGACGCCGAACCGGCCGACCCGCTGGCGGTGGTCGCCCGGGTGCGCGCCGCGGGCGGCACGGTGGTGGCGACCGGCGGCTGCTTCGACCTGCTGCACGCGGGCCACGTGGCCCTCCTCGAAAGCGCCCGCTCGTTGGGCGACTGCCTGGTGGTGTGCCTCAACGACGACGACTCCGTCCGTCGGCTGAAGGGACCGCAGCGCCCGGTCGTCACGGCCTCGGACCGGGCGGCGGTGCTGGCCTCGCTGGCCTCCGTGGACGGGGTGGTGGTCTTCGCGGAGTCCACTCCGGCCGAGGCGCTGAGCCGGATCAGGCCCGACGTCTACGTCAAGGGCGGCGACTACAGGGTGGACGACCTGCCCGAGGCGGCCCTGGTCGAGGGCTGGGGCGGCCGGACCGTGATCCTGCCCTACGTCGACGGGCGGTCGACCACCCGGATGGTCGACAAGATACTGCTGGGCTGATGCCCGGTGGGCGCCGGGAGCCCGAAGTGTCCGCGCAGGGTGCGGCCCGAGTACTCGGTGCGCAGGACGCCGCGGTCCTGGAGCTCGGGCACGACCCGGTCGACGAACTCGTCCAGTCCGCCGGGGGCGTACCGGGGCACCAGGACGAACCCGTCGGCGCCGTCCGACTGGACGTAGTCGTTCATCTGCTCGGCCACGCGGGCGGGCGTGCCGATGAAGGGCCGGCCCGCGGTCAGCTTCATCACGAGCTCCCGGATGCCCAGGTTCTGCTCGGCGGCGAGGGCCCGCCACTTCTCCGCCCGGCGCGAGCGCACCGCGGCGTCGGCCAGCCCCGGCCACTCGGGCGGCGCCGCTTCGGGATCGGGGTCGATGTCCGGCAGCGGTCCGTCGGGGTCGTACGCCGACAGGTCGCGTCCCCAGGTGCGCTCCAGGTACCAGACGGCGAGCTGCGGGCTCACCGCCCGGCGTTGCGCGAGCGCGGCGTTCGCCCTGGCGTCCTCGTCGCAGTCGCCGAGGACGAACGACACCCCGGGCATGATCTTCACGTGCTCGGGGGCGCGACCGTGGCGGGCCACTCGGCGTTTGACGTCCGCGTAGAAGGCCTGACCGGCCAGCCCCAGGTGACGGCTGTAGATCATCTCGGCCGTCGCGGCCGCGAACTCCCGGCCCTGCTCGGAGTCCCCCGCCTGGATGGTGAAGGGGTGGACCTGGGGGCAGGTCGGTACGGTGAAGCGTCCTTCGATGCGGAAGTGCGGCCCTTCGTGGTGGAACCGGGTGGCCCCGCGCGGCCCCCAGCCGTCCCACAGGGTCCTGGCGACGTCGACGAACTCCGCCGCCCGCAGGTAGCGGTCCGCGTGCGGGAGATAGCCGCCGCGGCGGAAGTTCTCGCCCGTCCAGGCGTCCGGCGTGGTCACGACGTTCCAGCCGCACCGACCACCGGAGAGATGGTCCAAGGTGGCCAGCTTGCGGGCCACGTCGAAGGGCTCGTTGAAGGTGGCGTTGACGGTGGCGGCCAGCCCTATCCGGTCCGTTACGGACGCCAGCGCCGACAGCACGGTGATCTGGTCCAGCTGACCCGCGACGCCGACGTCGGAGACCTGGCCGCGGTGCTCCACCAGGCGCGGGAAGTCGGCGAGGAGGAAGGCGTCGAACTTGCCCCGCTCCGCGGTGCGGGCCAGGTGGGAGTACGAAGCGAAATCGACCTGGCTCCCGGCGCGCGGATCGCGCCAGGTGGTCATGTGGTTGACGGGGAAGAGCGCGGCGAGGTGCACCTGCTTGACTGGCTTGTTCATCGAGGGGCCACCTTTCAGGCCGAGAACACGTTCGGGGCCTTGGCGGGCAGGCCGAGCCGCGCGCGCAGGGTCGTTCCCCGGTGCGGGCGGAGCCAGGACCGCTGACGCAGGACCGGGACGACCTCCGCGGCGAACCGGGACAGCGTGGTGGGCAGGAACGCGGGGCGCAGGTGGAACCCGTCGACGTCCCCGGAATCCCACATGTCACCGAGCAGTTGGGCGAGTTCGACCGGCGTGCCGGCGAACCCGGAGCGGCGCGACGCGGCGTCCCCGGTGCGACCGTCCCAGTCGGACACGCCGTGGTCGCCGGAGAACAGCACCTCCAGCTCGCCGATGACCAGGGTGTGCGCTCCGACCCGTGCCCGGGCTTCCCGGGCGTCCGGGACCTCGACGAACACCATGTCGGCTTCGGGGGCGGGGGCCCGGTGTCCGCGCGGGTCGAAGTCGACCGCGAGGACGGGATGGCCCTGCGGCGGCCGCGGTACGTTCGCCGGGCCCTTGATGCGGAAGTGAGGTCCGGCGTGTTCGATGTGGCGCAGCTTGGACCGGTCGAGGAAGCGCCCGGTGGCCACCTCCCTGATCTCCGCACCGTCCTCCCAGCTGTCCCAGAGTTTGGTGACCACATCGGTGAACTCGGCTTGTTCCGCGTGGAGTTCATCCGCCCCGGCCGCGGATTCGGGTCCGAAGTGCGCGGCCTCCGCCGCCGCGGTGACCACGCGCCGGCGCCAACCTGCCCGACCCTGGCTGATGTGGTCGAGCGTGGCCAGTGCCCTGGAGACGTGGACGGGTTCGCAGTACGTGGTCGTCACCGTGGCCAGCAGGCCGATGGTGGTGGTCAGCGGAGCGATTCCGGCGAGCACGGTCACCGCGTCCGGGCGCCCCAGGGCGGCGCAGGGCCCCTCCGGGATCACCATGGAGTCGTCCAGCGTCACGAAGTCGAGACCACCGCGTTCGGCTTGCTGTGCGAGCCGTCGTTGGCGCTCGGGGTCCAGTGGGTCGCCGGGGGAATGCCACCGGGAGTCCGGATGGCAGCCGGTCGCGTCGATGGCCATGCCGAGGAACATCGGGGAGCTCCTCTCGAAGAGCGGGTCACGGGCTGGTGGTTGGCGGACGGGCGCCCCGTCGATCGGGGACTGCCGCTGGGCCCGCAGCCTAGGCCGGGAGCGCCGGCCGACCGGGCTTTCCGGGAGAAGGGCAGCGCATCCGTCCGAGGCGGCCGGGGCAATTGCACGGATCGGTGAAACGGTGGAGCCATGGCCGTGCAAGCAATGGAGTAACTGTCGGAAAGGCCTTGTCGGCCACTTCAGGACGCCCTTAAGTTCAACCCATCCCACCCGAGAGAACTGATTCTTCGGAATTCAGCATGCTCTTCCCGTCAGAAGGAGAAAGACATGAGCGACACCCAGAAGATCACGCCTGAGACCGCGTCGCAGGAGACCTCCCCCGAGGTCAACGACGAGGACCTGGAGGCGCTTTCGGGCGGTCTGGAAGTCATCTGACCGTCACGTTCCTGGTCGTGTACCGGCGGCGAGTGCCGCGGGTACACGACCAGTTCCGTTTGGGCCCTGCGTGCCGTGGTGCGGGCAGGGCTTCCCTTCCTGAATTCCCCGCGTCCCCGCCACCAGTAGAGAGCGCATGATGAAGGCCGCACAGGTGCGAGTCATCGAGTCCATGCAGGAATACGCGCCCCGGGCCGAGGAGAGGAGGATCTTCCTCGCCGGCGGAATGCACAATTGCCCCGACTGGCGCCACGACGCGATATCCGCCTTCCGTCGGACCTGGCCCGGCGCCGGCGCCGACCGGTGCTCACTGGCCCTCCTCAGTCCGCGCCGGGTCATCTCCGACGCGTCCGGCTTCAACGAGGCCATGGTGACCTGGGAGCACCGGCACTTGGCCTTGGCGGACCTGGTGCTCTTCTGGTTTCCGAGCGGAAATGCCGCGCGGCCGGAACAGCCCATCGCGCTCTACGAACTGGGAGCGGCAGCCGCCACCGGGCGGATGATCGCGGTGGGCGTCGAGGACGGGTACCGGCGCCGCCCGGACGTCCTGGCGCAGCTGCGCTGCGCGCGGCCGGGCCTGGAGGTCCACGGCGACCTGCGCTCCACGGTGATCGCCGCGGTGGCGGCGCTGCGCGCCGAGTCCCGTCCCCTCCGCAGTGTTTCGTGAGAGAAAGTGAGCCCCTGATGGACACCCTCCGCTCGTTGGTGGGAGACCCCGAGCCGTTCCTCGCGGCCGCGTGGCGACGTGAGGCCCGCGTGTTCGGTCCGGGCGTGCCGTACGCCCGCCCGGTCACGCTGGCCGACCTGGACGCCGCACTGGCCGGCGGCCTGCTCCGCAGGCCCTATCTGGAAATGGTCCACGGCGGGCGGAACCTGGAACTAGGTGACTTCACCACCCCGCGAAGGGTCGGTGAACACGAGTTCCCCGGCTACGCCGACCCGGACAAGGTGCTGCGGAGGATCTCCGCGGGAGCCACCCTGCTGATGCGCAACGTCGAGCACTGGCATCCGGGGGTCGCCGCGTTCTCCGATCATTTGGGCGCTGAACTCGGCCGTCCCGTAGAGGCGTTCGTCTTCGTCACGCCCTCGGGGGAACAGGGGCTCGGTTCACACCGCGACGATGCGGACGTCTTCGTCGTACAACTGCACGGCAGCAAGCGGTGGCAGGTGCACGGCGTCCCGGGGGACGACGCGTGGGAGGTCGGATACGCGCCGGAACCGGGGCCGGTGGCACTGGAGACCACGGTGGAGCGCGGGCAGGTGCTCTACATCCCGCGCGGAGCACCGCACTCGGCCGTCGGCCGGAGCGGCGGTCTGTCCGTACACCTGTCGCTGACGGTGCGCAGGCCAGGCGCCGACGCTCCGGGCGACCCGGTGGCGGACGCGCCGGTGGCGCCCTCGCTGGCGGCGCTGGCGGCCGCTCTCGACGGCTGAGGAGCAGGAACCCCGCGCGGGCGCGGGCGTGAGGAACGGTCGTGCCGCTGGCGGCGCGGCCGTTCTGTCGTTCTGTCGTTCTGTCGTTCTGTCGTTCGCGGGCTGCGGTCCGCGAGCGTTGGTGGCGACGCCGGAAAGTGCTGCGGCGGCCGACGGGCAGGACGCGGTACGTCCTCCCCGTCGGCCGCCGTGGGCTCCGGATGGTGTGGTGCCTATTCGTCGGTCGTGACGGTCAGGCCCTTGAGTCCTGCCACGAGTGCCTGGAGGTCGTCGTCCGAGAGATCGGCGGCGTAGGTCTCGTCTTCCTCGTTCACGGTCCTTCTCCTCTGTTGTGCTTCCTGCGGGTTTCGGATTGCTGATGTGCGACGGCGTTCAGCGGGGAACGTCGGACAGTGCGGGATGGCCGAGGCCGGCGACGAGGGAGTCGAGCTCCTCCTCGGTGAGGTCGGTGGCCTCGAACCGCTCCGGGTATGGGACCAGGAGCCTGAGGGCGCCGCCGTCGGCGATCGCCTCCCAGGCCCGGATCTGGGAGTCCAGGGCCTCGGACGTCACGGGCCGGTCGCGGACCACCTCGATGACGGTGCCCGTCGGCACGCCGATGCCGTGTTCGGCGAGCAGGGCCCCGGGATCGCGGAGCAGCATCCGCTCCTTGTCGGGATCCGACCAGGTGGCCGCGACCACCGCGTGGTAGCGCGCGGCGAATTCACTGCGCTCGGCTTCTTCCATCGTGCGGACCTTCGCTTTCGGTCAAGGAGCGGGAGAGTGGGCGGCGCCGCTCGGGTGCGCGGGCTGCGCCCACAGCTGGCGCTGGGCGAGCCGGTGGAACAGTCCACCGGTGTCCGCGAGCAACTCGTGATAGGTGCCGCTCTGGACGATCCGGCCCTGGTCCATGACCAGGATGACGTCCGCGTTGATCACGGTGGAGAGCCGGTGTGCGATGACGATCCGGGTCGCGGCGAGTTGCTGGGTGCTCGCGGTGACGATCTCCTGGGTGTGGTTGTCGAGCGCACTGGTCGCTTCGTCGAAGAAGAGGACGCGCGGTTTGGAGATCAACGCCCGTGCGATGAGGACGCGTTGCCGCTGTCCGACGGACAGGGCGCCGCCGCCGAAGGACAGCAGGCTGTTGAGCGCCATGGGCATCCGGCGGATGTCCTCGTCGAGCCCCGCCATGGCGGCGGCCGCCCATACCCGCTCGATGGAGTAGGGCTGGGCGCCGCAGATGTTCTCCCGGATGGTGCCGCTGAAGAGCCGCCCGTCCTGGAGGACCACGCCGCACTGGCGGCGAACGGCCTGCACATCGAGCTCGGCGAGGTCCTGCCCGTCGTAGAGCACTGAGCCGCTGCGCGGGCGCTCGAAGCCGAGCAGCAAGCGCAGGAGGGTGGACTTGCCGGAGCCGCTGGGACCGACGATCGCGACGAACTGGCCGGGCCGGGCGTGCAGCGTCACCTTGTCGAGCACCGGGGTGTCCAGCCCCGGGTAGCCGAAGGTCGCGTTGACGATCTCGATCTCGCCCCGGAGTTCCAGCGGTTGGACGTGACTGGGTTCGCGCTCGGCCCGCGCGCTCAGCACCTCGGCGAGGCCGTGCAGGCGCGGCAGTACGGCGACGAACTCGGCGCCGCTGGTCACCAGGAGGATCATGGACTGGAGTTGGAGGGCGAAGGCCGCGTTGAGCGTGAAGAAGCCGCTCGCCGGTACCTGCCCCCGCAAGGGGCCGGCCAGCAGGGCGAAGAGGATCAGTTGTCCGGCGATGGGGACGGTGACGGCGACCGCGGTCAGAGCTCCCTGCACCCGGTGCACCCGTTGCAGCCGGGCCCGGGCCACGACCGTGGCTTGCGCCCAGCGGCTGAACATGGCGTTCTCGGCAGCGGCCAGCCTGATCTTCATGATGCCGCCGAAGATCTCGTTGGTCACGGCCGCAGCGTGGTGTTCTGCGGGCAGGGCCTGGCGTTGACGGCGGATCACCACCACACCGAAGAGGACGCCCAGGCCGCTGGTGCCCGCCAGCAGTACGAGGGTGTACAGACCGACGACGGGGTTGATCGTCAGGGTCAGGCCCAGCCCGGCCGCCGCGGTCAGCAGGGCGAGGAAGGTCCGGGTCGCCAGGCCGTTCAGGGCCTGGCGGGCGTAGGCGGTGCCCAGCATCTTGCTGGCAAGGACGCCACTGGTGGTCTGCGTGAAGAAGTCGGACGGCAGGCGCATCAGCCGGTCCCACAGCGCGAGTTGGATCCCCGACTCCAGCCGGTCCTCCAGCCGCAGCGCGTGCAGGTTGAGGAGCGCGGTGAACAGGGCCGCCGCGACGGCGCTCACCAGGTACAGCCCGGTGGCCCAGGGCAGGTCCTGGAGGCCTCCGGAGGTCAGGGAGCTGAGCGCCCGGCCGATCAAGAGCGGGGTGGCCAGGCTCAGCGACGCCACGGCGACTCCGGTGGCCAGCATGGAACGCAACTCCGCCGCGGTGCCGAAGGCCCCCCGGCGCAGCAGTTGTCGCAGGCTGGTGTCGGCGGGCAGGGGCAGCTGGGCCAGGGTGGCGTTCTGGCCGAAGGTGTCCGCGCGCCTGCGGTCCACCGGGGTGCGCGCCCGCGTGTGCGGGTTGACCATCCAGTACCGGCCGCGGGCGAACAGCAGCGGAACCGGGATCAGGTTGGCCTCGCCGCCGGCCGCGTCGTCGCCGGACCCTCCGGCCGCGGCGGTGCCGGTGGCGGGGGTGCCCGTGCCGGTCGGGGGGTCCGTCGGCCGGTCTGCGGATGCCGGGCCGATCGACGGGGCCGGGCACCAACCGATGAGCGGTCCGACGTTGTTGTGCCACCACTTCGTGGACAGGCGGACCTGACGCAGGTGGAGCCCCGAACTCTGGGCGACCGCCCGGAGCTCGTCACCGTGGTTGCTGGTCCCCGGCGTATGGGTGGGCGGCTCGGTCACGGCGATGTCCGCGCCCTCGGTGACCACCTGCAAGGTCTCCACCGCCCAGGCCCGGGCGTCCTGGGCGCCGTCGGTGGCGAGCCGCCCGCCGCGGGCGCTGTTCGCGCCGAGCACGCCCAGGGCCCGCCGGGCACTCGCCGCCACCATCTGTTCGGCGGCGCGCTTGCGGACGTCGAGGGCGTGCAGGAACGCGCTGTCGGTCGCCAGGGCGCGGTCGCCGAGCGACCGCACCAGATGGGCCATCTGCTGGTCGACCGCTTCGAAGAGGGCTCCGGAGCGCAGGAGGTCCGGGGTGTTCAGGAGCTCGACCAGACAGTCCGATTCCGCACGGGTCCAGTCCTGGAGACCGAGGAAGAGCGCCTCGCGTCCGGCGGAGACGACGTGGTCGGCCAGGCCGTTCTTGCTCATGCGGCCGTCCGCCAACCGGATCCAGCACGGCCGCCCGCCGCCGACGACCGTACGGCCGCGCGCGAGCGAGACGATCTGCCGGGAGCGCAGGACCTCGGCGTCCCGCGGGGCGCTGGTGGAGCGTACGGCGTCCGAGACGGCCTGGAGCGCCCGGTCGAGGGCGTCGCTGATCACATCGGCGATCCGGTCGTCACGGCCGGGCGGCCGGCCGCCGTCCGGCTCCTCGGGCTGGACCCGGCGGACCAGCCGGGAGAGCTGGTCGTGGTCGACGTCGCGCAGCCGCCCGCCGGGCAGCGGCACCACGGTGAGCTGCCATTCGCCGGTCGCGGTCGAGGAGGGGATCGCGCTGTGGGCGGGGCAGCGCGCGACGAAGTGCTGCCGGGAGGTGTCGCCGTCCGGTACGAGGCGGCTCGCGAAGATGTCGGCCGGCCCGCCTTCGACCAGGTAGACGGTGTGCCGCCCGTCGATGCGACGGGTCGTGGTGGAGGCGGGGGCCGCCAGCCCGGCGAGCAGGTCCCAGTCCTGGGGCGGGACGGTGGTGCTGCTCATGTGGTTTCCCCCGCTGCCTTCGCCTGGTGCCGGATGAGTGCCGCGTAGGAACCGTCGCGTTCCATCAGGGCGTCGTGCGTGCCGCGTTCGACCTCCCGGCCGTGCTGGAGCACGATGATCCGGTCGCAGTCGCGGATGGTGGACAAGCGGTGGGCCACGATGAGGCATGTGGCGCCGCGGCGGCGCAGGTTGGAGTCGATCAGTCGCTCCGTCTCGGTGTCCAGGGCGCTGGTTGCCTCGTCCAGGATGAGCAGTCGGGGGTTGCGGACCAGGGCGCGGGCGATCTCCAGGCGCTGGCGCTGGCCGCCGGAGAAATTGCGTCCGCCCTCGTGCACCGGGCTGGCCAGACCGCCGGGGCGGGCCGCCACTTCCTGATGGATGCAGGCGTCCTTGAGGGCCTGCACGACGTCCTCGTCGGGGACGGTCGGGTCCCACAGGGTGATGTTGTCCCGCACCGTGCCCTCGAACATGATCTTGTCCTGATCGACCATCGCCATGGTGGCGGCCCACAGCCCGGGGTCGAGCGCGTGCGGCTCGCACCCGTCGACGGTGATCCGCCCGCTCCAGGGCTGGTGCAGGCCGGCGAGCAGCCGGCCGACGGTGGACTTCCCGCTGCCGGAGCCGCCGACGAGCGCGATCCGCGCCCCGGGGGGCAGTTCGAGCGAGAAGTCCTGCAGGAGGGGCGGGACCAGCGGGTTGTAGCCGAAGGTGACCCGGTCGAGCACCACGTGGCCCTCCAACGGCGCGGGCGCGGCGCAGGCGGCGGGTGCGGGTGGCAGCGGATAGCGCTCCACGTCCTGGAGGCGCTGCAGGTCCGCGCCGATCTCCTCGACCTGGGCGCTGACCGTGGTGAGGCTGGTGACGGGACGGTTCATCGCGACGGCCAGGCCCTGCATGGCGACGAGCACTCCGACGGTCAGGGTGCCGGTCAGCACGAGGTGACTGCCCAGCGCGATCAGCACGGCGGTGTTCAGCGCGGCGAGCAGCGCGGGCACCGCCGCCACGACGGCGGCGGGCACGCCTGCCTTCTGCTGTCCCGTGGTCACCGCCGCCTGCCGCGCGGCGAACTGCTGGTAGCTCAACTCCTCCTGCCCGCTGGCCTTGACGGTCTCGATCATCGAGATGGTGGTGTAGACGGCGGCGAAGAGCCGCCCGCGCTCGGCCTGTAGGCCCGCGATGGCGGTCGCGCGGATGGTCGACAACCAGCGCAGCACGACCACGTTGAGCCCGGAGAAGAGCAGCGCGCACAACCCCAGGACGAGGTCGTACTGGCACAGCAGCGCGGCGTAGGACAGGGCCAGCGCCATGTCCACCGCGGTGGATGCCAGACGCCGGGTGAAGATGTCGGCCACCACGTCGTTGGTACGGACCCGCCGCGCCAGATCGGCCGCCATGCGCTGGTTGAAGAAGCCCAACGGCAACCGGAGCATGTGCCGCACCAGGCGGGCCGCGCTGCCGAGGGCCACCGCGGTCTCGGCGCGCACGAGCAGGCGCTGCTGGAGCCATCCGGCCACGAGGGTGATCACGGTGGCCACGGCCATCGCCGCGACCAGCGCGACGGAGGTGGCCGATTCCGAGCCGAGCAGCACGCGGTCGACGAAGACCCGGGTGAGGGCGGGCACCGCGATGCCGACCAGAGCGACGAGGAGGCCGAGGATCGCGGTCTGGGGCACGACCGAGCCGAGGTTGCGCCACCGCTCGCGCAGCGTGCGGACCAGGCTGAACGGGTGCCCCCCGCGCTCGAACTCGGGGCCCGGCTCCACCGCGATCAGGATGCCCGTGTACGCGTCGTCGAACTCCTCCCAGCTCACCGTACGGGGGCCGGTGGCTGGGTCGTTGAGCCTCACCTTGCGCCCCAGGCCCTCCAGCACCAGGAAGTGTTCGAAGTTCCAGTACAGGATGGCCGGCAGCTGCACCGAGCCGAGGTCCGCGACGGGACTCTGCCGCCCGCGTGCGGTCAGCCCGTAGCGGCGCGCCGCCTTGGCGACGCTGGCCGCGGTGGATCCGTCCCGGCTCACCCCGCAGGCCTGCCTGAGCTCTTCGAGCGGGACGTGGCGCCCGTAGTGGGCCAGCACGATCCCCAGCGAGGCCGCCCCGCACTCGGTGGCCTCCATCTGGATCACGGTGGGGGTGCGCACCCGCTTGGCGGTCGGCCGGTCGGTGGCGCGCTTGTGGAAGGTCATCCTGGGGAGGGTCAGGCTCATCGCTTCACCAGCCAGTTCAGCGGGCGCTCCTGAGCCACGGTCAGGGTCGCCGTCACCGCGCTCTGCGAGTTCAACGCGAACGACGGGGAGGCGCGCGACCACTTCAGGCCGCTCGGGGATTCGGTGTCGGGGGTGAGGCGGACGGTCACGGCGACCACCGAACCCGTGGTGAGGAACGGCGTCACGTCGCGGCCGGCGCCGAGGAAGGCGTGCAGGGACTCCTCGGTCTCCGGCAGGGAGCCGACGGCCGAAACCGTTCCGGACAGCGTGCCGAAGACGCTCACCGGCGCCACCGCGGTCGACAGCCGTACCGGCATGCCGACGCGCAGCAGCGGAGCGTGGGCCGCCGGGACGTAGACCATCGCCTCCAACCGGTCGCCGGGCGTGTCCAACCGCTCCAGCACGGCGACCTTGCTCCCGGGCAGCAGCATCTCTCCCTCGGAGATCCGCACACTGACCACGTGCGCGGTCCACGGCGCGGTGACCGTCTCGGTCACGCCGTTCTGACCGACCAGGGTGTAGAGCGGCTGCTCCTTGCCGACCCGCTGGTTCGGGGCCACCAGGACCGAGGCCACCTGCCCCTGCCGGGTGGCGTCCAGGGTGACGGCCCCCGCCGCGTGGGTGAGCACCCCGGGGGCGTCGACGGTCTTCGGTACGGTGGCGAACGCCGACCAGGTGCCGATGGAGAGCACCACGACCAGGAGCGCCACCGTCGTCAACCAGGTGGGTATCGAGGCCAGTCGGGCGATCTCGTCGAGTTGCTCGGGCGATTCGAGCTTTCGAAGGGCTTGTTTGCGGAATCTCAAGGCTGCTCCTCGCAGTCGGGCGGGCAAGAGCCGAGGGTGAACTCGGCGATGGCGGGTTCGACCAGCGTGTCCAGTCCCGACAGCGCGGCGAACGAGACGACGTCCCCCGCCCCCAGCGCGCAGGGGGCCAGGCCCATGTCGGTGGCGACCAGGTACATCCACGCGGTCAGGATTCCCGCGTCCTTGAGCGCCAGGGCGTACGGAATGCCTTCGTACTTCCACATCAGGCGCCCGATCCGCGCGGTGATCACGAACAACACCTGCGGCGGGGCCGGCATGGTGGCCGTGGCGCGCGCGAACGACAGCATCTTCGCGGTCTCGGGGCCCGTGGCGGCGACGGCCGCCAGCCGGTGCCGCGCCGAGTCGTAGTGGTAGAGCCCGCTCTCCAGGCCGGCGCAGCGCGAGACCAGCGGATAGATCTCCAGTTCGCCGATCCCACCCGCCCCCGGGTACGGGCGCCTGCCGCCCTCCGGGCCTGCTGCGCCACCGGTAGCGGCGGGTCCCAGACGCTGGACCCGGTGCAGGAACTCGGCCAGTTGGGCCGCGGTGATCGGCCGCTCGTCGTCCTGGCGGCGGATGCTGCGGCGGCGTGACATGACTGCGGCCAGCGAGTCCGGTGTCGCTCCGGCCGGGTGTGGGGCGGGCCCGGGCAGCGCGATCGTACGACGCGCGGTGGGGCCGCCGGGCCGTGCGGGCTCGGGCTCCGCTTCCGGCTCGGGGCCCGGCTCCGGCTCCGGCTCCAGGACGCCGCGGAAGCGGTTGGTGGCGCCGATCGGCGCCGCGTGGCGCTGTGGCCGCGTCCGGTCGTGCAGCCACAGTTCCTCCGGGGACCACAGGCCCATCGGCGCGGTGCTGACTTCTGCCTCGGCCTCCTCGGACGTCACCAGCACGTGGGCGGAGAGCAGTTCGTCGAGCACGTACCCGGCGGTGGGCTCGTCCACCTCCAGTGCCTTGGCCACGTCGAGCCGGCCGACCCCGTCCGCGGCGGCGCCGACGAGGACGGCGCCCAACTGGGCGTGCGTGCAGGCGATGGCGACGGTGCTCAGCGGGGAATGGGCGAGCATCCGGCCCCGATCGGTGCGCAGCACCGCGAAGCGGGACAGCCGGTAGACCACCCCGGCGCCGTGCAGTCGTCGGACGGGGCCGCTCTGTGCCCCGATCCCACGGGGCACCACATCCAGCAGGGCCCGCGCCCCGGCGGAGACGCGGCGTTCCAGCCAGCAGTGCAACAGCAGGCGACGTACCAGGAGTTGGGCTGGCAGGATCCGGGCTTCGCCCTCCAGGCCGGTGACGAGCTGGGCTATCTGGAGGTCGCTCAGCCAGCCCTCGGCCATGCGCAGGAGCAGCGCGCGCCGGCCGGCCTCCGGGTCCGGAAGGCGCAGCCGGTACCGGGACTGCTCCAACACCAGGGACCCGCCCGGCTCGTGGGTCAACCGTGCGTCGACGCGCAGCCGATAGCTCTCGACCTTGATGGCGCCCGGAAACGGGGAGGTGCGTTTCATGGGATTTCACGATCCTGATACGGGGACGGTCGTGCGGTGGGCGGGCGGGGCGAGGAGGGGCGGATCCGGGCGGATCGGTTCGGGGGCGTGCGGCTCGCGGCAGTCGGGGGGCTGGCCGTCCGTCCCGCAATTCCTGCGCAAGGACCGGCCGCTACCGACCGTAGGGCGGATGGGTCCGGTCCTCGGCGAACGGATCGATCCCGTGCCCAACACCGCGGCGACCACGGCACGGAATCGTGTCATCGGCCTGCTCATCCGTTCTCGACGACGACGGATTCCTCGACCCAGGGCGCAGCCCCGTAACTGCTCGCCAGTAGGTCCGCGGCCAGCTCCCGCCCGTGGTTCTCGGCAGCCGCACGGAAGGCGCTCGCCAGCAGCTCCACCAACCCCTGGGTGAAGGTGCCGGTGCTGTGGTCGTCCATCCCGGCGACCGCATTCCGCGGGCGGCCGGGAAGGTCGAGCGAGAGGATGTCGGAGCCGACGACCTTGATGAGCTCGGCCGCGGCGCCGTCGATCCGGTCCAACAACCGCGCCAGGCACTGCAGGGTGACCGCCGCGGGGATCCCGGCCCGGACGAGGTCGAGGGCGGCGCGCAGGACACCCGGCCGGGCGATGCGCACGGCGCCCTCCTCGTCCCAGCCGACCACGCCGTGCCGGTTCAGGGAGTGGAAGACGCCCGGCCTTTCCCGGATCGTGCGTTGGAGGGCGGTGGTGAGCTGCTCCCGGTCGTCATCGCGGCCCTCCGCACCGAGGATGGCGCCGATGGACACCAGGTTGAAGCCCTGTCGCTGCAGCGAAACGATGTGCTCCAGTCGGCGCACGTGCGTGTCGTCGTAGTAGCCGACCCGCCCCCTGCGGACCGGCGGCTGCAGCAGCTTGCGCGATTGGTGCGCCCGGACGTTCCTCGGCGACATGCCGACGATCCGGGAGAGTTCCTCCACGGTGTAGCGGGCGGCCGGACGATCCGGGTTCGTCAGGGACAGGGGGTTCGATGTCATGGTGTGTCCTTCCACGGGCCGGCACCGTGGTCAAGGCGATGGCTATGGCCATGAGGTGGTGCCGCCGTGGTGATCTCGATGAGGTGGGCGCACCGCATCGCGAGAGGGGCGTGCGGTGTGTGTGTGGGGGGGGGAGGCCGGACGCCTGCCGTGCTGTGCCGTGCCGTGTCGCGCACGTCGTGCCCCGGCAGGTGCGGCCGGACCCAGTCGAACACGCGCCCGGCAGCGCGGACCAGGCGGTTCAGCCCGCAGGACTGAGTCCGGCATACTTCTGCCGTACAGCTCGCGCCGCGCCCGGGGGAGCGCAGCACCACGAGGAGCGTTCCACGTGCGGCAGCCCTGCCGAGCCCCTGTCACCGGGCGTCCACCAGCGGCCGGTCCTTCATGAGCGGCGGCGGATCCGCGCCAGACGGGTTCGGGGAGCTCCTGCGTAGCCTGCGCCTGCGCGCCGGCCATACCCAGGAGCGGCTCGCCCACACCGCGGGAGTGAGCATCCGCACCCTCGTCGACCTGGAACGCGGCCGTACGCGCGGACCGCAGCGCCGTACGGTGCAGGCCCTGGCCCGCGCACTCGCACTGGACACCGCGGACCGCGGCGACCTGGAAAGGGTCGCCGCCTTCGGCCGCCCCCGCTCACGCCCGGCCGCCGTACCCTCGGGCACGCTGCCGCTCCCGCGCGACCTCAGTGACTTCACCGCCCGCACCGAGGCCCTGGCCCACCTGCGCACCCTGGCCGAACGCCCCCCGGGAGACTGGGCACCCGTCGCGATCGTCGCCGGACAACCGGGCCTCGGCAAGACCGCCTTCGCCGTCCACGCCGCGCACTGCCTCGCCCCGCACTACCCCGACGGCCAGTTCGCCGTCGATCTGCTCGGCATGGACGAGCGGCCCGCCGACCCGCGCGAGGTGCTGTCCCGGCTGCTGCGCGCCCTCGGCGTGAGCGAGCGCGGCGTCCCCCACGAGACCCAGGACCGCACGGGCCTGCTCCGCTCCCTCACCGCCACCCGCCGGCTGCTCCTGCTGCTGGACAACGCCGCTGACGAGGACCAGCTCCGCCCGCTGCTCCCGGGCCGCGGCGATTCGCTGACCGTCGTCACCAGCCGGCACGCCCTGGCCGGTCTGGAGTGCGCCCACCGCGTCGACCTCACCCTGCTGCACCGCGAGGAATCCGTCGAGCTGATCACCCGCATCATCGGCGCACCGCGCGTCGCCCGAGAAGCCAAGGCCGCCCGCGACCTCGCCGACCTGTGCGGCCACCTGCCGCTGGCCGTCCGGATCGCCGGACAGCGCCTGGCGGTCCGACCGCAGGAGCGCTTGGGTAAATTGGTCGCCCAACTCACCCGGGAGGAGAGCCGCTTGGACGCGTTGAGGGCCGGAAGCCTGGAAATGCGGGCCGCGTTCGCACTGTCCTACCGTCGTCTCCCCCAGGCCGCCGGCACCGTGCTGCGGCGCGCGGCCCTGGCCGCCGGACCCGACTTCAGCCCGGAGACCGCGGCCCTGCTCGCGGGCACCACACTGCGCCGGGCCCGGCTGTGCATCGAGGACCTCGCCGACCGCGGACTCCTCCAACCCCACCCGGAAACCGAGCGCTACCGCTTCCACGACCTGCTGAAACTGTTCGCCACCGAGCAACTCGCCGACGACGACGACCCCGCCGCCCTCGTGAGCGCCCGTCACCGCACCGCCCGCTGGATGCTGAGCCGGGCCACGGCGGCGGCGCTCCACTTCGACGCGGACCACTGCCGGGCCCGCGACGGTGACCCGGACCCCGCGACCGCCCCCACCGGCCGCGAACCGGCCCGGGCCTGGCTGGAAGCCGAACGCGCCCAGTGGCTCTGGGCGCTCCACCACGCCCAGGCCGCCGGATGGCACCGGGAGGTCATCGACACCGCCGAGGCCATGCACTGGTTCTCCGACCGCACCCAGCACTGGGAGCAGTGGGTCGAGGTCTTCCGACTCGCCGTCACCGCGGCCCGCGCGCTGGGCAGCCGGGCGGAGGAGGCCGTCCACCTCAACTATCTGGCCTGGGCCTACAACATGTGCACCTACGACCACCACGCCGCCCTGGAGACCGCCGACGCGGCCCTCGCCGCGGCCCGTGAGCGCGGTGACCTGCTCCAGACGGGCTGGGCCCTGGGCTACGGGGCGGGTGCGCTGAAACGCCTCGGCCGCACCGGCGAGGCCATCGCCTGGCTGCACGACTCCGCCGCCTGCCACCGCGACAACACCACCCCCCAGGGCCGTCTCGCCGAACTGACCACCCTCAACACCCTCGGCGTCGTCCTGCGCGAGAGCGGCCACGCGGGCCAGGCACTCGCCATCCACCGCAGCAGCGAGGCCATCTGCCGCGCGGGAATCCCGGGCCAGTCACCCGATCTGCTCGCCGTCTACCACGCCGCCACCCTCCACCACCTCGGTTGCGACCTGGCCGCACTCGCCCGCTGGTCCGAGGCGGAAACCGCCCTGAGCCGGGCGCTCACCGCCTTCGAGGCAGCGGACATGCCGGCCTGGAGCGAACCGGCCCGGCTCGACCTGGGCATCGCCCTGCACCACCTCGGCCGCACCGAGGAGGCCCGTACCACCCTGGCCGCGGCCCACCGAGCCCTGACGGAGCTCAACCACCCCCGCCACGCCGAAGCCGCCACCCTCCTGGACGGACTCCCCGACGCCACCGCATGAGCGAGTGCCGTGACCGGAAGGGCTCACCGGGTCACGAGCTCGGGCAGCATGGAGACGACCCCGGGGAGGTCGGCGCGCAGGCCCCTGCGCCCGTACTGCACCCTCGACGTGGGCTTCGCCGCGTGAGAGCTCGGCGGGGATTCCTCACACCTGGCGTGTCGCCGGAGCAGGTGCGGCACCGGTGCGGCATGTTCTTCTAGCTGGCGAAATAGGAAGAAATAGTAGAAATCAGCGGTCGATGGAGGTGCCCGATGGGCGCGAGTGGCATCGGGCAGGGCCAGCCGGACGACGTGCCACCGCCAACGGGCAAGGAGCCGGGGAAGCCTGCCGCCCCGCCTGCGGCTGGATCTCCGCCCGGTCGGGTTGGCGGAGCCCGCAAGCCCGTCCCGGCGAAGGCCCGGTCCAGTCCGCTGGCGCGGCTGCGAGAGGTCGGGAGCACGGCCCTGGGAACGGGGCCGCCCCCGGGGCCGGCCCGTCCGGAGTTCTGGCGGAGTCCGCTGCGCGGTCCGTGGCTGACCGCGGTGTTCGGCCTGGTCCTGTTGTTCGGGATCACGGCGCTCTTCGTGACGGGTCTGCTGTCGTACGCGGCGTACAACCCCGATCTGGCAGCGGTCAACGACCAGACTCCGAACAAGGGGTGGCTCGGCTTCTACCTGTTCTCCTGGCCGACTTCTCCCTACTGGCTCTACCGGCTCACGCAGGGCGTCCACGTGACGCTGGGCATCGTCCTCGTACCCGTACTGCTGGCGAAGCTGTGGTCGGTCATTCCGAAGCTGTTCGAGTGGCCGCCGATCCGCTCGATCAGCCACGCTCTGGAGCGGCTGTCCCTGCTCCTCCTGGTCGGCGGCGCCGGCTTCGAGTTCGTCACCGGCATCCTCAACGTCCAGCTCCACTACATCTTCCCCGGCTCCTTCTACACCCTGCACTTCTACGGGGCTTGGGTGTTCATCGGCGCCTTCGTCCTGCACGTGGCCTTCCGACTGCCCAGGGCCCTGCGGGCCGTACGACCACGGCTCGGGGAGCCGGCGGCGGGTACCGAGGAAGCGATCGGGCTGGTCTCGCCGCGCCCCGCGGAGCCGACCATCTCCCGCCGGGGCGCCCTGGCCATGGTGGGGCTCGGGTCGGTGGCCCTGCTGGCGGTCACGGCGGGGCAGAGCATCGGCGGATGGTGGCGGCGGACCGCCCTGCTGGCACCGCACGGCCGGAACCCGGGCCCGGGCCCGAACGGATTCCAGATCAACAAGACCGCCGCCTCGGTCGGCATCCGCCCCAGCGACGTCGGCCCCGCCTGGCGGCTGACCGTACGCGGCGCCGGCCGGCAGGTCGATCTGACGTACGAGCAGCTGCTGGCCATGCCACAACGCGAGGCGGCCCTGCCCATCGCCTGCGTGGAAGGCTGGTCCACCACCGACCAGCAGTGGCGTGGGGTCCGGCTCACCGATCTGGCCGCCCTCGTCGGGCTCGGCATTCACACGCCCGAAGTCCTGGTGGAGTCGGTGCAGCGCGGCGGCTCGTTCCGCTCCGCCGTGTTGAGCGACCACCAGGTCCGCGACGGCCGCTCGCTCCTCGCCGTCCGGGTCAACGGCGCTGTCCTCTCACCCGACCACGGCTATCCAGCGCGGCTCATCCTCCCGGGGGCGCCCGGCGTGCACAACACCAAATGGGTCACCCGCCTGACGTTCGGGGAGCCGGCATGAACGCTCCAACCGCGTTCCGTCGCCGCTACGGCGCCTCCCCGCTGCACCTCCTCCTCGTCCTGGCCTCCTTCGCCCTCGCGCTGTACGCCGGCGTGCGCCTGTTCGAGGGGGACACCGTCGGCGTGGCCGTGTGGTTCGTCGGGGCGGCCCTCCTGCACGACCTCGTACTGCTTCCCCTGTACTCGGTGACCGACCGTGCGATGCAGCTCCTGTTCACCCGGGGCCGAGACGGGGACCAAGAGCGGCCCGCGCCGCGGGTGAGCGTGAACTACGTCCGGGTGCCCGCCTTCGTCTCCGGCGTCCTGCTGCTGGTCTGGTGGCCGCTGGTGCTGGGCCAGGTGGGGCACTACACGGCCGCGACGGCCCTCCCCGCGGACGGTTTCCTCGCGCGGTGGCTCCTGATCACGGCCGCGCTGTTCGCGGCCTCGGCAGCGGTACTCATCGTTCGGACCCGGACCCGGACCCGGAACCGGAACCGGCCTCAGCGGCAAGCGCGCAGTGCGACGAAGTGACGGCCTCCGGCGGTGGTCCACCGCTCGGCCTCGATCCATCCCGACGAGGCCGCGTGGCGGCTCAGGGCGGCGGTGCCGACCAGGGCCCACGGGAAGACGGCGCTCACGGGCCGCTGCCCGGCGTGGATCCGGACGCGGCGGCGCTCGTCCACTTCGGCAGCGGCGGTCTCCACCAGGAGGAGGCCTTCCCGGTGTACCAGGTCCCGGACCCGGCGTAGCAGCCGTCGGGGGTCACCGCCGATGCCGATGTTCCCGTCGATCAGTAGCGCCGTTCCCCACCGGCCCTCTTCGGGGAGCGGATCGAAGACCGACCGGCTCAAGGCCGAGCCGCCCCGGCACACGGTCGTGATCACCGCGGAGGGACAGACGTCGACGCCGAGAACCTGGCGGCCCCGCCCCGTCAGCGCCTCGACCAGCCGGCCGGCGCCACATCCGATGTCCAGTACCCCGCCGGTGCACCGGCGCAGCACTGTCCGGTCGGCCTCGTCCGCCCTGGCACACCACCGTTCCAGGTCGAGGGGGAAGCACCAACCCTCCCCGTCGCACAAGGACAGGGTGTGCTGTGGAGTGTGGATCGCCCGCGCGTAGGAACCGCTGCTCCAGGCCCGGTGTTCAGGATCGGTCATCCTTCATGTGTCGCCGCGCACCCCGGCCGTGGCCCCCTCCAGGCGGCTGATTCCCCCGAACGGCCTCGCGCCGCGTGCGGGCCGGGTGGCGGGGGCCGGGGCAACCTGCCCATCAGGGCATCCTTCGGCGGTGTCTTCGATATCGGCGCAGCCTCAACAGCCGGGCCACGACCGGCGGATGGTCGTGTGCGGTGACGACGGTCCGGCCCGTCGGCCGGCCTCCGAGCTGCGGGAGGTCTACGAGGAGCGGGTGACGCTCCTGGCGCCCGTCGCCCGCGGTACTCAGCCCATCGTGGGCCGCGTCCCTGGCTCGGTGGGGGGCGGGCTGCTGGGGCGGGTCCCGCTCGCGCGGGCGCGGTACGCGGGCGGGGAGCGGCCGGCGGTGCGGGAGCTGCGGGTGACGGATACGGCGGAGCCGGACGAGGAGGTGCCGGCCGCGGCGGGGGTGGCCGGTGCCGCCGCGGGTACCGGCAAGGTGGTCCAGGCCGACGGCCCCCCGCTGCGGGCGGTTGAGCGTACGCCTCCGGGGAGGGGCGAGGTGGCCGGTCCGGGGTTGTGCACGGGGTCGGTGTGCGCCGGCGCCCATCTGCCGGCCGCGGCGGGACTGCTGGACGGCCGGTCCGCCACGACGCACTGGCTCACGGCCGCGCAACCGGCCCACGCGCACCCGGAGATCAGCGTGGACTCCGATGCGATCTTCGTCAGGTCCAGTGCGCTGTGGACCTGCGCAGGGATCACCTCCGGGATGGACATGGTGGCCGGGGACCGCGGTCGGCGAACTGCGCCAAGGACTTCACCGGTCGCCCGATGCGCGGCTGGGTGACGGTCAGCGGCCCGGCCCTGGCGGATGATGCCGTGCTGGACCACTGGATCACGACGGCAGTGGCGTTCGCGGATACGCTGCCGCCCAAGTGAGATCCGTACTCACTGCTCCAGCAGCGCCTTGAGTGCCGCCAGGTCCTTGTGCTGGGCGCGGCGCATGGCCGCCGCCATCACGGTGGCGCCGAGGGAGGCGAATCCCCTGGGCTCGCCCCGGTTGCGGAGGGTCATGCGGGTGCGGTCCGAGCCTTCCCCGTACGGCTCCCACGTATAGGTGGTCTCCATCGGGAAGGGGCCTTCGTCCGTGCGCATCACCAGCCGGCGCCCGGGCTCGTACGCGGTGATCTCGTACGTGTAGGCCAGCCGCCGGCCGAGGAAACGGGCGACGAAGGCGACCTTGGAGCCGACCGCCACCGGCGGCGGGTTCTGCCAGTCGGCGGAGGTGATGTTCGCGTACCACTCGGGTGCGTGCGTGGGGTCGGCCGCGTAGGCGGCGACCCTGTCGCACGGGGCGGCGATCACGGCCTCGGTCAGCACGTCGACCTTCATCGGAGAGCCTCCGCTCAGGACTCGGGGTTGGTCCTGGTGGCCCGGTGGCGCTGGTAGTGGCGGGCGACACGGGCACGGTTGCCGCAACCGGCCGAGCACCATTCGCGGCGGGGGTGCTGCTTCACGAAGTAGAGCACGCAGCCCGGCGCCAGGTAGCCACGCAGCTGCGCCCGCATGTCGCCGGTGAACACGTCGACGGCTTGTCCGGCGAGCATGGCGACCACCGCCTGCCCTGCGAGGTCGCCGGTGCGCACGATGCGGGTCGGGTCCCCGCCGGAAGGCCAGTGGAGCGTCGTCCACACCGGCGTCGCGCTGCACGCCTCGTTCAGTGCCGCGAGTGCGGCGTCCCGGGTGGCGATGGCCGACTGCGCGTCCGGCCTCGGGTCCTCGGTCGCCTCGGCGGCGAGCCTGCGCAATGCGTTCCTCAAGTCGCGCAGCCGAGCAGCGGTCTCTCCCGCTCCGGCAGGCCGTTCGGCGTCGAGCCAGGCACCGACCGCGGGAGCGGAGGGTGTCAGTCGGGGGCCGACGGCCCGCAGCCATGCGACGGCCTGGTCGGGGTCGGCGATCGCGTCGTGTACGCCTTCCCGATCGGCCCAGATCGTGTTCATCAGCTCGATCGGGAGCGGTTCGCCGAGCAGCGGTGCGCTCGTACCGGGGTCTGTGCTGTCCGGCCCGCTCCTCGCCCAGGTGCAGAAGTCCCTCGGCCTCACCCCGAACATGACCAAGGTGATGGCCAACAGCCCGGTCCTACTCAAGGGCTACCTGGCACTCTCCGGCGCCCTGCCCGCAGGCGTCCGTGAGCAGCTCGCGATCGCCACCGCCGAGTACAACGGGTGCGAGTACTGCCTGTCCGCCCACACCTACATCAGGGCGAACATCGCCAAGGTCGACTCCGGTGAACTCGAGCTGGCCCGCCGAGCCGGGGCATCCGATTCCCACACCGCCGCCCTGCTGGCGCTGTCGGACGCCATCGTCCGCGGCAGGGGTGCGGTGGACGACGGCGCCGTGCAGGCGGCGCGGGACGCGGGCGTCACCGACGCCGAGATCGGCGAGGTGGTCGGCCACGTCGCGCTCAACGTCCTGACGAACTACTTCAACGTGCTCGCAGGGGTGGAGAACGACTGGCCTGTCATCACGCCGCACCTGCACGTCGCCTGATGCGGAGCCCGGCCCGCCCTCCCGGCAGGACGGGCGGGCCGGGACACCCGCCACCCCGTACCACCGGCAATCCGTCCCGCCACGATCAGGAGACGGTCATGAACAGATCGAAGCAAACGCCTCCCGTGGGCTTCCACCCAGGAGAGATCGCCGTACAGCAGCAGGCCGGCGTGCGCGCAGAGGCCGCCCGGCTCTGCGGCATGCTCCGCCCGCCCGACCTGCGTGGCGGGGCGGCCAGGTTCCTCGCCGACCGCACACTCGCCGCGATCACGGCGCGCCACCCGGCGTCGCTTCCGCATCAACGGAACGCTCACCACCGCGGACGAGGACGGTCTCACGCTCCAAGTCGATCAGGCATACGGCAACTGTCCCCCGTACATCCAGCGGCGTCACCTCCGACCCGGACCCGCTGCCGCCGAGGGCAGGGACGGCTTCCCGGTGCGCCATGCAACCTCCCTGGCATCGGATCAAGCCCGCCTCATCCGTGCCGCTGACACCTTCTTCCTGGGCACCACCCACCCGCAACGCGGCAACGACGCCTCGCACCGCGGTGGGCTGCCCGGATTCGTCCGCGTCGAGGGCGGCAGCCTGTGGTGGCCCGACTATCCCGGCAACAACATGTTCAACAGCCTCGGCAATCCGGCCGTCGACAGCGCCGCGGCCCTGCTGTTCGCCGATTTCGTCACGGGGCACACCGTGCACCTGTCCGGCGCCGCGGTCCTGGAGTGGTTTCCTGAAGGCTCCGACGACGATGGGGGCGGCACCGGCCGCCGCGTCCGCTTCCACATCAGCAGCGTGGTCGACGGCTCCGGCGCACCGCGACACACGCCGCATCCGGACCACTGACCACCGCCCACCTCATGGGAAGGACTGATGGCCATGAACGAGCCGACACCGGAATCGAACGGCCCCACCCGCCTCGCCTACATCCTCGGCGTGCCGCTCGCCCCGGAGGTCGAGCGGCAATGGCCCCAGATGGGCGAGGTCGTCCGCGGCAGCGAGCTCATCGGGAAGGTCGAAGGGAACTTCCCCGAGCTCACGCTCGAAGTCGGACGACGGCTGCGCCTCGACGACGACGTCATCGTCGTGGAATGGACCTGCGACTACGGCGACGGCCGCCTCTACCGCAACGTCACCATCGCCGAGCTCCGCGAGGGCCGGGCCGTACGGGTCACCGACTACTGGGGCGAACCCACCGCCACTCCCCCGTGGCGCCGACCGCTCACCGCCCGCCTCGACATGCCGGGCAACGGCATCTGGAAGGACCACGACCACCTCAGTCACCACTGACTTCCCGTGCGAAGCCCCCGGCCGTCACGCCCCGTCGCCGTTTCCAGCGCTCACGTATGACGGAAGTCTTACGTGCACGCGTGGGAGACCCTCCGCAGGCTCCGCACTGCGTAGCGTCCGGAGCATGCGCGTACTCGTCACCGGAGGGGCCGGGTTCATCGGCTCCCACATCGTCACCGCCCTCACGGCCCGCGGGCACGAGCCCGTCGTCCTTGACGCCCTGCTGCCCGCCGCCCACCCCGGCACACCGCCCCTGCCCGACGCCGAGTTCGTGCGCGCCGACGTACGGGACGCCGACGCGGTCCGGGCCTCGCTGCGCGGAGTGGACGCGGTGTGCCACCAGGCGGCCATGGTCGGTCTCGGCAAGGACTTCGCGGACGCCCCCGACTACGTCGGCTGCAACGACCTCGGGACGGCGGTACTGCTCGCGGAAATGGCGGCCGCAGGGGTGAGGAAACTCGTGCTCGCCGGGTCGATGGTGGTCTACGGGGAGGGCCGGTACACGTGTGAACGGCACGGAACGGTACGCCCCGGGCCGCGTCGGACCGAGGACCTGGCGGCGGCCCGGTTCGAGCCCCTCTGCCCCGACTGCGGAGCCGAGCTCGCTCCGGGTCTGGTCGGCGAGGACGCCCCGACGGATCCGCGCAACGTGTACGCGACGACGAAGCTGGCCCAGGAGCACCTGGCGGCATCCTGGGCCCGGTGCGTGGAGGGTCGTGCGGTATCGCTGCGCTACCACAACGTGTACGGACCGGGCATGCCGCGCGACACCCCGTACGCCGGGGTGGCCTCCTTCTTCCGCTCCTCGCTCGCCCGGGGCGAAGCCCCTCGGGTCTACGAGGACGGCGCTCAAAGAAGGGACTTCGTCCACGTGAGGGACGTGGCCGCGGCCAACACGGTGGCGCTGGAGGCGGTCGGTACCCGGCAGGCGGGGGCTCTGACCGCGTACAACACCGGCAGCGGGGAACCGCACACGGTCGGCGAGATGGCCGCCGAGCTCGCCTCGGCGCACGGCGGACCCGCCCCGGTGGTGACGGGCGAGTTCCGCCTCGGCGACGTACGGCACATCACCGCCGACTCCGCCCGGCTGCGCGATGAGCTGGGCTGGCGTCCGATGGTCGGATTCGCCGAAGGGATGGCCGAGTTCGCCCGGGCAGGTCAGCGCGACTCGGCGGGTGTGATCGGCTGATCCTGGGAACCGGCCCACGTCGTCGGCCGGTTCCGCGCGGCCCGCGCGGGTGCGGGGAGGGTCAGTTCGAAGCGGCAGCCGCCGGGCACATTGTGGGCGTCCGCGCGCCCGGAGTGGGCCTCGACGATGCCCCGGACGATCGCCAGGCCCAGGCCCGCACCCGAGGGAGGGGTGCGGGCCTGACTGCCCCGCCGGCCGGTGTCGAAGACCCTGGGCAGGTCTTCCTCCGGGATGCCGCCGCAGGCGTCGGTGACGGACAACACCACCGCGTCCGCGCGGCGTTCCGCGGCGATCGCGACCGTTCCGTCGGACGGGGTGTGGCGGATGGCGTTGCCCAGCAGGTTGGACAGCACCGGCGTCATCTCCTCGCCGTCGACCTCGACCGGCAGCGGGGCCACGCCCGCACCTGCCAGGCGCACTCCGTGCTCACGTGCCGCAACGACGAGTTCCCGGCAGCGCCGTACGACCTGACGCCCCAGCAGCAGCGCCGTGCCCAGCGAGACGGTGGCGGCCGTCGCGACGACCGTGGTCGGCGCAGCGGCGCAGCGCGCGGTGAGCATGACCACGGCCACAGAACGCCTCCCGTCCCCCTGCGCCCGCAGCCGACGGCAGACGACAGACGACAGACGACAGACGGCAGACGGCAGACGGCAGACGGCAGACGGCAGACGGCAGACGGCAAACCTCCAAGCCGTCCATGCGGGACAGCATCAAGTCGAGGACGACGAGGTCGGACCGGTGCCGGGCGGCGGTCTCCAGCGCGGCCGGGCCGTCCGCGGCCCGGTGCACGGTGAACCCGGCCCGCTCCAGATAGCCGGCCACGACCTCCGAGACGGTCGGATCGTCGTCCACCACCAGGACCCGGCCCGTGGCGTCACCGGAGGCCGGGCCGCGGTCGGTTTCGCTACTGGATGCCATGCCGCCGGAGTGACGCCGCGCGGTGCCGCGCGGAGCTGGGCCTGCCGCCCCGGGACGCGGTGTCCGCGTTTCGTAAGGTCTTCCGGCGCCTTTCTTCGCCCTTCGGTTCCTACGGTGTGGAGGGTGACTCCTTCTGCTTGTCGTCCGCCCCACGCGGACCTCGTACTGCCGTGCCTCGACGAGGCCGAAGCCCTTCCCTGGGTGCTGGCGCGGGTGCCGGCCGGGTGGCGGGCCATCGTCGTCGACAACGGCTCCACCGACGGCTCGGCCGACATCGCCCGCTCCCTCGGCGCCACCGTCGTACACGAGACCCGGCGCGGCTTCGGCGCCGCCTGCCACGCCGGGCTGCTCGCCGCACGCGCCGAGCTGGTCTGCTTCTGCGACTGCGACGCGTCCATGGACCCCGGCCTGCTCGCCCCCATGGCCGAGCGGGTCGCGGCAGGCGACACGGACCTCCTGCTCGGCCGGCGCCGCCCCCAAGGCCGCGGCGCCTGGCCCGTGCACGCCCGGGCAGGGAACCTCGCTCTCGCGCAGATGCTGCGCCGCCGCACCGGTCTGCGGCTCCACGACCTCGGCCCCATGCGGGTCGCCCGCCGCGAGGCACTGCTCGGCCTGGGCCTGACCGACCGGCGCAGCGGCTATCCGCTCCAGATGGTCGTACGGGCCGCCGACGCGGGCTGGAAGGTGGCCGAGACGGACATCCCGTACCTCCCCCGATCCGGGAAGTCCAAGGTCACCGGGACCTGGCGGGGCACCTGGCACGCCGTACGGGACATGCGGCGGGTCCTGGCCGAGCCGCCGAGCGCCCGCCCCGCACCGACCGAGGGGATCTCCGCATGAGCACCCTCCTCGTCATCGCCAAGGCCCCCGTCGCCGGGCGTGTGAAAACCCGCCTGACCACACAGTTCACCCCGCAGCAGGCAGCCGACCTGGCCCTCGCCTCGCTCCAGGACACCCTCACCGCGGTCCTGGCGACCCCGGCCGAACGGCGTGTCCTGGTCCTCGACGGACAGCCGGGTCCCTGGATCCCGGACGGCATCGAGGTCGCCCCGCAGGGTACGGGCGGCCTGGACGTCCGGCTGGCCGCCGCCTTCGCCCTGGCCGAGGGACCGGCCCTGCTGATCGGCATGGACACCCCGCAGGTCACCCCCGGCCTGCTCGCGCCCGGGCTCGACTTCACCGAGGCGGACGCATGGTTCGGGCCCGCCGCCGACGGCGGGTTCTGGGCCCTCGGCCTCGCCGAGGCCGACCCGGCCCTGCTGCTCGGCGTCCCCATGTCCGTGGCACACACCGGCGAGGTGCAGCGGCAGCGCCTGACCGATGCCGGGCTTTCCGTACGGGACCTGCCCGAGCTCTGCGACGTGGACACGCCCGCCGACGCGGAACGGGTCGCGGCCGCAGCCCCGCGGACGCGCTTCGCCGCCCTGCACCACGGCCTGTGCGCGGTGACCCGATGACCGCCCAGCTCGCCGAGCCCGCCACCCGTACCTGGCAGGCGGACCCGTACGCGGACGCCCTCCGTACCGGGCAGGGGCCGCTGTTCCTCCGTCGGCGCGACGGCTGGCTGCTGCCGCTCGAAGTCGAGCGGTGGTGCGCCGAGGCCGACGCGGCCGACGACACGGTCCTGGCCCGGTGTACCGGGCCCGTCCTCGACATCGGCTGCGGACCGGGCCGCCTGGTCGCCGCCCTCGCCGGGCTCGGCCATACGGCACTCGGCGTGGACGTCACCCCCGAGGCCGTGGCCCGTACCGAGCGGGCGGGCGGCAGCGCCCTGTGCCGGTCGGTGTTCGACCCGCTTCCCCGCGAAGGCGGCTGGGGCACGGTCCTCCTCATAGACGGCAACATCGGCATCGGCGGGGACCCCGCCGCCCTGCTGCGCCGGACCGCCGAACTGACCGCACCCGACGGCTCCCTGCTGGTCGAGGTGGCCGCCGCCGACGTCGACGAACGCGTCGAGGTCTACGTCGAAGACGGCAACGGCGGCCGCGGAGCCCCCTTCTGGTGGGCCCGGCTCGGCACCCGCGCCCTGCGCGCCGAGGCGAGGGCCGCGGGCTGGACCCCGTACGACAGCTGGCAGAGGGCGGGCCGGCACTTCGTACACCTCACGCACTGACGGTTGCCGAGCGGCGAACCGCCGGGGTGGGATCCGCAGCATTAGGATCCCACCCGGAGTCGCTGACCCTCGATAGGGCACCTGCGGCGGGCCGGACTCCGCTTGGGCCCTTCCAAGCCACGTGAACCTCATAAGGGAGAGTCTGAGTGGCCCGATTTCGGACCATTCGCGGACGCAGCGATGAGTTTTCCCGGCCCGGCAGGTCTCACTACCGATATCGCTCCCATCACAGGAGGAACGCGTGGCTCAGCTGCTGAGAGTCCAGAACTTCAACGTCTCGAGTGACGGCATCGGTGCCGGTGAGGACCAGACCCTCGAGAGGCCGTTCGGTCACGTCGAGCCCGAGAAGCTGTTCGCGTGGGCCGGCGCCACGGCGAGCTGGCCCATGCGCACCGCCCCCGGAGGGAGCCGGGGCCTGGACGACTACCTCACCCGGGATTACGCCCGCAACATCGGCGCCGAGATCATGGGCCGCAACAAGTTCGGCCCCCAGCGCGGGCCCTGGCAGAACCATGAATGGCAGGGCTGGTGGGGTGACGAGCCCCCGTTCCACACCCCGGTATTCGTCATGACCCACCACAAGCGCCCCTCGTTCACCCTTTCCGACACCACGTTCCACTTCGTCGACGGCGACCCCGCCGCGGTCCTCGAGCAGGCCCGGGACGCGGCGCAGGGGAAGGACGTCCGACTCGGCGGCGGAGCCACCACCATCCGGCAGTTCCTCGACGCCGACCTCGTCGACACCCTGCACGTGGCGGTCTCGCCGGTGAAGCTCGGATCCGGCGTACGACTCTGGGAGTCGCCCGATGAGCTGCTCGACCGGTTCAACCTGGACGTCGTCCCCAGCCCGAGCGGGGTGACGCACCACCTGTTCTGGCGAAAGTGACCGCTTCTCCGCAGCGGCGCCCCGATCAGGCTCGACGGCTCTCCCGGCCCACCCGGCGCGCCACGGCACGCACACCGACGTGCGCGAGGGCGAACAGCGCGATGGCGGCCAGGGCGAGCAGCCAGTTGCGCAGGTAGTCGAGCGGCAGGACGGTGGGGTTGGCCACGCCTCCCGGACGCAGGAGCGGGGGAAGGGCGATCGCGGTCAGGGAGCCCGCGACGGGTACCACTGGAAGGTGTTCAGCAGCCCGGTGAACAGCTCGAACCGTCCTGCCGCGACCAGGGCCGCCACCGAGATCCGCTCCAGCGCGTGGAGGACCGATCGCACCGGCGGCCAGGCGAAGAACTGCGGGAAGTCCGCCCGCAGCAGACGGCCATGGCCAGGCCGAGCCAGCGGCCGATCGCGGTCGCGGTACGGGCATCGTGCAGGCGCGCCTTGAAGTTGACGGGCGGCCCGGGCAGGGTGAAACGGATGCCCCCATCACACCCCCGCCGAGGCCCGCGCAGGCTGCCGGAACACCTTACGAAGCACGGACATCCGCGACGGCACGGCCTACAGGAGAGCTGATCCCTGGAACGATTCCGCAGGTGAAACCCCCGACCGCCCTCACTCCTCGCACCGCGCTTTTGTTCACCGCCCTCGCCCTTGCCGCACTCACGGCGCTCCTCGCCCACACCATCATGTACGGGGGCTACTTCAGCGACCCCGTCGGCCTGTTCTGCTGGTACGCGGCCTGCTGGGTGTTCTTCACCGTCGCGCTGCTGGCTCTGCGCCGGGTCCCGGCCCGCCGCGCCGCGTGGCTGATCGCTGCGGGGGCCGTCACCATCACGCTGACCGGGCTGATGGGGCCGCCGCGGACCAGTACCGACTCCTACCGCTACGCCTGGGACGGCCGCGTCCAGTCCGCCGGCATCTCCCCGTACGACCACGCCCCACAGGACCCGGCGCTCGCCCGACTCCGCGACCCCTGGCTCTTCCCCACCGGCGCCGCCTGCACGGGCCCCGACCTCGCCCCGATCCCCCACACCGGCAGCACACCCCACTGCACCCGCCTCAACAGGCCCGCCGTCCACACCATCTACCCACCCGTCGCCGAGGCGTACTTCCTGGCCGTCGACCGCCTCTCCCCCGCCAACTCCCGCCACAAGCCGCTCCAGATCGGCGCCGCCCTGCTCTCCCTCGGCGTCACCGGCGCGCTCCTCCTGATCCTGCGACGGCGCGGCGACGACCTCCGCAAAGCCGCGTACTGGGCCTGGTGCCCGGCCGTTCCCATCGAGGCGGTCAACAACGCCCACGCCGACGTCCTGGGCGTGCTCCTCGCGGTCACCGCCCTCGGTCTCGTCGCCTCACGGGCCCTGACCCGGCGGGCAGCGGGCGGAGCGCTGATCGGCACCGCCATCGCCACGAAGCTGATGCCGGCCGTCGTCCTCCCCGGCGCACTGTCCGGGGTCCGGCGCGTCCGCGACGCGGCAGCGGTACTGCTGCCCGCCGCTGCCATCGTCGTACTCGCCTACCTCCCGTACGTCCTCCTCTCGCACGGCTCGGTCTTCGGCTACCTCGGCGGCTACGTCGAGGAGGAGGGCTACGACGACGCCTCGGCCGGATCCCGCTACTCGCTCCTGCGCCTGGTCCTGCCAGACGCCTGGGCCTTCCCCGTGCTACTCGTCATCGTCGCGGCAGTGTCCCTGTACGTGATGTGGCGCGGAGACCCGCGACGCCCCTGGAGCGGCGCCCTCCTGGTCACCGGCTGGTCCTTCGTCCTCCTCACCCCCGGCTACTCCTGGTACGCGCTGCTCCTGATCGCCCTCGTAGCCCTGGACGGACGCTGGGAATGGCTCGGCATCCCCCTCGCGGGCGCCGCCGTCTACGTCCTCGCCCCGACGCTCCACTTCCAGCCGTCGCTGAGCAACATCGCGTACGGCGCAGCAGCGGCCCTCGTCCTCGTGATGACCTGGGTCCGGCGGCGAGCCAGGGAGAGGGGGGCGAGGCCCCGGCCACGGCGTCACGGCATCCGCACCCGGCTTGAACCCCCGCCCGGCCCGGAGGTGTTCCGGGCGTCTGGGTCGATGCGGTGCTCCAGGGCCCGCAGGAGCACAGGAGCGTGGTGACCAGTAGCAACGGCTGTGCCGACCGCACTGGCCCAGACGGCGGTGGCGGCGGCGCATGTGGCGGCGAGCCGAACGACGGGTCGGCGAGCTGGTGCGCCCGGCTTGCCCGGGGCGTGTGGCGCCGGCCTCGGAGCGGACACGGCTGGACGCCCCGCAGAAAGGCGGGCGCCAGCGATCGCCGCGGCCGGCCCGAGCGCAGGGTCGGCTGGGAACAACGAGAGGCCCGATGCCCTGTGCCGGATCCCTGCCCTTCCCTCCATCAGGTCCTCCAGCGCGGCGGGCAGACCTGCCGCGTCGCGGATCCAGAGCGCGACCCCTGCCTCATCCAAGGCTGCGGGGTTGGCTGCGCCGTGGCCGGGTATGCACCGGTAGCTGACTACGGGGAGGCCGCTCGCGAACGCCTCCAGCGAGGTCAGCCCGCCGGCGTTCTGAACCATCACGTCACAGGCCCACATCAGGTTCGGCATATCGTCCGTCCACCCATGAACGTGCTCGATGCCGTCAGCGGCGAGCTGCCGTGCCAGAGCCTGGTTGCGGCCGCATACCACGACCGGGACCGCAACACCGCAGGCGCGGATCTCGGCCGCGACCTGACGCACTGGCCCCACCCCCCAGGATCCCGCAACCAGCAGCGCGTATCGAACGCCCGACAGGAGACCGAACTGCTCTCGAGCTGCTGCCCGTTCGCCGTCACGTGGCGGACGGAACCGCGGATCGGTGACGGGCCCGCTCACCTGGACCTCGGCCGCTCCAAGGGCGCGTGCCTGTGCGGCCGGCACCTCGTGCACGGCCAGGTGCTGGTCGATACCGCGTGCCACCCAGAGCGGGTGGACCGAGAAGTCCGTCATATAGGTCAGGGCCGGGATCGTGAGTTCGCCGGCCAGCCGCAGGCGGCCGAGCACGTGGCTGGCCCCTGGGTACGTGGAGACAACCGCCCCGGTATCGGCCGGCAGGGCCCGCAGCACCCGGTTCTGCACAGTGCGCAGCAGGGCCCGGGCGGCCGGACCCGCTCCCCCGGCGCGCTCGGTGCCGGTGTAGATCCGCTGGTAGGCCCACGGCGCATGGTCCAGCAGACGGTGGTAGAGGCTGCTGGCGGCTCGTCCGGCTCGGGCGGGAAACAAGTCGAGCAGGTCCCACCGGTCCACCGTGTGGCCATCGGCCGTGAGGCGACGGGCGAGTTCGGCGGCGGCTCCGTCGTGTCCGGCGCCTATCGAGGCGGAAACGATGCTGACACGCAACCGACCGTCTCTGCAGCCTTGGTGTACGAGAGTGGGCTTCGCCGCGCGCCGGTCCGTCGGACCACCGAGATGTGGCACGGAGTTCCCCTCTTCGTGAAGTCGCCGGGCCGGGGCCCTGGGATGCCGTGGCTGGCCAGGTACGGTGGTGTGATCTCCGCCCCGGGCCTTCCCCGGGCGATACGGCGAGCATGGCGGAACTCGGCTGAAGGGTCGCTGAAGACCTGAAGGTGCATTCAGCGACCCGGCACAGCGAGTTGCTTCCCTGGCCGGTGTCCGCGCCACCGACCAGCTATTCCACTGCCTGCGGGATGTTGCCTTGCGTCTCTCCGCCGCGTGCCCGGTCACGGAAGTGGCCGTAGGCCATGAAGGCGAAGAGGACCGTCAGGAGTACCGCCGAGGAGCCGACAGTGCCCAGGTCGAGGCCTCCCTTGGCGGTGGGCTTGGTGAGGTAGTCGCCCGCGGTGGCGCCGAAGGTCGGCGGTGGTCACGGCAGGCCCCCTCGACGTCCCGGCCGGTCGACCCGGTAGGCCGCCCCGATGGCTCCGATGGTGCCGAAGGGAAGGGTGGCTCGGCCGTCTGCGGCGGGCACCGGGGCGGGAGCGGTGGTACGTCGCATGATCATGGCGCCTTTCCGGAGACGAAGCGGAACGAGGTCTCCTCTGACGCTAGGCAGCGGCGGGTTGGCGTCCGGCCCGCTCACGGTGAGGCGACGGTAAACGCCCAGTTCACTCGCCCGGCAAGCCACGGGAACCCGGCCCCCTGTGTGCAGGCGGTCCCGTCCCGGCAGGCACTGCTCACTGGCCGCCTGCCCCGACGCATGGGAATGCGCCGGGGCGTCCGCCGTCCGTCAGGTTGTTCAGCCGAGAGAGGCGAGGAGCCTGTTGAGCGCGTCGACCTCGGTGGCCTTGTCGGGGTGTGGGGCGCGCAGTGCCTTCAGTACCTGGTCGATCTCGCCGTCGAGGAAGCTCCACGCCTTCTCGCTCTTGGGCTCAAGGGTGGACTGGTCGTCGTCCCACGCGGTCTCCAGGTCGGTAACGCGGCTGGTCGCGGCTCGCTGATCACCCGAGTTGACCTTCGCCAGCGTGTCGGCCGCGATGGCGCGGAATTTCGCGATTTTGGCCGGAGGGAACGGCGCCGTCGCCTCCTGCGGTGTGATGGGGCCGGTCACCGGCGCGGGGGTGTCCGCTTCTTCGCTCGCAGCGGCGTGCGGCTGGTGGTTCGCCCAGACAAGAAGCGCTGCGGCCGCGACCGCTACGACGGCGTAGTAGACCAGCATGCCCCGCTCACGTGCCGGGCTCAGTGCCCGCGGGGTGCGGGTCGGTTCCTGGGTCTCGATGACATCACTCCGGCTGCGGGAGAGGTACACGACCGTGGCGAGGATGGCTACCAGGAAGATCACGCTCGTCAAAGCGGTGCCAAGGCCCAGGCCGCCGTCGCCGCTGGGCGATCCGAACCAGTCGCCGAGGTTGGCACCGAGCGGACGGGTAAGGATGTAGGCCAGCCAGAAGGAGAGCACGGCATTGGCTCCGAGGCGCCGGCCCACGATGATCGCGACGATCAGGCCGAGCGGCAGGAGCACGGAGACTCCCGCGGTCCAGCCGGTGAGCTCGAGGGTCCAGTCTCCGGTGGCGGTGCCGAGCGCGAAGGTGACCAGGACCGCGAGCCAGTAGAAGAGCTCACGGGGCCGGGTGGTGATGCTGTGGACCGACAGGGTCCGCTCTCTCACGTACCAGATGCCGAAGACCACTGCGAGCACGCCGGCGAACACGCCACTGCTCAGGGCGAGGGGCACTCCCTGGCTGTCGGTGAGGATGTCGGTGTAAAGAGTTCCTGTCACACTGACCACCACGACGGTGAGCCAGTACGCGAACGGGATGTAGCGTTCGGTGCTGAGTTGCCAGGCCAGGACGGCTGCCAGGGCGCCGGTGAAGATCAAAGCGGTGTTGAGCAGGCCGACACCCAGGTTCATGTTGATCCAGTCGGCGAAGCTTTCGCCGACCGTGGTGCACAGGATCTTGATGATCCAGAACCAGATCGTGACCTCGGGCACCTTGTTCAGCATCTGCCCGGCAGGCGTCCGAACGCTCTCGCCGATGCGCAGCTGGTCTCCTGGGTGGGCGGCTGCCCCTGGAGCCGTGGGACTCTCAGACGTTTCGTAGGTCATGCGGCCCGACTGTGTCATCGGGAACCTGAACGCATCCTGACCATCTCACCGGGCATGACGACAGCGATGCCCCTCTCGCCGTACTCGGTGGTGCACGCAGTCGAGTACGGCGACAGGGGCCGGGCGTCAGGACGGAGACCGTGTCGCGCGTCGGTCGGCGGCGCTCAGCCACAGGACCGCGGCGACGATGATCACGGCGAGGACCAGGCTGACCGGCCCGGTGCCCAGCCCGAGGCCGCCGCGCTCGGCGCCGACGCCGGCCCAGTCCGCGAAGGAGGCTCCGAGTGGCCGGGTGAGCACGTACGCCCACCAGAAGCCGAGCACGGGCGGGAGCGCGAACAGCCGGTGAGCGAGTACCGGCAGGGCGATCAGAGCGGCGAACAGCAGTCCCGACGGCAGGTATCCCCAGCCCAGGGTCGCCGCGGTCAGGTCGCCGACGGCCGTGCCGAGGGCAAAGGTGGCCATGACCACGGTCCAGTAGAAGACCTCGCGGCGTCCGCCGGCCACTGTCTCCACCGCGAGGGTGCCCTCGGTCCGCCGCCAGACCATGAAGACCAGGGCCAGGGCCAGGGCGAACGCCGACGCGGACACCGTGTAGGGCACGCCGAGGGCGACGTGCGCGACGTCGGCGGCCATGGTTCCGAAGACGCTGACCATGACCACGGCGGACCAGTACACGGCCGGGACGTAGCGGCGTGTGCGGGCCTGCGTGACCAGGGCGGCGGCCAGCAGGAGACCAGCCGCAGCGACCGCGGGGACGGGCCCGAGGGCTCGTGCGAGGTAGTCGGAGGTGGTCTCGCCCATGCCGGTGGTGAGGATCTTGACGATCCAGAACACCGCGGTCACCTCGGGGACCTTGCTTGCCGCGGAACGAACGGCCTGGGCCTGGGCGCGGCGGTGCGCCCGAGGGGTTGTCGTGGCGCCCAAGACGGCGGCACTCCTTTCTGCGCGGCGCGGCCGGGGCCGCGCCGCTGGGTCGGTCCGGTTCAGCCGCCCAGGACGGTGTTGCCGGTGAGCGTGCCGTTGGTGCCGTCGACGGTCACCGCGTGCCGCACTCCGTCGGGGCCGACGACGACGATCCGCCAGGCGCGGCCGCCGCCCTGCTCGGTGACCGGTGCCAGCGACTCGACCTTGCCGTCGTTGACCGCCGTGGCTGCCTTGCCCACGGCGTCCGCTGCGGAAAGCGAAGGCAGTGGGGCCGGGGCGCCGTCGGTCGAGGGGGCGCGGAAGTCGTCAGCGCGCGGGCCGCGCTCACCGACCCGGTGCCGGCCGTCGTGCCCGTCGCGGCCATCGCGGCCATCGCGGCCATCGCGGCCCTCGGAGTCCTCGCGCGAATCGTCGCCGCGCTCGTGGTCTCCCGCAGCCGCCACCTTGTGCTCGCCGCGTCCCTCTTCCTCGTGATGGTGGATGGCCGCCGCAGCCGCGCCGCCGCCGATCACCACCACGGCAGCCGCACCGGCTGCGGCCCATCGCGCTCTGCGGCCACGCGGCCGACGCCCGCCGACCAGCTTCTCAGCCGTCGTGCCGGAGCCACCCTCACCCGTCTGCTCCTGCGACTCGTCGGCGCCCACGGACTTACCCACGGATTCACTCACTGTGACCACCCCTACCTCTTGGCAAGGTCCGGGGCCCTGTGCCCGGACATCCGGGCACAGCATGGTCCGGGCACGCTGAAGGGATGCTGAAGACCTGAAGGCCCCTTCAGCTTGGCGGCTCCGGCGCCGGGCGGCGTGCCACTCTTGGGGCATGCGTGTACTGGTGGTGGAGGACGAGCGCCGGCTGGCCCTGGCGCTTCAGCACGGGCTGACCGCCGAGGGATTCAGCGTGGACCTCGCTCACGACGGCCTGTCCGGATTCGCCAAGGCCACGGAACGCACCTACGACGTGGTGTTGCTCGACATCATGTTGCCCGGCCTGAACGGCTACCGTGTGTGCTCGCGCCTACGGGCCTGCGGCAGCAATGTCGGCATCCTCATGCTCACTGCCAAGGACGGCGAGTGGGACGAGGCCGAGGCTCTGGACACCGGCGCCGACGACTACCTCTCCAAGCCGTTCTCCTTCGTGGTGCTCGTCGCCCGCCTGCGCGCGCTGGCCCGCCGGATCGGCAGCCGTGCCCCGCAGCGCACCGTCCTGGGCGACCTGGTCATCGACTCCGCCGCCCGCACGTGCAGCCGCGGTGGCCTGTCCATCCCTCTCACCCCGCGCGAGTTCGCCGTCCTGGACCACCTCGCACGGAGAGCCGGTGAGGCCGTCTCCAAGCGCGAAATCCTGGACGAGGTCTGGGACAGCAACACGGACAGCGACCCCAACACCGTGGAAGTCCACGTGAGCGCCCTGCGACGCAAGATCGACGCCCCGTTCGGTCGGGCCGCGGTGCAGACCGTCCGAGGCGCCGGATACCGGCTGGCGGCTGACGGTGGCTGAGCCGCAAACGATCGCACCCGAACCGGGGCACCCCGGGATCCTCCGCGCTGCACGCCGCCGGGCCGGTGCGCTCCTGCGCCCTCTGGCTGGTCATCGTAGGGCGGCTGCACTGATCCAGCGGCTGGCGCCGCGCTCGGTCCGTACCCGGACCACCCTCGCCGCATGTGTGAGCGTCGCCGTCGTCATGCTCGCCGCCTCGGCCGTCGTCCAGATGCTGTTGCGCATCAACCTGGAACGCACCGTCGAAACCGGGGCGCGCAAGGAGACCCAGGCCGTTTCACGCCTCGCCGCCGCCGGTCACCTCACCCCTCAGCTGCCGCTCGGCCCCGGAACGGACTTCATCCAGGTCGTCGACACCCACGGCAAGGTGGTCGCACAGAGCCAGAACCTCACCGGCCGCCCCGCCCTCACCCCCACTGGCACCCACGAGGGCCACAGGACATACAACCTCGACGCCCTCGGCGAGAAGCACGACCAGCGCGTCAGCACCGTCACCACAGCCACCCCCACCGGACCGGTGACCATTCACGTCGGCGCCTCGCTGCGCACCGCCGACACGGCCGAGGACATCACCACTGCAGCCCTCGCAGCCCTGAGCACCCTGCTGCTCCTCACCGTCGGCGCCCTGACCTGGCGTACGACCGGCCGGGCGCTCCGGCCCGTCGAGGCCATCCGCGCCGAGGTCGCCGCGATCAGCGATCGCGGCCTGGACCGCCGGGTCCCCGCGCCGCGCGGCGACGACGAGATCGCCCGCCTCGCCGAGACCATGAACGCCATGCTGGAACGACTGGAAGCCGCGGGTATCCGGCAGCGCCGGTTCATCGCCGATGCCTCGCACGAACTGCGCAGCCCTCTCGCGGTACTCCGGACTCAGCTCGAGGTCGCGCACACCCACCCCGACCCGAAGGTGCGTGACACCTTGGTGGAAGGCGCCCTCCAGGACACCGAACGCCTTCAGGCGCTCTCCGCCGACCTGCTCCTGCTCGCCCGCCTCGACGCCACCGGGCAGAGCCGGCCCGGCGAACCCGTCGACCTCACCGAACTCGTCCGTGCCACCGTGGCAGCACGTTCAACGGACCCTCATGAGGTCGCCCTCCACACGTCCGGCAACATCGTCATCTCCGGCAATGCACTGTGGCTCGGCCGCCTCCTGACCAATCTCCTGGACAACGCCCAGCGGCACGCCCGCCACTCCGTCACCGTACGGCTTACGGCAGACCCGGTAACCGGCGACGCTGTCCTGGACGTCGCGAACGACGGCCTCCCGATAGCCTCCGACGACCGAGAGAAGATCTTCGAGCGGTTCACACGCATCGACGACGCCAGAAGCCGCGACGACGGCGGCACCGGTCTTGGCCTGTCCATCGCCCTGGACATCGCGGCTCTGCACGGCGGCACGATCACCGTTCACGACACTTCGGACGGTGTCACCTTCCGCACCCGCCTCATCGCCAACTCCTGGGGATAGACCAGGGGCGCGCGGTCAGTTGCCGGCCGCTGCCAGGACGGGCGCGGTCTGGTTCAGGGCTCGGCCGTAGCGGCGCAGGAGGAGGAGTGCGGTGGTGGCGAGGCCGATCAGCAGCCCGAGCCACAGGCCGCGGGCCTCGCCGCCGGGGGGGTAGGCGAACAGCCAGGAGGGCATACGCGGCACGCCTGAGCGATCCTTCGGCATATCGGTATCGCGAGGCAGCGCAGGGACTTGAAGCCCGAGTTCGACCACGTCGGTCCAGCCGAAGTCTTCGAGCTCCTGAAGCGCTCACCCGAGGCGTGTCGGGCGACGTAGTGACTCACCACGTCGCCCGACACCGGGGAACCATTCCCTGTTCATCCGCCGGAGCGTGACCTCGCGACGACCAGTCGGCTGTCCGCCTCGATGATGACCTGCACGTTCGCCGAGAACCGGTAGTTGCGGGACGACGCGGCAACGGTCCGATCGCGGACCGGGATCAGGGTGCCGTCCACGATCCACAGCCGGTCCACGCCGGCGACGGGCCGCGGCGTCGGCTCCAGCGCGAGGAGCGGGCTCAGCCGCTGGATGATGCGGCAGACCGTGGCCGGGGAGATCCCGAAGAGCGGGGCGCGCCGGCGCATGGTGAGGTTCGTCCGGTAGTACACCGCCACCAGCAGCACCCGGTCAGGCAGTGGCAGGCACCAGGGGCGGCCACCGCCGGGCCCGTTTCCGCCCCGCTCCCGCACCACTTTCACCAGCTTCGCGACCGCTCGATCCGCAAGCCCGTGAACGTCTCCACCCACACCGGCTCAGCCCGCAACACCCCACCCATAAAGGCAAAATGCCCAAGATTCAGCCTTCTGCAACACCCTTTAAGTTCTGTCTCTTTGGTCAGCGTCGTGCCCAGATGAGGATGGCGGCGAGGTGGAGTGCTGCCTGGTAGGCGATGGCGAGTTTGTTGCATCGTGTGGCCAGGCCGCGCCACTGCTTGGGGCGGTTGATGCAGCGCTCGACGCTGTTCCGCTGCTTGTAGATCTCGGCGTCGAAGCCGGGCGGGCGCCCGCCTCGGCGTCCTCGCCGCAGGCGGTGGCCGATCTGGTCGGACGGCTGCGGGATGACCGCGCGGATCCCACGTCGTCGCTGGTGGGACCGGATGGCACGGGAGGAGTAGGCCCAGTCTGCGAGCACGGCCAACGGCCGGGTTCGGGGCCTGCCGGGCCCGCTTCGTGGCACGCGGATACGGGCCATGAGCGCTTCGAAGGCGGGTGCGTCGCCGGCGTGGCCCGCGGTGACGGTCAGGGCCAGGGGCCGTGCACGGTCGTCGGCGGCCAGGTGGACCTTGGTGCTCAGGCCGCCGCGTGAGCGTCCGAGGGCGTGGTCGGCGGGCTCGCTGCGGCCTTCGGCCCCTTTTTGCGTGCTCCGGCGGAATGCTGGTGGGCGCGGACGACGGTGGAGTCGGCCGAGACGGTCCAGCCGATGTCGTCACCGGCGTCCGCGGCCGCCGGCACGGCGGTCAGGATGTTCTGTCAGGTTCCGTTGACAGCCCATCTGATCAGCCGTTTGTGGGCGGTCTGGAACGGGCCGAGCTCGTCGGGCAGGTCCCGCCGGGGCGAGTTGGTGCGGTACTTCCACGCGATGGCCTCGAGCGTTCGGCGGTGATCGGCCCAGCGCCGTCCACGGACCGGATCGGCCGGCATCAGCGGCTCGATCCGGCCCCACATCGCATCAGTGATCACTGATCGGGCAGACACATCCGATCAACTGACCAACCCATCGAAGAGACACGCGCTGGCCAGGAGACCCCAGCCGGCTGCTCCCGCGGGGTGGTCGGTCCCTGGTCAGATCGTGACCGGGCCGTGGGCGGTGGCGAACTCGACCGAGACCAGGCCCGGTTCCTCGTCCTCGACCCAGGTGACGTCGATCTGTTCGAGGGGGTGGTCGGCCGGTTCGCCGAGGAATTCGGCGATGGAGGCGGCGTCGCCGGCGATGGAGACCCCGTGGATGGTGGTGGAGGTGCGCGGGTCGGCGCTCGGGCGCTCCTCGGTGGGGACCGACCACTGGAGGAAGTAGGGCAGTTGCGGGTCCTCCAGCAGTTCCAGCAGGCCGATCTGCTTCCATCTCAGGTCGAACCCGTCGGGGCGGACACGGTGGCCCTCGGCCGAGGTGCGGCCCAGGCGGGCCTCGACCGGGGCGATGTCGTCGACGGAGACCACCCAACCGAGCCAGCCGCCGCCCTCGGCGGCGCGGCGCGCGACCGCCTGGCCGAAGGGTGCGCGGTCGGCGGCGGGGTGATCGAGTGTGGTGACGACCTCGACGTAGGTGCCGCCGCTCAGCGGGAGAATAAAATTGCGGGTGCCGAATCGCGGGTGCACGCCCCCGTCGACGAACCCGGCGCCGAGGGCCGATCCGATCCACTGGACGGTCGAGACGAAGCTGTCGCGGGCCACCGCATAGGACACGTGATCAAGTCGCACTGCGCCATCATCACCCGACAACCCGTACAAATCCCGCCGCAACGCCCGCTGCCCCGGCCGCGTCCGCCGTGGATTCAGCCGTGGAGCGGATCGATCATCGTCATCCCGGCGGGGAAGGCCCGGTCGAAGCCAGGCAGCAGAGCTTCCGCCTCGTCGAGGCCCACGACCCGCTCGATCAGCCGCTGCGGGGCGAGCTGTTCAAGTGGCGCTCCCACCTCATGGCTTCCTTCCGTGAGGAACTCCTGCCATTGGGGATCATGGACCGGTATCAGTTGACCGGAGTCTTCGCGGCATGGTGGTCCGATCGGCAGGACGACCTCAGAAGCCTGGAACGGCGCGGCTTCCCCGGAGTGATCGACCGATGGGCGGCGGCAGACGGCGAGCTCTCCCCGGCCAGCGGGCCGGTGGGCCGTGCCCCGGCCCACCGGCCGTCCCCCGTTGTCGTGTCTCGGGTGTCAGCCCGACAGGCGGGCGATGTGTGAGGCCAGTTTCTCCGGCGTGGGGTGCGCGAAGAGCATGTCCTGCCGTAGCCCCCAGTCCTGTCGGCGCTAGTAGCCCTCGCGTCAGGCATGCACGCACCGACCCTGACTGCTCGCGACAGTCGGGGCCCACAGGAGTTCCACCACGCCCTTGGCGCCTTCCCGCCCCGGGCCCGAGTCGGCCGAACCGGCCCTGTGTCCCTGGGCGTTCCGGCGCCGTAGGCCCCCGCTGATCGGGACTCGGCCCGCTGACGGTCCGGTAGATTCGGCGACACGGCTGATCTTCAGGGGAGCGGCAGGATGCCGCGCGTGCGACACGGGGGCAGTGGGTGCGGAACGGACACGCGCAGGACCGTCGACGGCAGGCCCTGCTGGAGTGCTGGCGCGCGATCGAGCTGTTCAGCCCGCCGACCATCCCGGCGCTACCCCGCCGACGCCCCGCCGCCCGCTCCGGGCCGAGGGACGAGTACGTAACCGACCTGACGCCGCAGCCGGGCCGGGTACCACCGCTCCTGCCGTGGGCTCCGGACCATCCGGAGACGGGGGCACGGCGGGCACCGTACGGACGTATGTGGCGGCACGAGGTCTACTGCGGGGTCTTCGATCTGGAGCTGCTCCGCCAGGCAATGATCTCCGTACTGCCCGCGGGGACCGATCCCGACCCCGGCGTGCCTCAGACCGAGCTGGTGCTGTCGGGCCAGAGCGCGATGTTCGCACTGGTCCTGGACGACGAGGGCCGACCGCTCGAAGACACGTCCGTGATCTCTGCGTGCGCCTGGGCGACCGGCCGCCTCTTCGATCCGGGGCCGTCCACACCTGGGTGGCTGGACGGATTCGAGGAGCTCGACGACGCATTCGGCGGGGCGATCGACGAGCTCACGGCCACCGCGATCCCTTACGGCCCCACCGCACCGGCCGCCGGAACGGCGTACGAGCGGTGGCCCGGCTCCGAGGGTGCTGCGGGAGCGCCGGGCGCGGCTGGCGGCGGCTGGCAACGGCTGCTCGCCGAGATCCTGGGCGGCGCTGCCGTCGGGGCGGTCGGGGCCCTGTTCGGCGAGGTCGCCGGCGCCGCCCTGCAGGGCGCGGCGGAACCCCTGGTGCGCCGCGCCGCGGACTGGGTCGCCGCCCGCCGCCCCGCCGAGGAGCAAGTGCAGTCCGGGGGGCCGGACGGCACCCGGGGCGTCCCCGAGGAGTCGTCGGCCGACGGTCCTGACATGTCGACCGAGGCGGATTACGGTGCCGGTGCCCGTGCGCTCGGGTTCGCCGATCTAGTCGCCCTGACCGCGCAGATCGCCGACCTGTGCGGGGTACGGGACCACCTGCGGCCGCAGGTGGTCCGGGTGCGCAGCAGGCTGGTCCGCCGGCCGACGGACCCGCGGAAGAAGGTCGCCGCCGCAGCGCCGTTCCTGAACAGTCTGCTTCCTCCGGACCTCGCCCGGGTGTCCGCGGCGGTCGGCAAGGGCATCGGCCCGGCGCTGGAGGCGTACCTGACCGAGCTCGACTCCGTCGCCGTGGGGGCGCGGACGGATGTCCGCCAAGAGCGCGGGGTCGTCCTCGACGGGGTGGCTCCGGGCCTCGTTCCGGACGGCCGCTGGCCCGCACCGGCGGATCAGCCGCTCGCGCTGAGCCAGCAGTTCGCGGTCGACCGCATGCTCGCCGACCGAGCGGGAACCGCGGGTGGGATGTTCTCCGTGAACGGCCCGCCGGGCACGGGCAAGACAACGATGCTGCGGGACCTGGTCGCCGCACTGATCGTCGAGCGAGCGGCGGTGCTGGCCACGTTCGACCGGCCCGAGAAGGCGTTCACCAGTCCGGCCTGGCAGGGCAGGGACCGCCAGGGCACGTACCCCCGCACCGTGTCGCGGCTCGACCCGCGGCTGACCGGGTTCGAGATCGTGGTCACCTCCTCCAACAACGGCGCCGTGGAGAACATCACCGCCGAACTGCCCGGCATGGGCGCGCTCGGCGAGCACTGGCACGGCGGCCCCGACCACTTCTCCGACCTCGCCTCCGCGCTCCTCGGCGGGCCAGCCTGGGGTCTGGTCGCGGCGGTGCTCGGCAACAAAACCAACCGCAAGGAGTTCGGAAACCGGTTCTGGTGGGGCCGGCTGCCAGAGAAGGAGACCGAGGCCCGCTCCGACGCGGGACTGCCACCACTGCGCGGCATGGAGAACGTCCTGCGCGACTGGATTCCGCCCAAGCCCCCGACCGCTGGCCGGCGTGCGGTCGTCGCGGCGGGCCAGGCCCCGACTGCGACGGCCGGGCCCGCCCGACCCGTGCCCTCGTGGACCGATGCCATCGCGGTGTTCCGTGCCGCCCAGGCCGAGGTGGAGCGGCTGCGCGCCGAGCGCGCCCGGCTGACCGGGGTCCTGGCGGCCGTCGAGTCCCCGTCGGCCGGGCAGCGGATCGCGGACCTGGAAGCCGCCGTGTCCCGGGCCGACCAGCAGGTCGCCGCCGCCACAACGGTCCTGGACCGGGCCGCCACCGTCACCTCCGCCGCCCGGACGGCCACGGTGGTGGCCGAGGCCGGATTCGGGACGGCCTCCGAGCACGTACCGCGGGCCCGCCAGGAGCTGGCCACCGCCCGCGCGGACCTGTCGGCCGCCCGTGAACTGGCCGCGCACCACCGCGAGTACGTGACCGCGCTCACCGCCCGCCACGACGCGCCCCCGGCCGTCGAGCGGGGCCTGCGCGGCGGGCTGCGCCGCCTGCTGCGGAGCGCGGCCGACCGGCAGGCCGCCGAACGGCAGCAGGAGCACACCCAGGCCGAGATCGCGCACCTGCTCGTCCAGCAGCGCGCCGCGCTCGAGGACTCCCTGGAGCAGGTCGCCGCAGCCGTGCGCGCCGAGTCCCTGGCCGCCGACCTGCACGCCCGGCACGGCAGCGCCGTCGACGAGGCAGCCGCCAGCCTCAGCGCCGCCCTCGCCTACGAACGGGCCGCGAGCACACGGGAGTCCGCGGCAGCCACCTCCCTCCGGCAGGCCCGACAGACCGCCGACTCGTCCCGCCGCGACCTGCGGAGCGCCGTAGCCGAACTCGACAGCCGCCACCGCGAACTGCGGGAGGCGGCCCGGACGCTGCCGTCCCTGCCCCTCGGCTGGCCTCACCTCGACGAAGCCGACCAGGAACTCGGCTCGCCCTGGTCCGACGAGGCGTGGTCCACCGCGCGCAGCGACCTGTTCCTGCGCGCCCTCGACCTGCACCGCGCCTTCGTCGCCGGGGCCGCGAAGAAGGTCCGCGGCAACCTCCAGGTCCTCATGGAGCTGATGGCCGGCACCAACGGGCCCGTCCCCGACGAGGAGGTCGAGGACGCCTGGCAGACCCTCTTCCTCCTGGTGCCCGTCGTCTCGACCACGTTCTCCTCCGTCGGCAGCATGTTCGCCCGCCTCGGCCGTGAGTCGATCGGCTGGGTCCTCGTCGACGAGGCCGGGCAGGCCACCCCGCAGGCCGCCGTCGGCGCGCTGTGGCGCGCTCGACGTGCCGTTCTCGTCGGCGATCCGCTCCAGCTCGAACCCGTCGTCACCATGCCCGAGGCCCTCCAGCGCCGTCTGCTGCGCGCCTACGGCGTCGACGAGCACTGGCTGCCCTCGGCCACCTCGGCCCAGGCCGTCGCCGACCGGACCAACCGCTACGGCACGTACCTGCCGGCCCCGGACGCCGGCGACGAGCACGTCTGGGTGGGCTCGCCGCTGCGCGTGCACCGCCGTTGCGAAGAGCCGATGTTCACGGTCAGCAACGAGGTCGCGTACGGCGGCCTCATGGTCCACGGCACCGAACACAAGGCGTTCCCCGATGTGGCACGGGACGGCCTGTTACCCAGCCGCTGGCTCAACACCGACGACCCGGCCCGGCCGTCCGATGCGCCGTGGGGCGAACGCGACCGCCGAGCCTTCGAGTTCGTCCTCGACCACTTGCACCGGCACGGCGTCGCCGTCGAACGCGTGCGCGTCATCGCCCCCTTCCGGGCCCTCGTCGCCGAATGCCAGAAGATCTGCCGCGGCCGTGACGTCTGGACGTCCGAACTGATCGAGGAGCGCTGCGCCACCGTCCACCGGGCCCAGGGCAAGGAAGCCGACGTCGTCGTCCTCGTGCTCGGCGGCGGCCGGCCCGGCGCCCGCGACTGGGCGGCCCGCACCCCGCACCTGCTCAACGTCGCCGCGAGCCGCGCCAAACGCCGCCTCTACGTCATCGGCGAGCGCAGCCTGTGGGCCCCGCTCCCGCACTTCGACGTCCTCGCTTCCGAGCTGACGGAGTTCCACCACCTCCGCGACCGCGCCACCTGGCCGCCGGACACCGAGTAACCGCCGACGAAACGGCAGAGCGGAGGGCTACACGCCCGTCACGAAACGACGCCACAAGCCGCCACCCGAGCCCATGGCGCCGTCGCGCCCGAGACGGCCTCGCGAGTGAGGTCGCCGACGCCCCGGGAGCGCGGCGCGGCATGCCTTACAGTCTCGACCACAAGGTCGTCGACGGCTTCATCCGGACCATGGAGCGCAACAGCGCCGGCCTGGCCACCCAGTCCAACGCCTTCGACAAGGTCATCGGCGGCGCACGAAGCAGGCTTTCCACGCCCCTCTTCGTTCACGCCCTTGCGAGTGCACCGATACCAATTTACTAGGCGCGAACCTGTACGACGCGGCCCTCACCGCAGCACGGATCGCCGACCCACACCCCGCACTCGCCGACGCCTCGGCCCACCTCCTGGTCATCGCCAACTCCGTCCCCCGGCAGAGCCCGAACCGGTCGCACCGGAGTCATCCGCGATAGCCGCGACGAGGGCATCCCCCTTGCCTTCGGTACCGGCCGGCGGTTCCTGGGGATGATCCGGCTGAACCGCTTTAGGTTCAGGGGCGCCGTATCTGCTCGTGCCTACCACGCACTGCCGCCCCTTCGATTCCGCGTTCGGCCCGCGAAGGCGACCGTGCTTCCGTGCACACTGTGGACCTGTCCGCGCTCACCGCAACCGGCACCTACCGTCTGACCCAGAACGTGCACGGCTGGCTGGAGGCCGATCCCGAGAAGCCGGAGGAGGTGTGCGTCGAGGCGACGGTCGACGCGACCCAGGTGTACACCGATCAGCCCCAGCGTGACGCCCACCTCCGCAGCGCCGAATTCTTCGACGTCGAGCACCACCCGACGTGGACGTTCGTCGGGTCGCGCATTCACCAGGTGAGCGGAACCGAGTTCGAGGTCACTGGAGTTCTCACGGTATGCGGCGTGACGCGCCCCGTAACCTTCGACCTCACGTACTTGGAACCGTGGGACACCCTTGGTGGGGCGGAACCTCGGGCCCAGGCGGTGCGCCGGCTTCGTCACCACGACGCGTATCGATCGGCATGACTTCGGAGTGAATTGGAACGATGTGGTCGACCGCGGCGGAGTGGTCGTCAGCGCCATGGTCGATGTCACGGTCGACGTCGAGGCCGTCCACGAGACCGAACGGGGAGTCGGCGCCCTGGCAGCGGGTCAAGCGGGGTCGTCGTGGCGAGGGCCGCGCGGAGTTGGTCGAGCGAGTGGAGGGCGACGGTGGGTAGGTCGGTGAGGGCGGTGATCTGGCCGGCGATGCGGCGCAAGTCGGTGGCGTTGCGGCGGGCCCATTCGGCTTGGGTGCGGTCGGCGGCGCGGCGGTCGCGGGTGGCCTGGACGCGCTGTTCGCCGGTGGCTCCGGCGGGGCCCGGTCGGTCGCGCAGGTAGCGGCGTTCGGCGGCCTGGCGGCTGGCGAACGCCGAGGGGACGGGCGAGGGCGGCCCAGCTTGCTCCCGCGTGCCTGGCCGTTTCGATCAGGCCGGTCTCCCGTCCGGCGAGCTGCTCGCGGGCCTGCCGCAGCAGCGGGGAAGCCACCGCCTGCTCCGCGCCCGGGCCGGCGGCGGGGGTGTCGGAGGTCTCCTGCCCGGCGGCGTGCAGGGCGTCGTCTGTGGCGTGCAGGGCCGCAGCGGCGGCGAGGAACGAGGCCGGGCTTCGGCCCTGCCTTCTCCTGCCGCGGGGTAGGACTCGGTCGGTGATGTCGTACCTCGCCCCTTCCCCAGGCTGCCACCAGGGAGGAATCCCCTCGTCCACCCGTTTGGCAGCACAGCGCACCGCGCCTGCTGGCCTGGGGCGCCCCTAGGATGCCGACTGTGAGACCCAAACTCCCGAAGACCGAGGGCGGGGGCCGGGTACAGGGCCTCCTGCAGCTCCTCGAGGACGGCATCCACCTCATTGTCGCGGCGCTGCTCGTACTGCTCGCGGGGCTCCTGACCGTCGGGGTCGTCCAGGACATCGTCAGGTCGATCCAAGGTCCGTACCGGGAGGAGACGGTCGTTCTCTCCGCCCTGGACAACAGCCTTGTGCTGTTCATCGTGGCCGAGCTGCTCCACACCGTCCGCCTGACCATCAGGAACCAGACCCTCGACGCGGAGCCGTTCCTCGTCGTCGGCCTGGTTGCCGGCATCCGCAAGGTGCTCATCGTGACGGCCGAGGCGGAGAAGTCCTTCCGGTGGAACGTCGAGGGGATCGAACTGCTCATCCTGGCGGGGCTGATCCTCGTGATGGCGACAGCGGCGTACGTGTGGCGTCGCTCGACGCGGCCGGGAGACTACTTCCCGCTCCAGGAGGCGCGGCGCTCCCCGTCGCCGGAGCCGTCACCCACCCCGGTGGGCGAGTCCTGATCCGTCACCTTCCGCCGCCGCGGCCGCCCGCACCCGTTGCTCCTCGCGAGCGGAGCCGACGTCCCGTTCCAGGGGTGTACGGCTCACGGCCGTTGCGAGGTCCTCCAAGGCTTGCTTCTGCAGTTCCGCCCCGCGCCGCACCACCGGGCTCCGGTCCCCGGCGGCGGCGCCCTCCCACGCGTGGAGCGCCTCCTCCACGCGCCCCCAGTCCGGATTCCTGTGCTCGCGCACGTCCACTGCCGCCTGCGCGGTGTCCGCCTCCAGGGCCTCGGCGAACCGCTCCGCCTCGGGGACGAAACGGCTGTCGGCCCGCGGGACATGGCTCTCCATGAGCATCGCCGCCCGGCCGAACCCCTTGAGCGCCTCCTGCGCCTCCTCCGCCTCGCGTGACGTCAGGCCCCTGGGGCGGACCGGTTCCTGCCTCGCCCGGTCGTATGCCTCCTGCCAGGCGGCACGTGCCGCCCTGCTCGCCAGCAGTGCCCTGCGCATGTCGGCGTACTGTTCCCGGGTCGGTTCGGCGTAGCTGCGGAGCACCGCGGCCGCGTAACGGCCGTCGGCGGCGAGCCAGTCCGCAAGCCGGCCCGGCAGCCGGGGGGTCTCCCATGCGGGGAACACCACGTACGCCAGCATTGCCAGGGCCCCGCCGAGCAGGGTGAGCACCACCCGCTCCGGGACCGTCTGCTCCCATGCCTGGCCGCCCATGCCGAGCAGGAAGACGACGTACGCGGCAGTGAAGCACTGGGAGTAGGCGTAGCCGGTACGGATCAGCGTGAACGACAGGCCCGCCGAGACCACCGCCAGCACGCCGAACACATGGGCGTCCGGGCCCAGAGCCTGCACCATCCCGGTGGCGAGCGCGACCCCCGCCAGGGTCCCGGCGAGACGGGCCACCGCGCGCGCGTACGTCCGGTGGAAGTCCGGCCGCATCACCATCACCGAGGCGATGGGCGCCCAGTAGCCGTGGCCCACTGGTAGCCGGGCGGCGATCAGGTAGCCGAGCGTGGCCACCGCCGCCAGGCGGACGGCGTGCCGGAACACGGGCGAGTCCTGGCGGAGCTCACGGCGGACCGCCCGGACTACGACCGGGACCAGCCGGAACATGGTCGGGCGCACCAGGAACTGGGCGCCCGCGGGGCCGGGCGGCGTGGGCGTCCTCCCGCGCGCGCCGCCGCTCCCGGCGATCTCCAACGCCTCGCCGAGCAGTTCCACGAGCCGCTCGGCTGCCTGCCGCGCGGGGCCCTCCAACACCTCGTGCTCCTCGTCGACGTGCAGGGCGTCCGTGCTTCCGGGCGACACCTCGGCGGGAATGCCGCGGCGGATCGCACGGGCGGCCGCATCCAGGACGTCGGCGGCCGCGTCGAGCAACTCCCGCGCGCGGTCCCGCCCGGGTCCCTCCGCCGGGGCGCCGACGTCCGGGTCGGCGAGTGCGGCGACGACGGGCCGAATGCGCTCGGCGAGTCCCCGGGGGCCGTGCAGGACGGGGGGACGGGTGCGGGCCTGTGATGGCGTCACGGCGGCCGCGTCCCGGGCCGTCATCAACGGTTCCGGGTCGAACGGGGCGGTCGGGTCGTGCCGCAGCCGGCGGGCGTAGTCCGCCACGGCGGCCAGGGCGTCGGCGAGCGCGTCACGATGCGCCCCCCAACGGCGGATCGGGAACAGCAAGATCAGCACGGCCTGCGCCACGCCCCCGAGCGCGATGACCCCGGCGTGCTCCAGGGCTCGCCCGACGCTCGTGGGCAGCGTGACGGTCACCAGCATGCTGCCGACCGTCGTCGCTGCGACGATCCCGGCGGTCGATCCGACGGCCCACGCCATCCCCGCGGCAAAGGCCCATACGGCCAGCAGTGGGAGGAACGTCACGAGTCGCCCCGCCGCCAGGTAGCCTACGAAGGTGCTGAGCGCCAGACCGGCGCCCGCGCCGAGCGCGATCACTTTGCGTGGACGCCAGGTGCGCTGGAATGTGGCTGCGCCCGCGGAGTAGGCACCGAGGGCGGCGGACGCGGCGTACGCAGGGGAAACCAGCCACAGCGCCGACCCGATGACGATCGCCACCCCAACAGCAGTGCGCAGCGCGAGCAGGGGCTCCAGTCGCGCCTCCTCGATCGTGAGCCCGGATCGCACGACTTCCCGGAGGGCCCGCAGCCACGTCACGGATAGGAGCCTAGCCGGACCCCCTGCCGGGTCGCGCCGGCCACGCCGCCGCCTCCTGCCCTCGGATCCCTCGCCGCTTGTGCCCCTTCCCCGGTCCGTGCGGATCCAGGATCACCTCGGTCCAGAGTCGATCCGTCCGTTGAGCATGAGGCTGGGGTCCTCGTGTGCCTCGGGGTCGTGTGCCCGGTAGCCGACGCATTCACAGCCACTGTCGGCGCCCGACTCCCGGAAGTTGTGCGACGGAGTCCGTGGCTCCGGCACGCCTCTGCGGGCCGTTCAGCCGGTTCAGGTGGAACGGTGGTGCCGCCGGCCCGCTGCAGCGGAGCCTCGGCAGGGCCGGCGGCGCGCCGTCCGACTCCCCCTCGGCCCCCGCAGCGAAACGGCCACGCACCGATCGACCGGCGATATCTACGCCACGTTGTTCGTGCTCGTCCATGTCAGCGCATTGCTGCTCACTCCGGCGTCGTTGCGCCCGGCGGGCACCAGCCCCATGTCGGCTAGTACCTCTCCCTCGCCCCGGTTCATCCCGTCCAGGGGAACCGTCCGCGGTGCGCGGGGCGCCCGCTGGGAGGACGACCGTGGTGGTGGGTTGCGCCACCTGTGGGGTCCGTCAGGGGCAGGGTCAGCGCGAGGACACGGACCCGCCCGCTACCGGCCGACGTCCCTCGGAGCCGACGGTGAGCAGGTTTCCCCTCCTTTCCCGGTGCTCGTGCACGAGGCGGATCGCCATGGCGCCTTCACCGGTCGCCGAGGCCACCCGTTTCACCGAGCCGCTTCTGACGTCGCCGGCGGCAAAGACCCCGGGAAGGGTGGTCTCCAGCAGCATCGGATCGCGGCCCAGCGAGGCCCACCGGTTCGTGTCGGCCACCGCCTGGGCGTCGGCGCCGGTGAGGACGAAGCCCCTCTCGTCCAGGGCCAGCACGCCCTTGAGCCATTCCGTGCGCGGGCGGGCCCCGATGAACACGAACAGCGCCGCGGCCTGCAGTTCGCGGCGCTCATTGCTTGCGTTGTCCTCCACCGTCAGCGACTCCAGCTGCTCCTCCCCAGCGACGCCCTGGACTTCGGTGTGGAGCGACACCTCGATCTTGGGGTGCTGTTCCACCTGGTCCACCAGATAGCGCGACATGTCCGCGTTGAGGTCGCTGCCCCGGACGAGGAGGTGGACCCTGGACGCGTGGTCGGCGAGGAACAGCGCCGCTTGCCCGGCGGAGTTCCCGCCGCCGACCACGGCGACCGGGTCCGCCCGGCAGAGGCTGGCCTCGTGGACCGTCGCCGCGTAGTAGACGCTGATGCCTTCCAGGCGGTCGATGCCGGGCACTTCGAGCCTGCGGTACCGCACGCCCGAGGCGAGCACCACGGCGCCGGCCCGGGACCGGGACCCGTCTGTGAACGTGACGACGTACTCATCATCGTCCTGCGGGGTGAGCGCGCTGACCTCCGCCGGCACCATGAGGCGGGCGCCGAACTTGTGCGCCTGGAGCACCGCGCGTTCGATGAGCTCGCCCCCGGAGATGCCCGACGGGAAGCCAAGGTAGTTTTCGATGCGTGACGAGGTAGCGGCCTGGCCTCCGGTGGCCACCGCGTCGGCGGTGACCGTGGTGAGGCCGTCGGAGGCACCGTACACGGCGGCGGCGAGTCCCGCGGGGCCTGCACCGACCACCATCACGTCGCACCATCCGGCATCGGGCGAGGGGGCGGGGGCGGGGGCGGGCAGCCCGATGAGCCGGGCGAGTTCGGCGTTGCTCGGATTGCGCAGCACCCGCTTTCCCTTCCAGAGGACCACCGGTGTCTCCTCGGGACGGATGGCGAACCGGCGCAGCAGTGCCTCAGCCTCCTCGTCCTTCTCCAGATCCACCCAGCGGTGGGGCAGCCGGTTGCGGGCAGCGAACTCGCGCAGCCGCAGCGTGTCCCGTGAATAGCATGACCCCAGGATCCGGAAGCCGGCACCGAGGCCGATGAGCAGGTACCTGCGGCCCAGGTAGGCGCGGAGGATCAGGTCGCCGAGGACGGGGTCGCTGCCGACCAGCGCACGTTGCCGTTCCACCGGTACGGCCAGGATCTCGCCGGCCTCGCGCACCACGGCGGTGTCGAACGCCGCATGGCCCTCCAGCAGCCCGAGTTCGCCCAGGAACCTGCCGGGTCCGTGGACCGCCACCGTCCGCTCGTCGGGACCGCCCTGGTCGTGGAGGATCTCGACGGTCCCGCTGAGGATCACGAGAAACTCCCGGAACGGATCGCCCTCGCGGTACAACACCTCGCCCTCGGCGGTCCTGCGGCGCTCACCGTGCGCGGTCAGGTCCTCGAGCTGCTCCGGCGTGAGGCGCGGGAACGCCCCGTACCGGTCAGGTGTCTCGCGGACCGCACCATTCTTGTTCTCGGCCGTGCTCATCAGACCAGGACCTCGTGGACGTAGCACCAGCGCCAGTCCTCTCCCGGCTCGAAGGACTGCACGACGGGGTGACCGACGCTCCCTGCATGCCGCCTGGCGTGCTTGAGGAGAGAGGAGTCGCAGCAGCCAACGTGCCCACAGGTGAGACAGAGGCGCAGGTGCACCCACGGGGACTGCTCTCTGAGGCACTCCTCGCAGCCCTCCGGGGTACGCGGCGTCACTGGGCGCACCATCGCCAGGTGCGGGTCGGGAATCGTGGCCATGAGGGTTTTCCTTCCCTGAACGGGCCTGATCGGCCGCGGCCGCCGATGGATCCGCTGAGCGAGCGCGGCGACCGGTCGATGCCGGGGTTGCGGATTCGTGGGGCTCCCAGGTCATCGCACCGTCGTGTTCACCCTCCAGCAGTGGTTTACCGGCCCGCCATCGCCTGCTCGACCCACGAGCGCAGGACGTGCGCGGGTGCCGCGCCGGCCTGCCGGGCGACCGTCTCGCCCTGGTCCACGACGAGCAGGGTCGGCACCGCCTGCACCTCGAACCGCCGACTGAGCCGTGGGTTCTTGTCGACGTCGACCTTGACGAGCTTGATCCGTCCGGCGAGGTCCCGGGCGACCTGTTCGAGGGCTGGGCTGACCATGCGGCAGGGGCCGCACCAGGTGGCCCAGAGGTCGACGACGACAGGCTGGCTGGCGTTGTCGGCGACCTCGGCGAAGTCGTCGTCGCCCGCGTCGACGATCCAGGGCAGGGGCTGCTTGCAGTGGCCGCATTTGGGCCGTCCCTCGGCGGCCACGGGAATCCGGTTGCCGCGCCCGCAGTTCGGGCAGGTCACCGTCGTCGTCCGGGTGGTGTTCACGCCGCCCTCGCTTCCCGGGCCCCCTCCTGCTGGTCGTAGGTGACCACCAGCTCTCCGTGCTCGGCGTCGACGCGCACCGTCGCGCCGTCCTGGACGTCGCCGCGCAGCAGGGCGCGCCCGACCAGCGTCTCGACCTCGTGGGAGATGTAACGCCGCAGCGGCCGGGCCCCGTACACCGGGTCGTAGCCCTGGTGGGCAATCACTTCCCGGGCGGCGTCGGTGAGTTCGACGGTGATGCGGCGTTCGGCGAGCCGCTGCCGCAGCTCGTCGAACTGCAGCTCCACGATCCGCTCGATCTGCCGCTCACCGAGCGGCTTGAACAGCACGATGTCGTCGACGCGGTTGAGGAACTCCGGGCGGAAGTGCCCGCGCAGCTCGCCCATCACCAGGGCGCGGGCGTCGGGCTTGATCTCACCTTCGGCGGTGGCGCCGTCGAGGAGGTGCTCGGAGCCGATGTTGGACGTCATGATGATCACGGTGTTGCGGAAGTCGACGGTGCGGCCCTGAGCATCGGTGATGCGGCCGTCATCGAGGATCTGCAGCAGGGTGTTGAAGACATCGGTGTGCGCCTTCTCGATCTCGTCGAACAGTACGACCGAGTACGGCTTGCGGCGTACGGCCTCGGTGAGCTGGCCGCCTTCCTCGTAGCCGACGTATCCGGGCGGTGCGCCCATGAGCCGGCTGACGGTGTGCCGCTCCTGGTACTCACTCATGTCGAGGCGGACCATGTTCTCCTCGGAGTCGAACAGGGTCCGGGCGAGGGTCTTGGCCAGCTCGGTCTTCCCGACGCCGGTGGGGCCGAGGAAGATGAAGGAGCCGATGGGGCGGCGCGGGTCGCGTATGCCGGAGCGGGCGCGGATGATGGCGTCGGCGACGAGCTTGACGGCCTCGTCCTGGCCGATGACGCGCTCGCGCAGGATCTCGTCGAGGCGCAGCAGTTTCTCGCGTTCGCCCTCCTGGAGGCGGGCGACGGGGATGCCGGTCCAGGCGGCGACGATCTCGGCGATCTCCTCCTCGGTGACGACCTCGCGCAGCAGCCGGTTCTGCCCTTGTTTGGCGGCCAGTTGTTCCTCTTCTGCGGTGAGTCGGCGCTCCAGGTCCTGGAGTCGGCCGTAGCGGAGTTCGGCGGCGCGGTTGAGGTCGTAGGCGCGTTCGGCCTCCTCTGCCTCGTGGCGGACCTGCTCCAGTTCCTGGCGCAGTTCCTGCACGCGGCGGATCGCCTGCCGTTCAGCCTCCCACTGGGCGTGTTTGGAGTCTGCCTCGCCGCGCAGGTCGGCCAGTTCCCTGCGCAGCTCCTCCAGGCGGGTTTTGCTGGCGGGGTCGGTCTCCTTGGAGAGGGCGGCATCCTCGATCTCCAGGCGGGTGACGCGGCGGGTGATCTCGTCGAGTTCGGCGGGCATCGAGTCGATCTCGGTACGCAGCCGGGCGCATGCCTCGTCGACGAGGTCGATGGCCTTGTCGGGCAGGAATCGATCGGTGATGTAGCGGTGGCTGAGGGTGGCCGCGGAAACCAGCGCGTTGTCCTGGATCTTCACGCCGTGGAAGACCTCAAGGCGTTCACGCAGTCCGCGCAAGATGGAGATGGTGTCCTCCACGCTGGGCTCCTCGACCAGGACCTGCTGGAAGCGGCGTTCGAGGGCGGCGTCCTTCTCGATGTGCTTGCGGTACTCGTCGAGGGTGGTGGCGCCGATCATGTGGAGTTCGCCGCGGGCGAGCATCGGCTTGAGCATGTTGCCCGCGTCCATGGCCCCTTCGGCGGCGCCCGCGCCGACGACGGTGTGCAGTTCGTCGACGAAGAGCAGGATGCGCCCCTGGGCGGCCTTGACCTCGCTGAGCACGGCCTTGAGGCGTTCCTCGAACTCACCGCGGTACTTGGCGCCGGCGACCAGGGAGCCCATGTCGAGGGCGAACACGATCTTGTCGCGGAGTCCTTCGGGCACGTCGCCGCGGACGATGCGCTGGGCGAGGCCCTCGACGATGGCGGTCTTGCCGACGCCGGGGTCGCCGATGAGGACGGGGTTGTTCTTGGACTTTCGGCTCAGGATCTGGGTGACACGGCGGATCTCGGCATCCCGGCCGATGACCGGGTCGAGCCTGCCGGCCCTGGCCTCGGCGACGAGATCGCGGCCGTACTTCTCCAGAGCCTCGTAGGCCACTTCGGGATTGGCGGAGGTGACGCGCTGGTTGCCGCGGACCTGGGTGAGCGCGCTCAGGAACGAGTCCCTGGTGATGCCGGCCTGGTTGAGCAGTCGCCCGGCGGCGGTCGAAGAGCTCTCCTCAGCCAGAGCCAGCAGGAGGTGCTCCACTGACACGTACTCGTCCTTGAGGCGCTTGGCCTCCCGTTCGGCGGCGTCGAGCAGGCGGGCGAGGCGCTGAGTGACGAAGACCTGGCCGGGTGCCGCGCCGGGGCCGGTGACCTTCGGGCGGCGGGAGAGTTCCTCGCGCACGGCCGCGCGCAGTTCCTTCGGCTCGGTGCCGGCCTGTTGCAGCAACCGCGGGATCAGACCGTCCTCCTGATCGAGAAGTGCGAGCAGCAGGTGTTCCCCGTCGACCTCGGTGTGCCCCATGCGGCCGGCGGCGGTCTGGGCCTCCTGGAGGGCTTCCTGAGACTTCTGGGTGAGACGGTTCATGTCCATGGGGGTGTTTCACTCCTCGTGCCGCGGCCGCGCAGGGCGGCTTCGAGCAGGCTGATGCGGTCGAGCAGGTCGAGCACCAGACCGATGGATGCGTAGTTGAGGCAGAGTCCGGAGCGCAGCCGCTGGATGCGGGCGAGGACCGCCGGGGCCGCGGGGTCGAACACCAGCTCTCCGGAGGCGTCGCGCTCGGCGTCGACCAGGCCCAGGGCGACGAACCGGCGGATCAGATCGGGGTGGAGGCCCGAGCGACGGGCCGCGGCGTCCAGGGAGAGCCTGGGGGCGGGCACGAGCGCGTACCGGACAGCCGTCCAGGCGGTGACGTCGGCGCCCGTTCGTACCGGACGGTCGCCCATGCCGGCCCGGCCGATGCCTGCTGCTCCCGCGGGTCGGTCGTTCATCGCGTCCTCCTGGGGTCGTACGAAGAGGTGGCGGCGAGCTCCTCGAACAGTTCGCGCTCCCGGTCGCCGAGGGTGGGGGGCACCATGACGCGGATTTCGGCGTACAGGTCGCCGCCTGCGCCGCGCGGGTTCGGCATGCCCTCGCCGCGCAGCCGCAGCCGCCGGCCGCTGGACGAGCCCGCGGGCACCGTGACCTTGGCCGTGCCACCGCCGGGGGTGGGCACCGGCACGGTCGCACCCAGGGCCGCCTCCCAAGGTGCGATCGGGACCTGGACGTGCACGTCGCGGCCGTCCAGCCGGAACCGGGGGTGGGGCTGGATGCGCACCCGCAGGTACAGGTCGCCCGCGGAGGCGTCACCACGGCCCTGGCCGCCCTCGCCCGCCAGCCGGATGCGCTGCCCGTCGGTGACGCCCGGCGGCACGTCGACCTCGTACCGCCGCGGCTGCCCGGTGGGACCGGCGAGTGTGACGGTGCGACGGCCGCCTCGGTACGCCTCCTCGACGGTGAGCGGCAGTTCGGCCTCCTGGTCCGCTCCGGGGACGCCGCCTCGGGCGGCGCCGGCTCCGAACATGGAACCGAGCAGGTCCTCGATGTCGATGCCTTCCGCTCCGAAGTCATCGCCGAAGCCGGTGGTGTACCGAACGCGAGGACCGCCCCCGCCTGCTGTCCTCCGAGCGCGGAAGCCGCCGCCCGCTCCGGCCGCGACCCGTTCGTCGAAGTCCTCGGGGATCTTGCGGAAGTCCTCGCCGAAGCGGTCGTAACGGGCCCGGGTCTTCGGGTCCGACAGGACGCTGTATGCCTCGTTGAGGTCCTTGAAGCGTTCCTCCGCCCCCGGGTCCTTGTTGAGGTCGGGGTGGTGTCTGCGGGCGAGTTTGCGATATGCCTGCTGGATCTCGTCCTGGCTCGCGCTCCGCGACACGCCGAGCACCTCGTAGAAGTCCCGCGCCATGACCGGTCACTCCCGCTTCGCAACGATCACCGCGGCCGGCCTGAGCTGCCGCTCGCCGTCCCCGTAGCCGGGGCGCAGTACCTCGACGACCGTGCCCGGTGGGGCGTCGGGGTCCTGGACGACGCCGACCACCTCGTGCCGGGCCGGGTCGAAGGCGACGCCAGTCTCCGCATGCCTCGGGTAGCCGAGCAGTTCGAGGACGTTCACCGCTTGGTCGCGTACGGCCCGGATGCCCTCCACGATCGCGCCCGGATCGGCGCCCGCGTGGGTCAGGGCGAGTTCGAGGTTGTCGAGGACGGGTAGGAAGGCGGCCGCCGTGCGGGACCGCTCTACCGCCCGTTCGCGCTCCAGTTCCCTGGCGTGACGCTTGCGAAGGTTGTCGAGGTCGGCGAGTGCACGCCGCCAACGGTCCTCCAGTTCCTGGATCGCGGTCGTGTACTCGTCCTCGGCACGTTCGGGGCCGGCGGCGTCGGGTCCCGGTTCTCCGTTCGCCGCTTCGGGCCGGGGCGGGCCCGGTTGGGGCAGATCCCCGCGAGGAGGGCGTCCGGCGCCTCCCGGGACCGGTTCGACCGGATCCGACGCGGCCCGGTCGGGTTCCTGGGGGTAGGTGGGCATGGCGCGCCTCAGCCCTTGTCGAACTCGGCGTCGATGACATCATCGTCACCGCCACTGCCACTCGTGGGACCGCCGGTGGCGGCGTCCTGGCCGGGACCTCCGCCCGTAGCGGCGGCGCCCTGATGGGCCGCCAGCCCGGCGAGCACCTGCTGGAGTTCGGAGGACAGGGGCCGCACCCGCTCCACGCCTGCCTCCTCCTTGACCGCCGCCCGGGCATCCGACACCAGCATCTCGGCGCGTGCCTTCTCGTGCGCGGGTGCCGTGTCGCCCAGTTCGGCGAGACGCTTCTCGACCTGGTACGCGATGGCGTCGAGTTCGTTGCGGGCGTCGACGGCCTCGCGGAGTGCCTTGTCCTGGCCCTGGTTGCGATCGGCCTCCTGGACCATGCGTTCGACCTCACTGCGGTCCAGGTTGGAGCTCTCGCTGATGGTGATGCCCTGTTCCTTGCCGGTGTCCCGGTCCCGGGCCTTGACGTTGAGGATGCCGTTGGCGTCGATGTCGAAGGTGACCTCGATCTGTGCTTCGCCCCGCGGCGCCGGCCGGATGTCGGTGAGCTGGAACCGGCCCAGCACCCGGTTGTCGGCGGCCCGCTCCCGCTCGCCCTGGAGGACCACCACGTCGACGGCCGGCTGGTTGTCCTCGGCGGTCGAGAAGGTCTCGCTGCGGCGCACCGGGATGGTGGTGTTCCGCTCGATGATCTTCGTCATCACTCCGCCGCGTGTCTCCACGCCCAGCGACAAGGGTGTGACGTCGAGCAGCAGGACGTCCTTGACCTCGCCCTTGAGCACCCCGGCCTGGATCGCGGCGCCCAGGGCCACGACCTCGTCGGGGTTGACGCTCATGTTGGGATCCTTGCCGCCGGTCAGCCGGCGGACCAGGGTCTGGACAGCGGGGATGCGGGTGGAACCGCCGACGAGGATGACCTCGTCGATGTCGCTCTCGCCGACCTTGGCGTCGGCCATCGCCTGCTGCACCGGTCCCAGGCAACGCTCCACCAGGTCGCCGGTGATCTGCTCGAACGTGGACCGCATGATCGAGTCGGTGAGGTGCTTGGGGCCCGAGGCGTCTGCGGTGATGAACGGCAGGCTGACCTGCGTCTGCGTCACCGAACTGAGCTCGGTCTTGGCCTTCTCCGCCGCCTCGAACAGTCGTTGCAGCGCCTGCGGGTCCTTGCGCAGGTCGATGCCGTTCTCCTTCTGGAAGTCGTCCGCGAGGTAATCCACCAGACGCCGGTCGAAGTCGTCGCCGCCCAGGTGGCTGTCGCCGGCGGTGGAGCGCACCTCCACCACGCTGTCGCCGACGTCGAGGATGCTCACGTCGAAAGTGCCGCCGCCCAGGTCGAAGACGAGGACGGTCTCGTGCCCCTTCTTGTCCATGCCGTACGCGAGGGCGGCCGCCGTCGGCTCGTTGATGATCCGCAGCACCTCCAGTCCCGCGATCCGTCCGGCGTCCTTGGTGGCGGTGCGCTGGGCGTCATTGAAGTAGGCGGGGACCGTGATGACCGCCTCCGTGACCCGCTCCCCGAGCTGCTTGGAGGCGTCGTCGGCGAGTTTGCGCAGCACCTGTGCGCTGATCTCCTCAGGCGCGTACAACTTGTCGCGCACCTTGAAGCGGGCGGCCCCGCCGTCGCCCTCGACGACGTCGTACGCCACCGCCCTGGCCTCGTCGGAGATCTCGTCGAAGTGCCGGCCGATGAACCGCTTGGCCGAGTAGATGGTGCCCTTGGGGTTGAGGATCGCCTGGCGCCGGGCCAGCTGGCCCACCAGACGTTCCCCGGTGTCGGTGAAGGCCACCACGGACGGTGTCGTGCGGTTGCCCTCGCTGTTGGGCACGACGGACGGCTCGCCGCCCTCCCACACGGCGATCACCGAGTTCGTGGTGCCCAGGTCGATGCCCACTGCCTTGGCCATGGGGAACTCCTCCCGGTACGGCGCCTGCGCCGACTCTCCGAATCACGTTCGTTCAGGTACGGGTGGGACCTGCGCCGGTGGTCTGCAGCCCGCCGATCAGCCGTACAGCCTCGTCGGCGACCTCCTCGTCCACCACGACCTCGTACCGGCTCGGCCGCATCGAGCGGATCGAGGCGAAATCCCGGCGACCGCCCTGCAATGCGTGCAGCAGCGTGCCGGACAGCGCGCCGACGATCGCTCCGAAGACCAGCCCGTACAGGACGAGGAGCAGGGCGGAGACGACGGGGTCGAGCCGGTTCACCAGGCACAACAGCCAGCCGAACAGGACGCCGGGGCCCTCTTCACGGGAAACCCGTGGCCAGAGAGGTGGTCAACGGCGCGTCCGGCTTCCCGGTACGTCTTGTACGAGGCAATCGGCCTGCGTAGCTGCTCGGTCACCGCCCGGCCCTTCCTGCCGGTGCGCACGGACGGTTTCGAACACTTCCCAGGGTGGCGGGCCGAGTGGCTCCACGCCTGCGCCTGGCGAGTCAGAGACGCACGGGGCCGGTCGCCCCACGAGTACGAGAGGAAGGATCCGAACACCTCGGATGAGCCGGCCCGAGCAGGCACCACCGCTCGCCTGTAGGCTCGAAGAGAACGGAGTGATCCCATGGCCAGCAGCCGGGCGCACAACCCGTACCACCGCCGCTGCGACCGGGAGCGCAGCCTTCCGCGGGGCAGCGGCGGGCGGCTCCTCATGGCCGCGCGGCGAGGGCCCCGCCCACTCGCTCCAACCCCGGCCGACCGTTTCCCCCACGAACTGATGGTGCTCTCCAGCGCCCTGTTCGACACCCTGGACGAAGGGGAGATCCTGAGCCTGGCCATGGACCACATAGCCGCCGCAGGGCCGTACAGCGCCGAGGCCGGATACCTCAAGGTGGACGGCGACCTGGTCCCCAGCCCGAGGAATGGGCAGGTCCATGCCTTGGCCGTGGACCGGAGGGTGCGGGAGCTGGCCGGGGCGGACGGCCTTGTGACCGTGCCCGGCTGGCCCTGGGGCCGGGCCCTGGGGCTACGCGGGCCTGAGAAACTCTACGGCTACCTCGTGGTGACGTCCCGCTCCCGGCCCACCGAGGCCGAGCGCTCCCTGCTCGCCACGCTCGTCCGGCACACCGCCGCTGCACTGTCGGTCGCCTTCGCAGACCGCCGCCAACGCGAGGACCCGCTGGAGCTGCACCGGCTGAGGGAGGAACGGACAGCCCTCCAGGGTCGGCTGATTGCCGTCGTGGCCGAGCTGGGGTACCAGCAGGCTGTTCACGCGCTCATGGCCGACGTCGCCGCCTCGGGCGGCGGCGAGGAAGCCCTCACCCGCGCACTGCACGGGCTCACTGGACTCCCCGCGCTGGTCGAGGACCGCTTCGGTCGGCTGAGGTCCTGGATCGGTCCCGATCGCCCTGACCCCTATCCCGAACCGGACCCCGTGCGCCAGGACGAAATGCTGTACGCCGTCGCCCGTCAGGCCGGGCCGGTGCGGGTGAAGGACCGGCTGGTCACCCTGGTCCGCGCGCACGGCGAGATCCTGGGCGTGCTGGCCCTGGTCGACGTCCGGGGCGAGGCCGACGAGCACACCCTGCGCGCGCTGGAAGACGCCGCCGCGTCGCTCGCCCCGGAGCTGGCGCACCTGCGCAATCTGGCCGAAGTGGAGTCGAGGCTGCACCGCGAGCTGGCCGACGACCTCCTGGCAGGGACGGACGAGGCGAGCGCCTACGCCCGGTCCGAGGCAGTCGGACACGACCTGCACCGCCGCCACTACGTCGTCGTGGTGCAGTGGTCGAACCAGACCGCAGACGGTTCCTTCGCGCAGACGGTGGGCCGGGCGGCCTCTGCCGTGGGCATGCACTCGCTGCTGACCCGGCGTTCCGACCACGTGGTCCTGGTCGCCGACGACAGGCCGCACGCCCGCGCGCTGTACGAGGCGCTCGTCCGGGAGACCGGGACACGGTCCGGGACGATCGGGGTGAGCGCCCCTTGCGACTCCCCGGACGACATCCCCCACCGCTACCAGGAGGCGCAGCGCGCCCTGGAAGTGCGCCGCCACTCCCGCGAGCACTACGGCACGACGTTCTTCGACGAGCTGGGCCTCTACCGCATCCTGGGACCCGGCAACGATTACCGGGAACTGGAGACGTTCGTCCACGAGTGGCTCGGGCAGCTGATCGACTACGACTCCCGGCACCACACGGCCATGGTGGAGACGCTGTCCCACTACTTCGACTGCGGCGGCAACTACGACGAGACCGCCGAATCCCTCGCGATCCACCGCAGCACGCTGCGCTATCGGCTCCAGCGCATCCGCAACATCAGCGGCAACGACCTCGCGAACGTCGAGGACCGGCTCAACCTCCAGGTGGCGACCCGAGTGTGGAAGATCGTGCTGGGCGAACAAGCAGGAGAACGGCGTAGTTGAACGCGATTCGGCAGATTGACCACCATTCGACACATGCACACCTGCTCCGCTTGCAGCGAGGAGCCCGGTTCGCAGGAGCCGTACGGCTGGGGAGGGCTGACCTCGGCGCGTGATGAGTCCGAGCCGGCGTGCGGCGAATTGCGGCCCTGGCGACCGCGACATCTCGCCCCGGCTTCACCCCCGAGCCGGTCGACCGGGACGGGTTCCCCGGCGAACAGCCCGCTCTGCTCAGTCAGGCATACGAACTCGCCGAGCGGGAGAAAGGTCTCACGATCCCCCGTCCGGCCGACGAGTCGGGATGGCATCCCGAGCGCGTCCGCTGCCTGCTGGGCTCACCCGACACGAGACCGATACTCCGTATCGTCTGACACTCGTGGTGGGAGGCGTCGCGGACCTGAAGACGAGACGGCACGCGAACGGCCTCGACCTCGACGGGCAGCTCGAAGACCCCGCCACCCAGGGCGTCGAGGCCGTCCGGGCGATCCACGACGAAATCAAGAAGCTCATCGAGGGCCTCATCGCCGAGATGTCTCCGGAGCTGGTCAGCCGAGTACAGCGTGGGACACCAGCGGCGCGCACCTCGAGAAATCTCCCGGAAGGAGAGACCGCCTGCGCAGCGCGAACCGCCTCAAGCGCCGGGCCGCTTGTGCCGTGAGAGCAGCTCGCCGAAGAACGAGTGCAGCATGGTGGAAGCATTCGGACGAGCAAGCTCGTGACCGCCGAAACGGTAGATGTCGTAGCCCATGAGGTGGAGCCGCCGGTCCTCGGCGACCATCTCCGAGTAGATCCTGGGCGACGCCTTCCCGGTTGCGTCGGCGTAGTGCTGCACGCCATCGACCTCGATGACGATGCGCGACCGGTCCGGGGTAAGGAGGGGGAAGTCCATGCGCTGCCGCGCGAGGGCCGAGGTGTGGCCTGGAGTCCTGCGCGTGTAGGGGTCGTAGTGGAGGTAGACCTGCGGTATGAGGGCGGGGAGTTCATCACCTCCCGCTGCGCCGTAGCGCGCACAGTAGGTGCGGAACAGGAGCCGCTCGGGCTCCGAGTCCAGTGACGCCGCGAGCCTCGCGTACAGCGCGTGCGCGGTACGGCGGTCGTTCGGGTCCGCCTGCTGCCGGTCGGCCCACCATGTGACCATCTCACGCCATGTGAGGCCGTACGGCGAGAAGGGATCAGTGAACACCAGGCAGTTGTCGGCGTTCGAGACGATCTCCGCATCGTTGTTGACCGCGTCACGCAAGACGATCTTGGGTTTCGGGCCGTCCGCCGCGAAGATGAGGTTCTTGAACCGGCCGGTCGGCCCTTTCTTGAACTGGGCGTCGTATTCAGCCTCCTCCAGCCGCTCCAGGGCGTCCCGTGCCGGCCACATCCGGACCTCCCCAAACCGCACCCGTGAGCACCCGCTGAACACGCCCCCAGGCATGGGGCCCTGCCGGCGCGACCGCGGCGGCTCCAGCACGGCGCCTTGTTGACTGCCTACAACCTCGCAGGCCGCCTCCGCCGCGGGCCAACTGCGGCCTTCGACCCTGAAGGGGGGGGCGAACCGGCCCTGTCCGGGGCAGCCAACCGGTTCGCGACCGGCACCTCTGCGTGACGCGCCTCTGCAACGAGGAAGCGTCCGACTCTCCCTACAGACATCTAACTACTCATCAGTAGAGTCAGCAAAGTGTCAGCATTCGTTCGACTAGACCTGACCACACCCTGATCCACATGAGACTCGGCGCCAAGATCAAAATGCCACTGCCGAGATCGCGTCGACTCCCGCCGGGCCCTCAGAAGCGGAACGATGCGAGCCGCCACGTGCAGCCCGCACCTTTGATGACATCAGCGCTGTTCAGCGCGTTCTACCCCTGGGCTTCAAGCGAGTTGGGGGGAGTTCCGGAGCCGGAATCGGAGCACCGTCGTAGCCCTTCACCTCGCCGTAGCGGGTGCCGTTCATCCAGTCTTCGCGGAAGCCTGCGATGTCCTCTTGGGAGCGTCCGATCCAGTTCCAGAACGTAACACGAGATATCCGTCTTCGTGCAGGTCAGGAACGTATTGGACCCTCCGGCGTCAGCAAAAGGTCAGCATTGGCGCCCGAGGAGTCCCGCACCGCATGGCAACGAAGTCGCTCGCCCATGGCATGGGCACCTTCTACAAGGACTGCGAGCACCCGCAGTCCCGCTGGTCGAAGTGCCCGCACGAGTACACGATCCGTTACCGCAGCGCGGCCGGGAAGCAGACCGAGGAGGCCGGCTTCTCCACCCAGGAGAAGGCGATCGACCGCCTCACCACCATCTACCAGGAGAAGAAGGCCGCTCCCAGGAACCAGAGCAAGGCGGAGCGCATCCAGAAGTACGGCGCGATGCAGTTCCGCGAGTACACCGCGGAGTGGAAGGCCGGCCAGCGCGACCTCGCCGAGTCCTCGCTCCGCACCCTGCAGTCCCTGCTCGAGCACCACATCCTCCCGACCCTCGGCAGCCGCCGGATGAGCACCTTCGACCACAAGGTCGTCGACGGCTTCATCCGGACCATGGAGCGCAACGGTGCCGGCCTGGCCACCCAGTCCAACGCCTTCGACAAGGTGAAGTCCGTCCTCCTCGACGCCTACCGCCTCGGCATCTACACCGAGAACCCCGTCCTGGGCGTCAAGCCCCCGCAGTACGACCCCGAACGCGCGGTCATCCCCTCCCCCGCCCAGCTCCGCGACATACGCACCGCCGGCGACGACCGCTTCCTCCTCATCGCCGACCTCATGAGCGGCTGCGGCATGCGCAACGGCGAAGCCTTCGCCGTCAACCTCAACAACCTCGTCGCCGGCGACGTCTACCGCATCACCGAGCAGGTCAACCAGACCACGAAGACCTACGGCCGTCTCAAGCACCGCAAGCCCACCGACTACCGCGACGTCCCCCTCCCGGCCCGCGTCCGCGAGACGATCGAGTGGTACGCCGACAAACACGGCACGGTCGACGGCTACCTCCTCCGCCACCCCATGGACCCTACGAGGCCGTTCCTGGCCTACTACCTCCAGAACCAGTGGCAGCGCATCAAGCGCGCGGGTGAGGTCGATGTCCCCGAGGGCATGGTGATCTACAGCCTCCGCCACTTCTTCGCCTCGAACTGCCTCACCAACGGCATCCCCATCACCGACGTCGCCGAGTGGATGGGCCACAAGAGCCTCGACATCACCTTCAAGATCTACCGCCACCTCATGCCCGGCTCCATCGGCAAGGCCGCCAAGATCCTGGACGTCGGCCTGGCCGCATAGCATCCCAGCCACCATGCTTGATCGCCACGGACGAGGCGTTGCTCAGTACGGCCTGCAACGGCAGCAGCGCGCTGCCAGGAATCTGGGCAGTGACCGGGGCTGCGCAGCGGATCGGTGTGTGTTGCTCTCCGGAGCATCGGTCAAGGCGATCATGATGTGCTGTCGTTCTCCCAGGGGGCAGTGAGGGCGTACTCGGCGTGGTAGCGCTGGAGCAGCGCGAGACTGAGGCTTGGCCACGCGAAGCCCGGACGACTGTCAGTGGTGAGGACTACAGTCGGGATCCGCGCAGGCGAAAGAGGTGTGATGGAGTTCAGGCGGCGAACACTTACTCAGATCGGCGACATGATCTGCGGCAACTTCCCGGAGGAGACGTCCCATTTCGTCTACCGCAGCAGCAAGTACCTGACGGAGTTCTTCGAAGAGGCCGATACCGACTACAGGCACGACGGCACCACCCGCAGGGAGTGGGTGGCGGACACGCTCGCCCTGGTCCTGAAGGAGCCTCGCGCAAGCTCGACAACCGTACCCGACTCTTTCGCCCGCGTGATCACCCGCCTGATGGACAAGTCGGAAGCCTTGAACGACGAAGCCGGCAGACCAGGCGCCTTGGCGATGCTCAACGCCGCCCTGGCCCGAGAAGGGTTCGAAGCGTTCTACGCGGAGGACCAGCAGTGCTATCTGCGGCACGTAGCGACGAGCATGATCGCAGCACCATCTCCGAACCCGCATCGCCCCTTCCCGCAGGCGGAGCAGGAACGCCGCGAACAGCTGTTGTCGTACTTGCAGTCGGCCTCCGAGGATTCGATGATCGAAGAGGTGCTGCTGCCCCTCTTCCGGCAACTTGGCTTCCATCGCGTCACCGCGGCAGGCCACCGAGACAAGGCGCTCGAATACGGCAAAGACATCTGGATGAAATACACCCTGCCGACGCAGCATGTCCTCTACTTCGGCATACAGGTGAAGAAGGGAAAGCTCGACGCATCGGGGGTCACGCGGGGCTCGAACGCCAACGTCGCCGAGATCCTGAATCAGGCGACGATGATGCTCGGGCACGAGGTGTTCGACCCCGAGGTCGGAAGGCGAGTCCTCGTCGACCACGCCTTCATCGTCGCAGGTGGTGAGATCACGAAGGCGGCCCGCAACTGGCTCGGAAACCACCTTGACGCCTTGAAGCGCAGCCAGATCATCTTCATGGACCGCGACGACATTCTGAATCTGTTCGTCGTCACCAACCTGCCACTTCCACAGGGCGCATGGGCTGCACAATCGGCCTACCCCACCGAGCCACCGTTCTGACAGTCGTCAGACCCCGGCGCGGCGCTCGAGCCAACTGTGGTGACTCGGCATCAGGATCGTTGACGGCGGCCTACGGCTACGCACCCTTGGGCTGCATTGCCTAGTCAAATACACGGATGATCATGTCGAGGATGGCGCGTATTCCACTCCAGTCCTGCTCGTTCATGATGTCCGGATTCTCCCGGGCCTTAGCCAGCTTGGTCTGGTATGCCACCTGGAGGTCGCGTTTATCGGTGATCTCGCCCTGGTACTGCTTGCTGCCCTTGCTGTAACTGCTCCATTGCACAGGGCGGAGCGCACCGTCAGAGCCTACGAGAACGTCTTCACCGAGGTAGAGCTCGATCGAACCGGCGAGTCCGTTGACATCGGCTGCAGAGATCCGTCCATCCGGGGCTTGCTCGCTAGGGGGCCCCAGGGTGGGATAGCGGGTGGCCAGCGCAATGGGCGGGTATCGGAGCACCTTGATGCTGCTCGGCAGAGCGCTGTCACGATAGAGGGGACGAAGCGCGTCAGCGGCCGCTGTGTCGTTGTCGAACAACGCGATGACGGGGTTGGCGACGTGAGCCGCAGCGAAGGCTCGTACTGTTGTGGCGAGGGAACCGGCTCCGCCTTGTGCGTTATTGGCGTAGTTCATGAAGCGTACGAGGTCTGTCAGGTGCGGGTAGAGCAGTGCGAGGGCTGGCTCCAGAATGGCCACGTCACTGCTGCCCTCGGTCAGGACGATCACAGGGGCGTGCGCGGCTGAGGCTTGGTGTACCTGATCCAATGCATCCACACACATATTGTTCAGCTCGCTATTTTCACCCACCAGGTCGGGATCGTCCGCGTCCAGGATGAACGTCACCTCGGCGTCCGGAAAGGCCATGAGGGCAGCCTGCAGAGCAAAGCCGGGCTCCGTGTAATCGAGGAGGCGAAGGAACCAGGTGAATCCGCCCGGTGTCAGCGGAGACAGACCATCCGGACCAGCCGCTACCGCTGCAATCCAATCGTCCGCAGTGCTGGTATCCAGCAGGGTGCGCTCAGCCTCCTGCCGCTGGCGTTCCTCCTCCAAGAACGAGGGGATACCCCACGCCAAGTAGCTTCCATCCAGCAGTCCGTCCAGGAAGCTCATCGTTGCGGCCCTGGTGTATCCGAGCAGACTCAATCGCTGCGAAACGACCGGGCCCGGCCCCTCAAGCGAGTACTCGACCCAGGCGTCGTCACCAGCGCCTTCCCCGTAGACCATGGCTGCCGACACATGCCGCGCGCAGAGCATCTCGTCAGTGAAGGCGGCCACTAGCTCGGGTCCCCACCCGTCTCGCAGCCGATGAATCTGATGCCCAGCCACCCAGAGTCCTTCGCCCATGCTCATATGGCCCATGATCCGTGACAGGCACCTGCCCCGGCAGCAGAATTGATCAGGCCCGGCCTGTCCAACGCGGATCGCGCCAGCCCGCAGCGTGCGGTGGGGCCGCGGAACTGCAACCAGGCGCTCGACCCGGCGCCGGCAGCGCTTCGCGACGACCAGCGCGCAAGCCCTGCGACGTGGCTCGGCGGCCGCGGGCTGATCCACGCATTCCAGCGGGTCGACGCAGACAGAGGCCGGGTAGTCGCATTCATTGATCCGCGGGTTCCAGTGCAGGCCTGCCGGACAGTCGAAGCACAGCTAGGTGTTCTGTCCAGGGAGGTTGTGGACGGGTGATGCAGGTCTCGGCTGAGGGATCTTGAACGAGTGAGGGCCTTCCGGGTTCGGTGTGGATT